>PAQK01000066.1 GCA_002709665.1 Gemmatimonadota bacterium | reverse complement strand
TCTAGGCTTTAGTGTGGTATGTAAGTATGTATAAGTATGTAAGTATGTAAGTAAGGGAGGGAGGGAGGGAGGGAAGGGGGAGGGTCTGGAGTCTATACTTAGAGATATAAGGTAGGATATAGACAGGGTGTGTTGGTGGCACTCACAAGCCGGCAAATGAACAGAAGCTGATGGGCATCGACGGCGACTGGCGACGGAACTGGTGCGACACGGAGTGGACGTCGCAACTGCCGAACTGGGACGAAGATGTGCCGGTGCACCGCATCGAGGCCAGGGCCGGGGACTGCATTTTATTCACTGAGAAGCTCAAACATGGCACGATTCCGTGGTCCGGGAGCGGCGAGCGGCGAACGCTCTTCTACAAATATTTACCTTTCGGTATGCACCACGGCGACGTCGCGTACGACACCAACGACCCTGAACTCACTGACCGGCAAAAGCGGATCCTGGAGTTCTCCCCGTGCTGGTTTAACGAGCCGCGGGAGGGCAAAGACTACTCTGCGAACCCGGCGCTCACCAACCTCCATCCTCTGGCGCGTGTGGAGAGCGACCCGAGCGTATTGCTGCCGGGCATGTCACCGCCACACATCCGGCTGACGGATGAGACCAAGGCGATGCTGCCGACTATTGGTGGGGGTGGATCGAGTGCAAACGCGAAGTTGTGATTTTGCTACCTGATGCTGGAACTCAATTGAAACGGGTCTAAGTCTGCAGAAGCTCATCGATCAGCGGCGGGACCTGACGAATATCGTTCAGTTGCCGCAGGGAGCCAGTGAAGTCCAGTCCGCGCGTCAGGCCCTGCGGTATGACGATGCAACGCAGCCCGGCCGCCTGTGCGGCACGCAGACCCCGGTCCGAGTCTTCGATAACGACGCATTCGTCGGCGCCGAGGCCGTTTTGCCGCATAGCCGTGAGGTAGGGCTCGGGGTCGGGCTTGGAATGCCGGTAGTCTTCGCGCGCGAGCGTGAAATCGATCCAGTCCAGCAGACCCGTGTCAGCGTGGATGATCTCAAAGTGCTCCCTCCTCGAACTGGTGACGATGCCCATGCGTACCGTGCCGTGGAGTTGGCGGAGCACTTGATGGGCGCCGTCGATGACGTGTACGCCGGCGCGCAGGAGTTCGGTGTAGCGGGCGTTGCGCCAGATGCGGGCAGGCTCCAGCGTCTGTTCGTCGATACCGTGTTCGTCGGTAATCCTGGCAAGGCCTTCGCTCGCCTTTAGGAAGCGTTCGATGAAATGGGCTTCGCTCAGACGTATGCCCAGACGCTCCAGGGCTTCGCGGCTTGCCTGGAAGTACAGGCCCTCCGTATCGACCAGGACACCGTCATTGTCCCAAAGAATGGCCCTCAACATGGAGCCTTACCTTTCCTCTGCCCGATGAATTTACCGTCCAGTCTATCACCCGTTCTGGATTGCCTCTGGCATAGCCCTAGGCCAACTCCTTGAACCGTGAGGTCAACGCTGAAATCGCTCGGAACTTGGACAGGACTTCGTCTTGCCCTCCCCCCAAGCGGCGTGTGTCTTTGTCGAGCCGCTGTTCTGGAGCCAATTCGGCGAGCACGTTGTTCAAATCAAGGTTGGGCGCATCAGACCTATAAGGCCACAGCCTGAATGAGCCACCCGAGATCTCGTCGATCACGCATAATTCACCATCCATGATGCCATTTTCCAGCTTGCTGTCAACGAGCTGCACGCCGAACTGACAAACGCAGCTTCCAGTAATAGGAACACCTGGGTGTTCACCTGACTGATGGAGGGATATTCCCATGCATCCTTGTCAGGAATCATAAATCAATGTATAGATCGTCCAGCATCGGGCCGTGAAGCGGGTCGTCCTTGTAGTGGAGCTGAGTGATCACCGGGTCAAATCGTTCTCCCTGTGAGAGTCTGGATCAGCGAGGTTGCCCATTGATCTTGCAGACGGCAAGTGCCGTTCTGGGATACAAATACCCCATGCGCAACGAGTGCGTAGCAAAGATCAACGACAGGATCTTCAGGCAAGTTCAGAGTTTCAGCGATTTGGCTTGGGGTAGATGGTGCAAGTGTCACCTCAAGTAATCCGCAGCTCAAGGCGCCGCGGAGCAGACCGAAGAATTTGACGTTGGCCAATATCGGCGCTTAGATTGCTTGAGCTTCTCCGAACGACTTCAGGATTTGTTCTACGTGATTTTGATCATTCATACAATTTCCCTAGGATCCGTTTCACTGTGAACCTTGCACTCCAGCGAACATCACATCGGAGCAATGCGTCACAATGATGCAGCTATGTTGCCTTCCTGGTTGACTTCGAATATCCCACTACGGCACTTGCCGCCCACACAAAAAACGGCAGCCTGGAAGAGGCTGCCGTTGCAGTGGATTGCCGAGGATTTCAGGCGTGTACCGAGGCCGCTTCAGGCTCTTCCACAACCTTCCACACCCGTCTTTTTCTCGGGTCCGACTTTCCAATTCCCAGGGCCTGCCTCACTTGCCGGATCGCCTGCCTGTAGTAATTCTGAACTGTACTTTTGGAAATGGATAACAGCATTCCGATCTCGGCCATCGATTTCCCCTGAGACCGGAGCAGAATCACCTCGTATTTCCTTCCGGTAACCACCGATTCTATGGCCTCTTTGATCTCATCCATCCGATCCGTGGTCATCTCGTTCCCGAACACGTGGTCCGCACTGAGGGTCTGTTTGCAGATGAACGATAGAAGGACGGTCTCCGTGGCAGGAGAGCATCGTTCCAGTACCGTGTCGTATCGTGGTTTTGACATTGTCTTGTTGTTTTCAGAGTGATGCTGGTGGCTGACAATTGAACGCCCATAACCTGCTGCTAATTTAGCCTCATCCGGCAACGCTGGCAAGTGAAAACTGGGAACGAAAGGCCATTCTTGCCCTCTCGGATCGTCCCGTCGACAGAGGGAATCCAGGGAAACCGTGCCCAGCCTCAACCGATCGGATTTCGCTGGAACCCAAGCTGCTCAACCAGTTTCAGGACACGCTCATTGAGGCGCTTCCCGTGGACTTCGGTCTCCTTCTCGGGACTGAGAGATAGGCTTCTCACGCCGGTGTTTTGGATGATATTTCGCATGGCCAGCAGCTGTTTTTCGATCCTAAGATACAGCTCCATATCCTGAAGGGAGAACACGACCTGCGCCAGAACTTGATCGAACACATCCAGCGTCCCCTCCATGTCTCCAGACGTTCCCAGGTCCCAGATCCGATTCATTATGTCGGCGTGACCCAACCCGGGCATGACACCCGCGATGCCGGACTCGAACAACTCCGGCATGTACATCCCACCCCACCCCTCCAGAACACCGACACCGTCCGAGGTTGCCTCTCGAATCGCCCTGAGTTTTGGCCCCAGCAGAGGCTCTTCGAGTTTGATGTAATTGAAGTTCGGACTCCTTTCAATCAACTGACGACAGAAATCGGGTCCCACCGTCGCGCCGCCCGGATTGAAATCCTGCACGAGAACGGGCAAATCCACTGCATTACAAATAGTACTGCAGTAGTCCAGAATGTCACGCTCATACGCCGCGAATTGTCTGGGAATGGCAAAGCTGATCAGGTCGGCGCCCGCTTCCGCATTTCCCTTTGCCAGACTCGCCGCCTGCCGCGCTGAGGGATGGTTGGATTGACCAACCACTGCGATTCTGCCCCTGGAGGCATCAACTGCCGTCTTCACTACCGCCAGTCGCTCCTTGCCTGAGAGCTTGTAGAACTCAGAGGCATATGCCGGCAGGCAGACACCACTGATCCCGAAAACGACAGCGGCCTCCACCTGCCTTGCAATATCCTCGTGAGCGATCTTCTCATACTGGTCGAAGGGCGTCGACAACACCGAGACCACCCCCCTGATCTGTTTTGCCATTTTGGCCTCCCAAAAAGAAATGCGGAACAATGAGGGATAGGAAATCCTCTCTCACTCCGCATTTTAGCACGGGACCCGCACCGGATCAACCGGTGGTCATCTTGAGCATTCGGTCCACATCTACATTGTATTTTGCCGGATCCAGTACCTTTACGATCTCCCGTTTTTCGGTCCCGGTTACCGCCAGATCTATCACAGTGGGAACCATCCTTTGCCTCTTGTAGCGAGAAATGAAAACGCCCACCTTCGGCTGTCTCGAGTTCTCCGGGTTCGGCTCACACACAAACCCCACTTCGCCCGTGTTGAGTATCACGAGACTGCCTACCGGATAAAGCCCAAGACTCTTCACGAACAGATCTACAATATCTTTCCTGAATTCCGTATCCCTGTTATGGTAGATCCGTGTCAATGCAAAAGACGGCGGTAACGCCGGCTTATACACACGAGAGGACGTCAGTGCATCATAGACATCCGCAACAGCCGTCATCTGACCGAATCGATGAATCTCCTCGCCTGAGAGCTTGTTGGGATAACCGCTGCCGTTGAACATCTCGTGGTGTTGCGTGGCGATATACATCATCTCTTCCGTCACCCCCGGCATCTCCCTGAGGACCTCTTCGCCATAAATGGTGTGTTTGCGCATTTCCTCCAGTTCGTGAGGCTCGAACCGACCGGGTTTGTTCAAGATCTCCAAGGGAATTTTCGTCTTTCCGATATCGTGCAGAAGTGTTGCAGTTGCCAGCATCTCCGCCGTAGACTTGTCGATACCGTCTGCGTGTGCCACCGCCAGGACTAGCACACAAACATTCACACAATGTGTAGCGGTGTATGGGTCATGTTCCTTGATTCTGGTGAGACCCACCATCGCGTCAACATTGCGGAACACACTCTGTGTGATTAGTTTCCCCGCCACATCCAACTTCTGCCTGTCCATCGTCCCACCAAGAGCGGCACTCTCCATGGTTCCCTTGAGCGCCGCAGTGACGGCGGCCTTGGTTTTTCTGGCGGCCTTGAGCTCATCCTTGTAGGCCACCTCACGTCCCTTGGGGGGGGGGCTTTCCTTGGCGCTCTCTTTGGGCTGAGGTATCTCCACCTGGGGGACATCGGTTCCGCCATCGCTGTCCTTACCCTTAGTGGTGTCAATGGTCACATCACCCAGACCAGCGGCTTTCAACCGCCTGATCTGATTCGTGGAGGTGATCAGCACACCTTTACCCAGCAACAGGACATTCTGTTTGGAGGCGCCCTTGGCGACGGACCCTTCGACGCTCGCCTCCATGTACATTCCGACCTCGAGCTGGTCGATCCCAATCTTCTTCTTCATGCTGCAAGACCCCTGATATGTACCACAACACCGTTCGCTACAATGGGGCGGCTGTCTGAAGTTAAAAAATAAGTAGAACATACCCGATTGTCAAATTGGCCTTTTGGTTCAGATTTCCAATATCACCGACCTAATTCCCGCCTCCTGATCGGCGCTGGATTTCCCTTGCCCTAGACTATATTTCTGTGAGAATTTCCTGGGCCATCCCATGTTCTTTTCCGGAAAGATCGTCGTTTCTCCAGGGAATACCCCCTTCCTTCACCTGCTTCGTCATCTGAACCGAAACATGCTTGGTGTAGAAGTCCACAACCACCGAAACTTGCGTCCTTCGGGACGTCTCCAGCAAGACCTCTCCAGCAAAACTGGACTCGTCGCGCCAGGCCGTAGTCACTAAACCGGCTTCTCTGTCTGCAGTAACCACCGTATATCCTTGTGTCTGGAGTACCACAACGGATACGTTGATCAAATCTGTAGAACTGACCCCCTCCTCTATGGGGCCGCTGAGCAGGGTGGGATCCACCACATCGCAGCCGACATAGAACAGGGCGGATAGAATTAGAAGCGTCGGCCTGAAATTGCATGGTATGGTATTCATTGTCACCTTCGCAGATTGGCAATAGAACGGGTGAGCGGCGGTTCCCGATGCCCGCTTGATTTATGCTCCCGGAACCCGGATCGTCCATCGACCAACATATGGTTGCAACGCTCGCGCCAGAAAAGACACATCGCATATTTTTTTATTATCAATGATTTAATTCACACAGGGCAGTGTCTATCACTGTGATATCCTACCACAAGTGTGAATGCGCACAACACGCTGGGCACTTCTGGTCTTGTGATCGAAATTTAGGTATATTCATACGCAACACCACTCCACGAGCTTACCCTTGAACACCCTAGGCCTTCGTGTTTAATTGAGCCTGCGGGAGTCCGGCTTGCCTAAAAAACAAAAGACTGGAAGATCTAAATCCCGGAGCATCATCAAACGGGAATCAAAGTGTCCAATCCTTCAGGTCTTGCTTCGTACGGCGCACCGCACACGATCAGACCACGACCTGGAACTCATAGCCAGGGCCTACCACTTCTCCGAACTCGCCCACCGAGGCCAATTCCGCAAGTCGGGCGACCCCACAGTCACACATCTAGCAGCGGTTGGGCACATCCTTTTGGATCTCCGCCTGGACTCCACGACCGTATCTGCTGGTCTGCTCCACGATGTCGTTGAAGACACCGACGTGCCCATCACGAGGATCAGTGCGGAATTCGGAGATGAGATTGCCAACCTTGTCGACGGCGTCACGAAGATCAAGGATCTGACGTTCCAGACACCCGAAGACGAGCAGGCCGAAAACTTCCGCAAAATGCTTCTCTCCATGGCCCGGGATATCCGGGTGGTGCTCATCAAGTTTGCCGACCGCCTTCACAACCTCCGAACCTTGAAACACCTGGAACCGGCTTTCCAGGAACGGATGGTCCTGGAAAGCCGCGACATTTACGCCCCTCTTGCACACCGGCTGGGCATCGCCAAAGTACGGTCGGAGCTTGAAGACCTCAGCTTGAAGTGGCTGGATCCGGACGCATATAAGGAGATCCAGGAGAAGATCAACCTGACACGCGAGGAGAGGGAATCCTACATCGAAGAGGTGCGGACGCCTCTGAAGGAGGGACTTGATAAATCAGGAATAGCCGCCAATATAGCGGGACGTCCGAAGAACTTCTACAGCATCTACAGAAAGATGGTTCACAGGGGAAAATCATTCGCCGAAATATACGACCTGCTGGCTATCCGAATTCTGGTGGACTCGCTTCCGGAATGCTACAATGCACTGGGGCTTGTGCACTCCATGTTCACTCCGGTAATGTCCAGGTTCAAAGATTTTATCGCCACGCCAAAAAGCAACATGTATCAGTCTCTTCATACCACCGTTGTAGGACCAAAGGGCATGATGCTGGAAGTGCAGATCCGCACGCAGGAGATGCACCAGACGGCTGAAGTAGGCATCGCAGCACATTGGAGATACAAAGAAGGTAAGAAGAGTCAAACGGACTTGGACCGGCATATGGCCTGGCTACGCGGTCTTCTCGATTGGCAGCGGGAAACGACGGATCCCCGGGAGTTTATGGAGGAACTGAAAGTCGATCTGTTCCCCACGGAGATTTACGTCTTCACCCCGAGAGGAGATCTGATCCAGCTTCCGGAAAACTCCACACCGATCGATTTCGCATTTGCGGTCCACACCGATGTGGGACTCCACTGCATGGGTGCGCGGGTGGATGAGAAGATGGTGCCTCTCTCTGCACCATTGGAAACGGGTAGAACCGTTGAGGTCATTACATCACCCCATCAGCGCCCCAGCAGAGACTGGCTGAACGTAGTCAAAAGTGCGAAGGCCAGGAGTCGCATCCGCAGATGGCTGAGAGAGGAAGAGCACGCCCACAGTGTGAGGTTGGGTCAGGAAATTGTAGAGCGAGAACTGAAACGTCGCAGAAAGAAAGCGACCGCCGAGGAGCTTGAGGGGGCGGCAGAGAGCCTCGGTCAGGAGGAATTGGAAGACCTGTACGCGAGAATCGGAAATGGCGATTTTTCCCTGAACAAACTCATCTATGAGCTGTTTCCCACAGCTCGCCCGGCCCCCAAGAAGCCCCGAGTACAGGAAGGCAGATCCAAGATACCGCTCAAGATTCACGGGTTCAACAATTTGATGATCAATTTTGCGAATTGCTGCACGCCCATCTTCGGGGATCAGATTCTGGGCATCATCACGAGAGGAAAGGGTGTATCCGTTCATCGAAGGGACTGCACCAATATCATAAACCTGTCCGAAGAACCCGAGAGGGTCATCGAGATCGACTGGGACATGGAGCAGGAAGCATCGTTCTCGCTACAGGTCCAGGTCAACGGACTGGACAGGCCCAATTTCCTAAGAGACGTCACACAGGCCTTTTCCGATATGGGTATCCCGGTTCTGGAAGGACACCTGAGGACGTCACACGGAGAAGTCGGAGATCGATTTACGATCCAGGTCAAGGACACGGATCAATTCTCAGCCCTGCGTCAGAAGGTGATGACCGTAGCCGGCGTAACATCCATTGAGCGTGTCGACGAGGCTCCAAAGTAGCACTGTCGTCCTGCCACACAGAAACAAAGGGCCTGGCTCCTGTGAGCCCGGCCCTTCTGTTATCGTTCGTTTCTAGCAATCTACCTGCCGTTTGACTGTTTTCCCGGCTCGATTCTGCGTTTGAATTCATCCAGTTTGGATAGGGCTTCTAGCGGCGTAGTATTGCCTATATCGAGGTCCCGCAACTCGCCAATGATGGGATCCTCGATCGGTGTCTGTGCAGCAAACAGTGTTATCTGCCTGCCTTCCTTGGCGAGCGAGGCGGAGTCCCGCACCAGGGTCAATTCATTCTGCTCCAGTATACCCAGAACCTCTCTTGCACGGGCAATAAGTTCAGGAGGCATACCGGCGAGCTGGGCGACCTCGATGCCATAGCTGTGGTCGCATCCTCCCGGTACCAGTCGGTGCAGAAACACCACCGTATCCCCCTCCTTGCGCACGGCAACACTGTAATTCCGAACTCTTGGCAGCATCTCTTCCAGTTCCGTAAGCTCGTGATAGTGCGTGGCGAACAGGGTTCGCGGTCGGAGCGACTCGGCATTGTGCAGGTGTTCGGTCATCGCCCAGGCGATACTTAGACCGTCAAACGTACTCGTTCCACGACCGATCTCATCCAGCAACACTAGACTGCGCGGCGTGGCATTGTTCAAGATATTCGCAGCTTCATTCATCTCCACCAGAAATGTGCTTTCCCCTTTGGCTAGATTGTCGGATGCACCCACGCGGGTAAAGATCCGGTCTACTACCCCGACCCTTGCCACGGTTGCCGGGACAAAGCTACCTACCTGGGCAAGGAGCACAATCAAGCCGACCTGCCTCAGGATGGTCGACTTTCCAGCCATATTCGGGCCGGTAATGATCAGTACCTGTTCTTCATCGCCGGATACGCGAAAGTCATTTGGAACGAATCCACCCGTTGGCAGCAGCCGCTCCACGACCGGGTGTCTCCCCTCTTTGATCTCTATGACCGTGCCATCCTCGACCGAGGGTCGAACAAAATCGTTGGTCGCAGCTACCTCCGCCAGAGTTGACAGTACGTCCACATCGGCCACGGCACGTGCGGTTTGCTGAACGGGCCCCACCCACTTTTCCACCTCCAGTCTAAGGGTTTGGAACAGCTCCTTTTCCAGTTCCTTCGCCCGCTCGTCGGCCCCGAGTATTTTGGCTTCCCATTCCTTCAAATCGGGAGTGATGAAGCGTTCCGCATTCACAAGGGTCTGTTTTCGGATGTATTCCTCCGGTGCACGATCCATGTTGGCCTTCGTGATTTCGATGTAGTATCCGAAAGCCTTGTTATAGCCCACTTTCAGGGAGGGTATGCCCGTACGCTCACGTTCCCTGGCCTGCAACTCGGCCACCCAGCTCCTCCCGCCGGAAGCTGCGTGCCGCAGCTCATCCAGTTCGGCGTGGAATCCGGCCCGTATGACACCGCCGTCTGCTAGGGATACGGGTGGATCCGGTTCGAGCGTGCGATCGATCAACGTAGTGAGTTCCGACAGATCCCGCAGATCCCTGTCCCTGGCGTTTGCGAGCAGCTCACCCTCGGCACCGTTCAGGCAGGCCCTCAGCCCGGGGATGGCCTGTAGGGAAAGCTTCAGACCCACCATGTCTCTGGGATTTGCACGGCCGCAGCAGATTCTGGACATCATTCGCTCCAGATCTCCAACATTCTGGAGCACATCTCGCACTCCCAATCTCATCGACTGTTGCTCGAGAAACAGAGCTACTGCGTCCTGACGGCTGACGATTTGAGAGATCTCCAGCAGAGGACGTGCAAGCCACGACCTCAACTCCCGTGCGCCCAGAGCGCTGCAGGTGCTGTCCAGAACGGAAATCAGTGTGCCTTCCTTCTGCCCTTCCTGGATCGATGTAACCAGTTCCAGATTCCGCTGTGTCACCAGGTCCAAGTCCATGTATCCGTCATTGCGCTCGTGCTGGAGTCTGGTAATGTGCGAAACGGCGCCCTTCTGATTCGTCTGAAGGTAATTCAGTACGGCCCCGGCGGCACAAGCGCCCGCCCCCAGATCTTCACAGCCGAAACCCTTGAGCGACGCCACCTTGAAATGCTCCTGGAGCACTTCGGTGGCATAGGTGAGCCCGAATTGCCGATCTTCCTGCTTGCCTAGCAGAACACCGGGCAAATGCGTGGCGAACAGTCTGCCGTTTTCTTCCACCCAGCTCTCGGGAGCAAGGACCTCCGACGGTCCCACATGTTCGAGAACTTCCCAGAGGCGTGAGGAGGGTTGTTCCAACACCCGGAAGGATCCGGTAGAAAGGTCTGCCAGCGCAACGCCAACCAGATCATCCAGAACACACAGACCTGCCAGGTAGTTGTTCCTCTTCTGATCCAGAAGATTGTCCGAAAGCGCCGTGCCTGGAGAAACGACCTGGGTGACTTCACGACGGACAATGGCCTTGCCCTTCTGAGGAGGTTCCATCTGTTCGCAGATCGCCACTTTCCTGCCAAGCTTGATCAACCTGGACAGATAGGTGTCCAGCGCGTGATGGGGTATCCCGGCCATAGGCACCTTTGCGGCAGAGCGGCCATTGTTCCTGGAGGTCAGGGTTAACCCCAGGAGACGAGAGACTTCCTTCGCATCTTCGTAGAACGTTTCATAGAAGTCTCCCATGCGAAACAGTACGATCGCATCTTCGTGGTCGCCCTTGAACCGCAGATACTGTTCCATTGCCGGGGTCAGATCGGACCTGCTCATCAGGTTATTCCTTGCACTATCGTTTGAGAACCTGGCATCTGAGTCCTTCCATCTGCTCGATCGACTGCCTTGCGGATGCTGCGCCTGATGAGTCCGCAAAGGGTCCTGCCAGGACCATGCGTAGCCCTGGGACAGCCATGGCGGCGTCCCGTACTGTAAATCCTGCCTTCTCCAGTCGCTCTGTCAGGGATCTGATGTTGTCGGGATTGCCGAACACACCCACACGCACCCAGAAACCTGGTGAGCTGTTCCCTGTAGCGGCGTCTGCTTCAGTTCGAGATCCTCCCAACGACTTGCGAAAGGTCTCCGCCAGGCCGGCAATCGGCGAGTCCAGAAGCGGCTCCGACACACGCAGAGCCTCCTGGGTATCACCCGCCATCGCCTTTGCTTCCGCCACTCCGAGATTCGCATATGCCAACATCTCCGGTGCCCTCTGATCCGTCAGCAATTCCTCGAAAGCGACACAAGCGGAATCCGGGTTGTTCGTGATCAAGAAAGTCTGTCCGATGCGGTATCTCGCCTTGGCGCACAGGTCGCTTTCCGGATGGGCAGCAAGAAACGTGCGATACGTCGCTCTCGCCGTGACATATCGACCGTAGGGTCCGGAGAAATCCATCTCTGCCAGCTCGAACTGCGCCCTGTCGGCATATGGGCTCCTGGGGTGATCTGCCAGAACGCGCTCGAAGAGTTGCCTGGATTTCGCTCCGTCGGAACTCAGTTTAGCCAGATGGTAGAGCGCGACCGCATCTTGTGGGTTGTCCGCCAACCGCTTAGAATATGCCTTCCTGGCTTCCTCAAATTTTCCTTCTTCGAATAGGGCCGAGGGATCTGCGCCGGAAATCGACGCATCGGCCAGGAAAGTGAGCAAGACCCAGATCAACGCGGCACATGTCATCGTCCTGTGGCTTTCGTATAGGAATAGTCGAACAGGATTTCCCACTCTTTCTGCTGAACCTGTCGACACAACTGATCCAGAGAAGAATCTCCGGCCAACCCGGCCTCGCACAGGTCGACGAAGGCGAACGGATCCCACGGCTCATCCGCCAGGGTTCCTGCAGCACCCCCGGCCTCCGAGGCCAATTCTGCCGCGGCTTCGCGAATCAACGGGAAGGTCTCGTGGTCACCAACTTTTTTGAACCAGTAATTGGCATTCGAGAAATCCAGTTCCCTGCGATGCATGATGCCGTGCCAGAAACTGCCCGTCGTGGTATCTATCTTCTGACTGAGGGTATGGGATTCGTCCAGGAAATTGTGGTAGAGCCAGATGGCGCTCAAGCATGCCTGGGCCATCGCCTCGTACACGATGGATTTCCCGGGAAATGCAGTGTCCAGCGAGAGACCTTCGAGTCGCTCTCTTGCCCCTGCATTGGCCGTCCCGCCATCCAGAGGGTTTAGACGTGTCTCCCTTAGCAAGTCACCGAATCCCTCTCCGAACTCATTGACATTGAATGGGGGTGTCATATGCCGACTCCTTTCACTTCCACCTTCCTGACCAGGGCGGTCCACTTCTAAGGATCACACAAAAAACCTGATACGCAAATATACTCAATATGTCTCACATCCGTCCAGAGCGTGCCGCAAGTCTGCTGTTTGCAAGCCGTAGCAGGAACTCAATCATGATCTATGGGGAGAATATAAGAGGTCCACCGAGGAGAGGATTTGCAAATATAATGAAATTACATAAGAACCGAAGTCAAAAAAACCAATGAAAAACTCCCCCTGACGGTACATCAGGGGGAGTTTTTCATTGGCCATTCTGCCTCCGAATAGACAGCGTCAGCTAAAGCACACCCTCTTTTCTGGCGTTCAGATACCAATCCGCGAAGTGCTGCATGCCTTCCTCAACGTCCACCTTGGGCGCATACCCATAGAGCTCCCTGGCCTTGCCGATGTCCGCATTGGTCAGCCGTACGTCTCCTGGTTGCTCGGGCATTACCTCTATTGTCGCCTTCTGACCCATTGCTTCTTGAACTACTTCCAGTGCGCGACTCAACGATACGGTCTTCGTATTGCCCAGGTTGACGATCTCGAATTCAAGCGGTGTCTCCAGCGCGGCGGCAAGTCCGTCAACAATGTCCGAAATGTAGGTGTAGTCTCGCAGGGTGGTTCCATCACCATACATTTTAATGGGTTCACCGGACGCAATATGACGGGCAAAGATATGGAAGGCCATGTCCGGACGTTGACGCGGCCCATACACCGTAAAGAACCGGAAACAGGAAATGGGCAGCCCGTACAGTTTAGAATAGGTGTGGCAGTGAAGCTCAACGCTTCGCTTGGTCGCCGCATAGGGTGAAACCGGACGGTCGGCCGGATCATCCTCCTTGTAAGGCACTCTCGTGCTGTTCCCGTAAACGGAGGAGGAGGACGCCACCAGGATGTTCTGCAACTCGATGTCCCGGCATACGGAAAGCAGGTTCAACGTGCCCAGGACATTCACCTTTTCATACAGGAGAGGATCCAGTAGCGAAGACCTTGCATTTGCGCGTGCGGCCAGATGTACGACCCGATCAAAGCTGTGGGACCCGAATACCCCTTTCACGGTATCCAGATCTCTCAAGTCACCTTCCACAAGGGTGTAATCCGGATGATCCAGAACACCTGCCACATTGTGCCGCTTGATTGCAGGGGAGTAGTGCTCGTTGAAGTCGTCGACCACCACCACGCGCTCACCTTGGCCCAGGAGCCGATCGACCAGGTGAGAACCGATGAACCCTGCACCACCCGTTACCAGAATTCCAGACACCGTTCCCCCTGTAGCTATTTGGTGAATTCCTCGACCTGGGCGATTTCTCCAATCGCCCTGTCGCCCTCGATGCTCGTGATTTTTGTGGGACTGATTCCGTCCTGCGCCTCATTCGGCCCAGGTGCGAATACCCGGATGTAGTTGTCGGAAACCCCCTGGAGGTATCCCGTTTCGGCTTCCCGCCTTCCCTCGAAGAGCACCTCCACCGTCTCACCCAGGTAGCGCCGCCGGAAAGCATCGGCTTTCCGATTCCCCAGCTCTCTTAACCGGGCACCGCGCACCTTTTTGACCTGGGGATCGATCTGTTCCGGCATGCGGGAGGCCGGTGTGCCTTTCCTGGGTGAGTATGGAAAAACGTGCAGGTACACCAGCGGCACCGCATCGATAAGATCATAGGTGTTCTGGAAGGCCCTGTCGGACTCACCGGGAAAACCAACCATCACGTCTGCACCGATGCCCACACCCGGAATCTGATCTCCAAGGCGGGAGATCAGATCCATATACTGGTCTCGCGTGTAAGGACGCCGCATCGCGGTCAACACATCGTCATCGCCACTTTGCAGCGGTACGTGCAGGTGCCTGCAGAATTTTTGAGACGATGCGAAAAACGCGATCATCTCCTCCGTGATATAGGTCGCCTCAATGGAACTCACGCGGAATCTCACCAGACCATCAATTTCCTCGAGCGCCCTGAGCACGTCGATCAACGCGTCACCATCGAGGTCCGTACCGTAATCACCAACGTGCACACCGGTAAGGACCACCTCACAATACCCGGCGTCTACAAGCCGTTCCACCTGCGAGACAGTGCTTTCGAGTGAACGACTCCTGCTCTTCCCTCTCGCGAAGGGGATAATGCAAAAGGAACAAAATTCGTTACAGCCTTCCTGAACCTTAACGAACGCCCGGGAGCGGCTCCCGAAATTGTAGATGTCCATGTCCTGGAAATCCGCCGAGCGTCCCTTGGTCACAAAACTACGTCCCATCGAACACGAATCATTCACCAGGTCGATGAGGCGTGTCTTCTCATCCGTCCCGATCACCAGGTCGACCTCGGGCATTTCCACAAGCGTTTCCGGATCCACCTGGGCGTAGCAGCCAACGGCCACCACCGTGCCATCGGGTGACACGCGATGGGCCTTCCGAAGCATTTGACGGGATTGTGCGTCTCCCTGTCCGGTTACTGTGCAGGTATTCACTACGGTCACGTCAGCTGAATCGCCAAAGGGGATCACCTTGTACCCCTCTGCCTCAAACCGCTCACGGTACCATTCGGTGTCGTAGCTGTTCAGTTTACAACCGAGTGTATAGAAAGAAACTGTTCTGGGTTCTGCCGCCATCCGCCTACCCCTGCTCACCTGATGCAATGCGTCCTTAAACAACGAAGAGTTGGGGAAGACTCCCCAACTCTTCGTATATGGTCATTCGGTCTCAGGCACGACTCAGGCTTCGTCTCGCTTTTCTTCTTCGCCCTCATCAGACGCCGAAGTTTCTTCGGCCTCCGCCTCTTCTGCTGGCTCTTCCGCAGCATCTTCTTCAGCTGGCGCTTCGCTAGCAGGTTCCTGGGCTGCAACGGTCTCCTCGACCGTTTCCGGTTCAGCCTCGGGTGCAGCCACTTCCAAATCTCCGGATTCGGTTACCGTGTCGGTCTCTGCATTTTCCGAACCGGCTTCCGCCTCGGGAACATCACCGGGCTCGGATGCCGATGCTTCTGCAGCACCCTCTTCACCTTCTGCCGCTGCCTTGTCGCCATCACCCTCGCCTTCCCCATCTTCGGCCTCGGGCTCGGGAATCACAATCTCTCTGGCGGGATGGTTCTCGATATATGCGTCGATCTCCTCCTGCTCGGCGTCGCGCATATACTCTTTGACACTCAACACAATTTTTCGCTGCTCTTCGTCAAACTCCACGACCTTCATCGGAAGTTCATCTCCCTCGTCGAAGTGCGCCTGGGGTGCCTTCAGATCCGGAAGACCCAACTGAGACGCCGGGATGAACCCTTCGCAGTCCCCTTCCAGCTCAACCACCACACCACGTTCGAGCAACCGACAGACTGTGCCCTTTGTCTGGTTCCCAACTGCGTATTCTGCAGCGAGCTCGGGCCAGGGGTTCTCTACCGTCTGTTTGTGACCCAATGAAATACGACGACGTTTCTTGTCGATGTTCAGTACAACGACATCGATCTCCTGACCCTTCTTCACCACGTCGCTGGGATGTCTCACCCTGCGGGTCCAGGACATGTCGGATATGTGAACCAGGCCGTCGATACCTTCTTCGATTTCCACGAAGGCCCCGAAATTCACCAGATTTCGAACCGTGCCCGTCAGGCGTGTTCCAACGGGGTACTTGTCGTCGAGCGTGAGCCAGGGATCCGCCGCCACCTGCTTGAGACCCAGCGAGATCTTCTGACCGTCCTTGTCTACATTCAGAATCACGACTTCCAGCATATCGCCAATGGAGAGCAGCTTGGACGGGTGGCGGATATGCTGTGTCCACGACATCTCTGAGATGTGAACCAGACCTTCGACTCCCTGCTCCAATTCAATGAAGGCGCCGTAATCCGTGATGCTGACCACCTTGCCCTCNACACGGTCACCAACNGGGTACTTGTCTTCGATATNCTCCCAGGGATGGTCCGCCAGCTGCTTCATGCCCAGAGAGATACGTTCCCGTTCCTCGTCNTAGTTNAGTACCTTGACTTCCACTGTGTCCCCAATCGACAAGGCTTCGGATGGATGCCCTACCCGACCCCAGGAGATGTCGGTGATGTGGAGCAGCCCGTCAAGACCACCCAGATCGATGAACGCGCCGAAATCGGTAATGTTCTTGACCACACCTTCGCGCACCTGACCAACTTCCAGGGTTTGTAGAATCTGCTTCCGCAGCCGCTCCCGCTCCTCTTCGAGTACCACTCGCCGTGAGACCACGATATTGCGTCGATTTTTGTTCAATTTGATGATGCGGAATGGGAATACTTCACCGATGAACTGATCGAAATTCTTGACTTGCTTGATATCGATCTGCGATCCCGGTAGAAACGCATCCACACCAAACAGGTCAACGACAATGCCTCCCTTGATGCGACGCACGAGGCGTCCTTCCACGATCTGGTCCGCATCGTAGGCGTCCTTGATACGATCCCAGACGCGCATGAAGTCGGCCTTTTGTTTGGAAAGGACGATCTGGCCTTCCTGGTCCTCCACGTTCTCCAGGTAGACCTCCACCTCCTGCCCGACCTCTACTTCGGAAGGGTCGCTGAATTCCGAAAGCAAAATGGTGCCTTCNGATTTGAAGCCAATGTCTACCACCACAATACTGTCATCTACAGCAAGAACAGTACCCTGTACGATCTCACCTTCTGTTATGTTGCTCATGGTGTCTTCGTACAAACTCATCATCGACGNGAATTCCTCATCGGAATACTCGCGATCGTCGAGTGCATCCAGTGCCTCTTCCGGATTGATCACGGCGGTGGCCTCATCGGTCTCCAACGGATTCAGATTTTCTTCTTCAGACATTCGACAACATCCTCCTTGCCCATTCCTGAATCAAAGGCAAAACCCAACTCAAGAGGGTATTGGACCGCCCCTATTTTGGATAAGGGGTGAAGTGGGTAATGCACATCCCACTATTTTGCGCCGGACCTATGATGCGGTTTCAGACGCCACCGGGCCGGCCTGCCGGTGCATCTGCTTCAACTCCAGGATTTTGGTCATCACTTCGTTGCTGATCGCCTGGTATGCCTCTTTTCGGCGACCGTTCAAAGTCTCTTCCGTGTAGCGAACCGGATGGCCGAAGCGGACAACCACTCGACTCAAACCGAAAAGGCTTCCCCAGATATTCGAGGTGCCCAGAATGCACACGGGAACCACGGGAACCGAGGCACGGTATGCCAACATGCCCATACCTGCTTTGGGTGCGAGCAAACGTCCCGATTTGTTCCGTGTACCCTCAGGGGAAAGAAACATAGCGCCCCCTGCCTTCAGACGCTTCTCAACCGTTACAAGAGCCCTTCTGTCCCCACGGGACCTGTCTATGGGAAGGGCATTCAAATTGCGGATCAGCCTTCCCAGAATAGGAACCGGAAACACTTCTCGCTTGGTAAGATAAAAAAGTTCGCGGACTGTCGCAACCCCGATAAAAACGGGATCTGCATAGGAGGCATGATTGCAGGCCAAAATCACCCCCCCCTGAGCAGGGACACGCTCACTTCCTTCGACCTTCAGCCGGAATAAAAACGCACACAGTCCCCTGGCGAATATCCAGCATGCCCGGTAGAAACTCATCGGTCGACTCCTGGGTTTACCTTCGGACTGTGTTTACGCTTCGCTGCCTTGCAAGGGACAGTACCTGGCTCACCTGGTCTTCGATCGCCATCCCCGTCGTGTCCACCCGTATGGTGTCAGGAGCCGGCCATTCCCCGCTTCGAAGCTGTGTTTCTTCATCTCTGGCGTCCCGTTCGTGAATCTGGCGAACCAGGACCCTGAGATCTGCATCTTCACCCCTGGCCAGCATTTCGTCCCGCCGCCGTCTGGCGCGCTCGTCGACATCAGCCACCAGGAATACCTTCAGCTCCGCCTTGGGAAAAACCACCGTTCCCGTGTCTCTCCCCTCAAGAACGATACCACCCTTGGTACCCATAGCCTGTTGGAGGGAGATGAGGACCTCCCTGACCTGCGGATGTACGGCCACCCGGGACGCGGCATCGGAAACTTCCGGAGTGCGGATCAGATCGGTGACATCCTCGCCGTCCAAGAGGATCCGCTGGCTTCCCTCACCCACATCGAATTTGATTTCCATTTCCCGGGCACAAGCACTTGCCTGACGCTCATCATCAGGATTCCGGCCGGACCTTAACAAGCTTAGGCCCAGCGCACGGTACATAGCACCGGTGTCCAGGTACAGATAGCCGAGACGATTGGCAACTTCTCTGGCTGTTGTGCTCTTCCCAGATCCCGCCGGGCCATCGATGGCCACCACAATCCGCCTGCTCACCTAGACACTCCCCCTGGGACTAAGACCGACCAGATTTTGAAGCTGAACCACTTCCTCCGCACGCAGGTGCCGCCAGCCTCCCCTGTTCAGTTCCCCCTTCCCGATCCCGGCAAATTCTGTTCGATCAAGGGTATGCGCGCGATGGCCAACTGCCGCACACATCTGTTTTACCTGACGCTTCCGGCCCTCCCGCAATACCAACTCCAGGAGGCCATACCTGCCTTCAGATTTCACAAGCCGTGCTTCCGCGGGTGCCGTACGTCCCTCGTCGATGTCCACACCTTCCCTGAGCATGGCCAAAGCATCATCGGACGGGATGCCCCTCACTGTTGCCCGATAAACTTTTCGTATGCCGTATCGCGGATGCGTAAGCCTGTAGCTCAGATCGCCGTCGTCTGTAAGCAGCAAAACACCAGTGGTATCCAGATCCAGACGTCCAACAGGGAATAGCCTGACCGTTATGCCTTCAAGCAGGTCGAAAATGGTCTTAGTGTGGTGGGGATCTCCTGCAGAAACCAGAAAACCGGAGGGCTTGTTCAACAGAAGGTATGTCGATTCTTCAGGTATCTGTATCTGCTGACCGTCGAAATGAACCANATCNGAATCGGGATCTATCAGAACACCCGGGGCTTCTACNAGTTCTTCGTTAACCTGGATTCTGCCCGTCTGAATCAGTTTGTCGCTCCCCCTCCGCGACGCCACTCCCGCCCGGGCTAGAAACCGATTCAGGCGCTCCTGTTTCGCCGTCTTCATCAACCGAATCCTTTTCCTCTGGCCGGAAGAGATCGCCCAGCAGGGAACCTTCCTCCCCCTTGGCCTCCTCTTCCTGGAGAAGCTCCTCGAGTTCCCGCATCTTGGGCAGATCCGAAAGTGTCTTCATCCCGAAATGCTTCAAAAAATCCCGGGTCGTGCCATAAAGCAGCGGCCTCCCCGGGCTGTCCGATCGTCCCGAAATCCGAACGAGACCCTTTTCCATCAAATGGCGGATCNCCCCATCGGCGGAGACCCCACGAATATGCTCGATCTCGGCCTTGATGATGGGTTGCTTGAAGGCTACAATTGCCAAGGTCTCCAAAGCTGCCGGCGAAAGCCTTGCCGGAGATTTTTCGCGCAGAAGGCGTCTTACCCAAGTGGCATATTCCGGGTGAACCATCATCTGATAGCCGCCTGCCACTTCTGTAATTTTGAAGCTCCTGCCCGTAGTGCCGTACTCGGTGTTCAGATCGTCGACATAGGTCCGGATCTCTCGTGTTTCCACCCGGTCCAGCACCGCAGCTATCTTGGCCGCGCCCACGGGCAGATCCGATGCGATCAACAAGGCCTCTATGATGCCTCGGTTCCTNGCGTGTTCATCCGGCGCCAGATTCTCAGTTTGGGACATGGGGCTCCGATCCGGCTCCCGGTTCCTCATAGGTCACCGCCTCCTGCGACGCCTCCGAGTAAATCCAGATGTCGGCTTCAGAAGTCGTCTGACGTGCCTGTGCTTTCCCGGTCTTGATCAACTCCAGGAGCGCGACGAACGTTACGATCAGTGTGAGCTTGGACATACCCCGAACCAGCTGAAAGAAGGAAACCTGACCTTTTTTATCGAGCGCTTCCAGAATCGCCTCGGCGCATTCCTCCGAAGTCACCTCTTCCCGCCCTACCTCGTGGTAGTCGATCTTTGGTGCGGCCAGCAAGGCATCTTTGAATGCGGACATCAGGTCGAACAGACCCACCGACCGGTATGCGGCCAGGGGATCTTCCTCTTCCTGAATCCCTTCCATATCCAGCGAGGAACCCCGGAAAAAATCGTCCCTGTGAGACTCCTGCTCTCCCTCCAACCAATTCGCTACTTCCTTGAACTTTTGATACTCCAGCAACCTCCGAACGAGTTCCTCTCTGGGGTCTTCCCCTTCCTCCTCGTCCTCGGGATCCACCGGAAGCAGCATGCGAGACTTGATCTTCATCAATGTCGCCGCCATCAACACAAAGTCTCCAGCCTGTTCCAGATTGAGCCCCTGGATCAACTCGACATACTCCAGGAACTGCTTGGTGATGCTGGCGATGGGGATGTCGTAGATGTCCACCTCGTCCTTTCTTATCAGGAACAGAAGCAGATCCAGAGGTCCCTCAAAAACATCCAACTTCACGTCATATGTCTGCTGACCGGAGTCTAGCTGGAAACTCAAGGCATTGGCAACCATGCGACATCCTCTCCAGNTGTATTGTGCAAAGGTGTTTTAAGCCCGATCAATCCATAAAAAGGTAGGGTCTCCAGCGCCAGTCCGAGACCCCGATAAGGTGACTGATGAATGTAACGTGGTTGGGTCTTCGCGGCTTTCTGATCAAGGCAAGATTCGCCTGTTCCGGAAGACGGTTGCCCTTCAAGTTATTACAACGCAAACAAGCACAGACCAGATTTTCCCATGTATCCCGGCCTCCGCGCGTTTTGGGAACCAGATGGTCGACCGTCATCGGGCCACGCCTCGTACCACAATACTGACACTGGTGTCCATCTCGTTTCAGGATATTCTTTTTGGACAGCGCCAGCTGTTTGGGGGCGATCCTGACATAAATTCCAAGTCGTACCACACTGGGCACCGGAAATTGCTCCGAAACCGATCGAATACACATATCGAGAGATTCGATCACCTCTGCACACCCCCTGAACACCAGGATAATGGCGCGACGGACGCTGCAGACGTGGATCGGTTCGTAGCTCTGATTGAGCACCAAGACCGATTTGCTGAGTGTAGGGACGGTGGTAGTTTGCATATCGAGTCGGCAACCTGGTCAGGCGCAAGGTAACTTGAAAGCGCAAAATCTCCCTAAAACTCAGAAAAATATAGCCTTTACCACTGGAAGTCAAGGTCTTATCTCAGCACCGGGCACGAACCATCCTGCGTTTGTATTCACTCCTCGATCAGCTTGCTATACGCCTCGGGTGTGAGTAACGATTCGAGTTCAGACCCATTTGTGACCTTCAGCTTCAGCATCCATCCTTCACCATAGGGATCCGTGTTGATCCGCACGGCATCTTCGGTAAGTGCGGTATTGATCTCCAGGACTTCACCCGATATGGGCGCATACAGGTCTTCTACCGTTTTCACCGCCTCTACGGTCCCAAAAGAGCTTCCCTGGGTGAGGAACTCATCCGGCTCTGGCAACTCCACGAATACGATATCTCCGAGTTCTCCCTGTGCATAATCCGTTATGCCCACCACACACTCGTCCCCCTCGACCTGCACCCACTCGTGTTCGGTTGTGTAGAGAAGGTCTTCAGGAATCTTCGACATTGCCCGTACTCCTTTTCCCTAGATAGAATCAAAATTCTGGGTGCCCACTGTTCTCAATAGCCCAATTTGGTCACAAAGTCGGTGTTGATTTGTCCGGACACGAAATCGGGATGCTGCATCACCTTCAGGTGGAAAGGAAGGGTCGTGGGAATGCCCTCTATTACAAACTCCTGAAGCGACCGGGTCATCCGAGCGGTGGCTTCCTCACGATCCACCCCAAACGCTATCAGTTTCGCCAGCAAGGAATCGTATTGCTGGGGGATATGATACCCCGAGTATGCGTGCGTATCCACGCGGATTCCAGGACCTCCTGGCATGTGAAAAGTGGTCACGCTTCCCGGGGAGGGTCTGAAATTATGGTCTGGATCCTCAGCGTTTATTCTGCATTCTATGGCGTGGCCCACCGGCCTGACCTCTTTCTGGCTCATCCCGAGAGGTTCTCCCGCGGCGACTCGGACCTGCGACTTGACCAGGTCGATTCCGGTAATCANCTCCGTAACCGGGTGTTCCACCTGAATACGCGTGTTCATTTCGAGAAAGTAGAATTCTCCAGTTTCTTCCAACAGAAATTCNACGGTACCCGCGCTGAAATATCCTACCGCCCTGGCTCCCGCGATTGCCGCGGCACCCATCCGACTTCTGAGATTGGGGTCCACCACGGGCGAGGGTGTTTCNTCCACCAGTTTCTGGTGGCGTCGCTGGATGGAACACTCCCTTTCCCCAAGGTGAATGATGTTCCCTTTCTGATCGCCCAGGACCTGTATCTCTACGTGACGTGGAGACACAATCTCCTTTTCGAGGTAGAGACTGCCCGACGTGAACGCCGCCTCTGCCTCCGCGTGAGCCATTTGCCAGGCGCGTTCCAGGTCTTCGGATGTTTCCACCGTCCGCATGCCGCGACCACCGCCCCCGGCAACCGCCTTCAGCCTTACCGGATAGCCTACTTCATCCGCTGAAGACCTGGCCTCCTCCAGGCTGTGCAATACACCTGTGCCCGGGGAAACCGGCACGCCCGCCCGGACCATCGTCTCCCTGGCTACCGCCTTGTCCCCCATCTTTCGAATGGCTTCCACACGGGGTCCGATGAAAACGATACCACAGGATGCGCATATTTCGGCGAAATCCGCATTCTCCGCCAGGGGACCGTATCCCGGATGGATGGCATCGGCATTAGTTACCTCGGCGGCACTGAGGATCCTCGGGATATTCCTGTAGCTCTGGTCACCCGGGGGTGGACCGATGCAAACATCTTCGTCTGCAAATCCGATATGTAGAGAATTTGAGTCCGCTTCGGAATGGACGGCAACAGTGGCGATACCCAGTTCCTTGCAGGCCCGGATAATCCGCAAGGCGATCTCGCCGCGGTCCGCGATCAGTATTTTCTTAAAGGGAGCCGTTAATGACACAGGGTATACTCTGAATACACATTGGGAGGAAATGTGAAGGATGGGAAGTGTAAAAGAGGTAAAAAACGCCGCCCCACACCATTCTAGAGTGGCTCCAGGAGGAAAAGCGGAGTGTTGTATTCTACGGGGTTTGAATTCTCCACCAGGATCCGCACCACTCTGCCCNNNACGTCCGCTTCGATCTCGTTCATAATCTTCATGGCCTCGATGATGCAAAGCGTCTGTCCGGGATTGACAATATCACCTTCCTCTACAAAGGGTGGAGATTCTGGGCTGGATGCCCTGTAGAACATACCCACCATGGGTGACGGCACCGTGTGGAGCCCGTCGGTCTCATCCGCCTCCATATCTGGATCTGGAGATCTGGATTCAGTGCCAGCCGTTGCAGCCTGAGGGAGCGGCAACGCATATTGGGCGACGTTATTCGTACCTACCACTTTAATCCGACCCTTACCCAGGAATCCCCGTTCGATCTCTATTTCCTGAATGTTGCCCTTCCCCACCAGATCGATCAGTTCCTGCAGTGCTTTTCTAATCTCTTTGGAAAGTTTCACCGGCACTCCTTTGCGGTACAGACAATCGGCGGAAAAAACTCGCCGCTCCCAATCCGATGGGCATCCAAACCGAACCGCTCGGCACTATGCACGCTCAACATAGGTATCTGTTCGGGTGTCTATCTTCAGGATATCACCCTGTTCTACGAAAAGTGGGACCTGTACCGAAGCACCGGTTTCCAGGGTAGCCGGTTTACTCCCGCCGGTCGCTGTGTCGCCTCTCAAACCTGGACCGGTCTGGGTAACCGCGAGCTCCACGAATATGGGCAACTCTACATTGATGGCATTGTTCTCAGCCACCAGAACGTCTACAATATCGTTCTCTTTGAGATACCTGGTGGCATCGCCGACGATATCCTTGGCCAGCTCCATCTGGTCATACGTTTCGCTGTCCATAAACACGTACATATCGTCAGACCGATAGAGAAATTGCATCTTTCGACGCTCAAGTCGAACATCGTCCCCCTTGTCGCCGGACCGATACGTGCGGTCCAGGGTTGCCCCGGTTTTCACATTTTTTAGACGGGTGCGGACAACAGCAGCACCTTTCCCCGGTTTAAAGGGATCGAACCCCACCATGAAAAAGAGCTGGCCGTCTATCTTCAATACCATCCCGTTTCTGAATTCAGAAGTTGAAACCATATAGCCAGTATGCTCCCCACTTTGTATGTCGTCAAACCCCGCTTGATGTTCGGTAAGCCTCAAGACGCGCCTTCGCCACTGTATTTCCCGGATCACGTCTGCACAACTGCTCCAGAATTTCCACTGCCTGATCAATTAACCCCTGATTGGCGTAGATTTCTGCAAGGGTATGGGTGATGATCGGCTCGATCTTGATACCATTGCTTGAATTTGCGCGCGCTTTAATCCTAGCCATCTCCTGAACGAGGTTGCCCAGGGGCGCTTCGGAATCCGGCTCTGCATCAAAGGGCGAGGACGAATGCGTTGGCGACTGGAGTTCGTCCAAAATGTCGGACGGCTCTGTCTCTTGGGGAACGGAGCTTTCGGGTTGTTTCCTCAGAACCAGTGTCTCAAGCTCGGTATTGAATGGATCCAGCGCCAGCGCTTGCTTGTAGTGGACAATTGACGCGTCGTCCCATCCCATATCCCCCTCGATGCCGCCGAGATGCCAGAGCGCTGAGAGATAACTGGCATCCAGACGCAGAACCTTGTGGAATTCCTGCCGTGCCTCTTCAACACGCTCCACTGCCAGATAGCATTTGCCCAAGACCAGATGTCCGGTTGCATACGAGGGTCTGTACTTCAAACCCTTTCGGCAGACCTCGATCGCCCTTTTCGCATTTCCCTGTTGCAGGAGTGTGTCTGCCAGGCGGGCAAATACGATCGATGTAGGATTTTTTTCAAAAATTCTTTCCAGCTTCGCTTTAGACACCGCCATAGGGGTTCCCGCAGTCCAAACGAACAGCCCAAGCCGAACGAAAGTATAGGGAAAAGCCCGAATCTTGTCAACGAATAATCGGATAAGAATTCAGGCTTCTAAGAGGGAGGAATATGTAGGTGTAAAGCCAGATTTAAGGCCAGGTTGGAACGGTTTATGGGCAACAGGCAATGGAGGCCTGAGACCACGGATTAGCCGATTAGTTCTTCACCTGTATCCCGATCGAATTCCCAGCCTGTTAAAAACGTACCCTCCTGGTCCGGACGGGCCCACGCGAGGCGGGCTTCAATCTTGATTTCGAAGGTTGCCTGATTGTGCTGGGAGTCGAATCCGTCCTTCAGCACATCGAAGTTCTCCGTTCTCACCTGCATACCCGTGGCACTGATATCCACAATCTCCAGGACCATTTGATCTCCTGCACCCACCCTTGCCTGGATTGGCAGATCCAGCCGTACCCTTTCATTCTGGCGCTTTTTGTGTTCACTCAGGGAATCATCATCCATAAGGTTCCTTCTCCTTGTACCGCATTATGGTCAGCCGTGCCACGGCCGAATAAGTACGTGCAAAGGTGTGTTTAATGTAACCAACCAACGGAAAAAATCTACTCTTAATTGGACAGGTCAACAGCGGAATGGATTGGCCCGATGGCCGTCTCAAACCCTGAATTGCCTTGTGTGATAATCGCTGGAATGCTATATTTCACCTCTTCTGATCGCCCAGAAAATTGACCAACTACGAGTTGTGGGTCTCCTCCTGCCATTCCTTCTGAAGTCAGGATAGACTCCAGTTAACAGACCCAACGGGGAGTGAGGTTATGGAACTGTTTCAAATCTTCGTATCCTTCACCAAAGTGGGTGTATTCGCCTATGGCGGCGGGCCCTCCATGATCCCGCTGGTTCAGGAAGAAGTCGTGGATGTCCATGGTTGGATGACCATCGAGGAATTTACCGACGCCCTGGCAATGGGGTATGCGTTGCCGGGTCCCATCGCCACCAAAATGGCAGCCTACATCGGTTACAGAATTGCTCACGTCCCCGGGCTTCTGGTTGCTCTGCTCGGCACCGTGTTTCCTTCCCTTCTGATGATGATGATACTGGGCATCTCGTTCATGGCCTACAAGGACACACCCGTGGTGCAGGCTATGCTCAAAGCGGTTAGGCCTGCCGTCGTTGGCCTGCTCGTGGTCGTGGTATGGCAGATGACACCCAAATCGGTAACCTCCTGGCATACGGCCGCCATCGCACTGGTGGCATTCGGGGTGATCAACTGGCTCAACATCCACCCGGCAATCGCCATTGTGGCAGCAGCCGCCACCGGCCTGGCCATATACCGATAACCATGACTTTCCTTCTGCCCACAACAAGGGGCGCCCTGATCAGAAAAGTCGTCCCATACACCGTTCACGGGCAGCATCACTTCCAGATATTTTACTCGCCGGCAGGTGAGGAAGAGAAGACCTTTTCGGCCAAACTGGGAAAGGAATCGGTCTATGAAGGGGTGTCGGACGGAGACCAGGTCGTGATCCATATTATGATGAATCTTGTGACACGTATAGAAAAGGTGTAATCCTATGGACTATCACATAATCGCTGAAAAGGCCCTACAGGACATCGTACTCTCCACCGAAGAAATGGAGACCGTGCTAGACACACCGCCAGATGCCCTCCTGCAACTGCTGCAAAGCGCGTTTGAGGTCCGCAAGCGGTATTTTGGAATGAAGGTTCACCTCCACGTACTCCAGAATGCCAAAAGCGGGCTCTGTCCTGAGGACTGTGGTTACTGCTCCCAATCTTCCGTGTCGAACGCCAGTATCGAAAAGTATCCCATGCTCCCTAGGCAACGTATCGTTCAGGCGGCAAGAGACGCATACAACGCCGACGCCCTGCGATACTACATTGTGACCAGTGGAAGAGGGCCCACCCAGGGTGAGCTGGAATTTCTGGCAGGCACCGTCAGAGAGATCAAAGGAGAAATCGACATCGAGATCTGCTGCTGTGTGGGTCTGCTCAGTCAAGAACAGGCCTTCTTCCTGAAAGACGCCGGCGTTGACCGTGTGAATCACAATTTGAATACCAGCAACACGCACCACGGCAACATCGTCTCGACACACACCTTCCAGGATCGGGTGGCAACGATAAAGGCCGTGCAGGCTGCCGGCATTTCAACCTGTTGCGGCGGTATACTCGGGATGGGGGAGCGGCGGGAAGACATCATCGAGCTCGCACTGACAATTCGTGAGTTGGACATCGACTCCATTCCGGTTAACTTTCTTCACCCTATCGAGGGCACACCCTTGGAGACCCAGGACGAACTGACACCCCACGATTGCCTCAAGACTCTGTGCCTCTTCCGCTTTCTGAATCCCAGGAAAGAGATCCGTGTAGCCGGCGGCCGTGAGCACAACCTGAGACCCCTCCAGCCCCTGGCCCTTTATCCTGCAAACTCCATGTTCATGGACGGCTACCTTACTACAGAAGGGCAGAACGCCTCCGACGCACATCGCATGATCGAAGACATGGGATTTGAAATCGAATCCACGATGACCGACAAACTGATCGGTATCTCCTTAGCAGACACGAAATAGGCATTATGTACACCTACGACAAACTCTACGACGTCATTGTAGTCGGGGCGGGACACGCCGGAACCGAGGCGGCTCTGGCAAGCGCCCGAATGGGTTGCGAGACCCTCCTGCTCACCATGAATCTGGATACCGTTGCACAAATGTCGTGCAATCCCGCGATAGGTGGAATAGCCAAGGGACACATGGTCCGGGAAATCGACGCACTTGGCGGCGAAATGGCCCGAAACATAGACGCGACGGGACTCCACTTCCGCTTGCTGAACCGATCCAAGGGTCCCGCCGTGCAGGCCCCCAGGGCACAGGCCGACAAGAAGGCATATCAGTTCCGAATGAAGGCAGTGGTAGAAGACCAGTCCAACCTGGATCTCAAGCAAGGCATGCTGGAAGAACTCCTAGTAGACAAAGGACGGATAAGGGGCGTAACGACCCGGTCGAAGACCACCTTTCTAGGCAAAACCATCGTACTGACCACCGGCACCTTCCTGAAAGGTCTCATACACGTTGGTGATTTCAACTACAAGGCCGGGCGCGCAGGCGAACAATCCGCGGAACGGGCATCCGAGGGCCTCCAGAGACTCGGTTTCGAATTGGGGAGGCTGAAAACCGGAACGCCCCCCAGAGTGAACTCCCGCAGCATAGACTTCGGCGTAACCGAGATCCAGCCGGGAGACGATGCCCCCTATCCGTTTTCGTATCAAACTACTTCAATCGGGCAGGAACAGTTGCCATGCTATATCACCTACACCTCCTCTGCAACCCTTGAAGTCGTGGAGCGAAACCTGGATCGCAGTGCAATGTACAGCGGGCGTATACAATCCGTCGGTCCGAGATATTGTCCATCTATAGAAGACAAAGTGGTGAAATTTCCGGACAAGGAGAGACATCAGATCTTTCTCGAACCGGAGGGGCATCACACAAGCGAGGTGTATCTCAATGGCCTATCCATGAGCCTTCCAGAAGAGATACAGACCGAAGTGGTGCGCAGTATTCCCGGGCTGGAGAGAGCGGAAATTATGCGTCCGGCGTATGCCGTGGAATACGATTACGTCCCGCCGACCCAGATCCAGTCCACTTTGGAAACCAAACCCATCAAGGGGCTGTTCTTCGCCGGCCAGATCAACGGGACCACGGGCTACGAGGAGGCCGCAGGTCAGGGCCTGATGGCCGGCGTCAATGCAGCTTTGCAGGTTAGGGGACACGACCCTATCACCCTGGACCGCTCGGAAGCCTATATCGGCGTACTCATCGACGACCTGACCACCAAGGGTACCGACGAGCCGTACCGCATGTTCACATCTCTGGCGGAATACAGACTCCTTTTACGCCAAGACAATGCAGATCTAAGACTGACGGAACTCGGTCGTAAGATCGGACTCGTGACGGACGGAGCTTACTCGACCTTCACTTCCAGGAAGACAGCCATTCGGAACGAATGTGAACGGCTCCGCCAGATGAAAGTCGGCCCGACCGACCGGGTCCAGGAGCGCCTCCGAAAAGCCAACACCTCGGCGTTAACACAGACCGTCTCACTGCTGGACCTGCTTCGCAGGCCTGAACTCGACTACAGTTTTGTGCAGGAGATTGCTCCTGCCGAACCTGCATTGCCAGAGGACGTCTGGCGCTCGGCGGAAATACAGGTCAAGTACGAGGGCTATATTCAGCGTCAGGAAGCCCAGGTCGCGCGTTTTCGGGACCTGGAAAAGAAACTGCTGCCGTCAAATATGGGATATACCGAACTGCCGGTCATTTCCCGCCAGGCTGCCGAGAAACTGGACCGCGTCAAACCACGATCCCTTGGACAGGCCTCCCGAATTCCCGGGGTCTCTCCCGCCGATATTTCCGCATTGATGATTCTGCTGAAAAGCCGAACACGGGGTGCTGCCTAGCGATGGACCCTGGACAACTAAAAGCCATTCTTTCCCTCCTTGCTGACTCCGACGAGGAGATTGTGAGCAAAGTGCGCACAAAACTCTTTGAAATGGGCGAGCAGACGGTGCGCGAGGTGCTTGCCGCCTCAGAGCCGGAATCGATCGCCCAGCGAGAAGCGGGCAGGGTATTGCACCTCTTTCGCGAGCCCGATCTCGAGGACCAGTTCAAACTCCTGCCCACGGATCCTGCGGGCGACATCGACCTGGAAGAGGGGGCCTTCACGCTGGCCAAGCTGGCCTATCCTGATGTTGAGATACCACGGTACCAGGCGCGTCTGGACCAGATGGCCACCGATCTTGCCCCCCAGATTGCGCCGAACGATCACCCCATTCGTGTGATCCGCACATTCAATCATTATCTTTTCGAGGAACAGGGATTCAGGGGCCGGAACCATGGAGTAGACCCCGACATCAGCTACTTGAATCGAGTCCTGGACAGCAAGAAAGGATTGCCCATTGCGATCTCCGCCATTTACATCCTGCTGGCCAGGCGTCTGGAACTGCCGATCGTAGGCATTGGTATGCCTCTGCAGTTCATCGTGAAATATAAGTCGTCCGATGGTCCTGAGATCCTGATCGATCCCTACAACAAAGGGCAGGTTCTCACACGCAATGAGTGCGCGGAAATACTGGCTGACCTGGAAGCCGAATTCAATGAAGGCATGCTGCCCGAATTGCCGGACCGTCAGATCCTGGTTCGGATGATGGTCAACCTTGTGGGGACCTACGAATACCTCGGCAAGACTGAGAAATCATTGGCTCTCAAGCGATACATCCGCGCCTTGAAACCTGGAATCGTCTGAATCTGGCGAACCGCTCCCCTGCCCTGTTTGCTTCTCTGGTCCGATTGCCATATTATTTCTCCGTCGCCTGTCAACCTTATGGATTACGTATGCCGGACGGGACCAAGACCATTATTCAGAACCGCAAGGCCCGGCACGACTACGCCATTTTGGATAGTTATGAGGCGGGCATCGAGCTCAAGGGCACCGAGGTCAAATCCCTCCGGGCAGGGAAGGCCAACCTGAAAGACAGCTATGCCCGTGTTGAAAACAACCAAGCCTTCCTCCACAATTTGCACATCAGCGAATACGAACAGGGAAACCTGTACAACCACGAACCCACCCGACGCAGAAGACTCCTTCTACACAAGCACGAAATCAATCGGCTCAGAAACAGGGCGGAGGAACGTGGGCTCACCCTCGTGCCGCTGAAACTCTACTTCAAGCGTGGAAAAGTGAAGGTGGAACTGGCTGTAGCAAAAGGCAAGCGTGAGTATGACCGGCGGCACGACATCGCCAAACGGGATGCGCAGAGGGAAATGCAGCGGGCACTCAAGGAAAGGACTCGGGGGTAAGCCCGGCACCCAGCCGGAGCGAGTCGCTCTTATGTTACCATACCCTATTGGAATCCGGGTAACCTCCCCCATTTACCTGAGCCTCATATACCTCGTCCTATCGCTTTCCAGTCCGGCTTCAGGACAGGGGACCTTGTCTCCCGCCACTCCTCTTGCTGAAGCTGACTTTTCCGGTGTTGCATATCTCTCCGTGCAGAGCCTCGCCGATGGTCTGGGGGGCAGTACCCGGTATCATCCCCTGAAGAAGAAAACGGAACTGCGTCTGTCCGGACATACGCTCGTATTCACCCTGCTTTCATCGGTCGTTGTGCTGGACGATGTAGCCTACCGCTTGCCTGTAGAAGTACTGCTCCACCGCAACGCCTTTTACATACCCAAAGATCCCGTACTCACACTGGTCAATCGAATTCTGCCAAATGTAGTCTTCTCAGTCGAACAGGCACCCTCTTCTCCAACCAGACAGCCCGCACATGAGCCGACGCCCATACGGCAACCGGAAATTGATGCGAAACGATGGACATTGGACACAGTCATCATCGACCCCGGACACGGTGGAAAGGATCCGGGCGCCATGGGCCGTGGCGGAACAAGGGAAAAGGACGTTGTCCTTCGGGTTGGGAGGCGGCTCAAGACCCTCCTGGAGAGCAAGCTCAAGGTTAAAGCGGTGCTCACCAGAGATGATGACACCTTTATAACACTGGGAAACCGGGCGAGAATCGCCCGTCAGAACTCAGGAAAGATTTTTGTGAGCTTACACTGCAATGCAAGTAAAAAGAGAAAATCTAGGGGTGTGGAAGTATATTTCCTTTCCGAGGCCAAAACCGAAGAGGCAGCGGAAGTAGCCAAGCGAGAAAACGCAGTCATACGATTCGAAGAAAATGGCGAAACCGCGGGGGCGTCGAATCCGGTCGAAGACATCCAGCTGGGTCTGCTGTCTACGCAATGGCTGAAGGAGAGTCAGGACATCGCGGCGGGTATCAGAAAGGAAATCACACAGACGCTCACCCATATGGAGGACCGGGGCGTTCGCCAGGCGAATTTCTATGTTATGCGGGGCACCATGGGAGATATGCCATCCGTGTTGATAGAAATGGGATTCATCTCCAACCCCACCGAGGAAAAACTCCTCAAGAGTCGTGCATTCCAGAAAAACATGGCAGAGTCCATCTACCGAGGGATCAGACAATACAAAAAATCCTATGAACGACAACTTACCAAAAGCAAGTAGCCCGCCCCGTACCGCCCTTGAATTACCCGCCAATGACCCAGGGTACTTTTACGACCCCATGGTCACCGCGGGAACCCATGGGGAGATCCGGCTATCGCCACGCGTGGAAGCACACTGCAGATGTGGAGGCGCTCCACCCTACCAGGTTTTCGAATCTCCCCATTCCGAGCCGACCTGGTGTGTCTGCAGGTCCTACAGAACGCACATCCGGCAGGTAAACCGCCTTATCTCTCAGTCTGGCATCCCGGAGCGATTTCGCTACCACTTTCTGGACCAGTTCCAGGAGTCCCACAAAGGAACCGAAATACCCGGAGCTGCCCGGCTGAAGGAGCATCTGAGACCCCTGATCTACAGGTGCACGGAAGCAAAGCGAAACCACAAAGCTATCGACACGAATTCACCCGCCAGGGGATTCCTCCTCTGGGGTGAGCCGGGAAACGGAAAAACCATGTTCTGCTGCGGAGCCCTGAACGAGCTCATCTTCCATTCGGGTCAGGCGGGCAGGTTCATCGGCCTCTCCAGAAAGTTTTTCCAGACCCTGCGACACACCTTCGATCAAGACAGCCCGATCCATGGCCAGGCGATTCCCATTATGGAAACTCTGAGCACGGTCCCCTTCCTCGTCATCGACGACCTGGGCGTTCAACGTGATACCGAATGGGAAGTAGAGATGCTCTACAACCTGGTGGATGCTCGGTATGCAGAGCAGCGGCTCACCTTCGTCACCACCAACAAGAGCATCGATGAAATCAAGGGACTGGCCGGCGGCAGGATCTACTCTCGATTCCTGGAAATGTGCCATCTCATTCATGTCCAGGCTCCGGATTATCGCGAATACAGTAAAATAGAGTACGAAATTTAGAATATTGTCTCGGAGGTTCTCGGAAATGAGCAATCGACCTGATAGTCGCGCCCTGGACGAACTCAGACCCCTGGAAGATCACGCGCGGCTATATGACCAATGCCGAGGGGTCAGCGTTGATAGAGATGGGCGAAACGAAAGTCATCTGCACAGCCAGCGTCGAAAGACGTGTCCCCCCGTTCCTCGTGGGCAAAGGCACCGGCTGGCTTACCGCGGAATACGCCATGCTGCCCAGATCCACCCATTCACGCACGCAGCGAGAGACACGGGGCGCAAAAGGCAGGACACAGGAGATCCAGCGATTGATCGGCAGATCCCTTCGAGCCGTGGTCAACCTGGACAAGCTGGGTGTTCACACCCTGTGGATCGACTGCGACGTCCTCCAGGCCGACGGTGGCACCCGCACCGCTTCCATCTCAGGCGCCTACATAGCTGTTGCTGACGCCCTCTCGCATATGCGAGCCAAAAAAATGATCGATGGCGACCTTTTGCTGGATTCCATTGCAGCCGTCAGTGTCGGAATCATCGAAAACGTACCCAGGTTGGACCTCTGCTATGCCGAAGACTCGGCCGCCGAGGTGGATATGAATATCGTTATGACCGGCAGCAACAGATTCATCGAATTGCAGGGCACAGCTGAGGGGGATCCCTTCGACCAGGAGGAGATGGACGCAATGCTGTCCCTCGGCAAACAGGGCATTCAGCAGATCAAGGAGGCGCAGGAAGCCGCCCTGGCATCCCCCCTGGCATGAACACGCTCGTCGTTGCCACGGGAAATGCGGGAAAGCTCAAAGAGATCCGCAACCTGCTGGAAGGTGAAGCCATTCTACAATCCTTCTCCGATTATCCCCTCATACCAGAGATCGTGGAAGACAGCGAAACTTTTGAAGCCAACGCCATAAAAAAGGCGGTCACTATGTCGCGAGCGACCGGCATGATTAGCCTTGGCGATGACTCAGGACTGCAGGTGGACGCGCTGGGAGGCGCCCCTGGTGTGTATTCCGCCAGGTTCGCCGGGGAAAACGCCACCGACCAAGACAACAACACAAAACTCCTGGGCCTTCTCGAAAGCGTTCCGCAAGAAAAAAGGACCGCACGATTCCGGTGTGTGATGGCAATCGCCACACCGGACGGAACGGTCCAAACAGCAGAAGGTGAATGTGAGGGATTTATCCTTACCGAGCCCCGAGGAACTGGCGGCTTTGGGTACGATCCCCTGTTCTATCATCCAGAATCAGAAGCTACATTTGGTCAACTGGAACTGCATCAGAAAAATCTGATCAGCCATCGAGGCAGGGCGCTACAAGCTGCGGCGCCCCTCATAAACGCCATCTATTCCTGATCGGTCAGACTCTTGTACCGCTTCACTCTCCTCGTAAAAATCCAGATCAGGCCGGCTAGGGCCACATACCTTTGAGTCTCCCAGATCCAACCTTCCCACCCCAGGACAAAGGGCCAGAGCGTAAATATACAATACAGCGTGAACACCCATTCCAGGATGGTCCAGATTCGCCTTGGATCAGGTTCCGCCATACTTGATCTCCTCCTCGTAAACCACTACGATCCTCCCCTGCCCAGCTGCCCGCCGTTTTCATCGAGCACGTCGTGGACCTCTCCGTTCTCCCGCTGCAGATATGAATAGACCTGGTAATTTCGGTAGACCAGCTTCACGTAATTTCGCGTTTCCCGGTAGGGGATGCTTTCAACAAATTCATCCACATCTTTGGAAGTCAATCGTCTGGACCATCGTCGAGCGGCTTTCAATCCGGCGTTGTAGGCCGACAGGGCCAATCCCAAGGACCTGTCATTGCTGCGTTTGAAATACCTGAGATGATCGGACAGGTGCTGTGCACCGAACCTGATCGAAGTTTGCGCTTCCCAGAGATCGTCGGCGGAAAATCCCTTAATTCTAAGCTTCCTTGCGAGAAAATTCCCGGTCGCGGGCATCACCTGCATCAGGCCACGTGCGCCTGCAGACGAGACCGCCTCCTCGTTGAAGGCACTCTCCTGGCGAATGATTGCCAGGATGAGATTGGGATCCAGGTCCATCTCCTGGGCGGTTCGATTGATCTCTCCCCAATAGTAGGTCGGATACATCCGCCGGAAGGACGCAAGTGTCATGGGTAATCCCCGCTCCTGCTCTGCGTTGACCATCATATAGGATACCTGAAGGGCCTGGTTCATCGCACCGATTCGCTCCAATCGGTGAAGCAGATCTCCCAGGGTGAACAGATCGCTTGCGTTGGACCTGGCCACCCGCTGGTATTCCTTACGAGCCGCATCATACTGACCCAGGTCCGCGAGCAGATCTCCCTTCGAGATGAAGGCCGACGGCCTGTACGTATCCTTGTTCCTCCCGCCCCTCTCCAGCGGCACATCGGGATAAACATCCGACTCCTGTGCCATGACCGCACGCGCGCGGGAGGAATAATAAGATGCCGGAAACCCCTTGGCTGCTTTACGGAACCAGTGAGAACTCTCCTCCTCGTTTCCGGCCCGGTGGTGGCATTTTCCAGCCCAATAGTACCCCTGGTCTCTGAGGTGGTTTTCCTCGGTGTTCCTCGCCAATCGCAGGAAGGTGTTCGCCGCCTCCTCGTACTTACCCATCTTGTACAACACGAAGCCTGCACGCCAGCGTCCCTTGTCAGCAAAATCACTTCTGGGATACAGGGCGGCCAGCCGCAGGAACACCTCCCTGGCCTGTTTGGGTTTGCGTCTTCTATCATACGCCATGGCGGCATTCCAAAGGGCTTCAGCTGCGCCACTGACCGTGGGATAGAGTGCTGCGAACTCTTCAAATTGTCGAGCAGCCTTTAGGTCCCGCCCGAACCTGACTGAACATCGTCCCAGGTTGTAAAGCGCCTTTGGCACTTTGTAGGTCTTGTATGCCTTTTGAAACGCCCGCTCTGCAGTCCTATAGTCCTTCCTTTGATAATACACCTTCGCCAATTCGTACTGCGCCCGGCCACGCCAGGTTGCATCCGAACCATTAAGTACAATGGACCGGAACAGGCGAATCGCGTTGCGGGTTCGGTCATTTCTAGCGTTGACCATGCCTGCGAGAAACACCTCGGAATCCCCCTTAAGCTCCCCCATCTCCTCCAAGCCAGACACCGCCTCGGGTGCTTCGGGGTAGTCCCGTACCAACCTCAATTGCACGTCTCTCGCCTGTGCACTGTCTCCCATTGCTTTCAATGCCCCCGAAAGCCCGATCAATGCCCCCAGCTCTTCGCCGCTGATATTCAGGAGACGCAGATACAGGTCCGCGGCCTTCTGCATCTCACCATCAGACATATAGATTGCCGCAGCTCTCAGTACCGCATCATCCTTGAGCCTGCTGTGAATCCTCAAATCCAAAATCCTGGCATACTGAACCGCGGCACTATCTGGCCGGTTCAGTGCCTCGTAGCACTCACCCTTCCAGAATGCGATGTAATCTTCCAGATCGCCGGAAGACCTGCCCAGCCTGTGAAATCCCATCAGCGCTTCACGTGAAAGGCCGAGTGCCTTGTAACAGATTGCCCTCTGCAACCCGACCTTCCGGATTGCCCAACCGTCCATATCCCTTAACGGCAAACCACGAAGCGCCGCCAGGGCCTCTCTGTACTCGGCCTGGGAGATATGTAACTCAGCCTGGGAGATATGGTCAAGCCGCACGCTTCGGGCGAGCCCGCCAGGCACCAACAAAACACCCAGAATCACGGTCGCCACTACGGCACCCGCAAGCCAGGTCTCTTTCTTCCTCAAGGATTTACCGGCAACCTGGAAAAACTTCATTTCGGTTAAACCTAACACCCTGGATCAAACTCCCTGCATCCACCTTCAGATTGAACAGCTTGTTTCCTCAACATTAAGAATATCGGTAGACCCTGGAATTCCTGAATGGATCTGCAGAATCCCTCATCAGACAAGACCCCCTATCCGCAGGCTAATCATAAACTTACGCACACTTCAGCAAAAATGTCAAGCCTCAAAATATTTTTGGGCCGCTTTCCCGTTTCTATTGTCACAAAACGACGCTTGCCGTATACTTTGTTCCAGTTTGACACACCCGATGGCACATCATTACGATCCCACGCAGGCAGGAGCAAGAAATGCCGGTCGATCCAGATACGAATCTGTGCAAAGCGGACGAACACAGAGAGAACAGCAACTTCGAAGATGCACTGACGCTTTATCGAGAAGCGGAAAATGGGTATCGTGCCCTTGGAGACGCATCAGGCCGACTCGCGTGCCGTCTGTCGAAAGGACATTGTCTGCGCCTCATCGGACGATTCAAGCAGGCTCTTACCGAGTATGAGGCCTGCGAGGACCTTGCGGAGAAAACCGAGGATGACTTCGCGCTTGCCGATGCAATTGTGGGCAGGGGTATGTCCGTACGTGCGCTCTGGGATATCCCCGAGTCACTCAAGCAGTTTGACAGAGCGGTCGAACTCTACTCGAACTTGAGCGACGACGCAGGCGAAGCTTATACCCTGTGGGCGAGAGGAGGAGCCCTCCGTGTTCAAGGCGATCTCAAGGCCGCATTGGAATCCTTTCACAATTCATTGAAACGATACAAGACTCTCAAAGATCCACAGGGCACCGTCTATTCGCTCTGTGGTCTGGGTGGCATCTCCCGCGTGATGGGACGCTACAACGACTCCCTCAAGTTTTACACGGATGCCAACAACCAGCTCCGACGCTCATCTGACCGATTCGGCCAGGCCTACTCGTATTGTGGCCGTGCCAATGCACGCCGGATGCTCCAGCAGTACACGTCTTCCCTCAAACTCTTCGAAAGTGCACGAAAACTCTACCACGAAATCGGAGACAAGGTCTCATACGCCTACACCGTTTGGGGAGAAGGTACCGCATTCAAAATGCTAGGTAGAACGGAAGACGCGCTGGCCAACTTTCGTGAGGCGGAGAAAATGTTTCATACCACGCAGGATGCGCGCGGAAGAGTCTATACGATCCTGGGTCGAGGGGAACTGTTGTTGATGGAAGGGAAACAGGGAAGAGCAGCGAAACTGTTCCAGACAGGACTGGAAACAGCGAACGAATTCGGGCTGCAACTGGAGATTTTGCACTCGGAATTAATGATCGAAATCTGGAGGAAAGAGGCGGGAGAGAACCTCCAATTCGGGAAGATCAGGGAAAAATATAAAGAAATCGGATCTGATCTGGTGGAAGAACCAGGGTTACCTGTGAATATACCTTAAGAGGCGAGGGCGCACACGCGGGTGAGCCTCTAAGGGAGTTTACAGAAAAATACAAAGGCACGGGCGACACAACGAGTCGCCCCTACAGGTTGGGGACCAGGAAGGATGCGGGTTAGTGCAAAATATGAAGAACGGGCGCAAATGTAGATGCAAGTGGGAAGAAAGTTTTGGTGGAAGTCACCGGCAGGAGCCCGCTCCTAGGGTTGGTAGGTTCTTGGGAGTTTTATTGTGCAGGTGCTGCCGGATCCCACTTCGCTGGTTACGGTGATTATTCCGCCGAGAAGTCCGGCGAACTTTTTTGTGATGGCCAGACCAAGTCTGGTGCCCTTTAGTTCCGTGTCGCTGCCTTCTACCTGTCGAAACTCTTCGAATATGAGGTTGAGGGACTCTGCCGGAATACCCGCTCCCGTATCCTTTACCGAAATGGATAATGTATCTGCATCGGGTGCTTTGGCACTCACAAAGACCTAACTGGATTCAACTTTGAAGTGCAATTTGTGGTTGGTGTGTTTGAGTAGCTCTCAATTTTTCGAATTTTTGTGTGGGTGTATCAAAGTTAAGGGTTGTTCTTGGTCGGTTATTGAGTTTGTCGATTACCACGTCAATTTCGCTTTGTTGGACACTGGCCAGGTATTTCTTTTTAGCGAAGTATTGCCTTATCA
>PAQK01000065.1 GCA_002709665.1 Gemmatimonadota bacterium | reverse complement strand
ACCGGCAGCTAATGGTGGGCTGGTAGTTGCCGGTCTGGAAGACCGTGGCGTGTTTTACGGCGTCCAGACGCTACGCCAGCTACTGACCGCAAGGCTTTGCGAGACCGAAGTAGTTGTGCCCCTGGTTACCATCACCGATTGGCCTGATTTCGAGGAGCGTGGTCTGTGGAATTCAGGCTTGAGATCACCGGCACACCTTCCCTGGATGGCGGGATTGAAGCTGAACTTCGAACATATCAACCATCCTCTAGATTTTGACCCTGACAGCCCGAGGTGCCCGAGCCTACCCATGGGTGATATCGATGCTGCCAGATCCAGGGCAATCCACGTTATGCCGCACTGCTGGCATTACGACTTCTGGAGTGATTCGTCCGAGATGCGGCGGAACTACCCGGAGCTGGTCGGAAAGGGGGCTTCTGCGAGAAATCCTGTGACCAACCGGGATCCAGGTTACCATCCTGATGCACGGTGTCCCTGTGCATCCAGCCTACTTCTCAAAAAACTTCTGACCGAATGGATGGAGAGCGCTGCACAGCAGGGGGTCAGCGAGATAAGCCTTTGGCTGACCGAATACCAGCCGTCGACGTGCGGTTGCGGCCAGTGTTCCGACGAAGGATCACATCAGCTGGTTCGGGAGACACGGGAGAGTATTCACGCCATCAGGGATGCTCAGCAGGCTTATCCGAATCTGGTGGTGCGGCTTTTCCTGACGTTCAATGTGCTGAGCCCTGACGAAGAGCGTGCCTGCAGAGAAGCGATTTCACTGGTTCCCAAGGACGAATCAATCCGGGTGGAGGTGGTGTACGGTCTGCAGGGTCCCTTCGAAGATTATGCCCAAGCTGGGAACTGGGTATCGAACTATGGCATCGGCATTGCAATTGGAGGATCGTACAGGTCGCGCGGCTCCTTGAGGCTTCGCTATTATTTGGATCCCAGAATACTACAGGAGCGTATAGAATATCTACGGGATGCGGGATACGATGGATTGTACAACATCTCAGTGATTGCGACAGGTGGCGAGGAGAAGGGAGAAGTGGAGCGCTGTCTCTGCGATTTCCATATCTCCGCTCTGGCGGAATGGTTCTGGAATGCAAGCGGAAGAGACGCAGGGCAGTTTGTCCGAGCGTGGGTCACAACCCGTGATTACGCACAACCAGACCAGGCAGCCAAATGGATCGAGAAGATGAGGCCGGTGGAGTCGGGTATGCTTGCTGCGATGAACGCGTTACCCCAAATTTCCGAAGCGATAGAAAACGGTGAAGCCCTTCGTTCGAATGGGTCTTCAGTTCTCAAGCAGCTCCCTGACGAGGAGTGTTTAGACGAGATGATCAGGACGGCCAACCTCTGCGAACTGAAAGCGGAGGAAATGGACGCACCGGACATGGTCGCGGAAGCACGTTGCGTGGGGGCCTCGCTAAGGATCCTGCGGGAGGTCCACAGTCTCTTGCGGGCCTTAGCGGGAAGTGACCGAGAGCCAGGTATCGAGGATCTGGGAAAGGTGAGTGTGGCGATCGAGGCTGTGGTCGCTGCAGCAAGAGCCCAGACCTCTGCGTGGACGACGATGCCGCCAACTGTTGCAGAGCAGTTCGACCAGCATACCGCAGACTACTGGAATAGTGTGGAGCGTAGCCTCCTACGTTTGGTAAGTTAGGTAAAGGGGATGAGTGTCCTCGTGCCTTAGGTAAGTACCTCTATAGGTCCCTCTTAAGCGGATCTTGATGGAACCATGCGTGTCCTGAATGTTCTCTACCGTAGTGGTGAAAATGATGTCGGGACAAGAATACGTGAGTGCAGCACACGTATCTTAGAAAACTTCTCGGCCTGAATCTTCTTCAGGTCCGGGTCAGCGTGAGTGGCTTGAAGGTGGGCTAGGTCAGTGTAGGCCATTAGTAGTATCACTTGATTGGAGGGGCCGCCGAGGGAGTTCCCAAAAGCACCGATTAACTCAACCCCGTGTTTCTTGAGAAGTGGGAGAATCTCCTTCTCCACGATTTCGTTGTACTCTGCCGTGTGCCCCAGCTGGACGTCCGCGGTGTACAGACCGAAAATGCGCGGCTTGGATTCGTGGTGTGCCGCAAAGAGGCTCATTGCTGTGAGAACGAATATGGAAATGATTACGGCAGTGGCTCCGATTCGGCGGAACATAGCGACCTCCTGTTGATGGTGATGGACGAATTTTTCAACGGGCTAATATCGTTTGCTCTGGCGATGCTGTCAATAGAGATGCCTATGCCTTTTATAAGTTCTGTTGACTCTGGAAATGCTTGAGGACAGGAGTTGACNNNAGAAATGTGCGTTGAGGAGGGAAGAATGGGAAGCATGCTGCAGTTGCCCGCACACTATTATCGGCAGCACGACGCAGATCTCACAGCCGATATACCCGGTCGGGGATACTCAGGCTGGACAACACGGTTGCTGGATGTGCCCATAGAAAAGACCGCATTGGTGTGCATGCACGCCTGGAATCCCGGCTTGGTGGATGATATTCCAGCGGGTCCGGATTCACCGTATGCGGGCTGGTTCAGAATGGTGGAGTTTATTCCGCGAGCGATGAAGATATCCCAGGAAATATTCCCACCACTCTTCGAGGCAGCTCGAGGCGCGGGTATGACGCTCATCCACGTGGGTTCCCAAGAAAGCTATACCGAGCGTCACGAAGAATACAGGAGAATACGTGAGATGGCCGGTCCTGAGCCCGAGATGCCCCCAGGAGCACCTGATGATCCGCTCAAGCGGCAGTGGCAAAAGGAACGCGGGAACCAGATGACCGGAGAGCACAATCAGGCCGACATAGAGGCCGGTTTCAAGCTGGTTGATTTCCCACCACAGGCGATGCCGGAGCAGGGAGAACCAGTTGTGATCAATTCCCACCAACTCAATGCGTTCTGTCGAGAGAAGGGGATCTGGAACCTGATCTATGTCGGTTTTGCGCTAAACTGGTGTCTGCTAGCGAGTCCGGGCGGGATGATCGACATGAGAAGGATGGGGTACNTATGTTCCACTATTCGTCAGGCAACGACAGCGGTGGAGAATAGAGAGAGTTGTACAGATCAAGCTGCAAAAGAGATTGCGCTCTGGCGTGTATCGTTGATGTTTGGGTATGTGTTTGATCTGGATCCTGTTCTGGGCGCACTCAGCGGTTTCGTAGACCGTGACTCCCAAACCAAGGCGGTCTGAATGCTACTCCCGACCAACATCTCGGGAGATTAAAACGTTGTAGAAGGACAAGCTTGCATAAAGCAGGCCTGCTGACGGCTCACACATAGATTGCGTGAGCCGTTTCCTCATTCGAGTGAATGCGGTGGGACATACAGGGACGAGATGTGTATGAAAGGGCTGGGTAGATGACTTACGCGTGTATCTGTTGGAGACAATCCTCGTAGGCCTCGAAATGTTCCCCTTCGCGCTCCTCCGGGTCGACCAGTTTCAAGAACAGGGCGCTGCCGGGTCTCTGCCCGGTAAATTCTCGATGGCTTCCAATGTGAGAGGGATCGGGACCACTCCATTTTACCTCACCATCCTGAAGATAGACGAAGTTACCCCGATAGCGATCCACCATCTTCTGCATCCTATCGCGGTAGAAGAGCCCCTGCTCACAGGCCGTTTCGCGTACGGTGGCCATGATGGCCGGCGGATCCTGCTCGACGGAGTCGAAGGCGCTCAAGGGTGCATCGACCTCGCNGACGAAATCGATCTGGTCGAGATCCACCGTGCCGAACCCACCCTGAGCCGCTACCAACAGGTGATTTCTATCGCGCCGGAAAGGTGGTGTGGGCCAGTCCGAGGCCGGATCGTGTCCCATCAGGTGAGTGCCGACGGTGTCGGTAGCCACGATCTGGTCGCCAGCAATCAGGGCGTCGCACACACGGCCCTCACCGTCCCATTCACGTCCCCACTGTCCAGTTAAGGCGTCGATGATGTTCAGGCAGGGATTCGTGATGCGTGCCAGATCGGGCAGAACGTAGGAGAGCCGGATGGCGTGATGGAAGTAGGTTCGCACCCGTCCCTCGGGCGGAATCGTTGGGGTAAGACCAAACAGATTCTTGGAGCACAATGTGACACCCATAAACAGGTGATTCTTCATTTTGGCTACGGAGACGACCTCATCTGCTTGGCTGAAACAGCGGTTCAGGGTGTAGCGCTGAAACATGCAACCGCCCCCAGGGACCTCATACTCCGCGAATGGCGGCAAGTTCGACTCCGCATACTCGACGTCGAACTCCTGTAGGAGTGGCAGGTAGTTCCCGTAGTCGGTATGGTCACCCGATTCGTCCTGGCAAAATGTGTCTGCAGCAACGAGGACGGCCGAGGTCCTCTCCCGCAGGAGTCGCAGTACGGCTCGGCAGACCGCATCGTCCACCAACTCCCGACGACGGCCCTCAAATCTCGCCACATTTCTGTGTCCCATATTGAACTTAAGGACGATGCGGCCTGCTTTCTCCAGCTTCTGCCAGGACCGCTCCAGGGGTTCCGTTGCACGCAAGAGTGCCTCGTAGACCTTCTCATCGGAGTCGCGGTGGTTGCAGTGGACGGCACGAACGCTGTATTCCTTTGTCATCTCGATTCTCTCCTTAGATTACTCCGGCGGCTCCCTCCCGTATGTCTGGTTGTAGATCCGCAGCTGCCGGGCTGGTCCTCCTAAGTCATCCTTTCGCAAAATACAACATTTCCAGCTCAAAAGCGCGTATGGCCTGGGCTTTCAGTCGATTTTCAGATCGCCAATAACGCTATGGCAAGGATTACCAAACTTTTCTTTAGGTGTCGTGGCAGATCTTGTCCTGTCAGTTAGGATGTCTTCCAGAGTAAACATCGTAAAACCAGGGCTTCTTGGAAAGTCGAATATACTGGTATGTGGACCATAATACTTTCGATGGATGCAGACAGAAGGCAGGGAGGGCGCCGCTGCAGATGACGATAGCCTTGACTGAGAGGCGGAATGTCAACATATTGCAGCTACAGATAAGTGTTCACTAACTTGTGCAGGTCCGCACACAAAACACCTATGTCCTACAACCCTCTTGCTCCCTTCAGTCCATACCTTCGTCCCTATCGCCGGGCTCTGGCTCTGGGGCTCGTTCTGCTTGTCGTCACCCAGGGGATCTCGACGCTCATTCCTATGGTCATTAAATGGGCGATCGACACGGGCACAGCCGAGCTCGACCTGCAGCCCGACAGATTATCTGAGAAGGCTACGCTGGAGCGGGGACGACTGGGAAGCGCCCAAGACCGCAGGCTAGACAATGGGTCCCCCTCAGGTCTTTCATCGAGGTCGAAAGTCCAGGACGATCGCACCCTGCGTGCGCCACGATGGGGCCTTCCCCCCTGGGAGACCATTACCGGTAATACCGCCGGGGATCTTACCTTCTATGCGGTTGTGGTGGCACTGTTGTCTATTGCGCAATGGGGGATCTCATTCGGTATGCGATGGCAACTGGGTGCTACGTCCCGTTACGTGGAGCGAGACATTCGCCGTGCCTACGTCCGCCACATCGTCTGTCTTCCACTTTCCTTTTTCCACGAACGGCGTGTGGGCGACCTGATGGCACTTGCCACGAACGATGTTGAGGCCATCCAGCGATTTCTTTACCACGCCTTCCGAATGACGTTGACGGGTCTTCTGACGTTTATCCTGAGTCTCGCCGTGATGTGCACCCTGGACTGGCAGCTCGCCCTGTTNTCCTTGGCGCCGATGCCGGTGATGGCCCTGGCAACAGGNGCAGTAGCGAAGCGGATCCGACCGGGCTTCAAGCGGGTCCAGGAGCAGTTCGCAGCGCTCAGCAACTGCATCCACGAGAACCTCGAGGGGGTTCGGGTGGTGAAGGCATTTGCAAATCGCATGCGCGAAATCGGTCGGTTTCTCAAGCTGAACGACAAATATGTCTCGCGCAACCGTGACTTGATCCACCTCAGGAGCATTTTCTTCCCCTCCACATTCCTGCTAAACGGCGTTTCCATGGTCGTAATCCTCTGGCTGGGCGGGCTCAAGGTGCTCGACGGCACACTATCACTAGGGGCCTTCGTGGCGTTCAATACTTATCTCATCCGGATAGGCAGACCGATGATGATGATGGGTAGAATGGTGGATGAGCAGCAGCGTGCGGCCGCTTCACTCAGCCGGATAGAGGCAGTGTTTGNCGAGCCACCCCAGGCCTCGGAAGGCNACCTGCCTCCGGATATTGGTGGAGAAATCGAGTTCCGGAATGTCAGTTTTTCCTACGATGGTCGAACCGTGCTCCACGACATCAATCTGCGGATCCCCGCCGGGGGTACGGTCGCTCTGGTTGGCAGGGTGGGGTCAGGAAAATCCACTCTGGCTCGGCTGATCCCCAGGCTGATCCACCCAGACCAGGGCCAGGTCCTGATCGACGGCACTCCCGTAGAGTCACTATCGCTAAATGGGCTCCGCGAAATGATGGGATACGTGCCACAGGAGACCTTTCTGTTCTCCGAAACCCTTCGGGAAAATGTGGGTATGGCGCACGGTGAACAGAANGGTGCAGTTGAGCGGGCTACTCAGATCTCACGGCTCACGGCAGATCTCGAACAATTCCCCGCCGGTCTCGAAACTCGGGTTGGAGAACGCGGCGTCACGCTTTCCGGCGGTCAGAAGCAGCGGACCGCGCTTGCCCGAGCAGTGATTCGGGAACCTCGCATCCTGATTCTGGACGATGCCATGTCCAGTGTGGATACACATACCGAGGAGGCTATTCTCGGTGGTCTGAGGGACGTGATGGCCAGCCGGACGACGATTCTGATCGCTCACCGGATCTCCACAGTGAAGAATGCTGACATGATCGTGGTCCTCGAAGATGGTCGCATCTCGGAGCAGGGCACGCACGATGAGCTGGTTGCACAAAAGGGGATCTACGCAGCGATGTATCGACGGCAGCACCTTTCCGACGAGCTGGAGACGCTATGAACTTCGGTGGTGGATCATCCTTCCGCGGCGGACCCCAGGAAGAGGGGGCAGCCCGATCCAAGGGATTCGACATTCAACTCATGGGTCGGCTTCTGGCTTATCTACGCCCTTACTGGGGCTGGGTGATACTTACCTTTGGAGCAGTCCTCTCCGCATCGCTTCTCCGACAACTTGGGCCTTACATCACAAAAATCGCTGTCGACGACTACATCATTCCTGGCGACCGTTCAGGATTCGGATGGCTCATCTTCCTATATGTCGGTACGTTGGTATTACAGTTCTTCATCGGGTATGGGCAGACCTGGGTGACCAATATGGTCGGACAGTGGACTATGAGCGATGTGCGAATGGCCATATTTTCGCACCTTCAGCGCTTGCCGCTCCGGTTCTTCGACCGCACGCCAGTAGGTACCTTAATGGCGAGGAACACGAATGATGTCGACGCACTCAACGAGATGTTCACGAACGGAGCAGTAGAACTGGTCAGCAACGTATTCACTGTTGCCACAATTATGGGGTTCATTTTCCTCCTTGATGTGGAGCTTGGGCTGATCACTTGTGCGGCACTGCCGGTGACCTTTCTAGTGACCTTGTGGCTCCAGGGCTTGACGTTTCGCGCTTTCCGGGATGCCCGAACCCACTTCGGCGAATTCGCCGGCTCCCTCCAGGAGACGATCTCGGGGATGGAGATCGTGCAGATGTTCAACTGCGAGGACCGAAGCATCGATCGGTTCGGCGAGGGAAACGACCGCTACAATGCTTCTCGTCTCCAAAGCACCTGGTATCACAGCGCCTATTTTCCATTTATGGAGCTGTGTGGCGCACTGATGATGGCTCTTGTGCTCTGGTACGGTGGTCACCGTGTCCTGGAGGGACGCGTTGAATGGGGAGTTCTTGTTGCCATGCTCCAGTATGTACCCCGGTTCTTCATGCCTATGCGTGACATAGCCGAGCGATACGCCAGTCTACAATCCGCGATGGCCTCTTCCGAACGTGTATTCGAATTGCTCGATGCAGAGCCCGAAAGCCCGGGCGGAACCTTCGAGCCTGAGCAGGTGCGTGGCGAGATCGAATTCAAGGATGTATGGTTCTCCTATACACCATTTGGTGATGCGGATCGGAATGTGCTTGGAACTGCGCCNCAAGGCAGGGCAGCAGNGGGCAATCAAGATGAGGATTCAGGCCAAAACCCAGAATGGGTTCTACGGGGCGTGTCCTTCAAGGTGGAACCCGGTCAGAGCATGGCGATTGTGGGGGCGACTGGTGCAGGGAAGAGCACGATCATCAATCTGGTTTGCCGGTTCTATCCCATTCAGGAGGGACGCATCCTTGTTGATGGAGTAGACATAAGAGACTGGGACGTAGAGGCACTTCGCCGATGTGTGGGTGTGGTGCAGCAGGATGTCTTCCTTTTTGCTGGAAACATCGAGGAGAATATCAGTCTGGGTGCTCCCGAGGTGACACACGACCGCGTTATACGGGCTGCCCGGGACGTGAACGCCGACAGGTTCATCGACAAGCTTCTGGATGGTTACGATCAACACGTGCAGGAGCGNGGTGCGTCCCTCTCGGTAGGACAGCGGCAGCTTCTATCCTTTGCCCGAGCTCTGGCAGCCGACCCGGACATCCTGGTGCTGGACGAGGCAACCTCCAACGTAGACACCGAGACCGAAATNTGGATCCAAGAGGCCGTTGAAAAACTGATGAATGTCCGTACCTCAATCGTTATCGCGCACAGGTTGTCGACGATTCGCAACGCGGACAAGATCCTGGTTCTTCATCACGGGAAGGTCTCTGAAGAAGGCAACCATCAGGAGCTTTTGGATGAGGGCGGCATATATTCCAGATTGCACGAACTGCAGTATAACATACCTGTATGATGGTGTCCGGAGCAGGGCATTCCGGAGGATTGGAATTACGCACGCAGGAGGGAATCTATGATTGAGACGATGGCTGTGATTACATCCATCGCTTTTGTCCTGACGGTCTGCACCAAAGCCTGGGGTGAGCAGGGGAGATACTACGACTCCTTCGAAGATGGTCTACCGGACACCTTCGTGGCCACTCGGCCAGGGAGCCTGAGTCTTTGCCCGTTGCATTTCAAGCAGGGAACCCGCTCGCTGCAATGGGACTGGCGACAGGGAGAAGAGCTGGTTATCCGACATGGCATCGGGGATGTCACACGTACGGGAGGCTTTGGGGCCAAGGCCGGGTTCTCCGTGTGGCTTTATGTGGAAGAGCCAATTTCGGATGCGCTGGTTTTCGAGTTTCGCAAAGGGGAGACTATCACGGGGTTCTTCCGGTTTCCAATGGTATTTACCGGATGGCGGCAGGCACGCCCTCACTTCTGCGAGTTCCCACATGGCAATCCTACGTCCGAGGTCGACAACATCAGGATCGCTGCGCCAGGGGAGACAACGGAAGGGTCCGTCTTTTTCGATTTTTTCAAATACAATACACTCACACACGGCAACAATTCCGTGGATCCGGAAGAGNCCTCCCAGTGGCGTTCCCCCGTCCCGGACGAGAACCGGTTTCCCAAGCCAAAGCAGGTGNCGGATACAGANCTTTCGGGGATCCGGGTTTTGCTGGGACCGGACGAGGGCGAGGGTATAGAAAAAGGGCGCGTGGATGAGCTTTGTGAACGCGTGGCGGCGCTGGGGATTGTTCGCGACGAGTACGGGTTACGCGGCCCCGGCATCGATGCGTATTATCAATTTCACCCATCAGCCGAGGAGCAGGCGGCACTTGGCAGTGGATACTGGTCGGATGAACACGGTCCGGACTGGATGGGCATGCAGGATCCCAGGGTTATGAGCGGGATTGCACACGAGGTGGCCGCTGCCTATAGAGCAAGCAAAGAAGGTGAGCAGCGTACCCGCCTGGCCGAGGCGTTCCTCCTGATTGCAGACCATCTCCTTGACCAGGGGTTGCAGGCGGGATCCGGGTTCAAGTGGAATTGGTGGGTCGGGGGACCCTGGGCCGAGTCTTTATTCCTGATGCGCGACCTTCTTGCAGCGACCGGACGATTACAGCAGCATCTCGATTTTCAGCTCTACACTTACGGCGGTGGGGTCATCTTTGATGAGGGGGATGTACTTTCCCATATGGATTTCTACCACCTTACCGTTCCTTGCCTGTTTCTAGCCTGTGTAATGCAGGTTGAAGCGGCCGAGCAGGTCCGCTGGCTGAATGCGTTCAGAGTGATGCTCGAGCGATCCATTCTCCAGCCCAAGAGCGCTTTGAAGGTCGATGGTTCAGCCTTCCATCACAACGGACACTACCATTCCTATGCACAGAATGCTTTTGGTACGCTGCCCCCACTATTCCTGAAGTTGAACGAAACGCCGTGGCGTCTCTCCGCAGATGTGCGTGATCGTCTCCGTCGAGCGGTGTTTGCACAGCGCATTTACTGCAATCGGGTGGATGTGCCACTTTCTCAGTGTGGTCGCAGCCCCTTCCGACCCAATTACGGCCTTATACATCCCCGTACTCTAGAGGGATTTGAAGCGCTGGCTCGCTGTGGGACACTAGACGGCACACAGGAAATCGATCAGGAGATCGCTGCGGCATTCCTACGGTTTGTACCCGAATCGGCCCAGAAGGAACCCTATCGCAGCTTAGGGATAAGCCCGGAGCCGGAACCTAACGGCACCTACGTGATGCCTTATGCTGCGTTGCTGTGTCATCGCCGGGACGACTGGCTTGTCACCGTACACGGCCAGAGCAAGTATGTGTGGGGTACAGAGAGACAGGACCACCACAACCGATTTGGACTCTTCCAGGGGTTGGGGCATATCGAGATCCTTGCGGGCGGGAATCCGGTCACGGCGTTGGACAGTGGACGTGAGGGAAATGGATGGGATTGGCGCCGATACGAGGGAACCACAGTTCCCCAAGTCACACTGGAGATGATCGAAGAGGGCGGGCGTGGAATAGGTCAAAGCTATTCTTCAGAGACTGCCGTAGGTGGGCTGTCGCATCGGGAGAGCCAGGGTGCGTTCGCGATGGTCGTGAACCAGCCAATGCCTGGTGGGAAGACCCTTACCGGAAGGAAGAGCTGGTTCTTCAACGATGATCAAATCATCTGTCTGGGTTCCAACATAGCGTGTGATGAGACGAACTACCGCACTCAAACCACTCTTTGCCAGAAAGCATTGCGACTCATTGAAGGCGGCGGACATCCGGCGACCCGCATTGACGGTGAGGACTGTGCTTCGTTTCCTCTGGAGCATAAGCTGGACGAAAAGAATTCACACTGGTTCCTCGACGTCCAACAAACAGGCTATTACCTTCCCGCAGGTGAGCGATGTACCATTGCGCGCAAACATCAGGAGAGCAGGGAATCTTGGGACGAACGGGACACGGAAGGTGATTTCCTGACCGCCTGGATAGACCACGGGTCCACTCCGAGCAACGCGTCATACGAATATATGATGGTCGTGCGTGCGACACCCGAGAGGATGGTGGAATACGCCGACAAGCCGCCATACCAGATCATTCAGCAGGATTCCGATGCTCACATAGTACGGCACGGTTCGGAGGGACGATGGAGCTGCGCGTTCTACTCTGCGCAAAAGGTGTTTTCGCATAGGGACGACATTGAAGTACTCCCAATCAAGGCAGTCGATCGACCCTGCCTGATTGTGGTCGAACGGGAGCGCGACAGGCGATTGCGCCTGAGTCTTTCAGACCCCGATATAAACCTGGTAGAGGGCGTGAATGAACCCCAGCATCTGCTGGTGACACTTGGTGGACACTGGCGGATTTCGAAGGTGGTGGCTACTGTATGTGCGTGGCGGCTTCCTGACGTACGAGCAGACCTGGGAATTACATTCGGTAGAGACGACGATTCGATTCTGGATGTACTTTGCCGCCACGGGGCAAGCTACGACCTAACGTTGGAGCGCTGTTGACGTCATTATTGCGGGCGGATGGTTGACAGGTGAACGGAGAAGTGTGGTGTGAAAGGCAACCTGAAATTCGAGTCTCGAAGGGAATTCAGTTGATGGATCGGGGCTAATCATAGGGGAAGCCGGGGCTTCTGGCTGCTATTCAGCAAGACCGAGGAAATACAGACGGTCAAGGCAAGTGAGGCCCTCGAAGAAGCCCTGTGTTTCGATTGGATCGACGGATTGGTCAAGAAAGTGGATGAGGAGACCTACATTAAGTACTTCTCGAAGCGGGGCAAGTGGTCCAAGAAGAACAGCGCATTGCTGAGTCAATTGCTGAAGGCGGGGTTCGTTACCGAATCTGGGAAGAAGGCCGTAAAAGAGGCGAAGGACGCTGGAACCTGGATTCTGCCAGAGCGGGATCCTGTGACTGATGTTCAATCCAAACTCTCACCGATCACATAGGGGGTGCGGAACCCGCGCTATCAAACTATGTCGCCGTTCGTCTCGCTCCGTTCGCGAGCCCGGCCGACACTGGTCATCATACGCTTGCCAATCAGGATCTTTCGTTTGGATTCGCGCACCTGTTGTTCTGTGAGGCCGACGCGACCAAGGGGTGGATCTACGAACAACCCATAGCAGAGGATCCGATCACCTACGCTGCGTGGGTCATCGTCAAACAGATTCCCAGCTACGACCTCGAAATCGTTGTAGAATGTGTGGGTGAACTTGCCTCTTCCATTGCAATCGCCCAACGCCCAGATGCCGGGCACGTTTGTCCCGTGCCTATACCGATCGCGTCGTATTTCTTGGCCATGTTTATCTATCCCTTCATCTATACCTCAACATACGCAGGGCTTATCATCCGAATCGCAACGTGGATCGTATTTCAATGCAGCCTGAGTGATGTCCTACGAATACATAAGGGCCGATAGAAACCGATCGGCCCTTGGAATTTAAGGGCGCAAGTACCTCAGAACAAGGATCGAAACAGGCAAAGGTAACCGACCTGCCCGATCAAATTCAGTCAAGTATCTCGTTCACCACTTCGGATGGGCGGGCAATTACAGCTCTATCACCACGAATACATACGGGGCGATTCATTACTTCCGGGTGCTTGAGAAGCAAAGTCACCAAGGCATCTTTCGTGTTGTAATCTTCTATATCGAGGCCCAAATCACCCAAGGGTCCGGGATGGATCAATTCCTTTGGTTCACAGTCGAGCAGGTCGAGAAATCTCCTCAACTCCTGCTCGCTCGGAGGGGTCTCCAGATATTCAACAACGTCGAACTCGACGTTTCGGGTACGCAGGATTTCCAGCGCACCGTTGGATTTGCTTCACTTCGGGTTGTGGTAGACGGTGACCTTGTCCATAACATTATCCTTTCTGTCTGAAGGGATCTTTCGGTAACCAGGGTAACCAAAGTAAACACTGTAAGCAGCAGTAGCCAGCCGTAATCCCTGTGGCAGGTCGAAGGGAATAAGAAAAGTGGGAAGCTGACGCAAGGAGACTCACACCGTCTGGATGTGGAAGCCGATTCAATGGAGGACCGGCTTTCAATTTGCCATCCGATACCAGGCGGGTTACCTTCGTTTTCTTCCGAGGAGCTTCTCTCCAAACCAGCCGGAAATCGCTTCCAACCGTTCGACGCGATGCCCGGGCTTGCCCGATCTGGACAGTTCGTGGGACTCACCAGGGAAGCGCATCAGTTCGGTCTCTTTTCCACGCCATTTGAGGGCGGTGAACAGCTGTTGGGCTTGCTCTATGGGACAACGCCAATCTTCCTCCGAGTGGATAATCAGCAATGGTGTTTCGATCTTGTCAACATACGCCAGAGGCGATCGCTTCCAGTACTCTTCCAGGTTTTTCCAGGGCAGATCTCCGATTTCAGCCTGGGAAAATCCCCAACCGATGTCGGATGTGCCAAAGAAGCTGACCCAGTTGCTGATGCTGCGTTGAGTACAGGCCGCTTTGAATCGCTTTGTGTGTCCAACAATCCAGTTGGTCATGAATCCACCGTAACTGCCCCCGGTGACGCCCATCTTTCCGGGATCGATGGGGTAAGACTTCAAGACGTGTTTCACTGTCTCCATAATGTCCTTGTAATCTCGCTCTCCGTAGTGCAGCTCCACCGCGCAGGACCAATCTTCACCATAGCTGGACGAGCCCCTGGGGTTGGTGTAGTAGACAGCAAATCCTGCTGCATTCAACAGGTGGAACTCGTGCATAAAACCGTACCCGTAGGCGGTTCGCGGGCCTCCATGAATCTGAAGAATGCTGGGATGCGTTTTCCGGCGAGACCCTGGCGGGAACATAATCCATCCTTCGACCTCGGTCCTATCACTCGCTTTGAAGATGAACCGCTCGGGAGTGGCCAGGTCCAATCGTCCTAAGAGTGACCTGTTGAAGGCGGTGATTGGCCGAGGAGGCTTGCCTGGACCGGTCACCCACACTTCGGCGAGTTCGGTTGGCGACATCCGGGTGAAAGCCGCTGAAGTCTGTCGCGCATCACAGGAGTATGACTCGATTGTAGTGTTTTCAGAGGCGAATTTAGTTGTTTCACCTGTATCGAGACTCAGAGAAAGAAGACGGTCGGAACCTTCGATCGAGGTGAGAAAAGAGATGCTCTTACCGTCTGGCGACCACACCGGACCGAATGAAGGAGACGCTGCGCGCGAGTCGGATCCCACGCTCTGGCCGACGCTGACGTCAAGGTGATTCGTGACGCACCTGGGCTTTCCGCCACCTGACGATACGGTGTAGAGGTAATTGCTGGTACCGTTTCCCCGTTTCCTGTCATTGCCCACGAATGCGACTTTCTTTCCGTCAGGAGAGGATTCAGGTGAGGACAGATGACCCGGCAGCCCGCATAAAGTCCTGGCACGACCACCCGAGGTCGGAATGCTGTACAGGTTCCTTCTGTAGGTGTAGTCCGTATCCTCCGTTATGTTCCCCGTGAAATAGATTCTTGTTCCATCTGCAGACCAGGTGAAGGATTCAACACTCCAATCCCCTTTGGTAATCTGCCGAGACTTACCACCCTTGGCTGGAATGATGTGCAGATGTGTTCTGAATTCGTGGTGGTAGTCGCCACCGTTCATTCTGTAGGAAATTCTTCTAATGTGTACTACATCGGTTTCTTTCTCCCTGGGCAGTTTGTCACGTCCAGGTTCTACGGGCACTCTGGTGAGAAAGAGGATGGACCTGCCGTCCGGCGACCACCTTGGACTCGACACGCCGTGCTTCTCGTTCGATATCTTGCGTGCTTCTCCGCCCGTCGAGGGGATGAGCCAAAGCTGTGTCTTGCCTTTCCGCTCCTCTTCTGCGTCTCGTGCAGACAGAAAGAGGATCTCCGATCCGTCGGGACACCATCGTGGATTGGATTCGGATTCGCTGGAACCTGTGAACTGCGTCGGCGTTCCACCTGAAGAGAATACCCTCCAGATGTGGCTGATGTAAGTGTTCTTTTTCCTGTCTGGATGGAACTTCGTGTTCGTGAACAGCACGGATTGGCCATCGGGTGATATCTGAGCGTCCGCGATCAGTTGGAATTTGTAGAGATCTTCTGTGGTGAGTTTTCGTTTCCTGGGCATTGCATTCTCCATTTAGGATGCCTATCGATCCACGGAAAGCCCTAAGCATTCAGAGGAAGTTTGATTACCTGTCCTGCCCGATTCAATTATCGCCAGTCCGTGCTGTTGAAAGCTCGCACGAGGTAGGGGGTCGCTTTGCCAACTGTGAGTGCGCCGCCGATGGTTCCGATTGCGAATCCCCGGGAGGTCTTGAACCAGGTGGCGATCATCTTCATTGCCGGAGGGTAGGCCCCGGCGAGGAAGAATCCATTTAAGAATCTACACAGAAGTGCTCACTGGAATCCAGGGACGGTTATCAATGCAGCGTTTGATGCTGCACCAAGAAGGGCGGTAACCGCGAAATACGCCCTGGAGGGGAAGATGTCGCGAGGTGTAGGACAGCGACATTCCCATCAGTTCAGCTGCTGCCAGCAGGATAAGGATGAACCACATGCGCCTTTCTTCGAAGCTTGTTGCCGCTGTATCTGCCACAATATGCTCCCCTGTCAGATCTTTACTCGGTTGGACAGTTCCTGGATTCGGTCAGCACATTCGCGACGGGCGTTGCCCAGTGTATCCGGTGTTGCGGATCCACTTTTCAAGTGCTCCAGGACAATTTCCTCGGCTTCAACATATTCCGCACAGGCCTGCGCGACTGCGGAAGCGATTTCGTTCGGAATTGTCGTGACGCCGTTGCAGTCCCCGTGAAGGAGTTCTCCCGGTTTGACTGTAATCCCTCCCACACGGACGGGAACGTGAATCGATATTGTGTGGCAATATGCGTGTGCACAAATGGCTCCGTTGCTGAAGGCCGGGAATCCGATTTCCCTGACCTGATCCAGGTCGCGTGCCGTTCCGCTGGTGACCAGTCCAACCGCACCAAAGGTCTTGTAAGTCGTACACATCACCTCCCCGAATGTTGCCGCTACGGAAGGATCGTCCAGGTCCTGGAAGACAACGACAGGGGGACCGGGAATCCCCTCGAAGGCCGATACCTGTTTGTCGATACTCGAGTAGACATCCCCGGCACCCGGAGGGGCGTCCGATCGGTAGGTAGCTGTGGATGCGTAGCCCACCATCGGGGGCATTTCGGGGAAGCAGGCCTTGATGCGGCTGTCCATATAGCCTTCGTTTCGAGGCCTCACCTCGAAGATTTCGATGACGTTGCAGATGGTCGGCGTGTCGTACTTTCTCAACAGGTCAAGGTCTTCCTGGGAAAGTCCCTTAGTGCTCATTCCTGAAGCTCCTTTCGATGAACTATATCAAGCGTTTGCCAGAACGGGTCCGTTCGGTGCCGGCGACAAGTCGGTGTGTCCGGACCCGTCCCTCCTCGATCCGAACGTGTGCGAATTCGGCATCTGTCTTGAAATCCTGAAACTCGATCGATTTTCCTTGCGCAGCGGTTAGGATTGTATCGGAAAACCCATTCTGCGAAATGGTCAAGCCGCAGCCGTCGTCATTGCCTTCAGTTGAAACTTCCGGTGGTTTCTCGGATTCCCGGTAGGGCAGAATTGCGACGATGCAAAACAGCGATCCAAAGAACCAGTCATATCGAATCCGAGGGTGATCGAAGAAGGGCTCAGCCTTCCATCGACCCGGCCAGGGCGTGATGATGTGGACGTCGCAGCGATTGCCGACGCGTCGTCCTCTTATCGTCAGCTTGTCTCGTTCCAGCTCTAGGGCGTTTTCCTGATGGGTGTGGAGCAACCAGGACAGCATTGCACGGTCACTTATATCAAAGACCAGACGGTCGACGATGATCAGAGAAGAAAGTTCGCCCCGAGGATTCGGCAGACACAGGGCACGACGGGTAAACCGGTCAGCACTGGGATAGCTGTCGCCCGCGTCGGATTCGATAAAGGGGAAGTCGGAATCTAGATCGACTTCCTTGATCCCGTCTGTGGTCGTAGGACCGCGCCGCTGCATTTCGCCCATAATCATTGGCAGATTGTGCGCTTCGCCGAGGGCACCCAGGCGGAGGACCTCCGTGGTGTCCGGCAGGCGCTCGAGTGCATATCCGGAGTCTATTGCAAAGGATTCACCCAGGGTGTGAAGGGAGAAGTGATTTCGGTCAGCCTGGCGATGTCCACCTGCAGGAAAGACATCACACAGGAAAGAGAGGAAGAAGTCATCGGACTTCCACCCGGACCGGAGGTCCACGAGACCCCGATTCTTGAAATGTTTAGAGGCTGTCAATCCCGAGCGGTCAGGTGAGAGCGGCTCTACCGCCGGGTCGAGGTACAGGAGATATCGCGTGACGGAGTCATTCCAGGAGTTGTCTGGCGCCTTCCAGAGACTGCCGTCTCGAGGAGGACTGTCGATGCTCTGCCACAGCCACTGGGCAAGTCCGCTTTTCTGTTCGGCGGCCACTAGTGCGAGCCATTCAACGTGGAACTGGTCGCTGCAATCGTTCAGGATGTTGGGTCTTCCGGTAGAGGGGATGAGTTCGTAGGCCAGTCCCTCTACGAGGAGTTGCCACCCCGGGTGATCCACAAGTTCACGGTCGCCGATTTTTGCCAGCCCCTGCGCCAGGGGAGCCAGGTAGTGAACGGTAGCACCCCCGTATGCAGGTCCCTCGTAGAAGGAGCCCTCACCGTCGTGACCTTTTTCAAGGAAGAGGATGCACCTGCGTTTGCTCAGGGCTATCGCCTGAGCGAATCGGTCATTGTCCAGGACACCGTAAGATCTAAGCGCGAGCGCGAGGAGACCCAGCCCGACGAGGCCAATCGCGGCCATATTCCAGTCCGGCTTCGCCTCTTCCTTGTCCGGGGTATCGTCCAGGAGATAGTCGATGAAGGGGATAAGATAGGTTGCGCACCGTTCCTGATCCGTGTCCGAAAGAGAAGGTTTGAGAAGGTCCAGGCTGATCCCCAGAAGCCCGGAGCTTACTCCCGCGTCCAGGCAGTTGTCCCGCCACGTGTGATAGGGCCGGCCGTAGTTATAGCCGCCGCAGGCTTCCACGATGCCGTTGTCCACAACAGTCCGGAGGATGTTGCAGGCTTCCAAGGTGTAGCGTTCGTCCAGGAGGATGCCGCCGAATGCCAACTGTTCGATCGCCTTGGGGATCACACGACCACCGGAGCGGGTGAGCCAGTAGTCGGACTCCCGCTCTTCATAGTCGATATAGGAGGAGCTGCCAGGCTCAAGGTGGGCATCGCAGAGGGCCCGGAGATTGTGCTGGAGCGTAGTGATGATCGGGTGATTTTCGTGTCTGCGTGATTCCAGAATTGGACGGAAGAGGTCTTCGGGAATGTTCATCAGGATCCTTTTCGGTTGAATTTCCCATTGGCCAATTTGGCCATTGTGTTGGTTTGGTTGGAGTCGCGGGCGGACCTACCACCCCGGAGGCATGAACACTTCGTGTGTCTCCGGATTGGTATAACCCTCAATGGGTGTAGGGACTAATCCCTTACTGTTCAGCGCGGCCTGGACAATGGTTCGGTTGAAGGTATGGACAAATTTCGAGGCCAGGTATTCTTCTACCGGCATCCAAAGACACTCCTCGATTTCTTCCTGCTGCATTGTGACTTCATGTGACTTCGGGTGAAGGCGACAGACGAAATAGATGTCCGACTTGCCATACCTGTAGCCGTGCCAGTGTCGGAAACAGACCAGGGCGTCGAACTCGGTTTCGATACCGGTTTCTTCAAGTATTTCTCGCACGACAGCTTCGGCCAGGTGCTCGCCGGGATGCAGTGCACCGCCTGGCAGCTTGTAGGAGGGGGTGTTCGACCGGCGGTGTTTCTCGCTTACGACAAGGATCTCGTTCTTGTCGTTGATTACGACGCCACCGGCACCAATGTAGTGTGTAGCATAAGCGGGAATAAACGCACCTTCCACCAGCTGTAAGGTGAGCATCAAGTAGTCTGGTCCGGCGTGATGGAAGGTGAATCCTATGTTCACACCTATTGAAATATGTGCGGACAGGTGAATCGGCACTTCCAACCACGCAACGTGGTAACCCTCGGACGACCAGGTCTTGAGAGAGTGTGCAAGCTGCGCGGTGAACGCATCTGGAGTCTCCGGAAGCGCTTCGGGGGTAATGACGATGCCTTTGAAGGGGTTCGTGGTATGCTCAAGGACCTGCATTTTCTCTCCTTGTCTAATGTCCTGTTTACTCCACCGGAGCGTCTATCCAGGATATGCTATCGTGTAATTTCCAGGTCAAAGCCCTGCATATCGGTTCCCCCGTTGGCATTCTTGACACGAAGCGTGACGGTGTGCGTGCCAACATCTTTGTTCTGTGGGGTCGCGGTGTACAATCCGGTCTCTTGGTCCAGACTGATCCAGCCCGGACCTTTTTCAAGCAGGAACCGGAGCACGTCCTCTCCACGGAATACGGATACGTATCGTTTCGATCCTTCGCTCATTCCCTTTTCCAGAATTCCCTTCAGAATTTGATCCAGTGATCGCCAGTCTCGCTTTCCGTTAACCACGCTCCAGGGATTTTTGATCTTATCCGATCCGACGTTCTACATTCGACCACTCAGGTTGGGTTCAAACCCCTGGTTGTACGGAGAATACCCAATTTGATCCCGGGTGTTCGCGCCATCGAGGGTACCGCCTACCTCGACGTTGTATGAGTGAGTCCCAGTTGTGATTTCTTCAGTGTGTTCCATTGCGCTCGGATGTCCGGGATGTTTGTGCAAGATTGGGAGTAGCTCCATGAGGGTTTAAACATTGAGATTACCAGTGTCGGCGAATGCATATTAAGGAACGATATGGGGCTTCGCAAGGGGCTTTTAGCTTGACAGTAAGTTCGGCGCGGTCGATATTGCACGTCCCATTTTTGAACACGACCGTACCCTTTCAACAGGATGGGACCGATCCGGTGGAGTTGTTTTTCTTCGGCAAATTCTCGATAAACGCACTCACTCAGTTGCTGCTTGCGTTGATCATCACCGGATACCTGATTTTGGTGAAAACAAAGTCGAAATCCACCTGGATGTTGATCGGATTCTTCGCCGCGTTCACTCTTACCCTGCTCTCAAATTTTCTCCTTTTTTGGATGTACGTTCCCTGGCGGCACGTGTGGGGATATGGTCAGGGGATCACCCTGTTTGTGGGCGTGATCGCGCTTATCCACGTGGAAGATGAGATCGGGTACGTTTCTCGGTCCTTCAGATAGTATGGTAGCGTCCATCAAGGAGAAGAACCAGACCCTTACCGAATACGCCAATGAACTGGAAGAACGAGTGGCTGAGCGAACCAGTGATCTCAGCAAGAAGAATGTAAAGCTTGAATCGGCGATACGGGAGTTGCACGGGACCCGGGAACAGTTGCTGCTCAGGAAAAGATGGCATTACTTGGTCAACTCGTAGCGAACGTTGTACGCGAGATCAACAATCCGATAGGTGCTGTGAACAGCTCTGCGGACGTATCGAACAGGAGTATTGGAAGGTTACAAAGCGTGCTGGAAGAATCGTCCTCGATCGAGGCTTTGAAGCAGAGCAGGATCTATCAGCAAAAATTGAAGATCCTGAAAGACAACAACGGGGTGATCCTTGAAGCCTGAGAGCGAATCGCCCAACTGGTCCGGAGTCTCAGGAATTTCATCCGGCTGGATGAGGCGGATTTTCAGACTATGGATGTTCACGAAGGTTTGGAGAGTACGCTGGATCTGCTCCGTCACCAGATGGGTGAACGGATTGTGGTGGAGAAGGTGTTTGGTGATCTTTCGGAGGTCTATTGTCACCCGGGACAACTGAATCAGTTGTTTATAAATATCCTCAAGAATTCAGTCGAGGCAATTCAGCAGAAGGGCCGAATTACTGTGGAGACGTCGGCGGGTGATGGCCAGATTACGGTTCGGATGATAGATACAGGTATTGGTATCGCACCCGATAGCTTAGCGCGGATCTTTGATTTCGGATTTCAAAGCTCCGGCTCGAGGGTCAAGATGGGATCGGGACTGTAAACGGCTTGCAATATTCTCCAAAGTCATAAGGGAGAGATCAGGACTGATAGCGTGGAGGGTGAGGTTACCACTGTAACACTTTTGCTCCCGACGGAAGGATCGACGAATACATAATCGGTGATCTCGAAGAATCGAGTCTCAAGAAAGGATGAAGGGTTACATAATGGGAAATATCTATGAGGAGTTGGGCGTCCGTACGATTATAAACGCTACGGGTCCTTCCACGCGTCTGAGCGGGTCGATTATGTCTGACGAGGTATCAAGTGCGATGAAGGCCGCGTCTGAGCATTGTGTAGACATCGCCGAGCTCCAGGCGTGGGCAGGTGGGGTGATCGCTGAGATTACGGGTGCGGAAGCTGGCTACGTGACATCAGGGGCGGCCGCCGGTCTTCTACTCGGTGTCTCAGCCTGTGTGACGGGACTGGATCCCGGGAGAATGAACCGATTACCGGATCTGACTGGGATGAAGGATGAGGTAATTATGCCTAGGAGTCACCGCAATTTCTACGATCACGCGATTCGTGCGGTGGGGGTAAAACTGATCGAGGTGGGGATCGCAGATCGGTTCAGCGGGGCCGGCGTTCGTGATACTGAGGCCTGGGAGATCGATGACGCGATTACAGATCGAACTGCGGCGATCGCCTATGTGGTGAATGCTCACTCGCAGCCGCTCCTGCCAGAGGTGGTGGAAGTGGCTCACGCCAAGGGCGTTCCTGTCGTGGTGGACGCGGCGGGTCAGCTCCCGCCTCAATCGAATCTCAAGCGTTTTATCGTCGAGGGCGCTGACATCGTGTGTTTCAGCGGTGGTAAGACGATTCGGGGTCCTCAAAGTTCTGGAATTCTCTGTGGAAAGTGGGAGCTCGTTTCAGCGGCTGCCCTGCAACATCTGGATCAGGACATCTACGCCGAGCTCTGGGACCCACCTCCTTCGCTGATCGATAAGGAAACCCTCCCGGGAGCGCCGCAGCACGGGCTGGGAAGGCCGTGCAAGGTTGGCAAGGAGGAGATCGTGGGCCTGATCACCGCGCTTCGAATGTTCGTTGAAGAGGGTGACCAGGCCCGTGCAGAACGTTGGGCTAATTCAATCCGGTCCCTCGGTGCAGCCCTGGAGGGTTTGCCGAACATTACCGTGGATATGCAGATCAATCCTGGACGACCCGTTCCAATGCTTTGTTTGACGCTGGATGAGGAGAAATCAGGGATTACTGGAGTGAATCTCGCCAAGCAGCTGATCAAGGGATATCCTTGCATTCAGCCCGGAACAGGTGGAATGTATGAGGGTGAGATCACGTTCGGACCTATGTGCCTGCGAGACGGAGACGTGGAGGCGATAGGGAAACGGCTGAGTGAAATACTTGGAGGATGACTCGTGCGGACCAGCCTGTCGGCTTGTAGGCGGGTGTTTCGAGGGCTCACTCCCAGGGCTTAAGTTAGAAGGTCAAGGGGAGTCCTTTCTGGACAACGCCAAGATATCACGAAAGAGATTCTATGACAGAATTGAATTGGAACACAATCGGCCAAGAAGCAGTGAGCCTCCTGCGATCGCTCGTGCGATTCGACACGACGAATCCCCCTGGTAATGAGCTTCCACTCGTACAGAACCTGGCCGCGCAGCTGACCGGGGAAGGCCTGTCGCCACAGATCCTGGAGTCCGCCCCGGGGCGAGCCAATCTGGTGGTTCGATTGAAGGGGGACGGCTCCGAGCGACCCCTTTTGCTGCTGTCTCACCTGGACGTCGTTCCGGCTGAGCCAGACAGATGGACACATCCGCCTTTCGACGGGGAAGTGGACGAGGGCTATATCTGGGCGCGAGGGGCGATCGATTCCAAGCTGACGACCGCTGTGGGGTTGCAGGTGATGCTGCTTTGCAAGCGCATGAATTTGCCACTGAAACGGGACCTTGTGCTGGTCGCTGCGGCGGACGAGGAGCGGGGTGGAGTCTACGGGGCGAAGTGGCTTGCGGAGAACCATCCCGATATTTTTGACGCTGAGTACGGGATCAACGAGGCTGGTGGATTCGCGGTATTGATCGACGGGAAGCCGGTGTATACCTGCCAGGTGGGCGAAAAGGGGAGCGCCGAATTGAATCTGGTTGGGAAGGGACTGCCGGGTCACAGTTCCGTGCCCCACGGTGACAATGCGATTTTCCACCTTGCAGAGGCATTGAAAACACTGGGGAAGAGCAAGATGCCTCACCAGGTAACACCAAGTGTCAGGGCGTTCTTCGAGGGCGCTGCGAAGATTCAGGAACGCGAAGAGGTGGCGATACTCTTGATGGAGATGTTAAACCCGAGCACCCAGGAGAGAGCACTGGCGAAGTTGCCGGTGAACGACGCCACCCGGCTGATGTTCGACGCGATGGTCCGCAACACGTGTGCGCCGACCATTCTCGACGCGGGCGTAAAGCAAAATGTCATTCCCTCAGAGGCGATCGCTAGGCTGAGCGGTCGACCGCTCCCGGGAGCAACAGCGCAATCGTTCGCCCAGGAAGTAATGCGCATTGTCGGTGGCATTGTCGATTTCGAGATGGAGAGCGATTTCCGCCCTGGCGCTGAATTTGACCACGAGACGCCTCTGTTCAATGCGATCAAGGATTCGATGAAACGGTTCGATCCCGAAGGATCAGTGGTCCCATATATGCAGACAGGCGGGACAGACGCCAGATTTCTGGTGGACCGGGATATCCACATCTACGGGTTCATTCCAATGCGATATGAGGAAGGCGAGGAGTTCTTCGAATTGTGTCACGGTCACGACGAGCGCGTTTCCCTCGCCAATGTCCAGTTCAGCGTGCAGGTGCTTTTTGATGTGGTTTCGAGATTGAATGGCCTTACTTGATGATGTGAGCGTCTGGACGAATTTTCTTGACGACATCCCTGAATTCCTTCGCCCAGTCCAGAATGACCAACACCCGCCAGTCTTCCCACTGATTCGCGACATTCATAAAGATCCACTTTGCCTTTTCGGATACGTCCTTTCCCTGGATCTCTACGTTTGCCCACGTCTGAAATGCCTCGAGACAACGGTCGTTGAAACAGGTCTTGATGAACAATGGGTAAGGATCCTCGAACTGCGCGTGCCAGTGCAGATAGTCCATTCAAACACCATCGAGTTCACGCTCGGTGAGCATCTCACTCAACGCATTCATCCGGTATTCGCGAAATCCCTGATGGGTGGGACACGCACCCAGAAATCACGTGGCCTCGCCTGCCGGATTCCCCGAGTCGTCCATCGGATGAGCTTCCGGATGCCTGCAGACTTAGTCATCGTATCTGCCATTGAGTGTGGCGAACTCAGCGAAGACTTTCTATCCTTTGCCTTGTCGAATGTCTCCTGATCGATGCTCTTCCCGTGAATAAAGACGGCATTGACCCCATAATCATCCAGCCTCGCCTCTCGATCCCAAAACCTCTTTGGATGCGCATAGCTACCCAGAATGACAGTCGTCTACTTCTCTTAGACGTTCAGGTCGCTTATTTGTGAATCCCGACTTGTGAAGGTTGGGGGGTCCTTTCCTGCCTGCCCTCCGTAGCTCCATCAGGATGCGAAGGAGGGTGATCCCGCCTTCATGGGGTAGGGTGTGGTTCCGTTTTTTTCCGCACTTCGTTTTTCAAGCCCTTGGACCTAGGTCGTCCCTACAATCCCATCTCCTTGTAAGCGGACGCGATCTTCTCGATCGCCAATACAAACGAGGCTGTTCGCAGATCCGGCACGTTGTCTCTAGAGAGAAAGATCTCCCGAATGCTCAAATAGGCATTTTGCATGGTGTCGTCCAGTCCCGACCGGACAAGGTCAAGTTCATCCGAGCCATAGGAGAGTTCTTTCCTGATGTTTGTGGGTGTGGGTTTTCCTGTCATCTGTTCGATGGCGTTGATGATGTGATTGCCGCGGATCTCTTCGTGGCGCCTGTCGAGGCGGCCGAAGCGGATGTGGGATAAGTTTTTGATCCACTCAAAGTAAGAAACAGTTACACCACCTGCGTTCACGTAGGCGTCCGGAATGATGATTGTTCCTCGCTTGCGCAAGTATTCGTCCGCCGAATAGGTTACAGGTCCGTTGGCGGCTTCAGCGATCAGCTGAGCTTTTATTCTTGGCGCATTTCCTAGCGTGATCTGGCCTTCGAGTGCAGCGGGGATGAGGATGTCGCAGTCGTGTTCCAGGGCGGCTCTGCCGTCCTGGAGGTAGTCGGCCCCCGGGTATCCCTTCACGCCCTGGTTTTCGGACATGTATGCAAAGACGTCTTCGATATTGAGACCTTTCTCGGATAGGATGGCGCCATCGCGTTCCGCGATCCCTGTGATCAACGCACCATCCTCTTCGGAGAGGTATTTGGCAGCATGGAAACCTACGTTTCCAAGTCCCTGGACGACAACCCGCTTGCCCTCCAGACTCCCCTCCATATTTGCGCGCTTTACATCTTCTGGATGTCTGAAATATTCTTTTAGGGCGTACTGTACGCCGCGTCCGGTCGCTTCAACACGTCCCTGTATACCGCCTTGTGAAGCGGGTTTGCCAGTTACGCAGGCGATGGCATTGAGGTCGTCTGGTTTGAGTGTTCGATATGTGTCGGCGATCCACGCCATTTCCCTTGTCCCCGTACCCATATCCGGCGCCGGTACATTGAGGCTGGGGCTGATGTATCCCTTTTTCGTGAGTTCCATTGCGAATCTGCGTGTGATGCGTTCCAATTCGGATTCGCTGTAGTCCCTGGGATCGATGTTGAGTCCGCCCTTTGACCCCCCGAATGGGACATCCACTATTGCGCATTTGTACGTCATCAGTGCTGCGAGTGCTTCCACGTCATCTTGAGAAACGGAAGGTGCGTACCTGATGCCGCCTTTGACAGGAAGCCGGTGTTCACTGTGCACCGCGCGCCATCCAGAGAACAGGCGATATCCGTCTCGAAATTTGACGAAGAACCGGACATGGTAGACGTTGTTGTTCGCTTTAATCTGTTCCGACAGGCCTGGAGGGAGGTCCAGCGTGGCCGATGCCCGGTCGAACATCAGGTCTACACTATCCTTGAAGGATATTTCCTGATCTGCCATCATTTGTCCTTTATGATTCGGCGTGAGCCGGCCTGGGTCGAGAAAACAGAATGAGATATATAGTATTGAATAGGCTGGTTTGGCAAGGGAATCCTGTAAAAAAAAGACACTACAGGTACCTATTTCCCAAGGACATATTGAAGTCCGGCACTGAGTTCGTCGTGATGGAATGTGTAGCCTGATTCAATGAGTCTGGCGGGGGTAACCCTGGCGCTGGAGAGTAGGAGGGCATCTGCCATTTCCCCGAATGCAAGTCTTGCCGCGAATGCCGGCATCGGAAAAAGCGTAGGTCGGACCAGCACACGGCCTAGCGTTTTGGTGAACTCACGGTTGGTGCAGGGGCTTGGCGAGACGGCATTGAGGGGACCCGAGAGCTTCGTATTCCTCAGGCTGTAGGTGAGGATGGCAAGTAGGTCGTCCAATGTCACCCAGCTCATGAACTGGTCCCCGCTACCCACGATTCCCCCAACCCCCATTTTGAACGGGAGAACCATCTTTGCCAGGGCTCCGCCATCTTTAGAGAGCACGATACCGATCCGTGGGTGTACTACCCGGATGCCACGCTCGGCTGCAGGCGCCGCAGCATCTTCCCACACACGGCAGGTGTCTGAAAGAAATCCGCTTCCGGGTGCCGATCCCTCTTCCAGGATCTCTTCACCACGATCTCCGTAGAAACCGATGGCGGATGCAGAGACCATTACTTCCGGGGGATTTTCCATATCGGCCAGTGTTCTGGCCAGCAGGCCGGTGCCATTCACACGGCTGTCTCGAATCCTGGCTTTCTTCTCTTCGTTCCACCTGTCCGATGCTATATTTTCTCCGGCAAGATGTACAACGCCGTCCAGATTTGGTAGGTTCGAGGAGTCGATCGTTCCTGCAAGCGGGTCCCAGGCGATGTCTGATTCTGTCGACCTCTCTCGTGTGAGTCTGAGGACGGAGTTTCCCAAGGATTCGAGGTGAGTCACGAGGGCAGTACCCACCAAGCCTTTTGATCCAGAAACGAGAATAGTCATCTTGTATCTCCTACTGCGATTCCGGTTCCCCCTTCCCGTGTTGGGAAGTGGCCTAGGGAGTTAGGTTGACGTGGCAGGGGCGGGTTTCCACTCTGGCAAAATCCATCGTGTCCTTCTATATTAGATACAACATCACGTACACGATCACACCGCTGATGGAAATAAACATCCAAACTGGCCAGACCCAGCGCGCGAGTCGCTTGTGTCGCTGGAAACGTTTGCGCCAGGCAAAACAGACCAGAGCCACCACCAGCGGTGCGTTCAATGCGGCCAGGATGACGTGCGGAATGAGGATAGCGAAGTATAGCGGACGCGTCCAGTCGTGGTGAGGATAGGGTACCGACCCTACCTGCACGTGATAAGCCACGTAGGAGATCAGGAATAAGGCAGATAAGATCAGTGCAACCAGCATCAGCTTCTTGTGGACTTCTATAGCGCCAGCCTTGATTTTCCGGTATCCAAGGATCAGGAAGATCGTGCACAGGCTGTTCAAAGCCGCGTTGAGTGTTGGAAGATCGCTGATGGCCATTGGTTCTCCTGTATGGGTAGTTCGAAACGAATACGGATGGTACTCATTTCTATCTTGATCCGCAAATCATAAAATCATAGTGGGCGCTAGGAGGACTGTAGAGATGCTTAGAATCATGGATCCAGTAGTCGCTATCGGAGGTGTTGCCCAGAGAACGAGGACTGGTTATATTCGATTTCCCCGGTTCGGAACCAGGTTGACATCAGAAAGGGTTTTTTGTATTTTATGTATTGTAGTAGGGTGATATAAACTAATTTAAAACAGGAGGATAACCTGAATGTCCGAAGCGGCCAATCCTTGGATGACACCCAAGGAAATCGAGAGTTCGCTTGGTAATAGGAAGTATAAAGAGGTGTTTGACGACCTGATCTATGACCGCAGAACCCGTCGCGAGATTTTGGATCTGTTGACCGAGGCTACCGGCTGCAACGAGTATGCTGGCGAGGACTTCTTGAGGGAGATTGTCAAGACTCAGGGCGGCCAGTAATTCGAAGTGGCCGAATGGCCCGATACCAACACGGAAGGAGTCACAGAATGGGTTTGCTCCGGATTGTTGACGTAAAGCGCCGTCAGTTTCTCCCAAAACCAAGTCCGGTGCGGTGGGGGAGGCTGCTGGCAGCTGGCCTGTTCTTCGGCATTTTGATTGGGGTGGCAATAGGGTGTCTTTTTGCCCCTGCCAGCGGACGTTTTACCCGGTCCAGGGTCCGCAGAAGAATCGATGAGATGAAGGATCAGATCAGCGAGTCGGCAAGTGAACTGGAGTCAACCGGACAAAACCTGATCAAGGAAGCTGAGAAACAGGTTAGGACTGCAAAGCAGGCGGTGTCCCGGCAACTCGAAAGATCGGATGAGGAAGATAAGGACTGAGGTCTCCCAGGCCGACCCGAACACATTCGCAAGAGTCGACAGGATCTGGACTTATGGCGTCGACAAAGGGCAAAATGTTCCTTTCGCCCTTGGGTAGGAGGGGTGGATTTTCCGCTGTTTGGGGAAAACTCCGCCCTTTTTTCGTTTTCTCACCTGAAAAGGGTTTGAATGCATCCCTAGGGTATTGCAGAAGTGATTCATCTACAATATTTTGTGTGTATAGCTGAACGCAACCCCACTGATAGGGTTCTGCCCACTTAATTAGAGAGAAGCGGTTTCGTGAGCCAACATAAGGAAACAGACTATCTGGTAATCGGAAGTGGAATTGCTGGCCTATCCTTTGCTCTTAAGGCAGCGGAGACAGGCTCGGTCGCCATCATTACCAAGAAGGAGTCCTGGGAGTCCAATACGAATTACGCCCAGGGTGGCATCGCAGCCGTTTTTTCTCCGGACGATACTTTCGAATCCCACGTGGAAGACACACTGAACGCGGGAGCTGGACTTTGCAGGCCGGAAGTAGTCGAGATGGTTATCGGGCAGGGCCCGGAGATGGTCCGGGAGTTGATGAAATGGGGTACCGAGTTCACCAGAACCCACGGTGGGCTAGCCCTGGGTAGAGAAGGTGGCCATTCGAAACACCGCATCGTCCACGCAGCCGATTTGACAGGACGAGAGATAGAACGGGCGCTCACAGCAGCCGCCGCAGAACATCCCAATATCAGCCAATACGAGCATCATATGGCTGTAGACCTGATCACTAAGCATCATCTCTTGGGGTCCCGGGATGCTTCGGTAGACAGCATTCACTGCTGGGGAGCCTATGGGCTGGATACGAAGACCGGTGTGGTGAAGCAGTTTCTGGCAAGAGTAACATTGCTTTGCTCTGGTGGTGCAGGTCAGATTTATCTTCATACCACCAACCCTGGAATCGCCACGGGCGATGGAATTGCGATGGCATACCGGGCTGGAGCATCGATCTCGAACCTCGAATTTATGCAGTTTCACCCCACGACCCTGTATCATCCGGATTCGGATTCTTTTCTCATATCTGAAGCCGTAAGGGGGCACGGTGGGGTGCTGGTGGATCGTCATCGAAGGCGGTTCATGGATGATTACCACGAGATGGGTTCTCTCGCCCCACGGGATGTTGTGGCAAGGGCCATAGACAGCGAACTGAAGAAGAGTGGTGAGCCTTGCGTATACATCGATATCACACACGAATCCGAAAAGGAGCTGCGATCCCGCTTCCCCAACATCTACCAGCGGTGCAGCGAACACAACATCGATATGGGTTTCCAACCGATTCCCGTGGTTCCGGCGGCACATTATATGTGTGGTGGGGTGGTGACAGACCTCGAAGGGAGAACCAACGTCAGCGGGCTGTATGCCTCCGGCGAAGTGTGCAGCACGGGTCTCCACGGGGCCAACAGGCTAGCCAGCAATTCCCTGCTGGAGGCGCTCGTATTTTCGGACAGGGCATTTCGTCACGCCTCGGCCAGTCTGCAGGATCGGCCATCGCTTCCCCAGGTGCCCGAATGGCAGGAAGATGACGTTTTCAACACCGAAGAATGGATCCTGCTTTCGCACGACAGGATGGAAGTTCAGGAGTTGATGGGCGACTTTGTAGGTATTGTCCGGTCCGACTTTCGACTCAAACGCGCTTCACGCCGAATTGGAATGATCGCTCAGGAAGTTGAGGAGTTCTACAGAGGAGCGAAGGTGACGGAGGCGCTTCTGGAGTTGCGGAACATCACGACAGTGGCAGCGCTTACCGTTCGATGCGCACTGACACGAAGAGAAAGTCGTGGACTCCATTACAACATTGATTGCCCACACAGTAGTGAACGAAATCCATGTGACACGGTTTTGTCAGCTCGGGAATCGTGGAATGAAGCAAATACAAAGATTGATTGGCAAAGAGAAATGGAAATTGAAGAGTAACCGACACATCTCCCCCATACCCCTTAGCCAGGGTCGCCTTATGAAAACGGTTTTAACAATTTTGATTGCAGTGGTTTCCCTCTTTGGTACGACAAAGGCCGATGCCCAATCCAAGATTATTAAATTGGAAGGGCAGAACGTCTTTGTCGGCATCGGCGCAGACCGGGAACTCAAGAAAGGGATGCAGGCCGACATTTATCGTCAGGCGGAGCCTATTATACACCCGGTGACGAAGGTCGATCTGGGCAGTCCTCGAATAAGAATCGGTCGGATCGAGTTGAAGAAGATTGGTCCAAATTTTTCATCTGCCAGGATTATGGAAAAATATGCACCGTTCAAAGTCGGTGACCTGGTCGAGGGACTGGATGTGGCACCCACACCCGAAGAAGAAATGCGGGAAGAGGTGTCCGAGGCACGCGCTGAGATTAAGATGCTTACCAAGAGCCTGGCGGATGAGATTCGTTTGAACCAGAAATCGATTTCAGATCTCAAAGGGACGCTGAGGCGGATCTCCGGCTCCGAGAAGCGGTTGAATACGCTCATCAATGCAGTTCGCAATATGAGAGAGCGTATGGTGGTGATGGAAGGCCAGATCCAGGATCTGGAGACCCAACAGCAGATAATCATCGCCCAGGACACCGCAGAAGTCAAAACGCTTGGGATAGAGGATATGACCGAGCTCAAGGTTCTGCGCCGTGGCGATGAAGAGTCCGTGTATATCACTGTTGGAAGCAAGACCTACAGACTCTCCTTCGAGGAGAATATGTTGATAGAAGAGGCTGTAGCCCAGCCCACTGCCGGTGTTCCGGGAGGCGAAACAGTTTCAAGGTCGCTTGACCTGGAAGAGGACTTGTTCGACGAAGATGAGGAATTGGCGGAGAAGGAGTCGAGCATTCTCGATTATTGGTGGGTCGCTCTAATCGTTGGAGTGCTTGGCGCCGTGGGAATGTTCCTGATTAAGATGATGAAGCGGTCTGGGGAAGAGGGTGGAGAGGACAGTGACGAGGACGAATTCCTTGAGGCCGACGAAGAGCTGGACGAGATGATTCCCGAACCTGAGGAAGTAGCGATCGAAAAATAGTAGTCACAATAATCTGTCGATCTGGAGTGTTTGAAATGAAATTTATCCGAACCGCACTTTTGCTCAGCTTGTTTGCTGCGCTGGCGATTCCCGCCTGGGCAATGGAAAAGTCGCCGGGGTATATGTTGTATCGGCTCAGTGACGAGGGCAGACTTGTCTATATAGATCTGGGGTCGAAGGACAATGTCCGGCCCTCGAAGATGCTGCAATTGCTCCGTCACGAATCCATCATCCACCCTGTCACGCAGGAGGACCTGGGAGGCGAAACGCCACTTGGAGCGGTTAGAGTTGTGGAGGTCTTTCCACGTTTGTCTACCGCTGAAGTGATCGATCTGGTTCGGGGAATGGACCTGGGGGTACTCGATCAGGAAGCCAGGGCGGGAAAGATCCGCGTGCGTCCGATGCCGGAAGGCACAGGCGAGGCCCTGGAGGAACGCTTGAAAGCGGCACCGGATATGCCACCGCTCCAGGCGGTCAAGATCATCAGTGCCGACGGACGGATCGGGGGATGGGTGCCGAACCTTCAAGTCGGTATTGGTACTCAGGTGCAAACGGCGGCTCCTGATTCGATCTATAAACTGCTTTCCGCTTCACGCAGGACGCTGGCAGACACCACAGTGAATGCTCCTGTTGGTGATCTGGACAGCAAGACTGAAATCGGTCTGTCGTTCCTCATGCCGGTTTCCGAGAGGCTGTCCGCACTTGCGGACATCCAGATGGGTGGCGTTTCATTGCTGACAGTTGGTGGACGATATTACGTGGGCAAGAGTTTTTGGGGAGCAGGTCGAAATCCGGATGGCAAGGTGGGTGAGCCGGCATTGACACTCAAGGTTGGCAAAGGTGGCCGCGGAAGCCCGTCACTGCCCCAGGCATCTCTGGATTTGATCCAGGCAAGGTCCGACGACGTATTCCTTGCCACTTTGAATCCGGAATTTGTTGGCGACACCCTTACCGACTCACTGCAGACAGCGCGTAACGATACTCTGAGCGTTATTACAGGAGCCTTGAGGACTGCTGCCGAAGATACTCTGAAGGAACTGGCAGGTAAAGGCCTGGGGTACGCCCTGGGGTTGTCGGTTCCCGTAACCCGGCAGTTCACCCTGCGATCAGGTTTGATGAAATTTGGGAATATCAGTGAGTTCTCGGGTGGCGTTACATATTATTTGAAAGCCGCCGACCCCAGGGAAGAAGGGGTCAACCCCGATGGCGCCTATAAGTCGCTGGTTCTCGCGCTGGACGGGTCTTACGACACCGAGGCAAAAGACACGTACTTCAATCTGGACATTAAGTATCCTTTGGGCGGGAGATACACGGTAGGCGCCAATCTCTTGACCGATCTGGGTGGATACAATCGGTTTGGGCTCTCATTGAAAGGATTCTTCAAAGGACAGTAAGCAAGAGTCCCAAAGATCATTACACTTGACCGGCAATTTTTTTAGTGAGTTTCTATATGATTTAATGCTAAGCCGTCAGTCGTGAGCGCATATGCCTGTCGGCTTTTTCGTTTGACCGACCAACTTCCACTTAGAGGTAAACAAATGCATAACGGCATCGCCGTGCTCGATTTTGGCGGGCAATATGCCCATTTGATCGCCAATCGGGTCCGCAGGCTTCATGCCTACTCTGAAGTTTTCGGCCCAGGTGCCGATCCTTCAGAGATAGAGGGGTTCTCCGGAATTATTTTTTCAGGGGGTCCTTCGAGCGTGTACGATTCGGTCCAGCCCGAATTCAACCCCGCTCACCTGAACGTCCGCGTGCCGATTCTGGGATTGTGTTATGGCCATCAGTTGCTGTGTCAGTGCCTGGGAGGTGAGGTTTCACCAGGCGACGTTCGCGAATACGGATCGGCGGCTTTGGCTATTCGTTCGGGTACACGAATCTTTGAAGGACTTGGCAGTTCCGAAACCGTCTGGATGAGTCATGGGGATGTGGTGATCCGCCTTCCTGATGGGTTTGAGGTGCTGGGAGACACACCGGATTGTCCAACCGCTGCGGTTGGCGATGTTCGTCGACATATATATGGTCTGCAGTTCCACCCTGAGGTCGCGCATACACCTCGAGGTATGGACATACTCGACAATTTCCTGAAGATTTGTGAAACGCCTAGAACGTGGACGATGGCGGGCTACTCGAAGACTGTGATGCAGGAAATCAGGGATCAGGCTGGCGATCGGAACGTATTTCTCCTGGTCTCCGGTGGCGTGGACTCCAGTGTGGCATTTGTATTATTCAACGAGGCCCTGGGTGCCGACAGGGTGCTTGGGCTCCACATTGACAACGGTTTCATGCGCAAGAATGAGACCGCCCACGTGGAGACGATCCTGAGGCAGGAAGGCTTCTCGAACCTGATTGTGGAAGATGCGAGCGAAGATTTTCTGTTGAGTGTGGAGGGAATAGTTGAACCTGAGGAAAAGCGACAGGCCATCGGCCGTACCTTCATCGAAGTCAAGGACCGGGTTCTTGCTGGATTGAATCTGGAGCCAGACGACTGGCTGCTGGGGCAAGGTACACTGTATCCAGATACAATCGAGTCCGGTGGTACGGAGCATTCCGCGCTGATCAAGACACACCACAACAGAATTGATCTGATAGAAGAATTGATCGCTCAGGGACACATCATTGAACCCCTAGCGCACCTTTACAAGGATGAAGTAAGGGATTTGGGAATTCAGGTGGGTTTGCCCGAGTCTATGGTTTGGCGCCAACCTTTCCCAGGGCCGGGACTTTCGGTCCGCTGCCTGTGTTCCACTGGGGAGAAGGAGCAGAATAATGACCTGCGACATCCGGAGCAGCAGGCAGGCCGGCTTGCCGAGAAAGCGGGTCTGAGTCTCAAAATTCTCCCCATAAAAAGCGTTGGTGTTCAGGGCGATTTCAGGACATATGCCCACCCGGCAGTGGTATGGGGAGAGGCCGATTGGGCTGTGCTTGAGGAGCTGTCAACACAGATCACGAATACCGTCTCCGAAATCAACAGAGTGGTTTACCTGCTGAGCCCTGATTCGCCACCCGAGCTGCGATTGAAGCGAGCGTTTCTCACTCGGCAACGGTTGGATTTGCTGCGTGCATCTGATGCTCTGGCGATGGACGGGTTGGTGCGTGAGGAGTTGGTGCAGTCTGTTTCCCAGATGCCCACCGTCCTGTTGCCCTTGACTTCCGATGGATATCAGGAGGCGATCGTGCTGCGGCCGGTAGAGACACCGGATTTCATGACGGCTCGGTTTTCGGAGTTGTCGCGCACGTTCTTGAAGTCACTCGCAGCCAAAATTTTGGCTTTGGACGGCATTGAGGCCGTTTTCTATGATGTTACACACAAGCCTCCCGGTACGGTTGAATGGGAGTAAGGGTCCGACTGGAGTTCTAAATTGAAACACGGCATGAAGAGCCGTGGGCAGGAGTTTTTTTCACTGGCCATGGGAATTGGTCTGCTCCTTCTGGCTGGGTCAGGTCCTGTGCAGGGAGCCGGAAAGATAGCATTCCTTCCACCCGCATTGAACTTCGACACCGTGCCGATTGGCGAGTCGGCCAGCGTCGGGCTCCGCGTATTAAACGTTGGGGATGCCACACTGCTGGTCCGTGGTCTTTCTCTGGCCGTCGGTGCTCCCTTCTCGGTGAGGGACAGCGTTTTTGCAATAACCGCAGGGGATACGGTCGAGATCTCCGTGACCTTTTCCCCGTCGGAACCCGGAGAGCGAGCCGATGCACTCGTAGTCAGCAATTCTTCAGCGGTTGAGGAGGCACTGGTTTCGCTCACTGGAATGGGACCTGGGCCGAATCTGGAGGTAAGTACCACCCGTCTCGTTTTCTCCGGTCCTGGTATTGGCAAGGCTGCAACGGTGGACCTTTCTATCACAAACACCGGAAGCGATACCCTCCGTGTAAGTGAAATTGCCACCAGTGACACGCTTTTTGTCGTAGCGGAGGTGGCGCTTACCATTGCGCCGGATTCGACATTTGTTTTAGGTGTGGCACACACCCCAATTTCGTCTGTTTCAAGAATAGATACGCTGACGCTGGTGAGCAATGACCTGGACACGGGGACAATGAAGGTGTTGCTCGACGTGATCGGCACGCCCCGGTTGCTCGGCAGCGCCCGTTTGAATGTGACAAGGGTAGATACGGTGCAGGTTCCCGCTATAGGAGATACGATTTCTGTTGAACTTCTCCTGAAGCCAGTGGATGAAGTTGTGGAAGGGGTGGAGGTGTTTTTTGGGTTCGACGCTGCTGTCTTCCAACCTGTATCTATCGGTTCGCCGGTCACCTCCGTGGGGATTTCCGAAGGCGCGCTGTTCCTGATCCACCGGTTCTTCAAAGAGACGGATACAGGACGAGGTGTTGTTCATTTTCTTATCTTGCCACAATCATCAGTCACGGCGGAAGGAACGCTTGCGCGTATCCAACTGGCAGTGGTAGGCCCCATACCGGCGCAGACACTTTTGGGGGTGTTGAACGAGGAGCCTTTGCTGAACACAAACCACATAACTTTAGGACTTGAGGCGTATACCCTTGCTTCGGAGAATAGGGTGACAATGGGGAACTCACCACCGGTCATAAAATATTTTCCCCTAATTGCCACACCTGAGGATCGGGCGCGCAGCGTCGCTTTAAAGGGGATGGCCACCGACAAGGAGTCGCCAGTAGAGGATCTGAATTGGTTCTTCGAGGATCAAGACAGTCTTGTGGCCATTTCGGTCTCTACCTTTAGTGAGGATGTGGGACCTGTTGCCAGGTTTTTTCCACCTAAGAATGGCTATGGCGCCTACCGCGTAATGGGAATAGTAGCCGATCCTGCAGGCGGTCGAGATACAACGATCGTAATTATGGAGGTTGAGCAGGTAAACGATCCACCCCTGCCCCCGGAGAGTATCGGGCCCGTAGACGGTGCCTTCGATCTGCCATCCACGGTCGGATTCGACTGGAAGGGCGATGATCCTGATCCTGACGAAACCCTTACTTATGATTTCATGTTGGGTACGACAGACAGCACGTTGTCCGTTACTGCTCAAGGCCTCACCGAGTCCAAGCACACATTGAGTGGCTTGAGTGCCCAGACGGACTATTTCTGGCAGGTTGTGTCCACAGATGCCGCAGGGCTGAAGACGCCGGGCGATGTCAGTAAATTCAGCACTGCTAAGGACGAAATTCCACCGAAAGTTGAAGCCGGGCCGATGGCTTTTGAGCCCACTTCCAATTCGGTTGGTTTGACTTGGCGCACGGATGAGCCAACCAGGGACAAAGTAAGATATGGTCCCTCTGAAGGATTTGCAGATTCCATCGGGGTACAGGAACTCGTGCTGGACAACCTCTCGACTCTGGCGAATGTCAGTCTTACGGATTTGGACCCGAGTACCGATTATGCTTACCAGGTTTCACATTCGGATACTGCAGGGAATACTACCGTTAGTGCGTTGAAAACCTTTACTACAACTGCGGGTCCGGGAGATCTGACTAATAACGGCGTTATGGATTTTGCAGATTTCGTACGCTTTGCTCAGGCTTACGGTCATGCATCAGGAGATCCTGATTTTCTGCCCGATGCAGATTTCGGAGGCGACGGCATCATTGGTTTCGATGATTTTGTGTCGTTTTCACAGATGTACATTGCAGCGACATCAAAGGTAGTCGGAGAAGAGAAGCCATGATATTCAGTTGGATGAACAGAGTTTTTTGCCCATTGATGCTGGTTCTTGTGACCGGCCTTATGGCTTCCAGCCCTTCTGCCCAGGTCGATACTACAAATACCTGGTTTCGAATGGTCCAACGGGGCAGGTTGTCGTCCAGGACGTGGTGATCGACCCAATTTACACCGACACGTTGTATGCAGGAACCATGCCCGGTACAGTGTACCGTAGTCTGAATCGAGGTGGTTCGTGGCTGGAGATCGGTGCTTCGATCGGCGGCACGGTGTCTGCGCTGGCTATCAACCCATTGAACTCTGCCGTAGTTTACGCAGGTACCCAGCATGCCGGGGTCTACAAAACTGTCGATAGGGGTGCGACGTGGGCAAAGGTAAACACAGGGCTGGTGGACATGCTGATCAACGTAATCGCAATCGACCCGGTGGATACCAACCGTGTATTTGCAGGGTCTTCCGATTCCGTCTTTGTAACCGTCAATGGTGGAACCCGCTGGTCAAGTACGGGTCTGGACAGTGTGAATGTTTCCGATATTGCGCTGAACCCTCTGGCACCGGATACGGCTTATGTGGCTACAAACGGGAAGGGAATCTACAGGACGTTCGATGGAGGGTCCTCATGGACTCAGGTGAATAGTGGGCTAGGCAGCTTGAGAGTGTCCGAACTGGCCGTTCATCCTACCCATCCGGAGATCCAATTCGCGGTGACTTTCGATGGCGGGCTGTATAAAACCGAGAACCACGGGAACAACTGGGCAATCTCCAACAATGGGTTGCCCACGTTGAATCTCTCAAGCGTGGCCATTGCACCGGGCAACCCAAGTGTGGTGTTTGTGGCGGCTTCGTCCCCAGTTGAGATCTACAAGTCCTCGGACGGTGGTGCGACCTGGTCGGACATCTCTTTGAACATTTCCATGGCTGTTGGACCCAGCGCCTTGGTGGTTCATCCGGACAGCAGCAATGTCGTCTATGCTGCGGTCACAGATGTCCAGCGGCTCAAACAGACGGGGCTCGACACTGTTGGATTCCTGGAGACTGACCTTTCTCCTCGCGCTTTGATTGGAGCGGATTTTAACAACGACGGTCAGGTCGATTTTGTTGCAGCGAACCAGGGCTCAAACACACTCTCTGTTTTTCTGACTCTAGCCCGAGGATCGCTTTTTCAAAGAACCGATTACCGGGCCGGTAGCGGCCCATCTTCGGTAAGAGCCGCCGACCTGGATCTGGATGGTGACCTGGATCTGGTTACCGTAAACCGAACCAAGGAGACAATTTCCGTTCTGCACAATGACAGCACGGGTGTCTTTTCACTGCCTGTGGACTATTTCATTGGGGAACCCGCATCCCTGCTTGCTGTTGCGGATTTGGATGGTGATCAGGATAAGGATATTGTGGCGGGAGACAGTGGCGTTGGTTCATTGCGAGTGTTTCTGAATGACGGGGGGGGAAGCCTGGAATCTCCTACAATTTACCCCGTATCCCAGGAACTTTCTGGACTGCACGTTGGTGACTTCACTGGAAACGGCCTGCCGGACCTTGCTGCCGTTAGCAGGATCACGGGAGAACTTACACTGCTCGTCAACACGGGAAATTCTCGGTTCGTTGCGCAGGAACCGGTTGCTGCAGCAACGAATCCTGTATATATGGTGGGCTCCGATTTCGACCTGGATGGGAACCTGGATCTTTGTCTGATTACAGTCGGCAGGCGGGTCGTCATGCTGTTGAACGAAGGGAGCGGGAGGTTTACACCATCAACCGTATTTACCCTTTCTGACACCGCGACCGGAATGGCCGTGGCCGATGTGGATCAGGATAAATACGCCGATCTCCTGGTACCGGAATCGAATGGCACGGTAAGGGCACTCGTGAACGATGGCAATGCTCGCTTTACCTCAACGATTACCCTGGGATCTGTTGCCGGTCCCGGTGGTGTTCTGGGTGCGGATTTGGATGGCGACAGCAGACAGGATGTTGTGGTCACTCAACCGGGCTCTAACGGTCTTGTGGTTCTTGCCAACAACACGCTGGCCAATATCAAGTCGCCTGCTGTACCCAGGAATCTTAGGGCTACCGACAGAGGCGGGGATCTGGGCGGCAACATCGACCTGACGTGGGATCGAGCACTTGTAGATGAGACGACAGGCAGAATTACCGGCTACAGGGTGTTCCGCTCCTCCGTAGAAAGCGGACCGTATGTCCAGATTGCTGAACTCGACACAAATGCGGCACATTCGCAGGACACTAACATAGTCTTCCGGACTTACACTGACAGCAGCGCAACTGTAGGGGAATCATTTTACTACTATGTGGTGTCGGAGAACAGTACGAGGGATTTCTCCGCTCACTCGGACACAGCTACCGCCACATCCAAGGCTCAGCCTTTCTTTGAGTTGGTCTTTTCAGAGAGCACTCCCTTTCATATTCGGGACACGATCGACGTCCAGGTTCGGTTGAACCCGGTTGGTCACGATGTCCAGAGCATCTCCTTATATATGGATTACGATGTCCTCGCCTTCAGAGTGTTGGACAAGGATCCATTGGCAATCGGTACTCAACCTTTTACGGTGGATTCATCCCTTGTACTAAGGTCTCGCGTTCTCCAGAACAGGTTGGAAGCGGGAGGGAGTGGTCAGGTCAGCTATGGCCTAGGATTCTTGCCGGAGCTCCCCGATGAACCCTTCGCACTGGGATCCATACAGGTTGTGGCACTGAAGGATACCACGACGCAGATCCAGGTGGTAAGGGACCCCTCTTCAATTCGTCGGTCTGCGCTGACGGAACGCTCTGGGGGTGACCTGATACAACCTTACATACCACCGGCAAATAACCTGGTCCTTAAGAATCATCGCATAAGAGGGAGTGTTACTTTCCAGGGCAGGAGGAGTAATTACGATCAGGATGCCAGGTTGGACCTTACCCGGTCGGACTCTTTGGGTTCAGGGTTGCCGCTTCCAGATTCCCTGGCATACCGACCTCCCAATGATGTGGACTTCGTTAAGCGTGGTATACAGATGCGCCTCGATACGAAAGGGCAATTCTCACTGGTTCAGGTACCGGCGGGCACGTACGGATTGTTTATCAAGACATTTCACTATTTACGGGGCAGGGTAGCAGGTGACAGCGTGGTGGTAAATGACACAACAGGTGTGGTGACGCCTGTTACCTTCCAGTGGTTGTCATCTGACGGACGGATCAATTCCAGCGAATTACGGGCGGGGGATGCGAATGACGACAACCGGGCGGACCTTGCAGATTTCGGCCTTCTGTCTGCCCAATTCGGGCAATCCGTTTTCGAGGAAGACAGCGCAGCCTGGGCAGCAGACTTCAACGGTGACAGTATCGTAAATCTTGCAGATTTTGCCTTGCTCCAGTCCAATTTTGGTGAAGTAGGGATGGGGTCTTCCATTTTGAGCAAGCCCGTTGTGACGGACGTGATATTCACGCTGAATTGGGAATCACCGGGGAAGGGTGTTGTGCATATAGAAAATGTGGATGATGTTGCAGGATTCGCGTTGGATATAGTGGTTCCGGCTGGTTCGGATGTGCGTCCTGAGCAGATCCGGGTTGGCCGATATGTTGACGCGGCAGGCAAATCGCTACTGCTTGTGCGTGAATTGAAGAGAGGGTCTGAAAACGTATTCAGAGTGGGTGTGGTTCTAAGGAATCCTCTGCACCGCTTTTCCGAGGGGGGAGATTTAATTTACTTGGAAGGTGATCTGGAATCAAGAAGTCACGTCAGGTTAGAAAACTTCCAGGTATTGAGTGGAGATGGGACGCTTTCATACGGGCAGATTTCCGAATTGCACGTTCCGACCCTTACGGAGGAAATTCCTGAGCATCCCGAGCTCTCTCAGAATATGCCGAATCCGTTCAACCCGGCAACGGTGATTCCTTTTGCGGTTTCGGAGGCCGCCCTGGTACGACTTGAGGTCTATTCAATTCTGGGGCAGGAGATACGCTCACTGGTGAGCAAGCATATGCCAGCTGGTTTTCACAGGGTTATCTGGGATGGGAGAGATAATTGGGGTCGCGAAACGGGTTCCGGCATATACTTATACAGAATTCAGATTGGACGATTTGTGGATGTGAAGAAGTCGGTACTAATTAGGTAGAATTGCCGGACCAAGTGTCTGAAGTGCATCCCTGTGGGGGAAGCGTGAATCAGGTTTTGCCGAAGTGGGTATGTCGCGTTCTGCTTGCTGGAATGTTCGTGGTCATTCCGACTGCCGTTAATGCCGCGAGCTTGGTGATTGAGACAGGTGCAGGCCTGACCCGGTTTTACGCGCAACAGGGGGATACAGTCGAGGTAGCGGTTTCAGTCGACGCCGAAGGAGAAATTCTTACCGGCGTCGAGCTTTTTTTGTCCTATGACCGTCGGCTATTTGAGGCCGTGGACCGTTCTCCAGAGCCGGGAATTCAGCCTGCGGTTGGTGCGTCCTTGCTGGGTGATATCCTGGCAGATTCCTTATTGACTCCCAGCGACAGTCTTGGCCTAGTACACTATGCTGAAGCAAGTCTCACAGGTGGCGTGGTTTCAGGTTTGTTACTCGAGTTGCAGTTGGTCGTCTTGGGTGACTGGACGGGATCTTCGGCCATCACCGCATTCCAGGATTCCTCCAGGCATAGATTGAGCGTATATACGGTTTCAGGAAGTGAGGGGTTGACCTTCCAATTTAAAAATACCGAGCCGTTGCTCTATGCCAATCTCCCTCCGGTTATCATGCCTCCAGACACAATTTTGATTCAGGAGGACAGTTCCGCATTGGTGGATCTGCGTGAATTTGCAAGTGATTCTGAGAGTCCCGCAGATTTGTTGACGTGGGAGGTAGTGAGTGCCGATGCGAATATTTCAGTGAAATTGAAGGGGAGCCTCTGAAGTGATCCTCGAGCCGGGAGAAGATTTCCATGGGCACACGTTTTTTGTAATGGAGGTTCGGGTTCCTCCCGGGGGATCGATGGCGGGAGAGTTTCAGGTCTTCGTTTTGCCAGTTAATGATGCCCCTGAAATCTTAGAAGCAAACCTGCCGGACAGCATTGAAATAATGGATCGGTCGTATACAGTAACACTGGAAGGTGTTGATGTTGATGATAGTGCTGAGGCGCTTGTGTGGACTGTGGGGGCCCTGGACACCCTTCAGGCTGAGACTGTGTCATCTACAAGCTTCCGGATATTTGCTCCGGTGCATTGGGTTGGGAGTGAGACGGTTGTCTTCTGGTTGACCGATGCGTCCGGGGAATCCGCGAGGGTTTCTTTGGTCGTATATAGGCAACAACCCTTGCAGATACTTCCAGGAGATTTCGACGGCAATGGCGAGGTGGACTTTTCGGATTTCGTGATGTTTGTCCAGAATTATCAGGTAGAGAATTCGGTGGGATTGTATGACCTTACAGGAGACGGAAAGGTGAACCTGTCGGACTTCCTGGTTTTTGCACAGAACTATGGTAAGCACGGATAAGGAGACCAAGCCGTGACTTAGGGTCCGGAGTAGTTTAATTGAAAAAGGGACGGACATCTTCAGGATGCCCGCCCCTTTTCGTGTTGGAATTATTGCTACGCCCCGTATCTAACCTCCTCCAACTGAATTTCTTCAGGTTGAATCTTAGGTGATTTGGGTTGAGGTTGAATAACCTGTCGGGGCTTCGCAGCCAGATGGCGCTTCACCCGCGTTCCAAGATAAATACAAATGCAGAGGATACCGCCGCCCACCATGACGAGACTTGGGATGCTGAGAGAGGTACCCAGGAGTGCGAACATATAGTAACGTGGCAAGCGGCCCAGGAACACGGCAACGATATAGCGCTTGAATGGATATCCGCTTGACGGGCTAAGTACACGAAAAATGTAAAACGGAACGAATGGTGCGAGGGCCGCGATTAAAATTGCGAAAAAGGGCGCTTTCAAGAAATAGTGAACGGCACCCTTGTAGACATCGCTCTCCCGAATTTTGGCGATCTTGGAATTGCTGAACGCGTAGTGAATCGCTTTGTAATCCAGAAAGCAGGCAAGGAGTGCACCTGTAACCGCAACAAAGGCGACAAGCAAAGGTGTATAGTATTTCCCCAGAAGTATCAAGGCTGGTTCGTGAGGAATGGGGATAACCGAGTTGGATGGAATACTGTAGAAGAAAAGGAATGCAAGGTTCCGATAAGAGGGTGATACGATGATTACGATTCCTGCGGCGAGAGACAGAAGGCTCGCGACAAGGAAGAACCGTTTCCAGCTTTTGGTCAATGGCATCAAGTATTCCTTGAAGTAGGTTCATCAAGTTAATATCGCGTAAATGTAGGTTAACGCAATAGATATGTCAATTGGTTTCTTGGCCTGTGGGAGAGGAATCTGCAGGATCTCAAAAGGTGCTCTCGTGATTGGTTTGGGGGCACCATCGAGAGGTCGCGAGATCACGCAACAACGCCTTCATCGCTTCGTTTGATCCGATTCTCTTGAGAGCCTCCACAGCGTTGGCACGGGCATATCGGTCTTCATCTGAAAGCGCCGTGACCAGAGCAGCTGTCGATGGCGAGTGTGTGTGTGTGTGTG
>PAQK01000064.1 GCA_002709665.1 Gemmatimonadota bacterium | reverse complement strand
TCTTGTAGATACGGCCGGAATGGTGGAGCGATATAGACGCCGTTACAAAATGGAGTCCCCGGCGGAAGACGATGCCAATTCAGAAACTGCAGAACCGTCCGTCGAAGAAACCCCTGCTCCGGATTCTAGTTTAGAAGATGCCTCACCGGTGGAGGAAGGTCAGACGGCAGATACCGCCGAGAGTTAGCCGAAGCCAGATCTCATGGGTGAATCGTCGCCAGTATCAAGGTGACGATTCACCTTTTTTATTGGTCAAAATCATTCGGGGTTGGATCTATGTTCGATCAGCTTGAGAATGTGGAACAGCGATACGGTGAAATCACCGAAGAAATGTCACGTCCGGAAGTGGCATCAAATCCGGACCACTTCCAGAAGCTGACCAAGGAGCTACATAGCCTGGAGGAGATAGTCCTGACTTACAGATCCTACCTTGAGGTGGATTCCGGACTTGAGGAGGCCAAGGAAATTCTGCTGCACTCCGACGACCCGGAACTCTTGGAGATGGCCAAAGAGGAACAACAAGAACTCCTGGCACAGGAGAGCAACCTCAGTGAGAAGCTCAAACTGCTGCTGATACCGAAAGACCCCAACGACAGCAAGGATACTGTGGTTGAAATTCGGGCTGGCGCGGGGGGTGAGGAAGCGGCCTTATTTGCTGCAGATCTGTTCCGAATGTACACGAAGCATGCCGAAACCAACGGCTGGAAATCGGAAATGCTAGGTTCAAATTCCACAGGCATAGGCGGCTACAAGGAAGTCATATTTTCCGTTGCTGGAAACGATGTCTTTGGCCATATGAAATACGAAAGTGGCGTGCATCGTGTTCAGCGTGTCCCGGAAACGGAGACGAACGGTCGTATCCATACCTCCACAGCCACCGTGGCGGTCCTTCCGGAGGCAGAGGAGGTCGAGGTTGAGATCAAGCAGGAAGAGATTCGAATTGACGTATATCGGTCATCCGGACCCGGGGGGCAGAGCGTTAACACGACAGACTCTGCGGTCAGGATCACCCATCTGCCCACGGGACTGATCGTCCAGTGCCAGGACGAAAAGTCACAGCATAAGAACAGGGCAAAAGCCCTTAAGGTGCTGCGTGCACGTTTACTGGACCAGGCCATTCAGGAGCAGCAACAGAAGACATCGCAGGACCGACGGGCGCAAGTTGGCTCGGGTGACCGGAGCGCGAAGATTCGTACCTACAACTATCCCCAGGGCCGTGTCACCGACCACCGAATCAAACTCACGCTGCATCGGCTTGAAGACATTTTGAACGGTGACCTTGTAGAACTCATCGGATCTCTTAGGGTCGCCGACCAAGCAGAGAAGCTGAAATTCCAGGAGCAGACTTCCTCCACCCCCTGACACAGAACAATCTTCCCCCTTGTGCACCTGCACCTATCCTCCCAGACATGTGTTCACAACCAGATCCATTGACACTCCGCGATGCCATATACTGGGCTGAATCGATATTCGAGTCAGCCAAGATAGATTCGCCACGTGCCGATGCAGAGTGGATCGTTGGGGACATTCTATCTATTGAACGACCGAAACTGTATCTGAAGCCAGATACAAGGCTGACCAAAACCCAAACCGAGCGACTTCGAAAGCTGGTATCGCGTCGCGGGGATCGGGTCCCGCTCCAACATCTTCTTGGTTACACCGAATTCTTCTCCCTTCCGTTCCTCTGCTCCCCTAACGCACTGATACCGCGGCCCGAAACAGAGATTCTCGTAGAAACGGCCATCTCTTACCTTCTGAATCGTCCCATGCCACGCATTCTCGACCTGTGCACGGGAAGTGGCGTGATTGCAGTTTCGTTGGCCCATAACCTCCCGGATGCAGAAGTTGTTGCAGCCGATCTCTCAATTTCGGCGCTGCTCCTGGCAAGACAAAATGCCAGAAAGAACGGTGTGTCGGGCAGGATATCGCTTTTTCGTGCACACCTCCTTTCTTCCATTCTGGACCAACCCGTGTTCCACGCCATCGTCGCGAATCCACCCTATGTAGCTACCCAGGACGTCTCCGGTCTTCAAACTGAGGTTAGAGACTTCGATCCTGCGCTGGCCCTGGATGGCGGACCCGACGGATTGACGCTCCTTCGCCAGATCATATCCGAGGCCCCCTCGCTTCTCCTTGAAAATGGCTTCCTTTTGCTGGAGACAAGCCACGACCAACCCCATCGGGTAGCTGATCTGATGGCGGCATCCTTACGAGATGTTTCCATTGTGAAGGACCTGACCGGAACAGATCGGTTCGTGGTGGGGTTCAGGAAGCCTCGAAAGGGCCGCCGACACTCAGCAGTTGCGTGAATTCCGTTTATACCTTAATTGTGGTTGACCCGTTTTCGCCGTGATCACCCGCCAACAATGCGAGGAATCCATGAACCGACCTCCAATCGCTTCTTTATTGCCTGAGAACCTGGAGCATCCGCGGCTGTACTTCAAAAGTGAGGAGACGGATCAGATCAGGGAGATGTGCCTTGAAGGGTCACACGCCGAGGTCTTTGCGGAGAAGCGCGTTCAACTCGATCAGCAACTGGACAATCCATTCCCTTGTCCCCCACCCCGGGAACAGAGCTACCGCAATGGAATCTGGGAAGAATACAGCAGGCTTTCAGGTGAAGCCCGCACGCTCGTAACGGATTACGCCCTCGCCTACGTGGTTGATCAAAATCCGGCATATCTGGAGAAGACCTGGGAAGGCGTAACCTCAGTGATGCGTTGGCCCTCCTGGGTACATCCGGTTCACGAATTCATGCTGCTCGATCTCGACGGCAGTCATACGAATGTAACATTGGCGTCTGTGTATGATCTGCTATACCACAGCCTGACGGAAAACCAACGTCGGGAAATTGAGTTCATGGTATATGCCAGAGGTCTGTCTCACTGTATTGGTGGCATGAAGCATCACTTCTGGGCGAATAGATATGACAGCAACTGGTGCTCTGTCTGTGTTTCTAATATGGGTCTTGTGGCGATGACAATGCTGGATGCAAAATCTATGCACCTCAGGACCGACCTGGAACCGAGAAGCACTATGATCGCCGTCATCCAGGAATGTATAGAGCGCCTCAATCACTTCTACGACCACATTGAGGATGATGGATCGTGGAAGGAAGGACCCGGGTATTGGAATTACGGGATCAGCACTTCTATGCCTTTTTCCGATGCGCTCAAACGTCTGACCTCAGGGAAGGTCAACCTCTTTTCTCACCCCAAGCTCCGTTCAACAATAGAATTCCCAATCAATTGCTTCCTGCCGCCGGACAGAGTCGTGAATTTTGCAGATTGTGGAAAGTTGTTTCCTGGCGGGATGGCCTACCGAAAATTCGCTATGGAGCACGACGACACAGCGGCAAGCTATTTCGATATGCTAACCACGGACGGTAAGCCTTCCCTCGCCTTGCCGGAGTTATTCTGGGATGCCTCAAACGTAGATCGGGAGTTGTCGGATCCAGACCACCCCTCAGCCTATTTTCCGGATGCGGGCTGGTGCATTCAGCGTTCATCCTGGTCCGATCCTGATTCATCCATTCTGGCATTGAAGATCGGTGCCACTGTCGAGCCGCACGGACATGCCGATGTGGGCAACTACATTATCCACACCCATGGAAAGACTGTCATCCGAGAATTGGGGATAGGACGGTATGCTGACCCGGGTGAATGGATATTTAAAGACACCGATGGGCACAATCTCCCTCTATTCAACGGCAAAGGACAACCGCGAGACGTCCGGCTCGAGGGCTCCGTCTTGGAAACACAGTTCTCCAAGTCGTATGACTTCCTCAAAGCTGAGATTGGTCCGGCATACGGTCTGGATGTCCTGGATTCTTTCACCAGGTCTTACCTCTATATCAGACCGGATATCTTTGTGGTATTCGACCGCATCCAAGTCAATGCAGCAACCCATTTGGAATCAAGGATACATTTCGCGGGAAATGGAATTGCACATGATGGCCACATTGAAATCCGGAATGAGCAAGTCAGTGTTGCTGTCAAGCTCCTTTTGCCCCAGGAGTTTGACCTGGTCGAGGATCGTCATACGGGCCTGAAGCCCGGGCATGCAGATCCTGAGAGCCAGGAGGTCAACTACCTGAAGCTGGAATCAGATCTTTCGCCGGGGACTTTCATTGTTGGCGTAGCATTCGGAATAGACACGGAACCCTCGGCGAACATCGAATGTAAAGGCTCAGATTATCTGGTGACATACAAAGGACAGCGTTTCAATCTCTAGCAGGCAGAGCGGGAGGTACGGGAGTTGCGGGTAACCACTTGGAACGTGAACGGGCTTAGAGCAGCGTTGCGGAAAGGATTCAAGGACCACATAACGAGAATATCACCAGACGTCCTGCTGCTTCAAGAGATACGGGCGCTCCCGGCCCAACTCCCTGGTGATTGGGAAAACCCAAAAGGGTGGCACGTCCACTGGCATCCGGCAGAAAGAAAAGGGTATTCCGGAACCGCCGTGCTTGCAAAATACCCTATACAGGTGCTGCGAAGGGGCATTCACAGAACTGATCCGGAAGGCCGGATCTTGCACGTCAAAGTCAAAGAGATTCAGTTTGTCTGCGTCTACCTGCCATCGGGATCTTCTAGCGTGGAACGCCAGCACATCAAAGAAACGAAATGGCTGAAAAAATTTCTTCCCTGGGCGAGAAAACTTTCGTTATCCGAGCGACCTGTCCTGATGGGAGGAGACTTCAATATTGCCCACACAGAGAAGGACATTTTCTACGCAAAGGGAAACGCGAAGAATAGCGGATTCTTACCACACGAACGGCGGTGGATGACCAGACTGCTTTCCTCCGGATGGCATGACATCCTGCGCGAACAGGTAGGCGATTCTCAAGGGCCCTACTCCTGGTGGTCCAACAGGGGACGTGCGCGTGAGTTGGACAGAGGCTGGCGGATCGACTACCTGCTTGGAAATCAGCATGCACATGACCGCGTCAAATCGGCAAATATAGATCGTAGAGCCGGAATGACTGTATCAGACCACGCCCCTGTCACTGTTGATCTGGAATAGTCCACCCACTCGTATATTGCCCTTCTCCCCACCTTGCAGGGTCAAACATTTGGATTAGTAAATAAAACGACCTAGGGCAATGAAAAATCCCAGCCAAACCAACGTTGACTGGAATCGATAAGGGATCCGTGTAGGTTCTACGGTGTCAAACGGATTACTGCTGCAAGACCTTTCCAACAACCTCGAGAAATGTCTTCAACCGAAAGGACTTGCCAACCACTTTGTTGGCACCCAGAACCAGCGCGTCCTCGAGTGTTCTGTCTCCAAGTTTTGCCAAGGCTACGATCGGCACGTCCAATCCCAGAGACCGTAATTCGCGGATAACCCATCTTTCTTGGGCATGGATACATCCGTCACAACGAGGTCGGGCGCAAACTCGTAGACCAGCTGCAAGCCCTGCTCACCATCTGCAGCCTCGCGAACGCCGTATCCTTGCAGCACCAGAACACGATGCAAAACTTGACGAATCATTTCGTCATCATCAATCACCAAGACCGTTGCCAATCTCCTGCCTCCCGACACAGACTACTTCAAGATCAGTCTATCAAGCCTCGATTTCCAGCATCTCCTCCACCACATTTATGAGCTTCGCCATATGCAAAGGCTTTATGAATCAGTCGCCGGCCCCAAGTGCCCTTGCCTGGTCCAGAGCCTCAGCCTCATAGCCCGTTATGGCGATGATCCTGCATCCGGATCCTCATTTTTCAGCTCCTATATAACATCCAGCCCATCCTTCTGTGGCATCTTGAGATCCGAAATCACCAGGGAAACGCGCTCCCGCCTGTAGGTGTGGATCCCTTCATCGGCCACCGACGCCCCAAAAACCTGATATCCCACATGCTCCAAGATCCTGCCCGTTATGCTCAGTACTTCGACAAGATTGTCAATCACCAATATCTGTTCCATAGCAGCTTTCAATTTCAGCTCAGGTTGTCAAATCTTATCTGCAATATACCCTAATGCGTTTTGGTGCACGATTTGGAATCAGTGAACATCGGATTGGGATTTTCGACCTGTGTAACAGGAAAATGGTGTATTATAATTGGGGTTTTGAATAAAGGATCACAACTTCAGAATGCGATACACCTGTGAATTCCAATTGGGAGGTGATGTCTAAGAAAATATCCGTTATCAGCTGCTCACTCAATCCCCAAAACCGATCTTATGTGCTTGCCAGAACCGCTGTATCCTATTTGAGAGAAGCCGGAGCAGAAACGGATCTCCACGACTTACGAAACCATGGAATTGAATTCTGTGGAATTCCATCGGCGCGAGAATCTATCTCGGAATTCAAGATCGCCATAGAGCAGTCTGTGGCCATACTGCTTCCAGTTCCAATATGCAAATTTGATGTAATCGCCGCTGCCAAAAACCTGATTGAGCTGACGGTAAGGTCCTGGACCATTAAGGTTGTGGGGTTCCTGTGCGCGGCGGGAGGAAACGCCAGCTACATGTCCGTTATGAGGATAGCCAACAGCCTTATGCTGGACTTTCGTTGTTTGATCATTCCCAGGTTTGTATACGCGGTTTCTGACGACTTTGCCAACGCCAGGACCGATCGAATGGAAGCCGGCTCCGACGAGATTCGTCAACGGTTGAGCGGTCTTGCCCACGTTACCGTGGAACTCGATAGGGCTGCCGGTTCCCTACTCGGTCGGTTACCACAGTAGAGACGGATCTGGTCTACGCAATTACATCTTTCAATCCCTATTTCGATGTGCTATTCTCTTGCTAAATTTCACATTTCGGAAATCAATTCTCATCCAGGAGACCATATATGGCAATTCGCCCAAATCGCATAAAACACAAATTGGCTGAAGGCAAACTAACCTACACGGTAGGTGGTCTCACTCACCCAGACGACATTGACGCATTTGGAACCAACGACTTCGATGGGGTGTGGTTGGAGGGCGAACACGGCGGCCTCAATGCCGCTCAACTAGGTAATCTCTCGCGAGCGTGCGACCTCTGGGGAATGACCTCTGTTGCCCGTGTGAATCGGAATGACCAGGCCTTGATCTACCGCACCCTGGATCGTGGTGCGCAAGCCATCGTTGTTCCCCATGTCAACACGGCCCAGGAGGCCCGGAACGTGGTTGAGGGTGGCAAATTCGCGCCCCTGGGCAAACGAGGAATGTTCACGAGCCGGCAGGGATATGGTGTTTCCAACTATTTCAATGTGGCGAATGACGAGACTCTGCTGATCGTCTTGATTGAGGACATCGTGGCCGTTGGAAATCTCGATGAAATCCTATCGGTCGATCAGATTGACGTCTTTTTTGTAGCACCCTCCGATCTGGCGACCTCCATGGGGAAGATAGGTAAATTGGGACATCCAGAGGTGCAAACCACGATTAAAGATACGTTAAAACGGATCCGGGATGCCGGCAGAAATTCTGGCACCCTGGTCGACGACAATGACGTACGGGAGTATGTAGAGTTGGGAGTCAAGTTTCTACTCACAAACGTCGGTTCCTGGATTGAAGCAGGCGCGAGCGAGTTCATTCAAGCTGCGGAAAACACCTGAACCAGACACTCTTGGACCTTCTTACTAATTTGGGGGAGACCCGTGGACATATCCAGTTGGCGAAAGAACAGGGAAACCGTTTCACATCCCTCGACGGTAGTCAAAGCAACGGACCTGGAAACAGCCCGCACAAACATCGAGAAACACCTGTGGGCATCCAGTTTCCTCGAGGACCTATTGAGGGAAGTTAATCGCGAACCCGATACATCGCCAGATTATTTGGAGCGAATGGTGCCGCGTGAAACACCCAACAGCCAGTTGTTCACCATGTGTGCGAAGTGTGAGTCTGCTCCCGTGCACGGGCTCTACCATTGGTCTGCTGATGCTGCGGATCAACTTGTATGCACAACCTGCAAAACAACATATCCAAATGAAGAATTTCCTGAGGACTTCCTACTGAAGACTGATTTCGGAGGCGGACAGGAAATTCCATATTATGTCGGCAAACACTGGGATATGATTGGATTTCCTTTTGTGTCAAGCTGGACTGCAAATATCCGTGCTAGAAAATGCGACCACATGGCCAGGTTGGCAAGGAAGCTCGGGTTGGCATTTGCTTTGACACAGAGGGTGGAATACGCCGAAAAGGTACGCGACATTCTGGTGCGCTTCGCCACTGTGTATCCCGGGTATATGGTTCATTCCGGGTATGGTGAATTTTCCGATCTGGATCCAACTATAGCCTCACAAAACATCCTTGCTCTCCCCGAACCCGAGCTGGTCGTCCCTCCCAACACCCCCGACAGGAAACTTCATGTAGGGTATTGGATGGCCGGGAGAGCCACTGGCGTTGGGATGGAGGGCACTTTCCTCTCAGACGTTGTGGTCGCCTACGACCTCACCTGCATTGCCGAGAAGCATGGGCAACCCGTCTACACTCTCAACCAGAAGCTAAGCATTGAGGAAGACCTGCTTCTGGAGGGAACGATCCTCCTGTGTGCGGACCCTGGCTACAACAACAAGAGCGCTACCAACAGGTCTGCAGCAGGTCTTGTCGGCATCTGCCTGGGAGTACCGGAGCTGGTTAGATTTGGATTGGAAGGGTTCTGGCAATTTGTAGATGGATGGTTTCTAGAGGATGGAATGAGCTCAGAATCTCCAGGCTACGGTTTCATGACACTTAATGGGATTCGGCATTTTGGCGACGCAGTACACGGTTATTCAGATCCACCGAACTATGAAGCTAAAGATGGGAGAATCGATCATCTGGACGTGTATGGAAATAGCAGATACCGATCTGTTCTGGATGGTTACGTCAAAAGCTTGATGCCAGACCTGGGATACGGCGTTCCTGCAGATGACAGCACAGGCGTCCGGATGTCCATTGACGTGGCGGATCTGATCGCCTCACGCTATGGAATGGCCGAGCATGTCTCCCTGCTGAATGAGTTGTGCGACAACGACCTGGAGACTCATGGCAGTGAATATGGGCTCTTCCACAGAGACCCTGAGATCGGTTCCAGTGAAGACCTTGCGTTGTCCGATCAGTTTTTCCCTGCGCTTCGAATCGGGCTACTGAGAACCGGGAATCGTGGCCGCGCCAGCACCGCATTGATCAGTGCTTCCGACTGGGGAGGCCATCACCATGAAGACAGCCTGAATCTTGTTTATTGGAAAGACGGACACGAGGCGCTTACTGACCTGGGCTATCTCTGGGATCGTCCGGACAAGAAGATGACGGTCCGCACGATCGCTCACAACACAGTCATTGTCAATGGCGAGGACCAGAGACGAGAAGGTCGTGGCGGTAATCTGCTTCACTTTGATGCAGGCTCCAGGGTAAAATGGTTGCAGGTATCCTCGGAAGCCTACGAAGTGGCAGATGAATACACCCGGCTATGTGCCATCATCGATCACGGAAACTCAGGCAGTTATCTGCTGGATTCTTTCCTGGTTGCGGGTGGTGAACAACACGAGTACCTGTTTCATGGTCCCGTACAAGAAGGAGTGGTCCACAATCTCCAGCTGCAATCATCCTCAGAGGGCTGGCAAGATCTCAAGGACATATCAAGCTGGCACGCCTCCCAGCCATGGTCGGTTTCATTCGAGCTCGGCAGACACCATCAGCTGAGTGTTTACAGCCTTCCCGACGGAGATGAGAACACATTGATCGGCAATGGATGGGGAGAGCGGGGCACCGGTTCCAGGGACAACATAATGACTGGTGAAACTGTACCATATATTGTGAGGCAAAGAAGAGGGCCGTCCCTTCGCAGCAGATTCCTGAGCCTCTTCGATGTAGGAAGGCGGTCCAAGCCATTTGTATGGGAAGTACAAAGACTGTCTTCCCCAGATGGGACGGCTACGGGATTCCACGTTAACACCGAACAGGGAAGCGATGTCGTCATTTTGAGCGCTGAAGGTCAAACAATCACCGTGGATACCCCTGAAGGAACGTTGGAAACAAATGGGACAATGACCGCGTTTTCACTCTCCCCGGATGGGTCGCCCGCATTCGGCTACCTGTACGGTGGTAGCCAAGCGAAATTCCTGGACACCACCTTGGAGTTGGACTATCCAGTCTTAGAGGGCCGGATCCTGGATGTCCACACCACCAACGAAGAGAGCTACTATCAGCTTGATCTGTTGGATCTGGGTCCGGATCCGAAGGGATTGACACTCCTGGTTCAGGCTGCTGACTATAGCACCGGGTACCCCATCTTGCATGTTGAGAGACAGTCGTCCACTTGTCTGGTTTACACGAAGATCGATGGCATCGGATATGACGCCAGGAAAGCCAAGTCGTGGAAGATTATCAGAAGTGTTTTAGCCTAACAGACTCAGGCATCTAACATCGGTCTCGGCACCGCCGAACAGCCTTTACCGAGCACAAAAATGCCACCTAACTATCCCTTTAAATTATGGTTTTTCAAAGGTTATTGACAAATCTCACCATTTTTGTTAGTTTGAGTCGATTTGATTCGGATTCTTCCAAGCACAGTGCCGGGAATGAACCCTGATATCATCCGGACACCCTATGCTAAACCAGATTCTCCAGCCTATCCAGCCCCAAATTGGCCGCTTCGAGGAACGTTTCAAGAAGACGCTTGAATCAGATGTGAAGCTTGTCCAGGCCATGGGCGATCGTATCATGGAGACACGCGGGAAGATCTTACGCCCAGCCCTTTCGTTATTGACCGCCCAGGCAATAGGCGAGTGTTCTGATCGTGCAATCGACGCAGCCATCGGCATCGAAATAATCCATACCGCCACACTCATCCACGACGACGTGGTCGACTTCGCCGACAAGCGTCGGGGCACCGAAGTGCTGAACTTGAGATGGGGCAACCAGGCTGCAGTGCTTATGGGAGACTTTCTGCTTGCTCGTGCCCTTCAGGTCCTGGTCGGACTTGATTCAATGGAGGTGATGAGGGCAGCCACAAGAGCTGTGGGACGCATGATTGAGGGGGAGATTCAGGAAATCCAGGGCGGCGTAGAAGCTGAATCTGCAATCTATTTCAGTATGATTGACAAGAAGACAGCCTCACTGATGGCCTTGTCATGTGAGGTCGGTGCGATTCTGGGTGGGGGAACTCCCGAGCAGGTCGCCCAAATGTCAACATTTGGAAAAGAGGTCGGCATTGCATTTCAGATCACCGATGACCTGTTGGATTTCACAGGTGATGAAGAGTCTTTGGGTAAACCCGTTGGAAATGATGTCCGTGAAAGGAAGCTGACCCTTCCATTGATTCGTGCCCTGGGGAACTGTCAAAACGGTGAGGCCGAGCGCATTCAAGCGAAAGTCCGTAGCGGAATCGAATCGGACGAAGAACTACAAGAAGTGTTCCACTTTGTCGAAAGATACAAAGGCATTGAAGAGGCCCGTGAGGAAGCGAAGACTTACGCAACTTCAGGCCTGAAGAACCTCCTCGTCCTTACGACCTCGGACGCCAGGCAGGCGCTTGAGTTGGCGGTCCGCCACGTAGTTGATCGCGATCGCTAATCAATATCAGAGCCGGGGATTAGGGCCTACACGGAATATCCGCTTGCCGGGGTGCCCTCGTCCCTGTTTTGCTTGTTAACCTAACATTTGACATTAAGGTCACTAGCCACAACCGTATCCATCGCTCATCACAGCTGATCAATAAGGAGTTCAACGCTAATCATGAAGCGCGACACGTACCGATCACTGATAATTATCGCCACAATCGTATTGGCGATCTGGTCTTTGTACCCAACCTACACATTCTACACCAATCCACCCAAAGAGGGTACCGACGAATATGTAGCCATGAAAGGCAAGGCCATCAATCTCGGTCTCGACCTTCAGGGAGGTATTCACTTGGTTCTGGAGGTGGATCCGACCGGCTTACCTGAGGACCAGCGTCGCGATGTGGTTGCACGTGTAAAGGAGATCATCACCAACCGGGTAGATCAGTTTGGGGTCACCGAGCCCATTATACAAACTGAGGGTGAATGGCGTATCGTGGTTGAGCTTCCCGGCGTGCAGGATGTAGAGAGAGCTAAGAATCTCATCAATACGCAGGCACGTCTCGAATTCAAGATCCTCAAGCCCGGTTCCGACCGGGAGGCGATTCTGGACAGAATCGAGGAACACCTGATTGCATCTTCGGGTGACACCTCTTCTACCGAAGAAACCGAGCTGTTTGAAGAGAAACCCGTTGAGGACAAGCCCTCCATCAAGAGATATATCCTGAGCTACGGTGAAGACCTGATGGTCCCTGCAGACAACCTCGCGACCGTCAGGTCGATTTTGAGTTCACCCGAGGTACAGAAGCTCATCCCCAAAGATTCTGAGTTTAAGTGGGCAAACCAGGTCGAGGAAATGGGTGACGGCCAGAAATACCGCCGAGTGTATTATGTGAACTCACGAATTGAGATGACAGGAGAAATTGTCAAAGACGCCAAAGTGACCACCGGGCAGTCCTTTGAGAACGCGGGACAGCCGGTCATCAATTTCACCACCTCCGACGACGGCGTGAAGCTGTTTTCCCGGGTCACCGGAGCTCACGTCAATGAACGCATGGCCATTATCCTTGATGACCAGGTTTATTCAGCACCGACCATTCGTGTGAAGATCAGAGACGGTCGGTCGATCATCACGGGAAGCGGGACCTTAGAGGAAGCCAAGGATCTGGCGATCGTACTCCGTGCAGGTGCTCTGCCTGCTGATGCTCCAATCGTTGAAGACAGAACCATCGGGCCATCTCTTGGACGTGATTCGATAGACCAGGGAAAGAAAGCGGCATTGATCGGGCTCGCCATCGTCATGGTGTTCATGGTGTTGTATTACGGACTGTCTGGCATCGTAACCGATCTGGCATTGGTACTTAATCTGGTCTTTGTGATGGCAGTTCTCGCTGGATTTGGGGGAACGCTCACCCTTCCGGGAATCGCCGGAATTATCCTGACGATCGGTATGGCCGTTGATGCAAACGTCCTGATCTTTGAGCGGGTAAGGGAAGAGTTAAACAGTGGGAAGACACTGAGGCCTTCAATTGAAAATGGATATGGCAGGGCCTTGCTCACCATTGTCGATGCAAACCTGACGACAATGATCACGGCGGTGGTACTCTATCAGTTCGGCACCGGACCCATTAAGGGGTTCGCGCTCACCCTGATGATCGGCATTGTATCCAGTATGTTCACTGCATTGTTCGTTACCCGAACGGTCTTCAACATATTCATCAGTCGCTGGCAACTGACTTCCATAAGCATTGGTCGTTTCAACATCTTCCACGCGCCCGCCTTCAACATCCTCGGTGCCCGCAAGGGAGCATTCGTACTTTCCACCATCGTTGTTTTGGTTGGGCTGGGCTCCACCATTACCAAGGGAGGGTACAACCTGGGGATCGATTTCTCGGGCGGAACACTCCTGGAGGTCCACTTCGATCCACCCGTCTCGGTTGGTGACTTGCGGGAATCTCTCGGATCCGTTGAAATGGATGGCCGTAAATCAGACCTCAGGCACAGTGAAATCAAACAGTTTGGTACACCAAATGACATCTTGATACGTGTTGAAGAGGAAGCGGAGGGAACCATTACGGCCGATGCAATAAAAGCCACGTTGAAATCGAGTTTTGCATCAAGTATCGGTGATCCTACCGAATGGCTCCGACGTCAGGAAGCGGTGGGACCTAAAATTGGGAGTGAATTGAAGGACAGGGCGGTAGGCGCCATTTTTGTCTCACTGGTGTTGATCATCCTGTATATCTGGTGGCGGTTCAAACGCATCCAGTTTGGCATTGCGGCGGTGGCCGCTTTGTTCCACGATGTACTCATTACCCTAGGCATCTTCTCCCTTCTGGACAAAGAGATTTCCTTGGCGATTGTGGCGGCACTGCTGACTATTGTCGGCTACTCGCTTAACGATACGATCGTGGTATTCGACCGCATCAGGGAAGACTTGAGGCTGTACCGCAGAGACAGCTTCAGCTCTATCATCAATCGAAGCATTAACGAGTGTTTGAACCGCACGGTGCTGACCTCTGGAACCACACTACTTGTGGTGCTTGCCCTGCTAACCATGGGAGGGGAGGTGATTCACGATTTCGCATTTGCCTTAATGGTAGGTGTCATCGTTGGAACCTATTCCTCCTCATTTGTGGCCAGTCCTTTGGTCGTTCTTTGGCAGGCTGCAAGTGATCGCAGAAACGCTGCGGCCAAACGTGCGTGATTGGACACAATCGATGTCAAGCAGAAGGGCCGAGATCATGTTGATCTCGGCCCTTCTGCTTGACATCTTGCAAGACTAAAATTGAAATTCCCTTCTGGTCCTCTTCTTCTCCTTGGATCCATCCGAGTCAACGGCGGTATGGTCCGGACACGGTGCGGTCGGCTCAGCACCAGGCACGAACAATTCCTTCAGCCTTGCAGGACAATAGATCGATGCCACCTGATAGGTTTCGACACAAACCTCCACTTGCGCTACCCCTTGCGGGATTTCGAAATCAAGCTGTTCCAATTCGAGGGCACCATGTGCCTTCTTCATAAAATTCGCCCATACCGGTAATGCGACGGCAGCACCGGACATACGTGGTCCAAGGGATACCCTGTAGTCGTCGAAGCCGATCCAAACCCCGGCTACGATCTGAGGTGTAAATCCTACGAACCAGGTATCCGCGAAATTCTGGGTCGTGCCCGTCTTTCCCGCAGCAGGCCGTCTAAATCCATAGGCCGTTCTAGATCCTCTCCCAGTACCACGCCATATGCCTCGGTCCGTTCTCTTGTTCATATCCAGAACCGACTGGAGCATGCTGGTCATAACAGCGGCAGTCTCGAAACTCAGGACCTCGTGCTCCTTGCCCTGCACTTGACTTTCGAGGACATTACCATCTTTGTCCACGATCTTCGCAACCGCCATCGGCTCTACCCGGATGCCGCCATTTGGAAATGTACCGAAGGCCGAAACCAGATCAATGAGCTTTACCTCGCTGGTCCCCATCCCCAGCGACTTGACCGCACGTATTCGAGTGGTGATCCCTAGACGCTTGGAATAACGAACAGCAGTTCTGGGCCCTATTTGTTCCAACAACTTGGTGGTGACCACATTTCGGGACATCGCCAGTCCCTCGCGCATGGTCATCCACCCCAAGAACTTTCGATCATAATTTTGAGGTCGCCAGAGACTGCCATCATCCATCACCACTGAGACTGCGGTATCTGGAAACTTCCTGGTTGGTGGTATTTTCGTGTCTATGGCCGCAGTGTAAATAAATGGTTTAAATGAAGAACCTGGCTGCCTTTTCGCCTGCACTGCACGGTTAAACTTGCTCTCATTGAAATCCCGTCCACCGACCATGGCAAGTACATGCCCAGTGCTTGGATCCAATGCCACGAGCGCGCCCTGAACTACCGTGGCATTAAGTGTATCCTCAAATGTCTCCAGGCTGGACCAGAAGGTGGAATCGGGAGGGTTTCGCCTTCGGTTTTCATCTACTGTACGTTGAACCTCTTCCAGCTGGCTGTACAGAATCTCTTCGGCCAATCGCTGCAAACGGCTGTCGAGGCTTGTGTAGACAGAGGCCCCGTCCTTGTATAGTACGCCCCATCCGTGCTTTTCCTCAAGATACCTGCGGATATGCTCGGTGAAATACGGTGCTTCCCCTGTCTCTTCCTCTGCGTCCTTGAGAATGATGGGCCGCCTGTTGGCCGACTGGTATTGCTTTCGTGTGATCTTTTGATTCTGATACATTCGCCTCAGCACCAACCGCCGTCTGTCCTTTGCACGTCTCGGGTGGTTGATTGGCGAGTAATAGTAGGGTCCCCTCAGCAACCCCACAAGTAAAGCACACTCGTCAACTGAAAGTTCACCAGCATTTTTCCCAAAGAAACGCTCCGCAGCGGATTGTATTCCGTAGGCACCATTGCCGAAAAGCACCTTGTTGAAATACATCTCAATGATTTCTTTCTTGGTGTACGTTCTCTCCAAGAGTACCGCTGTAAGCTGTTCCTTGATTTTCCTGGACCATACCTGCTTACGATCCAGAAATAGATTCCGAGCCAGCTGTTGCGTGATTGTGCTAGCACCGTGTCCTTTCAAACTGCCTTCCTGCCAGAGATTTCTCAAGACAACACGAAATATGTCCGGCAAACTCACGCCCCAGTGCCTCCAGAAGAGCTGGTCCTCCGTAGCTATTAAGCCGTCAATCGCCGCTTTCGGAATCTTATCGAACGGGATGGGTACACGGTTTTCCACCCAAAACCGTTTGAGAACGGTGCCATCACGGGAGAAAATATTAGTGGTTCTCGCAGGCTCTACACCCTCAAGTTCGGCAAAGGAGGGTAGACCATCCTTGAAACGCCAGACCACTCCTCCAGCAATGCCGACAAGGAGAAATCCACTAATGGAACAGTAGATAAGCGTGCGAAGAATATAGTGACGTACCATATAGGCTACCGGTGTCGGGTCTAGCTGAGCGCCTCAAGGTTTTGCTGTAAGCGATCCAGGTTGCCCCGGTACTCAAGTTGGCGTTGTTTTTCCTTTGCAACGATTTCATCTGGTGCATTACTCAGAAACTTCTCGTTACTCAGCTTCTTCTCGAGCCCCGAAAGCGCATTTTCCAAACGGTCCTTCTCCTTCTGAAGGCGCTTTTGCTCTATCTCCAGATCGATCAGACCGACCAAGGGAACATAGACCTCCAGGTCGTTTAGGACCGCACTAGCGGAAGCTCGTGGCTTCAGCACGCCCTTCCCCATTTTAAAATTTCCCACACGGGCTAATTCGCATATGTAAGCTTGCGTCCGATTCAGAACATCTACGGTTTCCTGTGATTCGACCTTGACCAGCAGATCTGCACGTTTCGTTGGCGGCACACTCATCGTGCCACGGATATTTCGGACGGCACCCACCACCTCCTGAACCAGCGTCATTTCTCCTTCCGCAAGATCGTCCAGTCGCGTATCATCCGCCAGAGGCCATTCAGCTGCAATCAGGGCCTCACCCCGATGAGGAAATTTCTGCCAAAGCTCTTCTGAAATAAATGGAACCAGTGGCTGCAGCAGCCTCAAGGTACCCTCGAGCACGTGAACCAGAATAGCTTGCACCGTGGCTCTCTCTTCCAGATCCTCGCCGTTGAGCCTGACCTTCACCATTTCAAGATACCAGTCACAGTAGGCGTTCCAAACGAACTCGTAGAGACTCCGTGATGCCTCATCGAATCGGTAATTTTCAAGCGCAACTGTGACTGTGTCAATCGTCCGGTTAAATAGACTCAGTATCCATTTATCGGCTAGGTCGGTAGGTTGATCCGGCGCGTCCAGGAGAGACAGGTCGGCAGGATCCCGATCGGACAGATGCATACTCACAAACCGAGAAGCGTTCCAAATCTTGTTGCAGAAATTCCGGCAGGTCTCTGTGATTGGGGAATCCTGTATCTTGTTGTCCACCACCTCTGCATCGAATCGGATGTCCTGTGAACTCCCGCACTGGTATAGCAATGACAACCGGGTGGCATCTGCGCCGTATCGGTCGATCAACTCCCTTGGGTCGATTCCGGTCCCCAAAGTCTTGCTCATCCGTTTTCCGTCCCGTGTCTGAACGGTAGGGTGTACCAGCACAGTCTTGAAGGGAATCTCACCCTCAAACTCTATTGCCGTCATAACCATTCGTACAACCCACAGATACAGAATGTCCCGTCCAGTAATCATGAGGTCCGTTGGGTGGTAGATCTCTAAATCCTCTGTTCGGTCAGGCCAGCCAAGTGTGGCAAAGGGCCATAGGGCAGACGAGAACCAAGTATCCAGGACATCGGGGTCCTGTTCCAACTGGGCACTGCCGCACTTTTCACACTGTATCGGAATTTCGACCTGAACAATCATCTGTTCGCAATCGGAGCAAGTCCACACAGGGATGCGGTGCCCCCACCAGATCTGCCTGGAGATGCACCAATCCCGGATATTCTCCAGCCACTCGATGGAATATCCTCTGAAACGGTCCGGCACGTACTTGACCTCGTTGTTTCGTAGTCTGGGAAGAGCTTGGTCGGCGAGCTCTCGCATCGCGACAAACCACTGTTCCATTGGAAGCGGCTCGATCACTGTTCCACACTTGTCATGGTGAGGAACAACATGATCGTATTCCTCAATCTTTTCGAGTAGATTCAATTCCTCCAGGGTCTCCACGACCTGCCTTCTGCACACATACCGGTCCAGACCACCGAATCGACCGGCCTCCTCCGTCATCGTTCCATCGAAACCGATCACCTGAATTTCACCTAGGTCATGACGCAATCCCACCTCGTAGTCGTTCGGGTCGTGAGCAGGGGTCACCTTCACTGCACCACTCCCCATCTCTGGATCGGCATAGTCATCCGCAACGATCGGAATCGGCCTGTCTAGAAGGGGCAGCATAACCTGCTTCCCAACTGCATCCTTCCACCTTCGATCGGATGGATGCACAGCAACTCCCGTATCGCCGAGCATCGTCTCGGGCCTCGTAGTGGCCACCACCAGGTCGGGCGCACCATCAATTCCCGGATATCTCAAATGCCAGAGGTGCCCGTTCTGATCCTGTTCCTCCACTTCAAGATCTGAAATCACTGTTCCGCACTGCGGACACCAGTTGACCATGCGTTTGCCGCGATATATCCAGCCCTTCTTGTAGAAGGATACGAAGGCTTCAAGGACGGCTCTTGCGTATTCATCATCCATCGTGAAACGTTCTCGAGACCAGTCGTAACTGCTGCCCAGCTCCCGGAGCTGCTTCAGGATCGTAGTGCCATATTGCTCCTGCCATCCCCAAATCCGCTTCAACATCCCCGCCCGACCAATGTCGTGTCGGACCTTTTGCTCTTCATCATACAAATGTTGCTCCACCTTCATCTGAGTTGCGATTCCAGCATGGTCTGTTCCCGGCAGACATAGGGTCCTGTGCCCCTGCATCCTTTTCCAGCGCACCACCGCGTCGTGTATGGCATGTTGTAAAGCGTGACCCATATGCAGCTCGCCGGTCACATTGGGAGGGGGAATAGTTATCGAATAAGGGGATCCATCCGGATTCGACTCTGGGCGAAAGTACCCCTGCAAATGCCAGAAGGAGTACCAGGTCTTCTCCACAGCCTTTGGCTCATATGTTTTTGCGAAATTGTTCGGCTCACCCATGGGTCTTGCTGCTCCTTTTCTCCGCCTTCAACTCCATCCTGATTCCCTGCCTATGTTACAGAGTAGCTCCTGAGTCCCTCGTAAATGGTCTGTGCAGACACCTTGATTACCGCGGTAATCGGGACAGCAAGCAGCATCCCTACAGCGCCAAACAGATGATTGCCCACCAGTACTACAAAAATCACTAGGAGTGGATGGAGATTGACGCTTCTGGCAACCACCACCGGTGCCACGAAGACATTGTCCATGATTTGTACGAACATAAACACACCGACGACAGGCAAGATCGTTCCCCAGCTCAAGGTGGAATACTGCAATAAGGCGGCAATTACGCCAGCGACGATTCCGATTATGGGCCCCAGATATGGAATGACATTTGATAGGCCGGCAATTGTACCTACAACTAGGTAGTCTTGTAACCCAACGATCCGAAGACCCACAATGGACAGCATTGAGATAATGATCACCGATAGCACCAACCCCCGGATGTACCCGCCGAGTTGACTGTCAATCCTGTGTAGGAGATTAAGCACCATCTCAAAATATCGATTCGGTACAATCTCGATAAACGCCCGCTTAATTGCCCTACCTTCTATCAGAAAGAAAAACCCGACAATGGGAACAATTACGAAAATGGTAATTCCCGACAGTAAACTGCCGACCAGGGCGGGGGTCTTCTTGAGCATATCGGTAGCCCAGGCCTGAGCACGATGGTTGAGTTCCTCTGCCAGATCGATTTCCTTCAAAGTAGGGAAGTGTTCCTGGAGCCTAACCTGTAAATCATAGATCCCAACTTTCAAACGGGCAAGATATCCCGGCTCAATCTTTTCAAATTGATGTATGGAATCGGAAAGGCCAATGATTACTGGCAACTTGGCTACTTCACCTGGGAATATGGGCATCGACTCGATGAGCTTGCCGTCGGTTTTGCCCTTGGCGCTCAAGTGAAACCTACCCAGCACAACGTCTTGGTCAGAGAGTCCTACATTCCCGTGCAGACTCAGAAGACCGACCCTTGCATCGGTGGCGCTCGGATCGAACTCGATGGTGAGCGTATCAGCATTTCCTGGTCCCAGGACCATGGGTAGACCTAGCACGTCGAAATCAGGGTGCGTGGACTCCACGCGGGTAAGGCGAACACCCTCCTCGCTCTGATTCACCACGACACATGGCCAAACGGCCTTCTCTCCAAGGATCCTCACCTTCATATTGCTCACGCCTGATACCAGAATGGGAACAAATGTCCGCGACAGAAGGACGATAACGGCGATCATCGCCGCGTAAATCACCGCTACCCCAAGGATCCTGTTCAACCCCTTTGCCTCCAGGCGATCCACGAGAGGGGTGAGGATATAGGATAAAAAAAATGCAATACCGAAAGGTAGCAAGGTTTGACGAATGGTGTATATCAACCACGGGACCAAAGCCAGCAGGATCAGCATCAGGATTATCCTGAGTATCTGCGGTACTCCCATTCCAGCTCTTGGGGAATTCATATCTTATGCTCCATCCACCTCTTCGGAGTCAACCTTTACCGACTCCAATTCATCTCTGACTTCCTTTAGCGATCGGTTTGTCCGTCGTAGACGTTCAGCCACCACTTGAGAGAGATACATGATGATCTTGACGCCCAATTGGGATTTTTCCTCTGCGAGCGCCAGCAAGTCGGACCGGTAGAAGGCTGCAAGTTCCGTTTTCTCTACGGCGCGGGCAGTTGCCGATCTGGCCGCGTCATCGAGAAGGGCCATCTCTCCGAAAAAAGATCCCGGATCGGCTTCACTGAGCACTCGTTCGGACCCATCCTCCTCGGCTTGAACGATTTCCACTTTACCCGACGTTACGATGAACATACTCAAACCCGGCTGACCTTGTGTGAATACCTCCTCCTTTGGTTCGAAAGACTGTATCTGCAGCACATCTACAATCTCCCTGATCTCACGACGGGTCAGCTCCCCGAAGAAAGGGATATCACGCACAACGGATAAGAGCGTATCATCCTTTACAATCTGGAGGCGCTTGCTGAATATGTTCACATCCCAACTCCATGTCCCGAACCACGATAGGGTTCTGGTGGACCCTCTGCGGCAAGCATTCTGTCAAGGAAATCCAGCGCCTTGACTTTGTTACGGCTCTCGATGTGGTAATCCAAGAACTGCCTGAGGATCCGCTGGCCTTCCTGTCTGTCCGAGCGAAAAAAATCCTTCACATCTATTCGATCTGGTGTCGCGGTCTGGAGGCTTTCCAGGAAGGACACCGTAGATCTCTTGACCACCATCCCACCGTAGCCGCAAGACCCGCAGACCGTTCCCCCGAGTACCGGATTGAACCGTATCTCATTTCCCACCAGACGTTGACCACACTGGACACAGCCACTAAGGTGAGGTCGATAGCCCAAAGAGGATGCCGCCTTGAGCTGGAAATACCAGAGGGGAAGCTCGATCGCCATTGATGATATAGACTCCATCCATCTCAAGGTGTCGAGTGTATTACTGCACAGGAGTGCGTTTCGGTCCTCGTCCGGCGTCAGGTGATCCAGAAGGTCGCACACTGCACTCGCGAATACCATCTTGCGATAGTCCTTCTTTATTCCATCGAAGGGAGATATGATGTCCCCTTCCGTGAGCGTCTGCAATTCTCGATTCTCGCGAGTGTAGAAGACATAGGTTCCCCAGGTTATCGCCTCCAGGCTCGCACCGAACTTGCTCTTTGGTCTGCGTGCGCCTCGTGCGGCAAGACGCAGCTTACCCTGATCTCTCGTGTAGAGTACCACAACCTTGCTGCTCTCACTCATATTGTATCCCCTGAGCACCAATCCCTCGGTCCGGCAGATCAAGGATTCGCCTCCTGCTGCGGGTCAGGTCGATGGGGATACACCATATAGACGGTCTCGTTCGGGTTTACCATACCATACTGCTCACGGGCAATGCGCTCAATCGTATCCAGATCTTTCTTCAAGAACTGCACTTCCAGCCTCAACCTTTCGTTCTCCATCAGTGTGGACTCGATATCGACCCTGAATGCCTCTATCTGGCGATCTCTATGCCGCAACTGATAGTACCCTCCCTCTCCGGCTACAAACAAGTAGGCGAACAGCACAACCGGCATGGGCCAGATTATCCATCTGAGCCGCTTCCTCGTCTTATGGAGAAATTGGGGATTGCCTCTGTAGAATTTCATCCTGTTCCCGTTGGCCAACAACCCGATGTAAGACTATGTGAACACCACAAGATCATCACGGTGTACGACTTCGCTGGCACCATCGACTTCAAGGATACCGGCAATTTCGAACGTCTTCCTGCCGAGTATCTTTCTGATCTCGTTGGACCCGTATCGAACCAGTCCTCTTGCCACTTGATTCCGTCCACGGTCCTCGACGGAAATCAGTTCACCTGCCCCAAACTCTCCCACAACATCAACTATGCCCGAGGGCAATAGACTTTTGCCACGCACCTCGATCGCCTCCACTGCGCCTTCGTCGACAACAACTGAGCCCTGGCATCGAGAGTTGGCAATCCATAACTTCCGATCTGTCAATCTACACCGGTTCGCCAGAAAGACCGTACCCACTCGTTTGCCTGCCACAATGTCCGCGAGTCGATTCTCATGGCCATTGGCGATCACCATCATCCGTCCGCCCTGAGTGACACTTTCCGCCGCCTGAAGTTTGGTTCGCATACCGCCCTGGCTAACATCAGTACCCGCTCTCCCGGCTCCGGCTACCACATCCGGTGTCAGGTCGTGAACTTCCGGGATCAGGACTGCGTCGCTGTTCCTGGACGGATCGTCTGAATACAATCCATCCACATCAGTCATCGTAATCAGTAGATTCGCGTCGATTAGATGCGACACCATTGCGGAAAGTCGATCGTTGTCTCCAACAGACAACTGGATCTCCTCCACGGCAACGCTGTCGTTTTCGTTTATGATCGGCACCGCGCCGAACCGGAACAGTACCTCAAGGGTATTGCGTGCATTCACATACCGTCGTCGATTGTCCAGATCATCTGACGTCAGCAACACCTGGCCAACCGGGATCCCATGCGTTCGGAAAGCCAGCTTGTAGGCATTCATCAGAAGTCCCTGACCCACGGCAGCAGCAGCCTGCAACTCAGGAATTCTCCTGGGACGTGTCTTCAGCCCGAGCCTTCCCATGCCGGCACTTACAGCACCGGACGAGACGATCGCCACTTGAAGACCATTTTCCCGAATTTCCGCAACATCTCCAGCCAGTCTGTCGATCAAAGGCAGGTTCAGGGCGTTGTCGTGAACAGTCACCACACGGGTGCCTAACTTCACAACCACACTACGCAGGTCCTTAAACAACTCTTCCCGATCAGTCCACATCCCGTCAGCATTCCTCCTTTTGATTCATCTTCAACACTAGACGCCCGTTACAAATCGATACTCACCCTCGGCCTTACGCAGACGCCCCTCTCTTCAAGATAGGACTTCACTTGAGGAATGGAGTATTGCTCGTAGTGAAAAATAGATGCAGCCAATGCAGCCGAAGCCAGGCCTTTGGTAAGGACCACGTGCATATCCTCCGGACCACCAGAGCCTCCCGATGCCACAATCGGCACATCCACCTGTTCCGCCACAGTCCTGGTCAATTCTATGTCATAACCGTCTTTTGTTCCGTCCGCGTCGATACTGTTGAGCACAAGCTCTCCTGCACCACGGTCAACCAGCTCCTTTGCCCAAGCGATGGCATCCTTGCCGGTTGGTGTTCTTCCCCCATCAATCACCACCTCCCACCATGCCATCCCTTCAGATGCTCTCCGAATTGCATCCATAGAACCCACAATGGCCTGCGACCCAAAACTCTCGGCGCCCTGCGAAATGATCTCTGGGTGATGCACCGCTGCGGAATTGATCGAAGCCTTCTCCGCCCCACCTTCAATAATTGTGCGGATATCCTCGAATGTGCGCACCCCGCCGCCAACGGTGAATGGTATGAATACCTCCTCGGAAACACGCCTGACCAAATCAGCCACAATCTCCCGTTTTTCTGCAGAAGCGGTAATGTCATAGAACACAAGTTCATCGGCACCTTCATGATCATATCTCCTGGCCAGCTCAATTGGGTCTCCCGCGTCCTTGTCTGCCGAAAACTTAACCCCTCTCACATTCCGACCATTTTTTACATCAAGGCAGGGAATTATCCGCTTGGCCAACATGCCAGAACCCTTTCAAGGAAGAACTTCATAGTCTCGCAAAATTCTGAAGAATCTTGAGGCCAAGATCCTGGCTCTTCTCAGGGTGGAACTGAACGCCGAACGCCTGGTCTCTGCCAGCGATGGAAGCGTATCCGATCCCGTAATCCGTCATTGCCACACGATCACCATCGTCAGCAGGATCCACGTAATACGAATGCACGAAAAAAAAGAAGGAATCCTCGGGGACACCTTCGAGCAGAGGGACTTCTCTACGAATATGGATCTGGTTCCAACCAATTTGCGGAACGCGTTCTCCTTCGGGGAACCTTCTCACTTTTCCCGGCAAGAGTCCGAGCCCTTTGTGTGATCCCATTTCCTCGCTCTCCACAAACAACAGCTGAAGCCCAAGACAAATCCCCAGGAAGGGTTTACCTTCTGAAATGCTCTCCTGAATCGGTTCTATGAGTTCCCTTTCTCTCAGGTTCGACATAGCGTCACCGAAGGCTCCTACACCGGGAAGTACGATGTGGTCCGCCCTTTCCACGACCTCGGGCAGGTCCGAGATCTCGGCTGCATATCCAACCCGCTCGAACCCCTTTTGAACGCTCCGCAGATTACCCATCCCATAGTCCACAATCGCAATCATCACATACTCCCACAAGTGTCCACGATTTGTGGAGACCGCTGCTCGCAAATTCTACTCGCCCAATTCTTTGGACCTTTTTGTTGCAGCCTCCACAGCTGCCATTAAAGCGGCCCTGACCCCATTTTCCTCCATTACAGCCAGGCCTGCAATAGTCGTCCCGCCCGGGGTTGTTACCCTATCCTTCAGGATGGATGGATGCTCACCGCTTTCCAAGACCATTTTGGCTGCCCCAATGACGGTCTGCGTTGCAAGTTTGAGTGCTATCGGTTTGGGAATTCCAACTTTTACCCCACCGTCAGAGAGGGCATCAATCATAGCATACACATAGGCAGGGCCACTTCCGGACAGACCGGTTACCGCGTCCATCTGAGGTTCCTGAAGGCGCACAACTTCCCCAACCGACATCAGGACGGCCTCAGCAAGATCGAGATGGTCTACACTGGTATGCTTCCCGCCCGCTAGACCGGTCACAGCCTCTCCAACCAGTGCAGCGATGTTCGGCATCGCGCGAACCACCGGAACCGAGTTGCCAAGAACTGATTCTATGGCGCCACACTGTACACCACCCATGATGGAAATCACAAGTTGAGTGGACACGAAAGATTCTGCAAGTGGCTGAACCACATTCTCCCAAATCTGTGGCTTAAGACTCAGGATCACGATGTCCTTATCGGGGATTGCGGCTCCTGCATCTTTGGTCGTTGTAACACCCAACCTGCAGTTGTGTCCCCGAAGAATCTCATCATCGATGTCGATTGCCGTGACCGATTCCGGGGGCAACAAATCTGACTCGATCAGGCCTGAAATCAAGGCCCCGCCCATATTTCCGGCACCGATTACCGATATGGTCTTACCGTCCAATGCACTCATCTATTCCCCTTGTCTCAAAGGACTGATACGGGAACTGCTTCGCACTACACAAAGGTGAGCCAGCTATGACGATCTTCGGATTCGCCGTTTACCAAACCGAAAAAAGCATCCTGCAGTGCTTTTGTCACCGGACCTCTGGCACCATTGCCGATCTCCACCTTGTCGATCCGAGCTATTGGGGTCACTTCCGCGGCGCTACCCGTAAAAAATACCTCATCTGCTATATAGAGGGATTCGCGTGGAATAGGACGTTGCATCACGGTATAGCCCAAATCCCTGGCCAGCGTAATGACGGAATGCCGCGTAATGCCGGGGAGAATCGAAGAACCCGTTGAAGGTGTGTATATCGCCCCATTCTTTACCAGGAAGATATTTTCTCCACTAGCTTCGCTTACATAACCCTGTGTATCCAAGGCTATGCCCTCGGCATAGCCATCGGCCAGCGCCTCCATCTTGATCAACTGGGAATTCATATAGTTTGCGCCCACTTTGGCCAGGGATGGCATGGTGTTTGGAGCCAATCTGTTCCAGGATGAAAAACACACTGAGGCACCCTTTTCCAGGGCTTCTTCGCCCAAATACGCGCCCCACTTCCAGACTGCCACGACAACATCCACTGGACAGGTCGTGGGATCGACCCCCAGGGCGCCATACCCCCTGAATACGATCGGGCGAACATAACAGGCATCCAGCTTGTTCGTCTGAATGGTTTCCAATATGGCCTGGGTCAAATCATCCTGGGAATATGGAATGGTCATTCTGTAAATTTTCGCGGAATCGAAGAGTCGCTTCACGTGATCGGCGAGGCGAAAACAGGCTGGGCCACGTTTTGTGTCGTAGCAACGCATCCCTTCAAAAACGCTCGATCCATAGTGCACAACGTGCGACAGAACGTGGATTTTTGCATCATCCCAATCGATAAGTTCACCATTGTACCAGATCTTGTCCGCCTTAGGCATTGCCATGTTTCATCCCTCATTTCCGCTGCAAGTTTATCTGAGATCTTTGATTCTCAGCTGAATCCCCTTCCTGCCTCTCCACTCGTTTTCTTCGATCATATACGCAATGTCCAGATTTGCCTCTCCCGGTGCCAGACGATAATCCAGATGTCCAAGATCAAACCCGATACAATCCAGTACTCTCCCGTTCTGTCTGACTTTGAATTTGATATGATTCTTGCCAACGATCTCAGATGCGCCAACCACCTCGACGCCTCTAGAAACCATAACGGGGCGCATATTCTGTGGTCCAAAAGGTGCAAATCGCCTGAGCAGACCCATCAGTCGAGCATCGATCTGACCCAGTGAGATTTCGTCGTCGATATAAAGCTGGGGGATCATGTGCTCTGGCTGAAGCATTTCCCCGACTGTGGCCAGAAACGCCTCCCGCAGTGGCTCGATCCGATCGCGATCGATGGTCAAGCCTGCCGCATATTTGTGACCCCCGAACGCAGCCAGATGTTGCTGGCATCGAGACAACGCAGCATAGAGGTCAAATCCGGGTATGCTCCTGCCCGATCCCTTGCCCTGAGCACCATCCATTGCAATCAAGACTGTGGGCAGGTGCACCTTCTCTGCAATACGGGAGGCAACGATGCCGATGACCCCGGGATGCCACGCATCTGATGAGAGCACCACCGCCCGATCTCTTTCAGGGTCGACCTGCTGCTCAACCATCTCCAACGCTTCGTACAAGGTCTGCTCATCAATCTGACGTCGCTTGAGATTCTGTTGTTCCAACATCTGCGAAATCCTGTCTGCCTCCTCAAGATTGGACGTCGTAAGCAAAGTAACAGCGTCCATCGCACTGCCCATTCTACCCAGGGCATTGATGCGGGGGGCCAGAACAAAAATGAGTTGGCCCGTCCCGAGCCGCTTGTTCCTCAAATTAAGATTGCTCAATAACGCCTTCAAACCGGGATTCTCTGTGCACTCCATCTGACCCAGGCCGTATGTCACAAGCACCCTGTTCTCGTCAACCAGAGGTACAATGTCGGCAGCACAACCCAGTGCAACCAGATCTAGGTTCTTGTACACTGCTCCCAGATCCTGGGACCTATTCTTGTAGACGGCATCCGCAAGTTTGAAAGCCAATGCAACCCCGGGCAATTCCTTGAATGGGTAGGGACAATCAGGCCTTTTGGGGTTGATTACGGCAACTGCCTCGGGAAGTTCCCCTGACTGGTGGTGATCGGTGATAATTACGTCTACGCCTTGCTCGTTCGCGTAGCGGGTCTCCTCAATTGCGGTGATGCCGCAGTCGACTGATACCAGAAGGGTCCTTCCCTGTTTCACACAGATGTCAATTGCCCCTTTGGATATCCCGTATCCCTCTTCCAGGCGATGGGGAATGTAGAAACTGACGTCGGCACCCAGCGCCTTGAGCGTATTGACGATCAGGGCCGTACCGGTCACACCGTCCACGTCATAGTCGCCATGCACCATGATGGCTTCATTCGAGTCCAATGCCTGCCAGATACGCGCCACGGCACGATGCATATCCGCCATCAAGAACGGGTCGATCAGATGGTCCAGAGACGGATACAAAAAGTCACGTCCCGTGGGTACGTCCCGAATCCCACGATTGATCAGGATTTTGGCCATAACTGTCGGGATCTTGAGTTCTCGTTTGATCTGTTCCTGAAGTGCCTGGTCCGGTCGCTCCGCAATGTCCCACCGGGGTTCAACACGCCGATCCAGTATGGAGCTCTGCTGAGTCACCCTGCCTGCCCTCCCATCGGACCTCTGAAATCGGCAAGACTACCGCATATTGAGTCGTACTGTGGAATGGAAACCGTCTCCGGCCGGTCGTTGGGATTAACCCCGGCAAGCAGGAGGGCTCGTCGACAGGCCTCAGGATCGTTTTCGAAGAAGGAAACCAGGGTATTCTTTATCATCTTTCTTCTCTGAGTAAACACCCTCCTGAGAACCTTAAACATCATATGTTCATCCCGGACACGAAACCGTGGCTCACCATCAAAGTCCATCCGTACAACTGATGAATATACCTGGGGTTCCGGATCAAAGCTCGTGGGTGGCACGTCGAAGAGCAGCACGGGTAGGGAATGGAGTTGCGTCGCGACAGACAGTATGCCGTAATCCTTTCCTCCCGGCGGTGCCGTCATTCTCCGAGCCACCTCTTTCTGTACCATGATGACTGCTCTTCGCAACACCTCCCGGGACTCAAGGATCTTCTCAATGATTGCTCCGGATGCATGATAAGGAAGATTGCCCACCAGAATCATAGATTCGGAAGAATTATTTGGAATCAAACTTCTAAAGTCCACTTTCAAAACATCTTCATTGATCACCCTCAACCTGCCCCCAAAAATGCTTCGAAGGCAGTCACAAAAGCCGGAGTCCAACTCGACTCCAATTAGGTTCCCTGGTCCCTCAACAAGCAACTCGGTCAACGCCCCCCTGCCCGGACCCACCTCCACCACCAGGTCTTCCTGCTGGATTTCCGCTGCATCAACAATCCTGCGTATGGAATCAGGATCCGTAAGGAAATGCTGGCTCAGTCGCTGCTTCGATTTCCTCATTTGACGTTCGGCAAATTAAAGAGGCGAACCGCATTCAGTGTAGTGGCCTCGGCGAGTTCCTTATCGGAAATGCCCATCTTTTTTGCGATCGCATCCGCGACATGTAACACGTAGGCCGGCTCATTCCGTTTGCCCCTGAAAGGCACAGGCGCAAGATAAGGGCAATCCGTCTCCAGTAACAATCTCTCCTTGGTTACCGCCGCGGCAACACTCAGAGAATTGGAATTCTTGAAGGTAACGGTACCGCCCATGCCGATGTAAAAACCCAACTCCTCTCCCCTGCTGGCTTGCTCTATGTTCCCACCAAAACAATGCAGGACGCCACCAACAACATTTGCACCCTCAGAACCCAGGATCTCCAACACTCTGTCCTCCGCTCCTCGGCTATGAATCACAAGCGGCAGACTGCACGCTTTTGCCAGGCGGATGTGCCATCTGAAAACCTCCTCCTGCAAGTCACGGGGTGCGTAATCGCGATAGAAATCCAGTCCGGTTTCACCTATGCCTACGACCTTTTCACTGCCGACTAATGCCTCAAGGTCATTGAGACCAGGTTGGTCCACTTTCTCCACATCGTGGGGGTGGAAGCCGACGGTAGCAAATACCTGCTCATGCCCGGCAGCCATATCGATTACGAGACGCGACAGGTCTAGATTGGTCCCAACATTTATGATGATCCCAACCCCCGCCAGTGCTGCATTCTGAACGAGCTGCTCATGCTCGTCTTTAAACTGCGGGAAGTTCAGATGTGCGTGTGTGTCGATCAGCATTGGAACCTTTGTGGGAATGTGGACCGTAGCCCTCGCTACCTGACCTCCGAGCCATCAGGCAAACCATGATCCGGTTGCAGCAATGCCAAACCATCGGAACTGGAGGCCGCCAACAACATTCCCTGAGACTCAACACCTCGAATCGTGGCAGGCTCAAGATTGGTCAACACCACAATCTGTCTGCCAACAAGTGCATCCGGATCGTAATGTTCCGCAACGCCGGCAACGAGTTGGCGCTCTTCGGATCCCAAGCTAACCTTCAACTTCAGCAAGCGGTCTGCACCCTCTACTCGATCGGCCTGAACAATGCTCGCCACCTTCAGTTTCAACTTCTGAAATTCCTTGAATGAGATGAGATTTTCCTGCTCATTGGGCATCTTGGGGTCCTCCTTCGGCAGTGGCTGAGCGTCCTGATCTACCCATTCGGGCATTTCGATACGTGGAAAAACCGGATCGCCGGGAGCAACCTGCGTTCCTGCTGCGAGGCCCCCCCACGGTTCCAATCTGTCAATCTTCTGTTCCGATAGCTCTACATTCATACCCAGCTGGCGCCACATTTCCATAGCCTTTCCTGGCATTACAGGAAAAACCAAAACCGCCAGCTGGCGCATCGTCTCCAGCAGACCATACATCGTGGCTTCCAGGTCGCTTCGACGCAATGGATCCTTGGCCAGATTCCAGGGGCCCTGGATCTCCACATACTTGTTGGCGGAACGCACCAACTCCCAGATCGCCTCGAGCATGCCGTTCGGGTTGAGTTCTTCGAGGTGTTTTCTGACGCCGGCCAAGGTCTTCTCTGCCTGATGTCTGGGAAACTCCAGAGATGGGTGCGAGAGATCTACAGCTGGAGCCTTCCCCTCCAGGTACCTCTGGGTCATTACCACGGTCCGGTTTAGAACATTTCCGAGGTCATTGGCGAGATCGTAGTTATATCGCTGCACAAAGGACTTTCCGCCAAAACTGCTATCCAGTCCCAGAACCATTTCACGAACCAGGAAATACCTGAACCCGTCCACACCATATTTTTCGGCGAGTTCGAGAGGACGGATCACGTTGCCCAGCGATTTGCTCATCTTCTGCTCGTCCACCAGCCACCAGCCATGACCTAGGACTGTCTCGGGAAGGGGCAATCCCATGGCCTTAAGCATGGTAGGCCAATAGACGCAATGGGTGGTTAAGATATCCTTGCCTATCAGGTGACAGGAAGCCGGCCACCAATGGGTGAAGGCATCCCCTTCCTTCAGATAACCTGGTGCAGTAATGTAGTTTATCAAGGCGTCAAACCAGACATAGCAGACATAGTCACTATCGAATGGCAACTCTATGCCCCACTCCAACCTGGATTTTGGTCTGGAAATGCAGAGATCGCCCAGCGGCTGCTTCAGGAAGCCGAGGATCTCGTTCCTGCGCGATGTGGGCTGAATAAACTTGGGGTGGGTTTCAATATGGTTTACAAGCCACTCCTGATGCTGACTCATCTTGAAGAAGTAATTTCTCTCGGAAATCTGAATGACCTCTCTGCCACTGACGGGGTCCTTACCGCCAATCAAATCCTTCTCCGTCCAAAACCGCTCATCGTGTACCGAATACCAACCCTCATAATCATCCGCGTAGATTTCGCCTGCGTCGTAGATCGACTGTAGAATCTGCTTCACAATCTTTGTATGCCTGGGTTCGGTAGTGCGTATGAAATCATCGTGCGAAATGTTCAGCGATTCCCATAGTGACTTGAACCGAACGACCATCTCATCGCAGTGTTCCTGCGGGTTCATCTGTTTGGATTTGGCTGCCTGCTCAACTTTCTGTCCGTGTTCGTCCGTACCCGTCAGGAAAAACACGGAATCCCCGAATGTCCGGTGATAGCGCGCCAAAACATCGGCGATTACGGTCGTGTACGCATGACCCAGGTGGGGCTCATCATTCACGTAGTAGATCGGTGTCGTAATGTAGAACTTCCCCATGCCACCTCTTCCCAAAAAGGCCCTGGGCCTCTAAAAAATGCTTTAGTTGACAGATCTTTTCATTTCACGCCAGAGCGACACCAAGGCCATTTGCATATTCACATTCCTGTGATTCATCTCCCTGATGTCTTCGATTTTTCGGAGGGTCCTGGCAATGCCGTCCAGGTTCAGAGCCGAAGAGAGTTTCTCAACATCCTCCATCCTTGTCCGCTGAGACACCAAGCCATCGGCTCCATGACCAAAAACCAATACGTCTCGAAGCCAAATTTCCGCACCACCTATCACCAGGAGAGCGGCGGATCGGTCACTGGCCAACTGCTCTAGGGCAGCATACGTTCGGGGCTCTTCACCCCAGGCCAGTGCCTCAAGAAAGCGAAATGACCTGTCCTGGGCTTCACCAGGATCCGAATTCGACATGTCCAGGGCCAACCTGAGGTTACCCCCGCACGTACGAGCGATAAACAGGGCCTTGTCATCATCCATGGTCTTACGGGCGGCCAAAGCCTTTACCACATCATCCACAGAAATGGGCGCCAGCTTGATGCCCTGGCAACGCGACACAATCGTAGGAAGCAATGAACCAGGCGCAGGAGCTGTCAGAATCAGTACGGATCGGGCGGGCGGTTCTTCGAGAGTCTTTAGAATAGCATTTGCACTCTCAGCACGCATGCGGTCGGCGTGAAGGATGACGGCTGTCCGCCACGAGCCCTCGAAACTGCTGTACGCAAACCGCTTCTGCAGTTCTCTAACACTGTCGATGGGAATAATCAGATTCTCTTCGGGTCGAGCGTATCCATACGGATCTTTTAGTACATCCAACTGAATCAGTCGGACGGCATCCTGCTTCATCCGTAACTGGAGCGGCATCAGAACGGAAAAATCAGGGTGATTCAATTCCATCGTCCTCCCGCACTGACTGCACGATTCGCAGGCCCCTGCCTCTTCTCTTTCACAGTGAAGGGCTCTGGCCAACGCAAGTGCACATGCAACCTTGCCGGTCCCCTCGGGTCCATGGAGCAAAAGGGCGTGTGGGACACGTTGTGCTTGAATCAGCCGGATGAAGAGTTTCTTTACCAAAGGTTGTCCCACGAGGTGGTTGTCGAACATTTCAGCTCCAATTCACAAATTCGGCTCTGCTTAGTACGATGACATCGTTCCCATAACTTCACCTACCCAGTCAGACAGCCTTCCCTCAAGTGCTTTCATCATCACCAATGCGTCTTCCCTCGGCTTGGAGTAGTATCCATTTCGAACGGCAACGGTGCTGAACCCGGATCTACCGTACAGACGCAACGCCCTCTGATTGGACGCACGTACCTCAAGAGTCGCCACACTCGTGTTCCTGTCGTGCAAAACACCTAGGACCTGCCTGAGCAATTCTCTTCCAATCCCCCTTCGTTGGAGGCCTGGATGAATCGCAAAGTCTGCAAAGTGGAACTCTTGCCCAACTCTGAACCCGACGGAGTATCCCACTAACTCCCCGCTACTTACTGCCACCACACACCAGCTTCCCGCCCTGGACATTGCGTATTCGAAGTCTCGCTTTTGCCATGGATTGGAAAAACCCACCTGCTCTATTTCAACGACGGCCTCCAGGTGTTCCGCGGTCATCGGGACCAGCGTGAAAGGTGTCAGGTTCTCTCCCAATGTCGATGAGTCGCTCAATCCTGCCTAACCGATCTTTGCGGATTCAGGCGTTTCCGGATATGCACGCATCCGCTCTGCCTGGGATGGACGAAGATAGTTTGGCTCAACCTGGGCTACCTGGGCGAAATCTCCCAACCCGACCTTTACAGTTCCAAGAACGGCGATGGACCCACCGACGGGCAACTCGGGCGCAAGTTCTGCATCTCTTCCCATCCGCGATAGAATCTGATCCCAATATACGTGGGCGCCCTGACCCGCGAACATTACCGGCTTGGGAAGCAGGGGAATAAGCTCGTCGAGTGGGAGTGCCGCATCAGCCATTAAGGGACGTGGCACCTGGTCTACCAGGCTATATACGCCAGCGTAGACCTGATCACGACGGGCATCCAGCAAGGCACAGACAGGCACACGGTTCTCCAGATGGGGAAATGCAATGGCCTCCAGTGTAGGAATCGTCAACAGCGGGAGACCAGTGGCAAGACAGAGTCCTTTTGCCGTTGCCATTCCGATTCGTAATCCCGTGAAGGAACCCGGACCGGAACCCACAGCAATTCCGGCCAAAGCATCGAAACCCAGCCCAGTGGCGGATAAAGCCTGCTCGACCATCGAAATGAGGCGTTCGGCGTGCTGCGACCCCTCATTCAGGCAGTGGTCCGCCACAATCGTTCGATTCTCGGCGATTCCAATGCAACAAACCGAGGTCGACGTTTCAATACCCAGAACGTACAGAAGCCTTCTCCAATTCATTCAAACTATAATAGCTGACCTTGCGCTCCTTCAGGCGGATCCAACCCTAGATGCTTGTATGCGCGTGCTGTGGCCATTCGCCCTCGAGGGTTTCTCATCAGATACCCTTGCTGAATGAGGTAGGGTTCGTAGACATCCTCAATGGTATCCGACTCTTCCCCGATTGCAGCCGAGAGGTTGTTCAGGCCTACGGGTCCACCTGCGAACTTGTCGATAAGCAGCCGCAGAAGCCGCCGGTCCATTTCATCCAGACCATTGTCATCTATATCCAACAACTCCAATGCCTTCATCGCCACGCTGTGGTCTATTTTACCGTCAGCTCTTGTTTGGGCGTAGTCACGGGATCTTTTCAGAAGTCGGATGGCGATTCGAGCGGTTCCCCGCGACCGCCTAGCAATTTCAAGAGCGCCCCTGGGCTCAATGTCGATTTTTAATATCCGGGCGGTCCTTCCGACGATCGACTGCAATTCCTTCTCTGTGTAGAAGTCCAACCGTTCTATGATCCCAAACCGGGTTCGCATCGGGCCAGTCAGTAAGCCCAGCCGGGTGGTTGCTCCCACCAGCGTATAGGGCTCGAGAGGGATTCGGTACGACCTTGCACTTGGTCCACTGTCAATCATAATGTCCAGGGTATAGTCTTCCATGGCTGAATAGAGTGTTTCTTCGACTACCCGGTTCATCCTGTGGACTTCGTCGATAAACAAAACATCGCGTTCATTGAGATTGGTCAAAATCCCGGCCAGATCAGCCGCCCTCTCCAGAACCGGTCCGGACGTGACGTGAATCTCTACATCCAACTCGTGTGCAATTACGTGAGCAAGTGTTGTCTTTCCCAGTCCCGGAGGGCCGTACAGCAGCAGGTGGTCCATTGCATCGCCGCGATGCAATGCAGCCTCTACACCTATGCGTAGCTTGTCTTTAACCTTCTCCTGTCCGGCCATGTCGTCGAACTTGATCGGCCGGAGTCGTTCGTCTGACTCGTAATCGTCGCCGTTCTGTATGGTCGGGTCATTCACTCGATCTGCGGCCATCTCTCTCCCGGTTTTGCCTCCAGACTACCAATCTCAACGGATACGTCCCCATTTACAAACGTCGCAGGGCCTGCCTAATAACCTCTTCGACCCCGGTGTCTTCTCCCAATTCTTTCAGGACCTCGCCCACAACCTTCCTGGCCTGGGCCGGAGGCGTACCCAGACCTACCAGTGCTCCAGCGGCTTCCGCCAGCAAACCATCAGCTGCTGGATCCAAAAACTCCACGGATTCGAACTGACCAACCGTGCCGATTTGTTCCTTCAACTCCAGGACCAGCCTTTGCGCCAACTTTTGACCTATGCCCTTTATCCTGGTGAGACCCTTTACATCTTCTGCGGCCACCTGGTTTTGGAAATCTGTGATCGACGTGCCGGACAGAATTTTCTGCGCCATAGGTGGTCCAATACCAGATACGGAGATCAAAAGCTCAAATAGCCTCCGTTCACTTTTGGTCATAAACCCATATAATGCCAACGCATCTTCACGTACATGGAGATGCGTCAAGACTTTGATTCTGGTATCCAGTTGCAAACCGGCATCGTAGCTGGAAAGAGGGATATGGATGTGAAACCCGACGCCCCCAACATTCACTACGAGACCTGTCGGGCTGTTCTCCTTTAATTCTCCTTCGAGATACGAGATCATTTCCTAACGACTCCGCCTAACAGATTGCGATTTCAAGTCTCCCAATGGCTTCTCCACACCCAGCTCTTGCAGTTTCTTCTGCAGTTTTCTGGCTCCATCACCGGAAGCCTTCAAACTCTCAATCTTGGCGGCAACCTTGTTGGTATTTGAACCACCATCTCCGATTCCAGCAATATGGACTCGGTTCGCGTGGCAAAGGGCGATGGCGATTGCATCGGAAACATCCAGTTTTTCACCACCAAGCTCTGCACCAAAATGATTCTTGACCATGTACTGCACTTGCTCTTTGGACGCACCACCCTTACCCACTACGGATTTCTTGACTTCTCTTGGCGAGTATTCGAAGATTGGGAGATCGGAATTCGCCAAGGCCAACATGATCACCCCTCGGGCGTGACACATCTTCATAAGCGTCTTGACATTTGCACCATAGAACGCGCTCTCGAGCGCCACTTCGTCAGGACCAACATCTGAAATGAGCTCCATCAGACGGTCGTAGATCTCGATCAGTCGTTTCTGGAAAGGCAATTTGGGGTCAGGCTGGATGCAGCCGCTGCGGATGAGGCGACTCTTCCGGTTGAGGTGGTCAACGACACTGTAGCCTGTGACTACGCTACCGGGATCAATGCCCAGAATAAGCACAACAACCACCTTTCAGAATTGCTATCAGAGGGAGGAACGACAGGAGATGCATTGGGGGGTCCGTAAACCGGCAAGAAGGGAGGAGCATTATACTGAACATTTCCAAACTGCTGAATTCAACAGAACATCGTCAGCGTCACAACCTGGGCTGAGACAATGTTTCGATCAGGAGGCTAAAGCCTCTGCCATCACCTCATCGTCCATTTCGAAATTGGCATAGAGACGTTGTACATCGTCCTGGTCCTCCAGCATCTCCATCAACTTCAAAAGCTGGCGAGCGGATTGACCCTCGACCGGGACGGTATTCTGGGGTACCCTGGTGAGTTCCGCTCGCTCCAGAGTGATACTCTCGCTTTCCAGAGCTTTTCTCACCAGGTCGAATTCCTGCATGGGTGTGTAGACCTCGTAACAGCTGTCTTCCTCTATGATGTCTTCAGCGCCAGCGTCGAGCGCAGCCGTCATCAAGCTCTCTTCATCCACACCTTCTTTTTGTACGACGATGACACCCTTCTGGTCGAACACCCAAGCGACTGCCCCGCTTTCTGCCATGCTACCGTTGTATTTGTTGAGCAGGTGTCGGACCTCAGACACGGTACGGTTCTTGTTATCGGTCAAGACCTCGATGAATAGTGCAACGCCGCCCGGACCATACCCTTCGTAGACGGCGCCTTCATAGGACTCGCCAGGAAGCTCACCAATGCCCTTTTTGATTGCGCGGTCAATATTCACAGCCGGCATATTCTCAGATTTTGCACTCAAAACGGCAGCACGTAGGCGAGGGTTGCTGGCTTCATCGCTACCTCCTTCACGTGCCGACACTGTTATCTCTCGAATCAGTTTGGTGAATAGCTTGCCGCGGGCCGCATCAGCCCTGCCTTTCTTGTGCTTGATATTGGCCCATTTTGAGTGTCCAGCCATTGTTACCCAAACCTCCTTCCAATTACCGATTCAAGCCCTAAAAAATCGGCCTAACTCTTTGATAATGTAGCAAGAAATAGCAGTTTAGGCAATACAAAAAACAGGGAGTTTGGCCCTCATGAACGAGCTGAAACTTCGAGAAAAAACTCGAGGTTCCCACCACTGCCAGGCACGTTGGATTCTACCCGATCCTTGACCTGAATATCCAATCTGTCCAGGCCATCCAGAACACGCTCGACTACCCCATCCAAACACTCGGTTCGGACCACGCCGTTCTCCAGTTCGCACGCCAGTGCTTCGTATTGGGGTTTGAGAAGTGCGAGTGCGTTTCCTTCATTGCCCAAACATTGGAGTGCAATGGGCAGGATGCGGTTCATTGGTGTCCAACCTACATCGACAGTTACAATCTGAACAACCTCAGGCGGCACAAAGTAGAGTCCATTGGTCCGTTCCACCACGATCACCTTTGGATTTTGCCTCAGCTTCCACTCCAACACACCGTAGGCCGTGTCAACTGCATACACTTTTCCTGCGCCGTGCTGCAGCAGACAGTCCGTGAATCCACCAACGTTTGCACCAAAATCTACCGCTGTCAGTCCGGCTACATCCAAGCCCAACACGCTCAGCGCTCCATGCAGCTTGTCGCCACCCCTGCTAACGTACAGTTTACTCTTTCGACGCTTCGCCACTACGGTCTCCAGATTGAAAAAGGCGGCGTTCCCATGGGAACCACCGCCTTCCTGTCCAACATACCTGCCGGAATCATGCCTCTACAACCTCACCCTCCTCCTTCTTGGATGCCTCGATAATCTTTTCTGTCACATCGCTTGGAACCTGCTCATAGTGGGTAAAGTCCATCGCATAATCCCCGGTTCCCTGGGTCATTGAGCGGAGGGCTGTAGAGTACTTGTACAATTCCGCCAAAGGCACCTCAGCCTTGATCACCTGAAAATTGCCTTCCGGATCCATTCCCTGGATCCTGCCACGACGGCTGTTCAAGTCACCCATAACATCTCCCATGTACTTGTCAGGGACCATCACCTCCACGTGGTAGATGGGTTCCAACAGAATCGGCTTTGCACCCATAAAGGCCTTCTGAAACGCCTGCGACCCTGCCATTTGGAAGGCCATTTCGGAAGAGTCGACAGGATGGTAAGATCCGTCATAGACGGTAACCTTCAAGTCTACAACCTTATACCCCGCCAGTACTCCGCGTTCCATCGCTTCCAACACACCCTTCTCCACTGCGGGGATGTAATTTCGCGGAATCGCCCCCCCCACCACGGCATCTTCGTACTCAAACCCATCGCCTCTTGGCTGAGCCTGGATCCTCAGGTAGGCTTCGCCAAATTGGCCGCGCCCTCCAGACTGTTTCTTGTGTCGGTGGTGTCCTTCGGCCTTGCTCCGGATGGTCTCCCGGTACGGCATTCTGGGTTGGATTGTCTCGACCTCAACACCGAATTTGAGCTTGAGTTTGTCCAGAACCACATTCAGGTGCAGTTCTCCCTGACCTTCCACTATAATCTGCTTGAGCTCTGGATCATACCCCGCGATAAAGCTAGGATCTTCCTCATGGATTCTCTGCAGGCCGGTACTGATCTTGTCCTCATCTCCCCTTGACTTGGGCTCCAGGGCAATTCGGATCAACGGCCGAGGAAACTCGAGCGGCTCCACCTTCAATGGCAATCCCTTGCCACACAGAGTGTTACCCGTATGCGTGTCTTTCAGTTTGACCAGCGCACCCATGTCGCCTGCCGGTATCGACGAAACTTCGTCGCGATCCATTCCGTTCAAAACATAGATTTGCCCCACTCGCTCTGATATCTTGCGGTTGGCATTATACGCCTCGCTGGCGGCCTCGAGTGTGCCGGCATATACGCGCAGGAAGGAGAGATCACCTACGGATTCTGAAATGGTTTTAAAGACAATTGCGGCGAGGTCATTCTCAGCCGTAACGATCAGTTCTACATCATCTTCGGAGTCTAGCTTCTTGGCGCTCTGTTTGGGCAGGTCCATCGGCGAGGGCATTTCGTCGGTAAGAAAATCCAGCAACCGATCAGTGCCGATATTGTGAGATGCGGACCCACAAATTACAGGAATCAGCGTCTGATTCACAACTCCTGTTCGGAGTCCCTTGAACACTTCCTCGGTTGTCAGCTCGCCTTCTTCTAAGTACTTCTCCATCAAATCGTCATCGCTTTCAGCCGCAGCATCCATCACCTGCTCTCTGATGGCTTCTGCTCTTTCCTGGAGATCCGAAGGTACCTCCCCTTCTTCAACCTTTCCGCTCCCGTCGGTAGCATATGTATACAGCTTCATCTTCAAAACGTCTACTATCTGATTGAATCCAACCCCCTGGTTAACAGGAACCTGGAAGGGCACTACACTTTGCCCAAAGTGTTCCTGAAGGGCTTCGAGAACACCATCGTAATCCGCGAATTCTTTGTCCAAATGGTTCACAAATAGCAGACGCGGTCGCTTGAACTCATCGGCAAACCCCCAAGCTTTATCCGTACCGATTTCTAATCCGTTGGCTGCGTGGACAAGAACAACAGCGTTGTCGGCTGCCCAAAGTGCCGCTTTGGCATCCCCTATGAAATCTGCATAGCCAGGAGCGTCCAGAATGTTGATTTTGGTATTCTTCCAGGTGCAATGGAGCATAGAGGTGCTGATTGAAATCTTTCTGTTGACTTCCGCCTCGGTGTAATCAGACTTGGTGGTGCCATCGTCTATCGTCCCCAGACGGTTGCTCACCCCCGCAGAGAACAACATCGCCTCCGCGAGGGATGTTTTGCCTGTGCTGCTATGGCCAACCAACGCAACATTTCGGATGTTTTCAGGTTCAAAGATATTCACTTTGGTCCTCCTGGAAGTGCTTGTTCGGCTTTGTCTTATCGGCCAGATATTTGGGGTGCTATCGGGGTTCGTCGACAACACTGCATCTGGCTAATAAATGCAGAACAAAAGGGCCTGTCAAGCATTCTTTTCCGGACAAAAAGAGAGCCTGGATTTCCTTGAAAATCCAGGCTCTCACTGAATAATTCCCGGCGACGTCCTACTCTCCCACAAGGTCACCCAAGCAGTACCATCGGCGCAGGAGGGCTTAACTACTCTGTTCGGAATGGGAAGAGGTGTGACCCCTCCGCTGTGGCCACCAGGAAAATTCAATAACGAATATAGGAAGATAGAGGTTCCATGGCAAAGCACACAAGCGATCTGCTGAAAAACTGTTAAATTTTAACGATCAAGCCTCACGGCTTATTAGTATCGCTCGGCTGAACGCATTGCTGCGCTTACACCTGCGACCTATCGACCTTGTAGTCTACAAGGAGCCTTTAGGTGGGTAAACCCACGGGATATCTTATCTTGGAGTGGGCTTCGCACTTAGATGCTTTCAGCGCTTATCCCTTCCGAACATAGCTACCCAGCGATGCCTCTGGCGAGACAACTGGTACACTAGAGGTTCGTCCATTCCGGTCCTCTCGTACTAAGAACAGATCTCCTCAAATATCCTACGCCCACGGCAGATAGGGACCGAACTGTCTCACGACGTTCT
>PAQK01000063.1 GCA_002709665.1 Gemmatimonadota bacterium | reverse complement strand
TCATTTTCTCCATCCGAGAAAGTTCTCTTTCAGCGACCTTCTTAACCTCGTCAGGCATCCCTGCTTCCAGGATCTGCTGACGCAGCTCCTCCATTTCCAGTGCCTCATCCTCGTCCTCACCCAGCTCGTCCTGAATCGCCTTGAGCTGTTGTCGAAGAAAATACTCTCTTTGCGCATCGTCAATCGAGCCGGCGGCATCGCTCTGGATCTTTTGACGAAGCTCCATGATCTCTACTTCACGGGTCATTGCTGAATTAATCATTTCCAAACGTCGTCTAAGATTCAGCTCCGCCAGGACCTCCTGTCGCTCCTCAAATCCAAGACTGAACTGTGAGGCTATGAAGTCCGCCTTCTGCTCCGAATCAGGCAAGGTGTCCAAGGCAACAAGCATTTCTCTGGGTGCATGAGGCGTCAATCCAACGGCCTTCTTGAACAGGCCGACCACATTCTGAGCCAGGGCCTCCAGGGTCGGTGTTTTTTCGGACCAGCCTTCCAGAACCTTTACTCTTGCCAAGGCATAGGGTCGCACCTGTACAAGGTCCTGCAAACCCACCCGAGCGATTCCATTTATCAGAACCTGAAGACGGCCGTCAGGAGACCGCTGCATTCTCACAACCTGAACCGCCGTCCCAACCTGGTAGAGTTCCTCAAGTTTGTAGTCCTCGATCTCCTCGACCTCCACGGAGTCTTCTTCCTCTACTTCGGTAGATGGCGCTTTCTGGCCAAAGATCGCCACCACCTTGTGACCCCCATTGACGGCCGTGTCCACTGCCCGGATCGCTCTGTCGTCGTCCAGAAACAACTGCGTAACCATATTGGGAAACACCACCACGTCTCTACTCACCAGCAATGGTACCTCGCCCGGCACAAGGTTTCGATTGGCGATGTCCAAGCTTTTTGTTTGATCGTGGTCTTTCATCACATCCACTCCTTTTATGGGCCTGGTCCTGTGGTTCACCCTTTTATCCGAATTTGTAAACCCCTGGACTTGGCCGGTTGTCAGTCACATTGCCGCGTGTCAACCCTGTCAAACAAAACTGAGCAACTAGTGTGCCTCTAAACAAATATTATCTCAACTAATTGTTATTAATACATATGTGTAAAATTCCGCCGAATTGCAATTCTGTGAACGACTAGCCCGACCAACGCATTTGCGCCAAAATGGCAGACATTGGTGGCGGACAGGGTGCAGCAAATTCCCGTTGAAGGACTCCAACCTAATCCATATATTGGCACTCCAACATTCTACTTAGCTTGAGGGAAGACAATGCGTCACAACCGCTTCTGGAAATTCTTGGATGAACCCGTTGAGTCCCCTGAGCTCGTGATCGACAGACCCAGGGGATCCACACACCCACGTTATACCAACTTTTTCTATCCCTACGATTAGGGTTATCTCCAGGGCACCATCTCGAGAGACGGTCAAGGAATTGACATATGGGTTGGAAGTCTGCAACACAGGAGTGTTGTGGGAGTGGTCTGCGCAGTGGACCTTCAAAAGCGGGACTCCGAAACAAAAATTCTTCTTGGCTGCCGCAAGGAGGAGATGGAGACCATCATCCAGATACACAACAGTGAAAGCTTTGCAGGATACCTCATTGTCCGAGGCCAGGAGGAGGAATGAAGCAGAATATCTTCGACGCGCTGGTAATTGGCGGGGGCATCAATGGGTTATCCACCCTTTATCACCTGGAGCGTCTCGGATGCAGGCGGTCGGGCCTCCTGGAGCAATTCGATGCCGGACACGAGTGGGGCAGTTCTCATGGCCAATCGAGGGTTTCACGTACGGCGTATATCGACCCCGTCTACATCCGGCTTATGCAGGTTGTTCGAACCCAGGAATGGCCCAGGTTGGAACGGGATGTGGGCGCCAGCCTCATCCATCCCACACAGGGGTGCTTCTTTGGTCCACCCGGAGGCAAGCAGGAAAATTATGCGAAGGCCAACGCAGAGGTCGGCGCCAATGTCGAAGAAGTTGATGCGAAGGTCGCCTCAAAGCGCTTTCCCCAGTTTGATTTCCAGGATGACGCTCACGTACTCCTCGATCACGACGCAGCTCTGGTTGCTGCTGCCGATACAGTATACGCTCTGACCAGGATCGCGGAAGAGAAGCAACTGCCTATTAAGGAAAGAACAAAGGTCACCAGTATTGATCTGGACCATAACCCAGTCCTTATCAACACCAACACGGGCAGGTATCAGACAGAGCGACTGGTAGTCACAGCCGGTCCCTGGTCGTCGGAACTTTTGCCATTTCTCAAGCCAGATCTCAAGGTTGCTCGTCAAACAGTAGGATACTTCGAAATGGCAGGTGACCCGGAAGATTACCGTATTCCCAACTTTCCGGTCTGGGGTAATCTGGGCGAAGAGCACCAGGGCGTCTACTATGGTCTTCCGGAATTCGGAAGAAAGGGAATGAAGATCGCCCGGCACGTTACCGCAGGGCTGGATGACGACCCCAACGAATACAGGGATGCCGCGGAGGTGGATATCCGCGACCTCAGGCAATTCATCGAGAAGCAATTCCGCGATCCGGTTGCAGCATTCATCGATAGTGAAACCTGTTTGTACACCAACACGGCCACTGAAGACTTCATCATAGACCTGCACCCGAACCATCCCAATGTGGCCATCGGTGCGGGATTTTCGGGCCACGGATTCAAGTTCGGTCCGTTGACCGGCCGAATACTGGCTGAGCTGGCAATGAATGGAACGTCCACAGTCACCGAATTCGAAGCCGCAAGAGACCGCTTTTCAATCGACCGCGCTACGATACAGTAATCGCCGGGGAAATCACACATAGGAGCAGTGTCTATGATCATCACCGAAATCCGCACGACCGCCCTGATGGGAGAAACACCCAAATCCGGATGGGAGGCCGAGACGGCACCGACGGAGAACTTGCACACCTTGCTGGAAATAGAAACGGACGGGGGAATCACGGGCATCGGAAGCTGTTACACCAGCAAGGCACTGGTAGATGGCGCCATCGCTCTGCTGCGCCCGAAGCTGATCGGTGCACCGGCCACAGAACCCGAACGCCTCGCTGAATTGCTACATCAATCCACCTTCTGGCAGGGCAGAGGGGGTTCGGTCACACACGCCATCAGCGGCCTCGACATCGCCCTTTGGGATATCCTCGGCAAGGTCACCGGGCAACCGGTCGGACGACTGCTAGGCGGGTACTACAGAGAGAAAATCAAACCTTACGGGTCTCTCCTGTTCGAAGCGGACGAAAGCCTGTTCAAACAGATCCTGGAGGATGCCGTCAGCAGAGGCTTCAAGGCACTAAAACTGGGATGGGGACCATTCGGACGGGTGGATAACAAGACCGATGAGACTCTGGTCAAAACAGCGAGGGACACAGTCGGCGACGACGTAGAGATCATGGTCGATGCCGGTGGCAGCGACCAGTTCTGGCCTCACGGGTACAAGTGGGCGCTCGAGACAGCGAAGATGTTGGTGGACTACAACATCGTCTGGTTCGAAGAAGCGTTGCCACCTGACGATATCGAAGGACACATCCGCCTACGCGAGCACGCGCCAGTCCCCATCGCGGGCGGCGAGGTCCTTACTCGCAGACAGTCCTTCGCCCCGTGGATAGAACGGGGAGCGCTGGACATCGTACAACCCGACGCCACCAAGGCAGGCGGAATCTCTGAGGTCCGCAAAATTCTGTGGTCTGCCTATGATCACAACATCCTTCTGGTTACACACGGGTGGAACACCGCGGTCGGACTCGCTGCCGATCTCCACCTTGCTGCAGCACACCCCACTGCTCGATGGGTGGAATATATCACACCCTCCCCTTACATCGAGCGCATTCTGACTGAGCCCTTCGAACTCGATGAGGATGGATTGTTGACAATACCAACAGGTCCAGGTTTGGGAATCGAACTAGACCACAATAAAGTCCGCCAATTCTCCGGCGCTCCATAGCACACATCGAATCCAACCGAATCTCCCCAAGACAAAACCAACACTCCTATCCAGAGAAACCCATGTCATTGAAGTAATCCTTAACACTTGAACAGTCGAAACCAGGTGAGCCGCACAAGGGCAAGGTCCTGGTGGCCGTCCAGGCGCATGTGGACGACATTCCCCTGTTCTGCGCGGGTACGATCGCCAAGCTCATATCAGAAGGCTACAAGGGATATCTGATCAACACCACCAATGATGAAAAGTGTGGCCCTACGTCGAGCATGGGGGAAACCATACTTAGCAACGAAAGGGAAGTCGAGGACCTCGCAAACGTGCTGGGGCTCCAGGAAGTATTCAATCTGGGTTATCGAAATCACCGAATGGATGAGGCGTCGCCGCTGGAGTTGCGAGCTCGACTCGTCTTTCTTTTTCGGCATCTTAAGGCAAACACGGTCTTCATCTTCAACCCTTGGGGTGAAGATGAAGAAAATCCCGATCACTACGTCACCGGTCGTGCTGTGGAGGCGGCTTGCTGGATGGCGGGCATGGGCAAGGACTATCCGGAACAGGTCGCAGCAGGAATGAAACCTCACGGTATTAAGGAGAAGTATTATTGGGTCGTTAGACCGGGACAACCCTTCAACCTGGTTGTGGATATCAGCGACCAGATCGAAACCAAAATCGCAGCAATGAGCGTGAACAAATCGCAAGGTCCAGCAGGCGCTCACGGCTCGAAGCTTCAAGCCAGTCTTCGTGACAAAGGACTTCACCTTCCCGCCCTCGAGGGAGATAGCGAAACTGCTGACAGAGAATACATCAGGCTCTTCGGCTTAAAGGACTTCCGCGACCTAGGCCAGGAGCACGGCTTCGATTTTGCCGAAGGATTCTACCACATTTCACTGAGGTTCGGGTTCATCGGATCTGTTGACGAAAAGAAAGTCCAGGAATACGTGGACAAGAACGTCACATCACTCAGCTAATCGAGGAACTATGGTAGACAGGATTCAGGCCTTTGAAGAAAACGGTTACCTCATCCTCCCCAACGTCCTTTCAGAAAATGAGGTCAAAGGGCTCAACCGTGCAATCGATCGAGATCTTGAACAGTACCCGGAAATGTGGAAAAAGGGAACCGACGGCCGTCAGCAAAATGCCAACATTCTATTGAGCAGTCCAGAATTCGATCCGACTATTCAACATCATTCTGTATGGCCCTTGGTCGAGTCTCTGATGGGAGAGCAGGTCTGTTTTGAAGAATTCTCCGCGATGATCCGAGATCCCTGGGAGAACGAGCCACCACCACCCCATTGGCACAGAGACACGGCTCACCTGCCCGAGCATCCGCTGGCTATGCTCTTCCTGTCTGTCATCTACTATCTCACCGATGTGGATGAGGAGACCCACTGCTTCAGCATCATCCCTGAAAGTACTCAGGCCAAACGCAAGTCGCCGAAGGGTCTAAATCCTACCGGGAATGTGCCACTCTATGGAAGGGCGGGAACCGCGATCCTTTTTAACGCTGCAACCTGCCACGCGGGAGTCGTCCGAAAGACTGTAGTGCCGCGTAGAACGGTGCACATCTACTATGGTCACCACAGCAAACCACCGCTCGGCAATCACACCATATTCCCTGCGCGACTGTTCAACTCTGAAACCGAAGAGACCCGAATATTCTACAGCCGACCCAACCAATTTACTCGTCTCGTTCACGCAAACCTCTGATAAGGCATGCAACTGGAGATACAATTGTGAGACGTCGCCGTACCATCTACTTCAACGACGCACGCCACTACTACCTCTTTGTATTCGAGCCACCGATTCGGATGGAGGAGGCCTGGGTCCCGATCGATGAAATAGCAGGCACAGCTGTGGATACATTCAGCTATGGCGTTTCCCGTGGTGACGGGCTCTTTTATCCCTCCAAACAGGGCATCATGTTCGGCGATGACCTGCAGCCGTTTCAACACGCACACGAATTCAGATCCTGGAAGAACATGCAGAGCCTCATCGCTCGCGGGTTGGACCCTTTGCAGGTCCTCATTGACCGGTCACATCACAAGGGTCTTGAATTCTTCGCAAGTCTACGTCTTGGGAATTACGGCGGAATGAACCCTGATCATTCCGTAGCGAACGGAGGCAGAGGATTTGTTCACAACGAAGTTCGTGAGCACCAGTTGGCCATCATCGAGGAATTGGTTGAAGACTATGAGATCGATGGACTCGAACTCGACTTTGCCGCGGCACCAGGTGGCAGTCCATTTTGGCTGCAAAAGGAAGACGTACCGGAATATTCATCCCTTATTACCGAGTTCATCTCCAAGGCAGCAGACATTGCAGGTAGCAGATCGAATGGCGAAATCCCACTGGGCGCCAGGATCTACCCAACAGAATCTCTCAACACGGAAACCGGTCTCGAGATCCGAACCTGGCTTGAAAGAGGTCTGATGGATTTTGTCGTCCCACTCATATATGCCGACTTCATCCTCGACGCGAATATGCCCATCGAGTGGCTTGTCGAAGCCGCACACCAGAATGATATCTCCGTCTATGCCATGCTGCAGCCTTACTGCCGCGATGAGAGCCGACGATTCTACAGTGTCCAGAACGCGAGCAACCAACAGATGGCTGCGGCTGCAGCAAATTTCTGGCAAATGGATGTCGACGGTCTCTACACCTGGTTCCTCTCGTGGCCTCTGGGCGACCCCGAGCGCAGGCTCCTCACCGATATTGGCGACCCCGACAATGTGCAGGAGGCGGACAAACATTATTTCCTTAGGAGATCCTCAGAAGGCGTGAAGGGTCACGAATACCCGGCCATACTACCGGTAGACATTACTCCTGGTTCCAATGCAGTACTCCCGTTTGTGATAGCTGACGACGCCACCAATCCACGATTGACCGAGACCATCCTCAGGCTCGGCGTAACCAACCTTATCTCAGGCGACAGTCTGGCAATCACACTGAATGGACAATCACTTGAACAGGAATCCTGGAAACGGGAATTCATAAGGAATCGGGATCCCTACGCCGGGCAGTGGTTGGAAATCGATCTAAGGAAGGTCAGACCAGCAAAGGGCAGCAATGTTTTAGAGGTCAAACTTGAGGGGAGACCGGAAGGGTTTGCGGGTAAGATCACTGTGGAGGAAGTTGAGGTCCTGGTGCGATATGGGGTGTATGGGGGAGTTGAGGGTGATCAGTTGTGAGTGGGCGGACAAAAGGATCCGCCCCGACGAGGTCAAGATGGATTGATTTCAGATGAAAAACGGGTGAACACATAGGTCCACCCTTACAGGGTCAGGAACCTGCGGCTTCTTTCAGGCTTTGAGGATTTCCGGCGAGGTCTCCGCCCAGCCAGCGGTAAGGTCGGGGTAACAAGGACATCGTCCGATCTTCCAGAGGGAGCTTCACTAGTTTTGCGTTGTGTCCGGCCGAATGCTTTGCGGCGATGGCGACCTCCAGGGCCTGTCTGAGATCGTGTCCTGTAACCCAGGGCTCACCCGAACCCTCAACCGCTCTGATAAATGACCTCAAAGACCCGGTCAGGTACCCGAATTCGCTCCAGGGATAATCAGGATAGCCTGGATCGATCTCCATTCTCTCTCCTTTTGAGTCGAACCCTGAGTACAACCGAGGTGGCGCCCAGTCCCATTTCACGAGTCCCTCCTCAGACCAGACCTCCACCCCCCGGGACGGTGTAGGTGTCCCGAACACGGCACAATCGATACCGGAATTCATCCTGAAAATACCGTGTACCAAGATCCCCTCATCCGTATCACCCTTCAGTTGTTCCTCAGGCGAGCCCCAGGCCACGATCTCCTCTACTTCCGCATCGGTGAAAAGACGCATCACGGAGATATGCTGGCACCCACCTCCGGAGATTTCGCCCCCGAATCCGTGAATACTCGCACCCTGAATGTTTCCAAAATCGCCCTGGCGAATCCGTGAGGCGGCGTCCTGAACTTCATTCATCGCACGCTGCAGATTTCCCCCGGCGAAAATGACATTCCGGGAGGCGCATTCGTCAACCATTTCATCCGCATCTTCCAGTTTCCCACCGAACGGCTTCTCAGCTGAAATCCCTTTGACCCCTGCCTGAGCGCATGCCACTACGGCATCTCGAGTATATTTTACCGGCGTCACCACTGATACCAGATCAGGTGCGATGTCTTTCAGCAAACTCTCCGCATCGGGGAACAAGGCCTTTACACCGAACCGCTCACCTACCGCTACTCTTCGCTCCTCTGAGAACTCCGCGATCGCTACAATCTCCGTATCGGGATATGCCCTATAGGCCTCCGCATAGACCTGCCCCATTCGCCCGCACCCAATTATCGCTACTTTGTAAACTGGTTTACCCACGTCCAATTTTCCTTCACGCCCTTGCGGGTATTAATGCTGTATCTGCAATTCGACATCTGTAACAATTATTTCACACGCCATCCTGGGATTCCGCTCCATCAGGAGAATCTCCACTGAATGCTTGCCCTTCCGGATCTGCTCCGGGGCCAGAACCTTTGAGAGCCAGACCGCCCCGGTGACATCAGATATCCCGTTAGGATCACTGACCTTGCAGTATTTCTCTTCAAGGTCAATCAGCCAGTCACCGTCCCACTTCACCTTGACGATATCTCCCCTTACCCACTCGGCCAGCCTGATTCTCACCTGAGCCAGTCGGGGAAGACCTTCGTCTCCTACGTCGAGCGTTATCACCGGTCCCATCTCAGTGGCTGTCTTCCTGAGCGTTACTGGAACCTCGCCGTATATTCGATCAATACGGTAGGCGCCACGCCACTCTCCTTCTTTCTGAATGAAGCGATGGGTCGCCGCATAGATCTTATCTGTTTCCCGGAGTGTCTTCAGTGAACCAACCTGACAGAGCAGTTCCCTGCGAGTATTGCGATCTGCGTGCCAATTGAATGCGTAGATGCCGTCCGCACCCGCATTGTGATACCTGGTCGCTATGGCCCTGGTGCGCATTCTGTTTTTTTTATCAGGATCTTCGGGTCCAACGAAGGCACCGGGCAATCCCCCATCAAATCCCGGATATACCGCGATTCCCGTTCCCTCGCACATTTCCACGAATTCAGAAACACCGATCAAGGAATCTGTTCCAGCCCCACCAGCGGGAATCAAAACATCCACCAGACCCTCCTCGATCCAAAGCGGGATGTCATACCCGATCCTCCTGCACATTTCCAAAGATCCAGCTACACGTGCAGCCAGGTAGAATGGTTGTCCACGTTTCTCACCCAGTTCATTCGTCATCGCACGTACTCTTCTCTGCAAATCGGTCAGTAAATACCTTAGCCGATATGCCTCATCCTCATCGAAGTGGAAGGCGTGTCGCTGCCAATCCAGTTCCACCCCGTCCCACTCGTATCGGGTACACACCTCCTCGATATGTGCAAAACGATGCTCTCTTATTTCCGGAACGGAAAAATCCCAAGACAGGGCGAACCACTCAGAGGTCCGGTCACCGAGCAGCCACTCCGGATTAGCACGCCTCATGGCGGTCATCTCGATGTGGTGCATCTTCTCCAGGTCTTCTACCTGGGCACCATTGAAATGGTTGTCGTTCATTCTCACAGAAGCGTACACGCGCAAACCCAACTCACGGCCATAATGAATTAGCGCCTTCTGTGGATCCTCGCCACGCTCCACCATCTGCCTGATATTCTCTGTGTGTATATAGGTGTATGCGCTCTCGTAGGTTCGCTCGTTCACATCCACCAACTGTTCTAGCACTTCACTAGGCCATCTTGCAGCGTGTTCCCCGATGCACCAAAACAAGGCTCCAACCTGCGTACCCACGAGCGGTGCATACACTTTCTCCAGAAAATCCTCCATAGATTGCGGGACCTCGGAGTATCCGTGGGGAGCACCGTCCCAATTGTAAATGACGCGATAATCCTTTGGCCCTGACATTTTCCCGGTTCTCCAATGTGTAACTGTGTCGGATTTACAATTTCAGCTGTGTTACAGAGTGAAAACATTATAATGTATTGGTAATCCAAATCCAAGGGACCTATCCATGATGCCCACGCAGCCCAATATCGCGCTGTTGCGAAGTGGTGCCATCGGCGACTTCGTCGTGACCTTGCCGGCTATTTCCGCGCTGGAGGAAGCCTATCCGGAAGCCGATCTGACAATGATCGGGCACCCGTCCATCGTCAGCCTTAGTCATTGTTCGGATGTCCGAAACATCAACGATGCCGCCTTCGCTGATTTGTACTCATCGGGGCCGTTGCGTGAACAAACACGAGATATCTTCGCCGAATGCGACCTGGTGATCGCCTATTCGGTAGATCCGGACGGTCAGTTGGCGAAGCGTCTTTCAAGTGTCGTGCCAGGTAAAGTTCTCGTGCACGACCCCAGGCCTGCAGGATCTGTCCACATCGTCGATCATCTTCTCGCCCCCCTGAAGCGACTCGGAATTCCAGTTCATTGCACGATACCAAGGATTCAACTTAACGAAGCAGAAAAGGTCTATTCCGATGGGATCTTTCTGGAACATCGGCTACGCGAACCCCTTGTCATGCTCCACACGGGAAGTGGAGGCCTGAGTAAATGCTGGCCTATCAACAACTACCAGTTGCTGGCCAGCTGTCTACACAACGAAGGGGTACACACGCTCTTCCTACATGGTCCTTCCGAAATTGACAGAGGTCATCAAAGGCCAGATGGTACCGTAGACCTGGTTCCCCCAACCTTGATGGACCTGGCGGGATTGCTCTCCAGAGCATCGTTGTTTATCGGTAATGATTCAGGCCCAGCCCACATTTCGGCAGCTGTAGGGTCTCCCACGCTGACGCTTTTCGGACCTACTGATCCGGTCACGTGGGGGCCACGTAGTCCCTTTGCACGCCACCTTGCCGCCGAAAATGGTGACCTGAATCGTCTTACCGTTGACGCCGTGATGGAGAGGGCTTCTGAAATTCTTGAAGACCTCAACAGCTCCCGGTAAGCAGCGGCGGAATCTCACGAGCGATCCAAAAGACCGTACAAATCGGCCAGATCAAAGCGGTTGCCATCCCCACTTTCAATCCTTAGCTTTATTTTGCCAGGCCATTCAACTACGACAACTTCAGGAGAGACGAAATGGGTGTGGAAAAAATGCTCGATTCTACCTATCGGGGCAACAGACTGGGTCAAAGTATCGATGACTTTGGGGAATTGAGGCCTTCGATTGACATCGTCGACAGCGGCGAGGCACTGCGAGAGAGAATGGAGGAAGATGGATACCTCTACTTACCCGGTCTTCTGGATAAGGGCGAAGCAGTGGAAGCCAGACGAGAGATACTTAGCCGACTCTCCCGGATGGGTGCTGTGGACACCGATTACCCGCCTCTGGAAGGTGTACACAAGCCCGGTGGAAAATCAGGAGGCCATTACGACTTGACCCGAAACAATCCGTCTCTCATGCAAGTGCTCTATTCTGGACCCATGATTCAATTTTACCAGTCCTTTCTGGGTGGCCTGGTCGCTCACTTCGACTACACCTGGTTCAGAGTCAAGCCCCCCGGTGTGTCATCACCGACAACACCTCACTATGACATTGTATATATGGGTCGTGGCACAACCAATCTCTACACCTCCTGGACACCACTTGGGGACATGCCCTATGAAATGGGAGGGCTTATGCTACTTGAGAACTCGCATCGAAACGCGGACCTGCGGAACGGTTACGGACAGACAGATGTCGACAAGTACTGTAACGACCAAGAGGCTGAGCAGATCGTGGAAGTTGCACGTAAGGAGAATCGTGATCTGACCCCATCAGAACGCGCAAAACTTCAGTGGAACTCTTCAGGTGCATACTCATCGGATGCAATCAGTACGCGAGCTGAACTTGGTGGACGATGGCTTACTGCGGATTACAAACTTGGGGATCTGTTGGTCTTCTGCATGTATATGATGCATGCCAGTTCCGACAATCTGACGAACCGAATCCGAATTTCGTCCGACTCCAGATATCAACTGGCCTCCGAAGCTCAGGATCCCCGCTGGATTGGCACCGACCCACCTGCCCACGGTATTCGGGCAAAAGAAGGTATGGTGTGCTGACTTTACGTCGCACGCGGAAACAAGTGCCGGCGAACTTCCTGGTATCCGAACACACTCCCTGAATTCAGTTCCACAACATACAGGAAGGGTCACCTGTTATGCTACTAATCGCAGCTGCACTAATCACCATACTGATCATGTTGAAGGCAGCTCCCAGCTATGCCGAACCCGTATTCCCTCCGGACCTCGACGAACGGGACGTGGATCGTCTCCGCAGAAGTGTCGAAAAGGTCCTCTCACTTTCGGAAGAGGAAATCCTTCGCCTGATCCCGGACCGATCGGGCATTTACTTCGTTGCGTGCCCGAACTGCGATGGGGGTGCGCAGGAGGGCCAGATCGATTGGTCCATCGACAATCCCGACCAGGTCTTCTGCAAATACTGCAACCTTCATTATCCGAATGACAAATATCCGGACAACAGGATTCTCGAAGTCAAGAATCCGGTAGGTGGCCTTCACCAGTATCCCTACTGGGCAGACAAGACAGGTTACAAACATTTTTTCCAGGCAAAGGGCTGGTATCTTGCACGACAATACTTCTCAAACGCCTCGCAGGACCTTGCCAAGCTCTATTTCGCTACACAGGACACCGCATTTGCCCAACGATCAGCACTCATTCTCAACAGGTTTGCGGAGGTCTACCTCGGATACTGCGTACATCACGACCTGCCGTTTCGTGAGAAGATCATATTCTCCGGCGACCAGACTTTTCCATACCCCGTGTCGGATTTTCGCGCATCCAAATGGGACTGGTGGGCGTACATGGACATCCCCACCGATCTTATCTACGCATACGATCTGGTCAGGGAAAGCGGGGTTCTGGATGAAACCATGGTCAACCGCATCGAAAACGACTTCTTCCACGCAAGCGTCGCCTTCATAAGAGGGTTCCCGCCTGCGCTCAGCAATATGGACCCAACCTTGTTGCGCGGTATGATTCCCGCGGGTCGAATACTGAATGAACCCGATTACGTCCACGACGCGGTTGACCGAATTGGGCAGCTGGTGGACGGAAAATTCTTTGTAGACGGCACCTGGCGTGAAGGAGCCGTCTCCTACCACAACCAGACCATCGGCGGCCTTAGTCATCTAATCAGGATTCTGGACGGGTATAGTGACCCGGAAGGATATGTGCATCCCGAAGACGGAGAGCATTTCGAAGACCTGGATCTCACAACACGCTTTCCCATCCTGGAAAAGGCCAGGCGTATCCCGGAACTGCTTTGTTACCCCAACGGACGCGTCGTTGCCGTTCACGATACCTGGGCAAGACAACAAAGATCGGAACCTGAAACATCAGGATCCATGTTCCTCCCCGGTATGGGCCATGCCCGTCTCGACCGCGGAGCCGGTCCCGATCAGTCCCAGGCCTATCTCCATTTCTCAGGGGGATACGGCCATCAGCATGCCGACCTGCTGGGAATCACTTTATATTCACACGGACATGAGCGCCTCTGCGACATAGGATACNCGCACACCCGGCACCGCTTCTGGACACTTTCGACACTTGCCCACAATACAGTCACGGTAAATGGAGAGGACCAAGCCTACGGCTCCGAGCGAGAACCATCTGACGGCAACCTCCTGCTGTACCTGCCAGGAAACGATTTGTTCCAGGCAATTGAAGCCTCCGGTGATCGTGCCTATCCGAACATCATCTCCACCTACCGCCGGCTCATCCTCCAGATCGGTCTCTCATCCGAACATACCTACTATGTCGATCTGTTCAAAGTTGCAGGAGGAAGCCGGCACGAATACACCCTAGTCGGCGATGCAAATCACGACGGCACACTCGAGACCTCACTCGAAGCAACTCCCTATGGCGAAATGCTGCTTCCACCTGGCATATCCGCCACGCTTCCCACTGGAGAGAGTGTGAAAGGAGACGCCGAAGGACATAACCTTGCCTATGCGCTCATCCGCGATGTGGGACAGGCGAGCATTTCAGAAGCCTGGACAGCAACTTTCAACAGCCAGACCGAGCCATCGGGATCTGTGCGCATTCACAGCCTCACCAATCCTGACGGAACCCTGTTCACCGCCGCAGCTCCCTCCATCCGTCGTGCTGACGAGGATGATACAAAGCTCGACGGAATCACCATGCCCGTCCTCATCCACAGGCGGGAAGGAGACAACCTGAACTCCCTTTTCGCATCCATCCTCGAACCCATACAAACTCACTCTGTAATCGACAACGTTGAACGGATGGGCCTCCCGGATGGAACTCATCAAGACATCGCCCTGAAGGTCACCTCAGGAGCCGTCACGGACTATATCCTGTCCGCGAGTGACACGAACCAGATCCACGAGATCGGAGGCATCACCTTCCAGGGCAGGCTTGGATTCATTCGTGAACGGGATGGCGAAATCGAGCACATGTGCCTTGTTGGTGGGGCACAGCTAAAAAAAGGAACCCGAATCCTTGGCGGAAGAGGGACCCACACCACACAGGTCACTCGCACACTTCGAAAGGCAGCCGGAGACGAAATCGAAGGGCTGGTGGTGAACACAGAATTACCGACAGGCGTCGATCTCGTCGGACTCACGGCCATCGTCACCGATGGCGACGGATTCACATACGGTCACCAAATTAAAGGCCTCAAACATGAACGGGGAGAAACCCACATCGAACTCGGGGACGATCCTGGCTACGAAATCACACCCGATGGGGGTCGTCTTCTATTCTTTCCGGGACGGTCGTGGACCGGAGATGCACGGGTGGAAATCCCAACTCTCACAAAACTCAACATCAATACCCGTTCGGTGAATAGTTCGCAAACCGGCGCGTGGGTCAAACTCGTCAACGAAACACCGTTCACACCAAGAGACACTTCCGAGGGTGTGGTCTTCCAGGACCAAATCTGGCTCAGCAACGGTTACTACCACGCGGGCATCCTCACCAGGGACCTCTGGTCTTCGCCGGACGGAATCAACTGGACATTGATCAGCGAAAACACACCCTATGACGGTTACTGTGAAATGGCTGTATTCAAGGACCGTATCTGGGCCATTAAGAACACCATCTGGAGTTCGGCAAATGGAAAGGAATGGCGGAAGGAGCGTGACGAGTCACCCTTTGGAGGGAGAGGATACGGCGAACTCATCGTCCACAACGCTAAACTCTGGCAGTTGGGTAGCGGAAATGACGTATGGAACTCTGATGATGGTGTAACGTGGACACAAGTCGCGGACGACACACCTTACGGAGCGCGTTCGGCCACCGGCGTAGCATCTTTCAATGGCAAGCTCTGGATATTAGGCGGAAGGATCGTCCAGAAAAATGAACCTGTCGAAAAAGGGTATTCTGACTATACCACCCTGAACGACGTCTGGTCCTCGGAGGACGGAAAGCACTGGACTAGGGTTTCTGAACACGCCCCATGGGCTCCTCGGATGTGGAGCATCTCAGAAGTTTACGACAACAAACTCTGGGTGATCGGCGGATATTCCAACGTCAACCATGAGAATCTTGGCGACGTGTGGTACACCGAGGACGGGACCAACTGGTACGAGTTCGGGTCCGAACCATCCTTCTCGGCACGCCACGAGCCCACAACCTACGTCTTCAAGAACAGCTTATGGGTCGTTGCCGGAAATTCCTGGCCAGTACTGAACGACGTATGGCGTCTCACATTACCCTAGGCCTGCAAATCGATTGTGGACCGAATACTAGACGACAGATATACCTTCGCTTTCCTGCCGGCAGAGGGAGGACCCTACCAGCGGCAGTGTTACTGGGAGGTCCTCCACACCTTCCTTCCACCCCAGACCCAACCCATTCTCGCGGCAATCCGAGTTTTGCCTCACAGCGGAATCCACCAGGCGCTTTACGAAGCGCTTAAAGGTGAAAAGGCCCGATCGATTCCACGTGAGCTCTTCTATGGCACACCGGAGACCTACTTGCAGGTCACCTCAGACGACAATCACCTGATTCATCGTGTCGAAGAAATCCTACCGGATCAAACTGCCGCCATGTCTCTGGAAATTCTCGACGAAACCGAAGAACGGCTTGAAGAAGCCACCGGCCAGGTCCTGGCCGACTTCGGAATCGAAAACGGGCTCCGCCAACTTGGGCAGCCTGGCGGGGCGGACGAAATCGAACGCAGATTCTCAGACCCGACGGACGTCTTTCATACACTGGCGGATGTGAAGAGTGAAGACGTCGGATGGGTTTCGCTCAGCTATCACATAGATGCAGCAGTGAAGAACCAGATCCGCGAATCTCTGCAAACGGGGGCGACTCGCCACGCACTCACACTCCACACCGATATCGAAGACGGCATCTATGCCAAGCTATACAGCAACCTGGACTACCTCGCATTCGTCAAACGTGTGCTAGATGCCAAGGGGGAATACGTTTCTCCAGTTGTTCGCAATTTCATTTCATTCTACCTGAAGTGCCTCGAAAAGAAGATTCAGGTCCACACACAAAACACCAACACCGACTCACACGTGCTCCGTAAGAAACTGGAAACCCTGCTCGGAAATGAAAAGGGATCAGGGCACTATACGCTCAACTACCACGACGTCACCCTGATCGGCCATTTAATTGGTGGCGAATTGCCCAGGGACGAGCGCGATCCGGACAGTTCGCACAGCAGCTATAAGGTCGATCCCGACGTGGATACAGATCCACTGTTCTTCCAGGAGGTTGAAGGAACAATACCCAGGTTCCTGATCCAAAAGTTCGCCGAGCACACCTTCAGCGTGCACCACAACATCCGGTCGATAGAGTATATTGGTGAGGATGAGCAGAATCGTCCGGGTTTCGAAACCCCACCTCCGGCGTAAAAACAGGGGCAGACAGGCCACCGAAGCGTATAGAAGCAACCACACATCGGCATCCTGGGTGGCGGGTTCGCAGGGCTATACACAGCCAAGCGCCTCGGATCTTCCCTTGTACGCGTGAAGCTGATCGACAAACGAAACTTCCATCTCTTCCAGCCTCTGTTGTATCAGGTAGCGACAGGGGGGCTCTCACCTGGAGACATCACCTACCCTATTTGCGCGGTCTTGAATCGCCACCCGAACATAACAGTGCTCCAGACTGATGTTCACGATCTTAATATCGACACCAGGACAGTAATCCTCCGAGATGGAGATATCTCATTCGACACGCTGGTGGTGGCGACCGGTGTCAGCCACTCCTATTTCGAAAATGACAGCTGGATTCCGAACGCCCCTGGCCTCAAGACTGTTGAGGATGCTCTCGACATTCGACGCAGAATCTTCCTGGCATCCGAGGCGGCCGAAAGAGAGACGGATCTCGAAAAGCGCTAGGCATGGATGAACTTTGTCCTCGTAGGTGGCGGTCCAACCGGTGTTGAACTTGCAGGCGCACTTGCCGAACTCGCATACTTCACACTCCGTGATGATTGCCGAAACATTGACACATCGCACGCCACTGTCACACTGCTGGAACTGGGCTATCGTGTCCTGCCGCCATATCCTCGAACACTATCGAAAAAGGGACAAAGGGCTTTGGACAAGCTCGGCGTCACCATACTGACCGGGGCGGGTGTCACCCACGTTGGGGCGAACAGCATTTCCTACCGGAAAAACGACAACGATCACCTAATTCCTACACACACATTACTCTGGGCAGTGGAATGCAGGCCTCTTCCCTGGGTGACTTGCTTGCCCGAGAAACCGGAGTGGAACTGAGTCCCAGAGGACAGGTGACTGTCGATCCGAACCAGACCGTTCAGGATCACCCCGAAGTTATCGTCATCGGTGACCTGGCCTGCTTCACTCATCAGGTCGAGCGTCCTCTCCCCGGTGTGGCCTCGGTGGCGATGCAGATGGGTCGCTACGCAGCCAAGTTCATCCTGTCCCGGCAGAAGGGAACAGGATTGCCACCTTTCAAATATGTCAACAAGGTCAACCTTGCCGTTATCGGGCGCAATGCAGCGATGGCCGGCCTGGGCCGGCTGAGATTCAGCGGCTTCTCGGGCTAGCTCGCGTGGGTATTCGTTCACATCGCCTACCTGATCGAATTCGACAACAAACTCAGGGTCTTGTTCCGGTGGGGATGGAACTACCTCACTCGGAAACGTGGCGCCCACCTGATCACCGGTCCAGATCCCTTCCCAATCATCCACTCCTCGAGTCAGGATGACCCAAAACCTCAGAAATGGAACCCTACCA
>PAQK01000062.1 GCA_002709665.1 Gemmatimonadota bacterium | reverse complement strand
CCTCGTTCCGGGCGCCAATGTCGGAGCGCTCGTAGCAAAAGTAGGTTCCGACATGCCATTCATGCCAATTGGCGTCTATTTTGACTTCTTTTCGCCATTTGAAGGTCCTCTTTTCCTGGCCATGAACGAAAACCCTGAATACCATAATCAGGCTGGGTCCGTTCAGGCCCAAATAATCCTCTTTGAATTGTGATTCTACCAAGAATACTGAGACATATCCTCAGCGAGTATCTCTTCTCAGCCTGCTTCCTCTTGTCCATTCTGGTTGTCTGGGAGTTTCTCGTAAGTTATCTTGAGATTGCGGACTACATACTTCCGCCACCGTCCAGCATCCTCTCCAAGCTCTACTCGGCACGATTAACCCTGTTGAGTCACGCAGCCGTCACCCTTCAAGAAGCCCTTTGCGGATTCGTACTAGGGGCATTCGCGGGTACTTCCTGTGCAATCCTCATGGCGAGATCCAAAACGGCGCAACGTGTGTTGTACCCTCTCGTCATTTCATCGCAGACCTTCCCAAAGGAGGCGCTTGCCCCAGTTTTTGTGGTATGGTTCGGCTTCGGCATTCTCCCGAAAATCGTGATCGCGGGATTGATCTCATTTTTTCCCGTTGTGGTGAATACAACACGAGGCTTGCTCTCGGTTGATCCCTTGATACTGGATTTGATGCGGGCGCTGTCTGCCAATCAGCGTCAGGTCTTTATGAAGGTGCGGCTTCCGAACGCGGTTCCCTACCTGTTTGCAGCTCTGAAAATGTGCATAACATTAAGCGTTATCGGCGCAGTGGTTGGGGAATTCGTAGGTGCCAGTGCCGGTCTGGGCCACCTGACACAGGTTGCCAATGCCGAGTTTGCTACGGACCTCATGTTCGCCGCTCTTGTTGTCCTTGGGATTATGGGAACATCCTTGTTCCTTATTGTGGACGGATTGGAACGGTTGTTTTTGCGTCGATGGGGTGGGTCTCCAGAGCAATTGACACGTTAGACAGAACGATACCAGATAGGAAGCCAAAATGCTGAGATACGTCCTTTTAGCCTTGATGCTTTTCGCCTGTTCCTCGCCGCAACCACCCGGACAAAAAATCCAGCTCCTCTTGGACTGGAAAACACAGATGGAACACGCAGGTTTCCTGGTAGCCCAGGAGAAGGGTCTTTACACAGCTCGGGGACTTGCAGTCGAAATCTTGGCCGGCAAGGGTGCCCCGACCACCGCCCGGCTCGTAGGCAACGGCACCTATGTGCATGGTGTGTCCAGCGGATCGGCCACGGTTATGGCACGCACAAAGGGCATCCCTGTCGTTTCCGTGGCGATGATCAACCAGCATTCGCCTGTTGTTGTTTACTCTCTGAAAGAACGAGACCTCACCAAACCTAGAGACTTGGTTGGCAAACGAATCGGTGTAAATATCGGCGGAACCAAACACCGAGAATTCCAGGCATTTCTCAGGCGAGTTGGCATCACGGAACAGTCCATCCAACTAATGGGGATGACCGAGTCTAACCCCGGTCCACTCCTTGCGGGGCAAGTCGACGCGATGCTGGGCTACACCGAGGATCAGCCGGTCACTGTAGAGCTCAGGGGGATGGCGGTGAATCGAATATCCCTCGCAAGCCATGGGATTGACCTATACAGCACAAACATAATCGCAAATGAAACGTACATAAAAAAACACCCGGAGGTCGTCCGGGCATTTGTGCAGGCCTCACTCGAGGGTTGGGCTCACGCCATCGACAATCCCGCTGAAGCCGTTAGGATCTACACGAGAGCCTTTCCGGAAAGTGACGTGACCTTCAATCACGCGAATTTTACCCAGTTAATACCCATACTACATAGCAAAGATGTTGAGATTTCTGGTCTAGGCTCACAGACCACTTCGCGGTGGCTCCATACCCAGGACATCCTCTTCGATTTGAATCTCATCGAAAAGAAAGTACCCATTGCGGATCTTTATACCAACCAGTTCCTAGACACTGCTGGGAGCCTTGACTAGGAAACACTATCGGAATCACCTTGCTCAAGCACCTGCCTGAGCTGCGCTTCCATTTCAACAAACGGTCTCTCAGTCCGGATCGGCCCCAACCTGGGTCTTGAAAACTCCACATTGAGATCCTCTACGATTCTCCCAGGTCGGTGGGACATAACCACTACCCTGTCGGAAAGTATCAGAGCTTCGGGAATGCTGTGGGTAATAAATAGCACAGCCGGCCTGGTTTCCCCCCATATCCGGATCAATTCAGACTGCATTCTCTCTCGTGTAATCTCGTCCAGAGCACCGAATGGTTCGTCCATAAGAAGCACTGAAGGCCGATATGTGAGAGCCCTTGCGATGGAAACCCTCGATTGCATGCCTCCTGAAAGCTCCCGCGGGTATGACCTCTCGAAACCCGCCAAACCTACAGTATCTATCATCTCTCCAACACGTACGGCCACCTGATCTTCGCCATACACCTCGGCGGGNAGTCTCACATTCTCTTCCACTGTCCGCCAGTCCAGCAATGCCGGGCTTTGGAAAACCACCCCGATCTCCCTCTTCATCCTTGCTTCAGCGGGTGACACGCCAACTACCGTCAGAGTCCCCGATGTAGGTGTCTCGAGATCTCCCACTATGCGGAGCAGGCTGGTCTTTCCACAGCCAGAGGGGCCTATGATACTAACGAATTNTCCCGGTTCAATGGTTAGGGAAGCACTCTCCAAGGCCACCACATCGCCGCTGTCTGTCTGAAACACTTTCGACACATCCCGAATGTCAATTGCTCCCGCCACCAGTCGCTCCTTCCATCATCTTTCAGTGTCTTTCCACATCCTCACGAATACCGCACCTCGACTCTCGACTCACGCCTACTGCACGTCTCAATATCCGTGTATGTAATGTCCACCTGCAGGAAACCATATCAGGTCGATGATGAATGAGCAACCCACTGCGAACACATACCCTACGATAAGGCCGTAGCAACAGGGCTTCACCTGTCGGTACAATGAGATCCCTCCGAACCGGAGCACCAGCAGCTTGGCCATCCAGACCAGAAAGATGTCTAGGACATACAGCCGGACATATCCGCTGGACATCAGCATAACTCCTAGTGGGTGGAGCGGCCACCAGGAAAAACGGCTCTGAAGAATCTGTATCACCGCCGCTACCATGCCCCCAAACACCCAGACACCGATCTTGCCTGGATCCGCAACCGTCCTGTCCGTGTCCGCCACTACCTTGGCAATCCCTTCGTACATCCCCAGGGGTGCACCAACAAGAGACCAGGTACGAAAGGTGGTGCCTCCTTCGGCATAGCAGATAAAAACGGTATAGAGGACACTGGCCAGGAGACCGACAATTACGCCACCGATCACATAAATACCAACAGGCTTGACCTTTTCCATCAAACGGTCCACGTGTGGCAATGCCGCAGGTAATCGCCAACCTGCGAGCAGTCGCCAGTTCACAAGCCGCATGCCAACAAGCGTGGATTCGGGAATCTGGCTGGCACCTATCGTAATGTCCAGTGCCGAATTGCCGAAGCTGGGAAAGAGATACGCGAATCCGCTCGCAGATAGGAACTTCATGACCACCAGAATGCTTGCCCAGAAGAGGGTCAGCCAAACCACCCCGATTCCTGGACTGAAACCTGCCCTGTACAACCAGAATACCATGTATAATCCGCCGCCCACAATGGACAACGCGGCAAGTCTGGGGGTCAGAATAACGGTCTCGGTCTGAATTTGTTCTGGTCTCACAATCTGGTTATATACACGTTTGAGGTGTCCCCTGGCCACCCAAACAGACCAAATGACAAGCCCCATGCTAACACCATGAGTGAAGANACCCAGGATTGCTGCCGGTTTTGCCTCCTGACCGGCCAACCCCAGGGTGAAACCGATCCTGCCCATCCCGTAGAGGGCGGCTTGACCACCAAGCCAAAGCGACCAGATGCTGAACAGAATGTTTAGGTCGCAGAGAAAGGTGAATCCTATTACAGTGGGCAGCAGACGGTAAGAAAACGGCTGCAGGTATCGTGAAAGCTCCGCCCCCCGAGGTCCGCTGGGACCGTAGTAAGCGTCAAAAATCGCCATTCGTGGAAAGGCTGGCGTCCAATACTCGATGAGATTCCACAAAAGCGGCAGGGCAGCAATGCCGAATCCGGTCCAGAAGACCCAACTCCGGGCTACCGGTGCCCAACCTCGTTTACGATCGAATCCCTCCGTAAGGTCTATTGGTACCTGAGCGAGCGGATAGGTTAGCCTCTCGTGGCTTACCCACTGCTTCTGGAAAATCGCGGTAATACCCAATCCGATCACTGTCATGGCCATACCAGCGGACATCGACCAAAATATTGGTCCGAACCAGGCGCCCCAGGGCGTAGAGGCATTTTCCTCAAGCCCGAGGAAGAATCCTTCCACTACTCCAGGAAAGTCCGATGGAAACATCCACCACGGTAAGTATTCAAAAATGAGCTCCTGCCACCTGTTTTCTGGGGAGGCATAGTATCTAGGAGCTGCCATTGCGCCAACCCACTGGGTGATCCAGTTATACCCTGCGAAAGATCCGCCCACCCACAGCATACTCAGTATCATTCGTAGTTCGCCGGAGGTGAGCGAGTATCTGGGTAGAAACCGTTTCAGGAAGACGTTTGTCAATAGCCAGAACACGAATGGGAGTAAAACCACCAATGGCAAGTTGGCCATCGCCATGTGTGCTGATCTTGAGCTGAACTCCAGGAAAGTTGTCACCACACACGCCGCCACAACCGTGAGCCCGGCAATAACTATGGTTGTCTTGCGAATCAGGTCTTCCTGACAAAGACCAGAATTGTAAGCTTCTACCCTTTGATACTCACCCATTTTCCCACCCCATAAATCGTAAGGGCGCATAATACTGCGCCCCTGGTTGGCAATCTAGTCTGTGACACTCGCTATGGATTGAAAATCAAACCGTTCGTCAGGAGGACAAAGTCTGAGTTGACGCCTCCAACAAACAACACTCGACCGTCAGGGAGTTTCGTGGCAGTGGCTCCGATACGAATCCGCCCCTCATTTGGCCCTACACTTTGTGAGGTCCCTGATAACGGGTCGTAAATCTCAGCGTCTGAATCTGATCCGCCAACGATCAAGACTGTTCCGTCATCTAGTAGTGTAGCGGTATGTCCAAATCTGTTGCTTCCCAGGCTGCCACCCCGCGTAAATCTCTCGGAGTTCGGATGGAAGACTTCGGTACTGGATACAGGAGTATATAGCCCTCCCGGAATTCGACGACTTCCGCCGGTAAGCAAGACGGTGCCATCTCCCAATAAGTTGGCGGTATGGCCAAACCTTTCCGTCTGAAGATTTGCGTTCGCCAGTCCTATGAATATCCCGGTTGCTGGCTCAAAACGTTCGGCGAGCAGCGAGAATACGCCCCCTCCGGCTATGAGCACCTTACCATCTGGCATCAATGTTGCCGTTTGTCCAACCCGTGGTGTACCCACCTGTCCGGTTCTGCTCAAACTGCCCGTTTCCGGTTCGTATATCTCGGCGAAATTGACTGCGTCTCCCAGGAGAAGCACGCGCCCACCATCCAGTCGAGTTGCTGAGCGTAGTACGGTCAGCTCCGTGCTCGCATCCAGGTGACGCCACCCGGATGTCTGCGGGTCGTATAGCGCAAGCGGCGCGACGCCCCCTCCCGCCAATAACACTCGACCATCCTGCAGAAGTGCCGCCACGTGATCGGAGCGCCCCTCTGGGAGGCTCCCCGTAACCCGGAACCGGCCTGTGGCCGGCACATAGATCTCGGAGGTCGCAATCCGATTGTCCGGTCCCCCTGTACTTCCCTGGCTGCCTCCGGCGACCAGGACGTTTCCGTCAAAGAGCAAGGTAGCCGTATGGCCCCTTCTGGGCAAATTCAGCTTTCCTGTTTCGCCAAACGATGTGGGTGAAGAACTGCCTGTCGGCGATTCCTCCACCTTTCCACAACCAATTATTATGGCGGCAAGCGTTATGCACGCAAACCTAGCCATGCTTGAGTATGTCATTCTGGTCTCCGCCCTTTGGTCAGTTCCCTGGAGAGACCCGGCAGCCTTCCCCTGTAGTGCAGGCAAATCGAAAATTCAGTATTGTANGTAAATTTATCAGTCGACGGGGCCAAAGTGNTCACCCAGCTTCTTGGCGACCTCCCTGCCCTGTTCTAGTAGGCCAGAGGCGTCCTCAACCGGCGTGTGTTTTTTCGCCCACGCGATATTATTCATCAACTCAGAATCATTGAACACACCCACCACCGCGCTGGCTACTCCAGGTAATCCGAGGGCGTAGTTCAGGGCAGTGCGGTGGTCCTNGTATCCGTGGACCGACAATGCGGATCTCTCGGGCTTTTCATATTTCATGTCNAGCGCTCCNCCGTAGACCTTCATGGCCAATACGCCTACATTTTTTTTTGNTGCCAGCGGGAGCACTTTATCTTCGAAACCATATGTATGACGATCCGCAAAATTCATGGCCAACATCACGGCGTCTACATCCGCCTCATTAAGCATTCTTACGGACTTCCAGGCGGCATTGTGCGCGGTGAACCCCACGTAACGCGTCAAACCAGAGGCCTTTGCCTTTTGCAGTGCCGCCATTGACCCGTCTTTTGCTAGAACGACCTCCAAGTCCCGGTTTCCCATTGAATGAACAAAGGTCAAGTCCACCTGCTCTACGCCAAGATCTCGAAGTCCCTCGTGGAGCATTTCAAGTGCCTTGTCTCCATCGTCAGCTGGCACTTTGGTTACCAGAAAGACTTCCTTTCTTCGTTCAGACAGAACAGAGGATAGTTGTTTATGCGCCCGACCATAGCCGGGTGCGGTGTCCAAATATGTGACTCCCTCATCAATTGCCCTGTGGTAAAGTGTGATGNCATCCTCGTCTGACAAACCCATACCGCCCGGTGCCGTCCCCAGGCCAAGAATGGGAACCAGCTCCCCCGTGTTTCCCAGCAACCTTGTGGGTAGCGGTTCATTCNCCGGACCCATCACTCTATCTGATACGGCCTGTCTTGTAGCCGTCGTCATAGTTCCCTCCTAGTTTATGGTCTCATCAATAAATATGGTACTCAGAGTGCCATATTGTCAACGAAATCCAGGATTGGAAGTTCCCAGGAACCGCAAGCACCACAATAAATGGCAAATGGCCAAAGCCCCAAACTGGGTACTTCGGCCACTGCTGAAGGAATACGGATCTTCCAATTATAATCAGGACTTAACGCCCGCCGTAGAGGGATGCAAATATTAAAAAGTCGTCGTAAGAGATGGACTCGTCGATATTCAGATCAAATCTTACTTCCTACCCAGTCTGTCCAAGACTCTTGCCGTAGGCCCTCGCAAATTTCAGAAAGTCCGATAGATCTACTCGCCCATTACCGTAGAAATCAGCCCGTTCTCCACCCAGCTCCTGAATGTTGGGGCCTACTCGGTAGTTGACACCATCGTGCCTGAATATCACTTCCTGCCCTAGAGGCAGATAGGGTGCTATTTCAGGTAGTTGGCTACCAGCCTGAAATAGCGTTCACTTCCGAACTTGTAGTCCAGGGTCATATCGTCAACTGGATAGCCCACATCCTTCCAGATCCCATCTCGCAGGTAGAAAGTCTTGCTCCCTACAACCCTCCTGATCGAAATCGGGCACCTGTGGAGGCGCATTTGCGCCCNCCAGAGCCTGGGTGGATTCAGAGACTGCCAAGACATGTATAGATTTACTACCCTTAAGGGCAGCCTAATTCACCCCTGACTGTCAACATTCTCATCCCACAAACTCTTCAGATAGTCAAATGTGTAAATCCCAGTATCGTGACCATCCGACCACTTGATCTGGATGGCATAACGGCCAACAGGCGTTACACCTGCCACGTTCGTGGTAATGCTCTCTTCTTCAGCAGAGAGGACATGAAGATCTNAGCGCTGAACTTCGCTGCTGCGCTGCGCCACGCACACGGCACAGGGACAAANACCCCTTACGACTTCCAGAGGAAGGCGATGAGTGTTCCCCGCCTTCCACTCAATTTCCATTTCGGCGTCATCACGCCGAATATCGATTCTGACCGGAACATCCCTTGCCTCATACAAAATTGGCACCCCCGAGGTTCCCTTCATCCGTTCGCAAATATGCAGCAAAATTACCCTTGACTTTTGGACGAACTCAACTAAATTAGGGCAANTGCACGAAATCCATAAGCTATGAACTTTTCTACATTTATTCGAATTTNNAGGAGTTCAACTGCCGGGCCGGGCTGGTGAAGCCATCGGCCCGGAACTTTTTTGTTGATCAAGGGTCTACTCTGTGAGAGACGCCCCCGATTGCCTCGCACCAAATTCACTGAAAGCTGATCCAGAACTGCCAAATGAAGATCATCCACGTTAGATTTTATTCTCTGCTTACGTTGCTTGCGGGCTCAAGAGAGCGCCAGGAGAAATTCAGGCGGCTCCTCACGGACAGGCAAACTGGCGTCCGGATCAGAGCACGTATTCGGAATCCGGAGATGGATCTGAAAAGATCCTACGGCAGGAGAATGGTGCAGTCGGCAGCATCCACGTTGGGTCTATCAATCGCTTTCTTCCTTGTGTTTCCGGAACACCATCCTTCGGTAGTGATGGGATCACCACCCACACCTGTTATTCATGTCTCCCACATTCCTGAAACCACTCAAACTCAACGTCCACCACCACCACCCAGACCCAGCGTACCTCTGGCAGTGGAGGGTGAAGACGTTCCCGAAGACGTAACGATCGAGACCACAGAGTTGGATCTGGACAGCATTCCCCTGGACCTGCGAATAAGAGGACCTGTGGCTATGGGGCCACCCTCTGACGATCCCCTTGACATCTCGGAAATCGAGTACAAACCACATCCCATTCGTATTGTTGCCCCTGAATATCCAAAATCAGCGCATAAGTCCAAACAGGAAGGTNAAGTCAGGGTCAGAGTGTTGGTAGACAAGAAGGGGAATGTTGAAAAGGTTGAGGTGATGAGCGGTCCGAAGATCTTTAGAGACGCTGCGTTAGAGGCTGCCAGCCAATTTCGCTTCAGACCCGGAAGGCATGAAGGTGAACGCCGAAAAGTCTGGATGATCATGCCCATCAATTTCTCGCTGAAATAAGCAGGATCTCCCTACCCTANTTTACCGCCGGTTTTGAGTTCTACAATAACCTCGTCTGCATCCCTCAAACGCTTAGACAGCACCCGTGCAATATTCAGTACCATTGCGAGGTGCGCATCGGGGTGACCTACGAAGAATTCCTTCAGCGTATTTAGAGGGAAGGCTAGTAGTTCACAGGCAGAGTTTGCTCGCACGGTTGCGGAGCGGGGCATTACGTCTACGAATACCATCTCACCGAAGAAATCTCCCGCGCTTTCCAATGAAGCAAGTTGAATCTCTTTGCCCTGTTTCTCTGTTTTGTGAACCGTAACCCCACCTGATTTCACCATGTACATCGTATCTCCGGGAGTGCCCTCCTCGACCACGACCTCACCAGGTGCATATCCCTCCTTCAACGCCAAACTCAAAAGGGCTTCGATTTCCCCTTGCTTCAAGCCCACAAGCAGTGGAGATAGTCCAAGTGCGCCCAAATCCATGTCCAGCATATTCACCCCAAGTAGAAGTAATCACTAGGTTATCGGCCAACTCCAGTAAATGCAGTCATCGTGCCAATCTATGTCTTAGCGACAATTCCTGCAACAATATGCCATACCGAGCCCTTAGCTTTGGATCCAGTGCAAATGCCCTCTTATACTCTCTCTTAGCATTCTCAAAGAACCCCTGTGCTGTCAACACGCGTCCCATTAACACATAATTTGGTGCGTAGTCTGGAGCACGTTCCGTAGTTTGTGTCACCATCTCGAACGCAAGTTGCAGCTGTCGCCTCTGCAGATAGATCCACCCTAGCCCTTGATACGCCTGGATGATGTTAGGATCCTTGCCAATTGCCTGCAGGTAGTACATTTCACCCAAATCGTAATCGCCCTGGTTTTGGTGGAGAAAACCCATTGTCGCAAGGGCTCCTGCGCCTGAGGAATCAATTTCTGCGATCCTTCGGCAGATTTGAACCGATTGCACAAAAGCGTCCAGATGTGTGAGCGAGCTCGCCAATAGCCTCAGGGCCGGTAAATTTGTGGAGTCTTGGACGACAATTCCCTGCAGCTCTGCGGCGGCGGCGGCATAATCTCCTGTCTCCATCGCCTCAACCGCTGCCTGCAGTTCCAGCGGTATGGTTTCGACCTCTGTCGTGTCCAAGTCGAATGGCGTTTGATCCAGATGAGGCACCTCAGTCTGGGCCCAGGTCGAGACTACCGCAATAAACCAGACTGTAACCATAAGAACTGCCCTCATATCACACCCCTTTCACCTTGGCCAGTAGAGAATACAAGATGATAACACCTGCCAAAGCCCCTACCACCAGACCTACCGTAGTATTCGAAATCTTCCCAAGTTCCCCTTCAAGACGGGCGTGTTGATTTACGAAGGTGGAATTATCGGGCTCGATGCTTAATGCCTTCTCAAGCAGACTCATCGCCTTTTCGGTTTTATCCTCCTTTGAGTATAGCCGCGCAAGATTGTAGTAACCCATAGCCACGGATGAATCCGTCTGAATCGCCCGCTGGTACAATCTGCGGGCAAGTTTCGCTTTGCCCTGACGTTCATAGACGGTACCCAGATTGTTGTAACTATGTCCGTCCTCCGGCGCGAGCTTGATAACCTGCTTATAGTTCTTGACAGCCAGGTCGTAGCGATTCTGAGCAAACCGAATTCCTGCAAGATTGTAGTAGGTGTTGGTGTGATTGGGATCAAGTTTCAGAACCTGCTTGTAGAGGTCAATCGCCTGTTTCAGGTTTGTTGGCCTTTCAATGCCCAGATGGAACCGTTGCGCCTCTTCGAATATTCGATCTACCTCAGCCTTCCAAACCTTGGGCTTCTGTGCTGACCCTTCAGATGCAAGCATCAATAGAAAGCTAACAATCGTCAACAAGCACATTATGTCGAACCCTTCTCCTGCGAACCCCTGAGCAGGATAAAAGAGGTATTATCATCTCCACCTGTAGCAAAGTCCTCAGCGATTCTTCGCGAAAGATCGTCCAGATCGTCCTCGGAACTCAATTTGTCAATCAATGCCCTGAGTCTGTGGCGAGGGTGTGTGAGTATGCCGTTCGTCACCAGGAAAAAGCTTCGGTATCTGACATCTTCACATCCTGTATCGATAAACCGTGGGTGGAATTTCTTGTCGCCCAACCAGATACTTAGCTTCTTGCCGGGAACATCAAATCCCAGGTCTCTTCCCAGGTCTCTATTGATTCGCTACTTCTGGATCCGTGGTGCGCATCGGCCACTGCGAATATTTCCATGCCATCCACACGATCTACCCCCAACGCATCTTCGCTCAACTCTGGCGCAATTTCTCGAACCTGATGGCCCTCCAACAGAATACGAACGAGCGAGTCTTTGAATCTGCCCCTGAGTAGGTCGAAGTTGGCAATTCGCACCTAGAATTTGTATCCACCAAGGTTTGAATCTACGGTGGAAAAATGGATTCCTAGGACGCGGGGCGAGAATGCGCTTGTAAAGCTGCCCCAGTGACCAAGGGTCACCTCTGATGTGTCCACCAACTTCCTTTCATTAGCATTCAAAATGGGTATATCAAATTCAGACGCTCTATGAAACGTTGCCGTCTCTGGGCTCGGCTCTCCAAAACCACCTCCACGATGGGTCTGTTTCGCCAGTGCTGAAAACACAAACCCCAACTGATATCCAATCTGTGACAGGCGATTCGGGCCATGAGAAATGCGCCCCCAAGAAGCTTGACCATACGGTTAAGTCCTTTCTTGAGTTAATCATACAACAATCTCCCCTCCCAGGTCAAGCCTATAAAGATCAAAAGCCAGGACCACTATGCGGCCTGACTGGAATGCTCTTTTCACGCCACGGTTTATCTGAGAAGGCGAGAGATATGGGCCACCGAGAGGCATATGCTCGCCCAAAATATCTGTTTGGCCTTCAAGTTTCTGAAGGAGATAGCTTTCACCAGGGTGTCGGTTTCGACCAGCTGAAGAGTGAACTTTTCCTTACTGGGCTTCCCGACCAGATTCTCTCTGGAGACACATGACTCCAGAATAAGAACCTGTTCGGGCGGAAAGGTGGCGCTGCTGGCGTGACAGGTCACAAACGCACAGCTCAAATTGAATATGGGTTGGATCTGATCCTACAGTGATATTTCGGGAGTGAATCTGAAACTTCCACGGGTTCCCCTCTCTGCTGCTATGAAGACACCTGTGAGATCTCTCCAACCAGACACCACAAGGGTATAGGTCACACCCAATTACTATAAATCTGTGGTCACCATCACACGTTTACCCGAAACCAAGGCAGCTTAGAGTATTGAAACTTCCACGAGTATATGGTAGTTCACAGCATTTTTAACAGTAGACCCTGATAACTTCTCACTAAACAGGACCTCCAGGCGAACGCTGTCAACAGAGGTGGCCTCTAAGATAATGGGCGGCACCGGTGGAGCTACTGTGCGCAACGACCCCTCAAGGATCCATGTTTTTATGCCTGCCAGTTCGTTAGCACTCAGCGGCGGTCTCCCGAGGGGCATGCGTTCCCCCTAATACCGCTTGGGAGTTTCGATCCGCGCACTCTAACTTCTAGACCAGGAAAATATTGACCGGAATGCCAGGAATAAACTGCGGCCCATTCTTGCTTGCTGTTGGATCAAATAATTCAGTGTAAGACACCGCTGTTTTGAGATTCAGGCCCGTTAGCCTTTCACCGGATCCTGAGATGTGCTGCAGCCTCCAAAAACCACCACAATCAGCAGAAAATGTTGGATAGGTCTAAAGATGACAGTACCCACAGAACCCCGTCCCGGATGTTGATGTGTTGATGTGGCAAGCATAACATAGCGACGTAGGATCGCTGTGGAATTCCCCCTCGCCGATGGTGCTCGCGAAACCGCTCGGATGTGTCCTGGGATCGGTACCCTTAACCCCATCGAAATCAACGTGGCACTGAATACAGCTGGGGTCGTCTCCTTCCATATCATGACAGGCCACACAACGCTCCATGTCCCTTCGCGCCCAGGCCGCGTGCCGTCCGCCACCAGATCCTACACCAATCAGAACCCAGGGCTGGGGAACACCTGGAAGTTGACCGTGCCAAATGGGTTTGAAGCGATTCTCATCCCCTTCTATCCGGTGACATTCCACGCAAAACTGTTTTGTATGACACGTAGCGCACTGGCGTTCTTTACCCACTGCGTCCAACGGATGGATAAATCTGTAATTCAATTCGTGCTGACGTTGGATAATCTGTCCAGTCCTACCCCGGATTTGCGGGCCGCCAGAAGGTATACGATCCATAGCGTTCTGAAGATCCAGTGTCGTTGCTCCGGCGTGGCAATCCTCGCACCATGTGTCTTGATGACACTGCGCACAGGGCATATCGGTCGACCTGGCATGCTGTTCGTGTTCGTGTATCCAGTCCGCTCTATGGGTCTGTGGTCGGATGACCTCCACTCTCGGATGGCAGAGATTGCAGTCTGCTGGCGCCTCGGAATCCTGATGACATGACAGACACTCAGGCATAGTCGGCCAGTGGATACGGCTTGCGTAATCGGTCTTTTCCATTCCCACATGGCAATCCTGGCAGGTCAGATCGGTACTTTCCAGGTGAAATTTGTGTGGAAAGTCGATCACTCTCTCTGGATTTTCGAATGGGATCTGCTCCGCGCCGGCTTTGTGACACTTCCCGCACTGTTCCTTGTCTTCGACCTCCTTCAAGTGACAATCAACACAACCCTCTTTTTCTGGTAATATGTTGTCAGTTGCCAACATGCTCGATGTGGCGCCTTTATGGCAATCGGTACAATAGATCCCCAAGTCCTGAAGGTGGTATTGATGGGAAAAATTTATTAGGCCGCGGCGGTCCTGCTCAGGTATGGTCACCGGAATTTCATCCGACCCCGTTGCGGAAATGGGCCACTCCAGAAGGATCAGAACAATAAGAAAGGCACTCACTTTGTACCCTCCCTATGGGTTCGGTGGAAGAACCACGTGCTGGCCTTGAAGTAAAATCTGAAGTCCCTAGAAAGACCCGGAAACGGATTTGCGGCTGTCGACAGATTCAAATTTTGAGACAGAGCCTGGCCCTGCAAACTCAGGGTTAGATGACGACTTGGCCTGTAATCCAAACCAATAGTGGAACTCAATATTCTGCTTCGATCGACACCTCCCATGAAACAACTTAAAGCGGGAGTAGTGGAGTCCGCCGCTTGTCCATAGCTCCCTATGCAGCCTGTATCTCAGGTTCACCGTAAATCCGTCCGACACCCCGCCGAAGCCGCGGCGCCGAATATACCCCACATAGCCGTTCAAAACATTGATCCCCAAATTGAGACGGTATCCATCAGCGCCTTCGTATGTGACTCTGGAGAACTCGCCGAACCAGCCCAGGAAACGGTTGAATCTGTAATTGCCACGCGCCGAGAGCTCCTGGTTGCTGCTCTGGGCGAAAAGGCTGAACACACTGTTCCGGTCGATATAAGGTTCCCGGTAGAACCACTCGCCGGACAATGTGAGCCCTTTGCTGTGATATCTTAAGACTCCTTCTGCCCTTCTTGTACGAACTCCATCCGGAGTGCTCAGATCCCATCGGCCATAGACACTGAATCTACTTCCGAGCCCCTTTTGAAGGTTGAACCCGATCATTTGCTGCTCGACCTCTCCGGGTTGAATTTCCAAGGTTCCCAAACCGGCAGCCAACCGGACAGGGCTGAGAAAAGGATCTGTCCTTCTGCTGCGTCGGTAAAAACTGGCACTCAGTTGCGTATCGAATATCGAGGTGGTCGACAGGCGTGATCCAAACATATGCCCGTCACCCCAACTCCTCACTCCGGCACTCCCAATGTCTACGAGAGTACCAAGGTATGTGTCCAATTGTCCCCTTCGGAAAAGTGCCACCTTAACCCGAATGCCATTGATTCTGCCGAACCCCACACCGGACATTACAAGCTGCCTTCCGCCAGTGAGCACGAAACGATCCTTGCTGTCCTGCCATCGCAGATACCCATGGAATAGCCTGTAGCGAGGATCGTTACCTGACTGATTGATCAGGTCGAGTGATCCGCGAGCATAGGTCTGCAGGGACAGCTCGGAACGTCCCCAGGCCATCACCCTGAATCGGGCGGACTGGAATACACGGAAATTACCCTGGCTTACCGTGTCAGGATTCGATCTCTCGAAAGTATAAGCCGCGGTGGTGAATCGACCTGTAATGCCTGCAGCAAAAGCGTCACAAACCGGATGAATCACCACCAGGGCCAGAAAAAAGCCAATAAATCTCATCATCCTTTATGGCAGTCCGAAGTATTTGACGAATTCGATAAAATCGCCTAAGTCGACAGAATTGTTTCCGTTCAGGTCGAATTTGCTCTCGATGGTGGGATCTCCTGCACGTGTATTAAAGACTTGGACAAAAGAAATGAAATCGCTCAAATTCACCAGATTATTTCCATCGAAATCGCCTTTGAGCCTTTTGCCCACAATCCAGGATTGCACCACAGGATCGCCACCGCTGGATACTGTAACCGAAATTCGGTCTTCGGAATCTCCATCTGAAACGGTAACACTTATCGACGAACTGGTGTCTTCCAGATCTTCACCATTCAGATTCCAGACATAACTCACGGGGTCATCGTCCGGATCCGCCGCGGTTACGCCAAACTCGAGCACACTTCCCGAGCTTCCAAGCACGACCGACCTAGCCGGAGTAAATGTGTCTATGGATACAGGCAGGTCAACATTTTCCACCGTGATGAACAAGGCCAACACGTCTGATGCCTCACCGTCACTCACTGTAAATCGTACCTCATATCCCTGACCTGAGGCAGTGAAACCAGGTGTCCAGACAAATGTCTCACCTTCGAAACTGGCGCCCTCGGGCAATCCGAAGGCCGAGTAAGTCAAGCGGTCTCCATCTGCGTCTGTGGCGGCAACAGCGAAGGAGAGTTCCTCGCCTTCATTCACACTTTTACTGGTCAGGGAATTGAAAACCGGCGCCACGTTCGTGGGCGCCGGCGTGCTGTTCGCATCGCCAGGATTGGTTACCAGAGACCGGGTACCGGGAGCCGCCTGACTTGAAGTCCAGCTCCCCGCGCTGTCCTGCAGTTCTTCGCCGTTTGTGGCTCCATCTTGGTCTGAGTCCAACCGAGCAAGAGTAGCGTTCCAGGTAACGTTACCACCCGACAGGAAGCCGCCTTCAATGGCGCTTCCAAATGCATTCCTGGCTCCACCACCAGCCGAGTTCATGTGGCAGTTGCCACAACCGCCCACATCGCCGTTGGGAATCTGGTTGACCCTTTGTGCTCTTCCTTCAACCTGGCCAAAAAAAAGGATCACCAAAATGCAACTCAACAAGTTTCTGTAGATCATGCGTTGCCCTCCTTCTTGATTACGCAGCAATTCCCGGCTCAGCATGAGTAATTCCACTTCTTATCAAACCAATCTAACGGATCTCAGTAAGCTGGTCGAGTTACGGACGACCTTGTCCATCCCTACCCCCCCCCGGGCCCAGTACTGATCTACATTTTTGCAACTTGACGGGAATGCCGACCATTCGCATCCTATCCCTATGCTATCTGTCGTTGAAATTCCTCCATCAATAGTGGGTGAGGTACACATGATCCTATCTGGAAAAAAAGCTCTGGTAACAGGCGGCAAAAGAAACATCGGTAGAGGTATCGCGCAGGCTCTTGCAGAAGCGGGCTGTGACGTTGGAATCAATGACATTGAGCCGGACGATGACTCGGACAAGACCATTCAATTGATCGAGGCCGCTGGTAGGAGGTCTGCATTCTTTAAAGCAGACATATCCAGTTGCTCCGAGGTGGAATCTATGATCACCGAATTCGTGTCTCAATTCGATGGAATGGACATCCTGGTGAATAACCCTTATTTCGGTGAGGGGCGTCCCTTTTTGGAAATCACCGAGGAAATCTGGGACCGGACAATTGATGTATGTTTGAAAGGATTTTTCCTTTGCAGCCAATCCGCCGCCCGGGAGATGGTCCGCCAAGGCAAGGGTGGTTCCATCGTCAGCATTTCATCTGTTCACGCGGAACGCGCGTGGCTGAACGACACCTGCTATGGCACTGCAAAAGCTGGAATTCTCAGGCTGACAATGAGCATGGCCTGTGAGCTCTCGGAGCACAATATCAGATGTAACGCAGTCCTACCTGGTTATATGGACACGAGTCACGAGTTTGGGTCCCCCGCACCCGTGCACAGAAGCGCCCCCGAGAAGAACCAAAGGGTCATCCCCACACGTAGATATGGCACGCCCGAAGACATAGGACGTGCGGTGACCTTCTTAAGTTCCCAACAAGGTGCTAACATTAATGGAGTGGCATTGCCTGTCGATGGTGGAATGTTGAGTGTCGGGGTATCTTCGTAGGATTTGGCCGAAAAAAATGCCCGGCCTGCTTCTTACTGCCAGTTGTTGCCTGTCTATCACCAGACGGGTGGGAAGGTCCGCCCTGTGAGGCCGCAACGACAAGGGGAGAAAGGAGGCCGGGCAAAACTCAATCCGGCTAACTTCTTATTTACAATAAAAATAACAAACCCGAGACGGAAATGCAACCCTTAGGTTCCACGGGCACTATTCCGCCAGAGACCACATCAACGATTGCCCTCCAACTCAAAACTGCCATTTCCCAAGCCTTCAGAAGCTATCGGACTGGCCTTGATGTTGCCCTCCACATCCTTTAGTTCGAGAGACCTGCCTTCTTCTGCAGCCACTATCCTGGCTTCTGCCCATGCCTTGTCCATCTCTATCGTGCCTGCGGGAGTTTCTTCAAATCCTGCAAACTTCAGCAACTGGGCCTCGACCTTATCACTGATTTTCCCGCCTATTCTTAAGGTGTGAGGGGGCACCTTCAATTCGGTCAAGATGATCTCCCGCTCACCGACAAGCACCTTAATTGAATCCCGTGATTTGTCCGCTTCCCGGATAGATAGAATATAGGACCGAAGGTCCTCGATCAGATTCGCTATCTCCAGTTGCCAATGCTTGTTTACGCTAGACCAATCCAAACCAGGAACTGTCGACCCAAGGGATTTTATAATCAAACCTTTATGCTACTCACGATCTGGAATACTGATTCCTGGAGTGTCAATTCCAGTTGGCATCCTCAAGCGATATTCTCAATCTCTACGGGTGTGATTTTCTCTGACAGGTCGAAGCCAAAAATGCGGCTGTAGAAATAATATTCGGCTTCCATTGCACGCTTGATGTTCTCTGCCTGTCTGAACCCATGTTGTTCGCCCTTGAAGGTAAGATATGCGACAGGAACACCCTTACTGCTGAGTGCGTTCACCATCATTTCGGCTTGATTGGGTGGAACCACACGGTCCTCAACGCCCTGGAAGAAGATGACAGGCACGGAGAGGGATTCGTAGTGGTGTATTGGGGACCGCATTCTGTAGAGGGTAAGCTTATCTGGGAGCGGCCCAACCAATCGATCCGTATACCGAGACTCGAATTTGTGAGTCTCCTTCGCCAAGGCCTCTAAGTCACTTATACCATAGTAACTTGCGCCGACACTGAACAGGTCACGAAAGGTCAGTACTGATAGCGTAGTATATCCACCAGCGCTCCCACCTCTTATCGCAAGCTTTCCCCCGTCCACTCTGGCCGCATCAACCAAATATTGGGCTCCATTGACACAGTCGTCAACATCTACTGATCCCCATTCTCCATCCAGCCGAGCACGATACGCCTTCCCAAAACCTGTGCTTCCGCCATAATTGATATCAAATACCGCAATACCGCGGCTTGTCCAAAACTGAATATTCAGGGACAGTTCACTTGTGGTGGCTCCGGTGGGACCACCGTGACTCAGGACCAACAAGGGTGGGAAATCCCCAGGTGGAGGACAGTATGACTCGTTCATAGGGGGATAGAAGAAACCATGTGCCTTTCTGCCTGCTTGAGTTGGAAACCAGATTGACTCCGGTTGTGACAGGAAACCCTTGGAGACAGTTGCGATACTGGAACCCCGAACCGACTCATAGCGACCTGTTTTCAGGCTCAGAAGGGTAACTGCGTTGGACTGCGTTGGACTGCCCCCAATAAAGGCGATCTCGTCTCCCCATACGGAAACAGTAGATATGCTGGCGTGAGGGATAGGCAGCTCAGCTAACCCATCCGAATCCAGGCAGCCGAGCTTCCAGTTTCCATTTTCGGTATAGGCAGCTATAACTCGGCCGTCATCTAGAAATCCAAAGGTAGACAATCCGAATGCCCATTGAGGAACACCGAATTCTGCCTCCATTGGTGCCAGTGGTTGTGCCTGGCCTTCATAGGACTTGTAGAGGTTCCACCATCCGGTGCGATCAGAAACGAAATGCAGCACTGCTTCTGGTGACCACAGAGGTTGGAATATTGACTCGCCCACTCCTCCGACAACATGATCCTCTTCAATGATACCGCCGGTCGAATTGAGATTGGCAACTTTGAGTTCCGTCCCATCCCACGGCATATTCGGGTGATTCCAACAGAGCCAAGCAAGTCTCAGACAGGCTGAATCCATACACGGAGATGAGTAGAAATCATAACCTGAAGCGAGTGTCTCGATCCTTCCTGATTTCAAATCGATCGACACGAGTGTATTTGTTGGCTCTGACCCTTCGTTTGTGTGATCTTCGCAGACAGCCACCACCCTGCATCGGCAGGTGTCTATGACAAAATCCGCATATCTGTGAAGTCCGTCCGGTGACAGAACGGTGGGTTCTTCCCCGAACTTCTGTATATACAGACGCTGGTCCTGATCATTTGAGAAAACGACAAATCCGTCTCCAACTGCATAGGCTCCACCACCATATTCGTGCACCCGAGACCGAACGCTGAATCCATCTGGTGTAAGGTCCTCAAATTCTCCTGTTGGAAGTCTGCGAACCAGCACACACCTTCCTGCCTCTTCCGGACGAGACTCAACCCAGTAGAGAATTCCTGATACGAGCTTCGTCTGGCTCAGTCGAACCGATTCACTCACCACCAGATCTGTGGTAATTGGGGAAACCCAGCTTCCGTATGGTGCCTCGACTTCGTCTGCCATCGATTCACTCCGTTTTCCTTTTGGTTTCGGACGGATTCCATTTGGGGATTCAACTGAAATTTCGTTGGACACAGTCCACTTCAGAAAGGAAGGTGTCTATTCAGCTGCAAAGGATACCGGTCCAATCGTGCCTAACATTGGTTTTCCACCCACAAACGCGACATAACCCGTTGCACGAATCTCGAATGTCATCTCTCCGGGTATATCGTAACGCGGGCAGAACAGGTGTCTTGCTCCGCCTTTGTACATCTCCAGGCCAGGGTCTTCTCGAAGAAGGATGTGCGAAATATCACCTTCCGATACTATGCCTTCCACCCTGTACCCCAGTGTGGAGCCATCGCCAAATCTTGCAATCACGGTTCCACCCTTAAATGCCTCGCCTTCCGGCAACCCACCTTCCGCAGCCAGTGCATTGCAAGAGTGACCTGCTGACTTGCGCAACACGCCCCTGATCACCCCGGAGTAGGTACCGGGACCTGCCAATTTGCTCTTCTTCCAGGAAAGCACCTTTCCGTCCAGCATTCCCATCGCTACCAGCTTCCCCTCCCTTTCGCGCACAAAACCTAGATTACCTTCGAGACATAGGTCGCCAATTTGAATTCTGCTGTCTCTGTCAAGGTTACGCACCACCCAGTCAACACCAGAATTGTGTTCTATCTTGAGGACAACTGCCCGCCCTGATGCCGGATTCGCCTCGCTGCTCACCTGCGTGATGCAATGTTGACCATCAAATGGTTCGTGGACAGCTATGTATTCACTTGAAAGAGGCCTGGTGCCCTGTCGTCGAACCAGTGCGATCGGCATAGAGAATTCATCCAGCCTATCGTCATTCTCTTCCGCCCTCCTCACCGAGGGGGCGGTACCCAGAAAGAGATCGGCCCCTTCCATCCCAGGGAGGTGGGATTTGAGGCCAACTCGACTCCCAGCAATACTCGTGT
>PAQK01000061.1 GCA_002709665.1 Gemmatimonadota bacterium | reverse complement strand
CCCTCCTCTATGACCTCTGCGGGCAGGGACTTATTTCTTCGCTTAGACCATTCTACGATATAGTAAATTCCAATTAAAGTTTCATACTCGAAAAAACGAAGAAAGAATAGTTTTAACCACTCTCCGTTGAGGACCCTGCCGGTCTTTTTCGAGCATACCAATCGATGCTCAATCAAATATCATGCTCCCTCATCCAGGAATCGCGCCTCTGCTTTCGTGTAATTCGGTCTGGTGAAGCGTAATAATGTTTCCAAAGGAGGCAAACTGGATACAATTGAATTCCTTCTCGAATTCAGGTTGGTGCCCGGATCACAGTTCAGGCCTCCATCCGAAAGTTGGTCTCTCAAGAACCACTCTCGAATCCAAGACAGTTCTTCATCTACATCGCAGCCACCTGTGGAAAGGGTCATATAGAAGACGCCCAGCTCACAGTGACAACAGTCCATTTTGCCTTGTCGTCCTCATTATGTGGAACATCTTGTTCTTTGATCACGAACTTAGGCCATGCGCCTTGATTGAGCTGTCTTGATGCCTGTTCAACGGCTGATCTGGGAATCTTATCGGCTTCGCCTATCTCGCAGAGTATGGCCTTGTGCCACCACGGACCGTCCCACTTATTTCTGCCCTGGCGGTCAGGGACTGAGAATGCACCTTCGGATGCGAGCACCTTGATTGATGACTCAACTTCGTATTGCATTTGGGATCCTTGGTAGTTTTCCTCAAGTGTGGGTCGACACACTGAAGGTACGGCTGCTTTTCTGTGCTGGCAAGCGGCTGGCTGAGGCCGTCCCTGCAACTCGTCAAAGACACGTGGCCGACAATATTACCAGGATTTCGAGTCGACCAACTTCTATGTGCCCAACACGTATCTCTTCAGCGCCGTCAAAGAAAAACCAGAGCTGTTTGTTCCCTGTGCTTCGATCAATCCGAAGCGACGAGACGTCCGAGGACTTGGAGCGATGCAATGAGCGTGGCGCTTACGTCGTGGAGGTCCACCTACAGACGCAGGATGTGAATCCCACGGACGAGCGTTTGCGACCCTTCTACCGCCGTGTCGCCGAGCTGGGGACGATACTGATGGTGTACACAGGACCAGAACATTCCTCCGAAGTGACCGGCCACGCGCTAACGGACCCAGCAGGTCTGCTGCCGGCCCTGGATGAAGGGTGTACGGTGGTCGCTGCCCATTCCGGCATGGGCAGCGACCTCGATCCCTAGCCCTTCCGCGAAGACCTATTCCAAAACCTGGTCGCACTTGCAGTTCAATTCCCAGCATTTACGCCATCCTTGCACTCTTACCGCCGATGATTGCAACTGCGCACTCGCTGTTTTCACACGGAGGCACTTTAGCCAGTTCAGATTCAGAGACTTGTCCAAAAGCGATGTCTTTGTCATACTGTTGATTGTGGCGTATTGGGTTTTTCTATTCTTGGATATTTAGGTAGCGATCTGGCCCTCCCTAGGTGGCGAAGGGCTAAGACGAGGGGGCGAGGTCATGCTGAAATTCGTAATAATGAGTGGGTCCATTTTAGTGATTGCGGTCTTGCTTGGCAGCCTCACCCGTGCCTCTAAGGAACCTGTGACAACGGAGGTACGGAAGAAAGGACAATCCGAAATCGGCGTGGATTGGTACAAAGAATTCGAGTCCAGGTACGACAATCCTAATGTTGGCCTGTACGATCGAGCGAAGGGTTCACCCGGGTGGACCTACACTTATCCCGTGTATTCCTATCTGTCAATGTACCGGGCGAAAAAGGATCCCAGGTGGCTGGACCATACTGTGGTGAGAATTGATAATCTGATCGAACAGATGAGGGATGTCCCGGACCAGGGCAACGACTACTGGCCAGGTTACAAGGACGGTTTCAAAGGTTGGGGCTCGAAGAAATATACCGATCAGTATGATGAATTCCTGGTCCACGACGGCCACGTGTCGGGCGCGATTGTGCAATTCGTCAAGGCGATCTACGCAGATCCGGGCCTTCATGAGAGATTCAAGGAGAAAGCGGACCATTACCTGGATACGATCGAAGGCAACGTTGTGACCAAGTGGTATGCGAGCCGGAACGCCGAACGGGGTACGGAGACCCACTTGCGCGAGTGGGGTGGTTGGCGAAATATTCCCCACAATCAGTATCTGGCGTTCGGAACGCTATGCCTCGTGTTGCAAGAGGTCTCACAGTCACCCCACTATATAGGGAAAAATCTGGACCTGCCGGACTTCTACTTAAAGACGGCTTTGGAGATGGCCCAGTTCTTCAAGGATGATCTGAGGCGCCATAAGCCTGCCGACGCTTATCTGTGGGACTACAAGGTGAAAGGACGTCGCGAGGACACCGGGCACGCCAATCTAGATATCGAGTTCGTAATACGTGCCTACCGTCAGGGGATAGTGTTCGACGAGACAGATATGAAGCGTTTTGCCAATACCTTTGTTCACGTTTTGTGGAACAGGGACGAGGAGACTCCGGAGTTTCGCAGCCACGTGGACTTCGAGTACGGCAGAGATGTCGGCGATTACCAACTGCGTCGCTGGATATGGTTGTACGAATTCGATCCGCAGGTCGGCCGGCTTGTCAGCCAGTATTACCTCAGCCACCCGAATCTGAAACGGGTAAACGAGGTAATCGCGAATCTGGCCTGCTGGCAAGCAGAGGTCGTGTTGGGAGATTGAGGCCTTTCGCTTTGATGGTAGCAAGTTCTGGTGGACGAGGATTGGCACTGCCGGTATTCACGGTGCAGCCATTCAGCCGCATGCCGTCGGGATAAGTGGGATAAAACGACCCATTTTGCCTTCGTCTATGAGACAAAATGGCCCATCTTCTCTATCTGAAACTGTGTGAGGGGTGGGCCTTTTAGGTGGATAGACTCCTGAAGATCGACGTTCAAGAATATTCTATACGTCAGGAAAAATCAGCTGGTTTTGGACAGTCAGGACCTTTTGGTGACTCCGCGGCTCTCGTGGGGGCTGCCTACGCGAGGGTTATGCAGGATGAGTATTCGGAGCTGTTCGTTCGGGGGTGCCACTGGACCAGATTCCGCAGATCTGTTGATGGCGCCCTGGATCAGAAGGATATGGTGTTACGTCGGGCGATAAGGAAGAGGAAAAAAGGGCAGCCCAGGACCGAGGTGATAATCCCAATTGGAATTTCAGAGGGGGAGATGACGGTTCTGGCAACCAGATCGGCGAGGATCATCAGGAGGGCACCGGAGAGTGCGGAAAGGGGGATGTGCTTCCTGTGATCCGGACCTGTGATGACCCGCATCAGGTGGGGGACAATGAGCCCGACAAACCCGATGATTCCGCTCACGGAGACTGCCGCGGCAGCCAGAAGGGCAGAGGCGGACAGAATGATTCGTTTGACCTGCTCTACGTCCACGCCCGTCTGCTGAGCAGTTTCCTCACCCAGGAGCAAAACGTTCAGATCTCTGGCGTAGATCCAGATCACGGTGACGCCAACCAGAAAGTAGGGGATGATCATCTGTACGTGATCCCACCGCCTGGAGGAGAGGCTTCCCAGCAGCCAGAAGAGGACGAGGCGGGTGTCTTCGTTTCCGAGGATCATCAGGAAGGAAGTGCCGGCAGCGGCGAGAGCCCCGACGGCCACACCGATTAGAAGCAACAGGACTACAGGAACCCGACCCCCTCTAAGCGAAAGGGCATAGACCAGGAAGGTGGTTCCGAGCGCGCCCGCAAATGCCATTATCGGCGTTGCACTGAATCCACCGACCCAGAAGTCCAGGTGGAGGACCATTCCCAGTGTGGCGCCGAATGAAGCTCCCGAGGATACCCCGACAATGTAGGGGTCGGCCATCGGGTTCTGGAAGAACCCCTGCATCGCTGTGCCGGCCACTCCTAGGGCGGCACCGATCAGGACAGCTAGGATAACCCTTGGCAATCGAATGTCCCGCACGATGACGTCCGTAGCCCTGGCGGCATCGGCATCGGAAATGGCACGCCAGACTTCGCCCGGGGAGATGGGTGCGGTTCCCACTCCCAGGGAGAAAACACATCCGGCACCCAGGAGGATCAGGAGCAGGGATGTAAGCAGGCCTGTGTTCTTCCAGGTTCTGTTCATTTTTCGAATTGCTCAGGGTGGAGCAGGTGAGCCAGCGTCTCCAGACCTGTCACCAGGCGAGGGCCAGGCCTGCCGAGGAGGTCCAGCGAGATCTCATATACACGTCGGTTTCTGATTGCATCGATCGATTTCCATCCCGACACCTCCTGTAAACGACTCACGTCCTTTTCGATGGCGTCTGGCTTCTTGCCGGAGACAATGATGAGGTCCGGATCCCTTGTGACTAGCGTTTCCAACCCTAGTTGTGGCCACGCGGTTCCAGTGTCTGAGGCTATGTTGCGGCCCCCGGCGCTGGTTATCAGATCGTGGATGAAGCTGCCGGGTCCAGCAGTATACATCGGGGCCTTCAGTTGACCCCAGAGGACCTTGGGTCGTTTCTCGGCGGGTATTTTCTCGACGCTGATCGTGATTTTCGCGATTCGGTCTCTCAGGCTGGATTCGAGCTCAGTTGCCTGGTCAATTCGCCCGGTCAGTTTTCCAACTTGCGCCAGTGTCTGCAGGGTTTCCTCCAGGGTGGTCGGCGCTATCGCAAAGATCGGTATACCTAATTCGTGGAGGGCATCCAAGACCTCAACGGGGTTGAAGCGAGCGCCCAGTACAAGGTGAGGCGAGAATGAGACAATTTGCTCGAGATTGGGATTCGAGAACCCGCCAATCTTTGGCTTTGTTGTGGCTTCGGGAGGGTAATCGCAGTATTCCGTGAGACCGACTACCCGTTCTTCTAGACCGAGAGCGTAGAGGATCTCGGTATTGCTCGGCGCGAGGGAGACGATTCGAAGGGGGACCGTTTCTAGGGCGACGATACGACCCAGGGCATCCGACAGGGAGACGGGAAATGGTTCGGCAGATACCACAGTCGGAAGGAGGACCAGAGTCAAAAAAATGGATAGGTATTTCACGATTGCTTCCATGGTTAGGTGGGTTGAGGCCGTTGCCTGCAGTCAATTGTAGGGTGTGACCTGCGGTGTTCCATTTACAGGGCTGGGTTGGACGATGGCGTTGATCCCATAGACCGATTTCAACAGGTCCGGCGTGAGAATTTCCTTCGGACTTCCCGAGGCCACTAGCCGGCCGGACTGCATCAGTATGAGCTTCTTGGCGTATGTTGACGCGAGGTTGAGGTCGTGAGAGACACATAGCAATGTGAGTTTCTGTACCGCGTTGAGTTCCTGAAGGAGATCGAAGATCTCAATCTGGTGGCCGATGTCCAGGTGGCTGTCCGGCTCATCCAGAAGCAGGAGGTCGGGCTCCTGTGCCAGGGCGCGAGCAATAACCGCCCTTTGACGTTCGCCGCCCGAAAGCTCCATAATGTTCCGGTCTTTCAGGGCGAGCATATCGGTCTTATTGAGTGAGGAGAGCGCCACCTCCAGGTCTTGTTTTCCCGCCCGCTGAAGGCGACGGAGGTGAGGTGTTCTGCCCATCAAGACCATTTCGAGGACGGTGAACCCGAATTGGGGAACGGTGTCCTGGGGGATCACGGCAACCTGTCTCGCGATTTGTCTGCGCGAGAGGGATTGGATCTCCGTTCCCTTCAGATTGACACCCCCCTCCGAATGCGCCAGAACACCTGTCAGGGCACGTAGCAAGGTGCTTTTTCCGCAACCGTTGGGGCCGATAACACCTACAAAATCGCCTCTTTTGAGTTCCAAAGACACGTCGTAGAGCACGGGCTCTCCGCCGTAACCGCACGTTAGCGACCGCGCACCAAGGAGTGCCTGATCGTTGACTTCATTCATAAAAAAACCGGCTATTGCTGGAGGCCGGGTTTCGTTCAGAGACTGATCGAGCGCCCGGCTCCTCCCTCGAAGAGGCGTAGGTCTATGGATCGGGCAGGTCTCCTGGCTCACGACTGCTACTCTCGGCCTTCCCGGTCAATTGACCAGTGACCTGATCTGAGAGGGCATTTCGTCGATTACAGTGGCGGGGCCACGTCGGATTCGCACCGACTTCCCTATTCTCCGAACCCGGATGATACACCCGGTCTCGGCACCCGATAACCAATATGTTTGACGCGACTGGAATATATGAATTTCCGTCGACGTATCAAAGGTAAAAAGCCCTGATTCACAGGTGAGAGGGAGCTCTCAACTCGATAAATTCGCCCCTTTCGGAGCAAAAATGCCAACCAATTTTGCGAAATAATTTGTGCTTGTGTTTAAGGTGACACCGTGTATCTTTGTGCCCGATAGCCCAAACGTATCCCTTCCGAGAGGAGACTTTCATGGCCGTTTTTCTCCATACGCGTATCCGGGTCAGCGACCTGGACAAGTCCATCCAGTATTATTCCGAGCATTTCGATTTTGTACTGAAGAGCCGATCCGACAAATCTCCCGCGGGCAACCAGATCGCACACCTGGAGTTGCCGGGTAACGCGCACACTCTGGAGTTGACGTATTCCATCGACTACAATCTCAGCGTCCCAGAGGATCTGATGCACTTCGCCATCGGATATCCCGACCTAATCGCCAAGTGCGATGAACTCGAGAAGAATGGTCTGGAGATCTGGCCCAGCGACTGGCGAGAGATGTTCCCGGAAGGTAGGAAGATGGCGTTCGTGGATGACCCGGACGGATATGAGATCGAGCTGCTCGAGCGTGCCGATTAGATCCGCCGGGCAAACCTAGGTGACCCATGGCTTTCCGGCATCCGATGCGTGGACTGGGGTTGCGTTCGGGTGAAGTCTCAGACCTGCCGGCAATCAAGGCGGCGATTCGCTCAGCCTGTGTTTCGCGGGAGGTGCTAGAACTGGTGGAAGGGCGGTTCGGCGATCATTCCAGACTTGCAGGTCTTTGTTGTCGGTATCCTTCCCAGTGTCTGGTGGCCTATCGCCGTGACCGGGTTATCGGATGTATCGCCTGGCGACAGGACGAGTTCGTGGGTGTCTTGCTTGCTCACGTGGTGATGCAGGAGTTTCAGGATCTCGGTATTGGCACGGCCCTTGTCCGGGGTTTTGTAGAGCACGCTCGAGAAGATGGTCTGAGGTTGCTCGAATTACGTGTCCCCGCATTGCTGGAACCCGCGGGAAGGATTTACCTCAGAGAAGGGTTCAGGGAAACGGGTCGGTGGATTTATCTGAACCGGGGAGGTAATACACTACGGGCTGCAGCCGATGATTCGGCGAGGATCACGCGCCTGGAAGAAGCCAGATATCGTCGAGGACAAACGTGGTGTCAGTACGAACGTAAATTCAGCGGCAAAGGATAACCCTACACTGAAACCGAAAGGTCGGCTTTGACCGAGTTGTCGCTTCCCTTCACCGATCTGCTGATGGACTCGAGCAGGTGGTCGTCCTGGTCCCCCAGGAAGGAGATCGAACCGAACTGGTCGGTCGAGATTGACGCAGGACCAGGCGGTCGCTCGGCCCTGGTAATCGCAGGCAATGGAAACCGGTGTGCCTCCGGATGCTGGAGGCAGACTCTGCCCGAATTGCGTCCGGGCAGACGCTACAGGGTAGAAGCTCTTTTCAAGTGCGATGGGGTGCTCTCACCGGGAAGCAGTGTTCGGGCAATCCTCAGCAACAAAACTACCAGTGATCACGACGAGATGTTCTTTTACGACCACCTTGACTACCTGGGTGAACGGGAGGGATGGCACGTTGTTGGCCAGACGATTGCAGCGGAAGAGGACACTCCCGAACTGACGCTCAACCTGTTCCTGTCGTGGGAAGCGTCCGGTAGAGTGCTGTGGGGCGACCCCCGACTCTATGATATATCGGAGGTGGAAGCTAGGCGACAGGTGCGATTTGCCGCAATTTCAGGGAATCCGGAAAATCCGAAATCACCAGCGGAGTGTATCGCTTTCTATTGCGAGAAGCTGGATGAGATACCCGAGGCCGACCTGGTCGTCCTTCCGGAACTGATTAATGCCACGCGGCTGGATATGCCGTTGACGGACCTGGCAGAGCCTATCCCCGGACCAACGTATGAATACCTGTCAGACAAGGCACGCAGCAGAGGTTTTTACATTGCCGCGAGCCTGTTGGAGCGTGAAGATGACGCCCTCTACAATACTGGTATCCTCATCGACAGAGCCGGCGGCATTGTGGGGAGATACCGCAAGACCCATCTGGCGCCAGGGGAGGATCTGTTGCAGGGCACTGCTCCTGGCTACGATTATCCCATATTTGAAACGGACTTCGGCAACGTAGGGTATATGATCTGCTACGATGCCCACTTTCCCGAGGTGGCTAGGATCTTGAGTCTCAAAGGGGCCGATACGATCCTGTTCTCAAACATGGGTGACGGTAGGGAGGGCGGAACCCTCTGGGAACCCTTTATCCGGATGAGAGCCCTGGACAACCAGATACATATCGTTGCGGCAGTCAACGGTGGACGGTCCTGCGTGGTTAGTCCCAAGGGAGAAATCCTGGCGATGTCGGACTGGGAACGTGGCGCCTGGGTGTCCGCGGAGTGTGATCTGGATACCAGTGCGTGCAATTATTCTGGACGGCCGATACGGGGCCGATACAATCTGTACAGAAGGGAAGAGACCTTCGATTTGCTGGGGCGTCCTCTCTGGGAGATGTAGGCGATGTCTCGCCCTGTTGTTGTGTTTGTCCTCCTGTTGTTGGTGGCACTTGCGGCAGCGGCCATTTATTACTTCACAATACCCCCGCCCGGTGTTCTGATCGTGAGGACCACGCCCTCAGGCGCCGAGGTCTGGATCGACGGCGACCTGAGGGGAACCACGCCGGATACAGGGCTTGTAATAACCTTCTCAGAGGCAGGTAGCCATCATATCCTCCTCGAGCGAAAAGGGTACGTGCAGGACACCAGCACTGTGGTGTTGGGGTTGGACGAAGTTCTGGAATTGGACCTGGTGCTGAAGGTTCCTGGAATGGCCTTTATCCGGGGTGGCGAATTCGAAATGGGGAATGCGGTTGGCGACTACAACGAGAGGCCGGCGCGCCGGGTGACCCTAGACCCGTTCTACCTCGATTTGAAAGAGGTGAGTGTTGGGGAATTTCGTCGGTTCAAGCCTTCCTACCGACCTGCCTTTACGGGGGATGGAATGCCGGCGGCGAATATCACCTGGGAAGAGGCGAAAGCGTACTGTAATTCCAAGGGCAAACGCCTGCCCACAGAGGCTGAATGGGAACGGGCCTGCAAGGGTGTTGAAGCCGACATCTACAGCTACGGCAAGACGTATGATCCGGAGAGGGGGAGAACGGGTTTGACCTTGAGGGAGCGCTCGGCGCCTGTGGGGAGCTACAAGCCGGGTAATGCCGGACTGTTCGATATGTCCGGGAACGTCTGGGAGTGGTGCTCCGATTGGTATGGGAGAGACTACTACAAGGAAGGCGAGAACCGTAACCCAAAGGGGCCGGCCAAAGGGCAGCAGCATGTCCTGAGAGGGGGCGCCTGGTTCAGCAATGCTCACTATGCGCGTTGTACACACCGCCCGGGGAACATTGGGAAGAAGAGGGATCCGAGTTTTGGTTTCCGATGCGCGAGGGATTTCGAGCAGGGGAGGTAAGCAGCAGTAAGGGTAAAATTCTGGTGGTGGACGACAACGACAGCATCCTTCATTTGATCACGGATTTCATCAGCAATCTGAAGGGTCATACGGTCTATTCGGCCAGCAACGCGGCGAGGGCGCTGGAACTGGTGAATCAACATAGCTCGGAACTCGCATTGCTGGACATTATGATGCCGGAGGTCCACGGCGTTGAACTGCTCAGGCGGATCAAGAAGGTCTCTCCGGAAATGAGGCCATCATGATCACGGCCGTAGACGACGAGGATATCGCCCAAGAAGCAATGAGGGAGGGCGCCGCAGATTATGTTACCAAGCCCCTGGACCTGAATTATCTGGATACGGTGGTGACCTTTCAGTTGATGGAATAGGGTGACCGAAAACCTGGAAAACAACAAAGCCCTGGAGGTAAATCCCCCAGGGCTTTGTTGTTCAATCTCGATATTCAACCGATCCCTTCCGGGATCTTCCAATTTGCATACCAGACGGATTCGGGGTCCAAGGAGGCGTCCTCTGTCCACCCGCTTTTCATCGTCTCGAATTCCCCCAGGTGCGGTTTGACGACATCTTCCCACAGCGTCTCGACGTCCTCAAAGGTGTGGAGCCGATGGTCTGGCTGGTTGGACCTGTAGTCTGCCATTAGCTCGCTGGCTTTGTTCCCCAGCCAGGTGACTTCATCGGCAACCATCCGCTCGCCGGTGAGCCGGTTTGAAGAACGTACTGTTGGCCCCATTGCAAAATGCGGTCCACCTTCTTCCTCAGGCGGCACTCTCGACATGTCCACGCATCCCGGTTCAATTGCCCACAGAAGCGAGGTCTCCACTTTGCCGGCGTGATCTCCCCCGCTCTTTCCGTCCTTGTCGAAACCGGGCTGATTCGCCTCGAGATCCGGCAAACTGAATATCCTGGTTCCCAGGTGTGGCTGAACCAGGTCGCAAAGTGTCTTCAGGTCCTTCCAGTTGGGACCGTAATGACCGGTGACCAGAATCGCGGCGTGAAATCCAAGATGATCCGCCATACGCAGATGATAGCAGATGTTCTTGAAGTGCTGCCATGGGGGCATACAGGTGAGCCACGATCTCTCGACCTGTCCCACAGCCCGTTCACACCAAAGTGCGTACCCACCCAATTCGTGAATGTGCCAGTAGTCCGGCGGGGCTACGATTCCGCCGTGCGCACGTGCCGTTTCACAACAGATGCCGTGTGATTTCAGGGCATCCAGGCCCACCGCATTTTGAGGACCGTGCGGCTCGCAAAGGCCGTAGGGAAAATACACGAGGGGACAGGCTGCGAAGGCGGCCTCGAGTTGGTCGGGGAACATGCGTTCCCATCTGACTTCAGTCATTCGTAGTTCCTCCATTTTGTACTTTGGCAATCCCAATCAGGCGCGTTTGTGTGCGTTATGGCTCATTGTACCCTGCCGCGTCCGGCCACCTTCCAAATGCCTTCGACAAGCCCGTTCCGCACCGCGTATACCTGGTCGTGCAGGTTGGTTGTCATCCCCTGGTGCTGAGGAATGACGGAAAGCCGGTCTCCCACGCGAAAACCGTTCTCGCATTTGCTGATGTCGATGTGTCCGTGTTCAATGGACATGCCGTAGATCTCTGCTTCCGGATGTTCGACGATATATCCGTAAGGTGTGGGCGGATAGCTCGTGAAGGTCTTCTGCCCACCATCGGTGATGACCCGATCCGACGTCGGTGTGCTGACTACCGTGACGATCATCCTTTCGGCGCAGGTGTCTGGATTTGGCGGATTGTCCCTCCGATTGATCCTCCGCAAACCCTCGAACACGGAGGATCCGATCCGTGTTTCCGTACACCCGAGCTGGGCGGATACGGCCTCAGATCCGGTACCTCCTCCACTGACTGTGTGAACCGGGATCCCTGCCTCATCGATAAGCGCCCTGGTGTGGTCCAGGAATGGCTTGGCTTCCAAGCGGCTCGGGTAGGTCATGATGCCTTCAAAGCTCAATCCCGGCAGGGAGACGATTTTTCGGGCAAGATCGCGAGCCGCCTCGGGAGACTGTACGCCACAGCGTTTTCCACCCGTGTCCAATTCAACAAGCGTTTTTACCTCACACGCGACACTGGCCCTTTCGGATATCCCCCCCGCGGTTATTTCGGAATCCAGCGCAACGGTGATGCTGGCCTGCTTGCACAGGCGGACCAGGCGATCCACCTTTTGGGCACCCACGATGTTGTAGGGTATCAGAATGTCTTCGATTCCCGCGGCTACCATAGCTTCTGCTTCACCCAGTTTTTGGCAAGCGATCCCGATCGCTCCCGCCCTGATCTGCAAGTGGGCGATCTCCGGAATTTTGTGTGTTTTGGTGTGTACACGCAGTGGAATATTCTGTGCCCTGCAGGATTCGGCCAGATCCCGGATGTTTTTTTCCAATACATCCAGGTCAATGGTAAGGGCGGGTGTATCCAGATCTTCTATTCGCATAGGTTCCCCGTTCTGTCCGGTTTCGTTGGTAGAAGGCCATGAAACTTAAGCTCGGGAAGATGAAAATCAAATGCAAAACGGAGGCGTTACGAGTCTTCGAAACAGCTTGACAGTTCTAGAAAATACGGAGTATTATAAGTTGTCTGTCGTGGAAATTTCTATTGTGTCGCCCATTGGAAGGAGGCTTCAATGATCAACGTGGGATTTGTGGGTGCAGGTGGACGTGCGGGATCCCACATGCGCGTCTTGAATGGGATTGAGGATGTCAACATCGTAGGGATCTGTGATGTGGTGCNAGAGACCGCCGAGAGCGTTGCCAAGGAGTACGAGGCTACACCCTATACGGATCATACTGAGATGTTGGAGAAAGAAGACCTGACGGCCTTATATGTTAGCGTACCAACCTTTGCACACTACGATGCGGAAACCATCGCAGCAGGAAAGGGCATTCACATATTCGTGGAGAAGCCCGTCGCACCCACGATGGAAAAGGCGCTTGAGATTCTGGAGGCCACAAAGAAGGCCGGTGTTCTGACGTCCGTGGGATATCAGGTGCGCTATCTTGGGTATGTGCAACAGGCCAGGCGGTTCCTGAAGGATCAAACCGTGGCGATGGCCTCCGTAAGCCGGTGGGGCGGTCTCCCGGGTACTCCCTGGTGGCGTGTGATGGCGCAATCGGGTGGACAGCTGGTTGAGCAGACTACACACCAGATCGATTTGCTGCGCTATCTCATCGGGGAGGTAAAAGAGGTGCACGCATATTNTGCGCTTCGCACGCTCGACGATGTTCCCAATCTGGATATTCCCGATATGTATACGTTGAATCTGCAGTTTGAAAGCGGCGCAATCGGCTCCCTGACATCTTCCTGCAGTTTTGTTGATGGCGGGGGAAGCAGCTCGATGTCATTCCTTCTGAAGGGGATGNGAGCCGAGGTCGATTCAAAGGGTGTGGCAATATCGCCCAGCGGAGCNGCGGAACCGGGTCCCGTTCCAGAAGANCTGGGCGATATCGACGAGATCTTTATGGACGCCATCCGAACGGGCGACAGCTCCAGGATCCTGTCGGATTACGAGGATGGTGTGAAGTCTCTGGCAGTCTCGTTAGCAGCCAACAAGTCGGCGGAATCCGGCAGGCCCGAGCCCGCCTGCGTCTAGGTGCAGGTGTACAGCAGGTCCAAGTTCCAGACGCGGCAATGGGATTTGTACCATTGCGGTCGCTGAATTGCGCGGTTGTGCGTTTTTGTATATCTTTATTCGGTGGAACCGTGATACTACGAGCGAACCAAGCGAGGTGGAGGACGAATTATGCAAACTGGTGTTCACCCCAGAAGGTCCAAGAAACAGATCGTTGTCGATTACTTCAAATCCATCTTCTTTGCGGTTTTTCTCGCTGTCCTCATTCGGGCCACACTCGTCCAGGCCTACCACATCCCTTCCGGGTCCATGGAGGACACCCTCCTCGAGGGTGACTACGTGCTTGGAGACAAATTGACCTTCGGTACGCAGATTCCGGACCGTCTGCCCATCCTCAATCAGAAACTGCCTTCGTTGCGACTGCCGGGTATCCGGTCACCCAAGTCGGGCGATCTTGTGATCTTCGAGTTTCCGGACGATCCTTCAAGAGATTTCATCAAGAGATGCGTGGCCGTGGAAGGGCAGACGGTGGAGATCAGAGACAAGGTGTTGTATGTGGACGGAAAGCCCTTCAGAAATCCGGACGGCGTGAAGTTTTCCGACCACCGAATCAAACCNCGCNGATACAGTTCTCGAGACAACTATCCACCNTACAAGGTCCCNCCGGGTCACCTGTTTGTGATGGGCGACAACAGAGACAACAGTTACGACAGCAGGATGTGGGGGACCGTGTCGCTGGATAAGGTGAAGGCGCATCCGCTTCTGATCTACTTCAGCTGGAATTCCAGGGTCCCTTTCTGGAATGTACTGGAAAAGATTCGGTGGGGCAGACTGGGGTCTGTGAATTGAAGACCCGGTTCCATTATTCCTCTGTCTTCGGGAACAGCAAACTGACAAAAGGCTCGCACACCGCGGGCCTTTTTCTGTGAAGGCATAAAATGACTGTCATTCTCCGAATATGGCTAATTGTGGTCCTCCTGTGCCCACTTGCCTGCACGACCAGGGACACCGTGGTGGTATCTGGCGCCGTCCAGGCGGCGGGTACATATCCGCACGAAGAAGGATGGACGACACTGGCATATATCGAATTGGCTGGAGGATTCGCTGAGGAGGCCGATTCAGGCGAGGTCAGCATCAGCCGACTCCAACCGGACATCGAACCGCAAGATGCGCTGGATTACCGGAAGCGCTTCAACATCACCAGTCACGATGCAGACGCCCTTGCACCCGGGGATCAGATTTTGGTGCCTTTTATGCATTACACCGTCCGGATGGACACAGTACGGCTGCTCAAGAACCTGGAATTGGCGGTGGCGGACAGAACCTACAGGATTTCCAACGGACACTGGGTTCCCGGTTGGACGGAGCGGGGGGTGGTGACGGGGGTTGCCATTGGCCGCGGTGAGATTCTCCAGGATTTCACGAAAATCAGTATGTTCCACTATTTGCACATTGAACTACACCCCGGCATGTATCACAGGATCTCAGCCCATCTGTCCGCCGGTCCTGTAGTCAAAACGGATATTCTGGAAGATGCCTCCGAAATTCATACAACCATGTTCTCGAGGTCCGCTCATCGGGTGGACGGCCGAGTGAAACTGCCACCGGTGGAATTTCTCAATGTCCAGGCCGGGATCTGGCTAGCTCCCAAGTCGAGGGCACGGCCGGGACCCGGGATGCGGAAGCGTAGATACGGCGACAGGAGGGAATGGACCACCTACGGCGATGGCCGACAGCGGATGATCCACCCGGACGGTCGTGTTGAGAAGACTTTTCCGGGAGGATCGCGGCACGTCCGATACAGAGACGGTCGAACGGTGTATGAGGACGAACGAGGCAATGTGGAGACCAGACATCCAGATGGTCGAGAGGTGTGGGTCACGTCATTCGGCAATCAGGTGACATCGTTTCCCGATGGGCGACGGGAGTACCGTAAAACCAACGGAGACGTACGGCTCCTTTTGCCGGACGGGACAGATCGGACCATCTTCGCGGAGGGCATTGTTCATACCCGACACCCGGACGATAGAGTCGAGGTGAAAAACCCGGACGGGTCACTGGAGGTCAGGTATCCGGATGGACGGATCCAGGCGCGGACCTCGACCGGCCACGAGATCACCATTCAAGCAGATGGAACTCGTCTGGATCGGTTGAGAGACGGTACGGTAATCGAGACATATGCCGAGGGCAGGAAGTTGCAGCACAATGCCACTGGAGAGCTGGTGGAGGTGTTTGCCGACGGGAAGCGTAAGATCACCTATGGAGACGGCACTGAGATGATTCGCAGTGTGGATGGTCATCGCCGGATCAAGTATGCCGATGAGACCCTAGTGGATCTGATGCCGGATGGCCGGGAGATTCGACGACATGCCGATGGGCGTACGTTGATCGTGAACCCGGACGGCAGCAAACGCCAGGATGATCGCGTTGGCGCTTCCATCGAAATTTTTCCGGATGGGACACGCATAGAGACACACGCTAATGGTTCCCGGATGGAGATGCGGCCGGACGGTACCTGGCTGAAGTCCTTTGCCGATCCATATGCCTACAGGGGTATTGTGAGATCGGATCTGGTCAACCTGCTGGCGTGTCCCGATGAAATCGCACCGGGTGAACGCGTCGCGGTCTCCGGCGCTGTTTCGGATACTGTAAACGGGATGGAACTGGCTGTTTTTGAACTGCCGCACGGAGATGTACTGGCCGAATCGATCCGAATCAAACGGGGAATGTTCAAGGGTTCACTGAGACTGCGCAAGGAAGGATACTACCGTCTGCAGATTCTGGTGGAGGTGGGGGTTGCCCACAAAGAGACCTCAGTGGACCGACTACTCAGGGTGGGTTCACCCGCTCCTCTGGATAGTCCGACGCTTTCTGTGGGAGTGTATCCAGGGATGGATGAGGCCGCAGATCACCTTATCGGATCAATTAACGAGAGTCGGACGAGAATCGGGCGAGAACTGCTTCGCGCCCACCCGTGGCTTGCAAAGGTGGCGGAATACAGGGTTAGCGAGATGCTCGCCCTTCGTTATTTCTCGCACGTTTCTCCCATCGGCAAGAACGCCTCTGTTCTGGCGAGATCCGGGGCAGTCAGGTTCAGTAAGGTGGGAGAAAACATCGGACAGGGGCCTTCGGTAGAGGATGTTCAGGAGCAGTTGATGCTGAGTGCGGGGCACAGGAAGAATATCCTGGGAAGGGATTGGACAGATGTGGGTGTGGTTGCGGTTACGGAGGGTGAGACGATATGGGTTGTGCAGGTTTTTGGACAACGCTAGTCGGTGGTTGACTTAGCAACAGGGTTTGGCTAGCTTTTTGAAGCTGCCGGGTCTACAGACAAATACGATGAGGAGTGCCAAGATGAACAGGAAATTCTCATGGTTGTGTCTTTTTCTACCCCTGGTGCTCCAACTGGGGTGTGGGAAGATTCCAGAAGATACCGTAGGGGATGCTGCGGCGCTTGCCAGCGATCNGGCATATGTGGATACGGACTGGGGCTTCCAGGTGTTTATTCCGGACAATTCGATCTGGGGGTATTCGTCGCAAACGTCCTATCAGGCTCGTGCGTCAAACGGTCTTCCGCTTGTGCAGGTTTCCATTCTAAGGATTCCTTTCGAGGGGAGTACTTATCGTCCCCGGATGACCCTGGAGCCGCGGGTGTTCCCCCGCAATGCCACACTTGAAAGCTATGCCGCCTTTGTCGAGCAAGACTATAAGGCACGATTTATGGGCTACAGGCCAGAACAGAAACGTGTTTTCAAGGTATCAGGGAAAGATGCAATAGAGTGGACGTTCAGGTCGGTATTGATTCGGTCGGTGGGGGACCGGTTTGTATCCACGCTCGTGGTGGACGAACAGAAGGTGTATGTCTTTCTGGGAACGGGTCAGTTCTCCAGTTTCCCGCTGCAGGACTACAGGTCGATCGCGTCATCGATGGAGTTCCTTTAAGAAGCCTCCCTTGTTGCATAAGGTTCATTTTTACAATAGTATAGAAATGGCTAAAATCTTAACTTTTGGCCATTTTCGCTCAAGAATCAACCACCCGTTGCCGATAAATATTATTGACCAAGCGGTATCATTTGCTTCGACAAGGCCCTTCCGGGTTCCGCGACCCGGAGGGCCTTTTTCTTTATGGCACGGGGTCACACGGCCGGCGGATCACGATCATATCCAGACCTTTCCTTTTCAGGGCACCCCTGAATACTGATCGCATCCTATCCTCCGTGTCGGACGGGCCTATCGTCCAGATGTCCCGAACTCCGCAAGTTTTGGCCATATCCTCAATGGAAACTGGATTTCCGGCGTCATTTCGACCAAATTCCGCTCTATCGGGGGAGGGTTGGCCCCCGGTTGTCAGTGCCCCGCCGTTGTCCAGCACAATCATCAGCAGGTCTGCTCCTGTGGCCCCCGCGTGAACGAGACCGTTTATGCTACTGTGATAGAAGGCCGAATCTCCGGTAAAAGCGACCGTACGTTCCCCTACACCCGCAAACCCAAGGCCGATTGCTGCACCAATCGACGATCCCATGCACAATTTTGTATCAAGTAGTTTTGCAGCCATCACCACACAACCGGGGTCCGCCGTGAGGTAGGGATTTTGTCCTATGGCTGCCGCTTCTTCACGCAGGGCTCTCACAATTTCCTCGTATGGACACCCTGCACAATGGGACTTGCGTGCGGGTTTCTCCATTTCCCAGTTCTTTTGGAGGAATTCGCGGCCGGGAGAAAAGTCCGGGACATAATTCCTCAGTGCATTCTGAATCTGCCAGCGAAACAGTTCTCCCTCCCAGCTGACGTCGCCTGTTCTCTTGCCATAGATCTTCGGCCTGACACCCGCGTCGTATCCCACGGTCTTGATGGCGTCCTCCAAATAGGGATCAACTTCCTCCAAGACCAGTATTTCTTTGCAGTGGTCCATGAAGTCGGCGATCAGACGGGCAGGTAAGGGGTGGAGTGTGCTCAGTTTCAATACTGTGATGTCGTCTCTGTGGGAATCGCCAAAGGCATCTTCCAGCTTGCTGTAAACGAAGCCGCCTGCGATGATCCCCCTGGGACCGGTTCCCATACGTTGATTGAATGGAAGTCCCTCGAATCCGGTAGCCATCTCGGCAAGCCTTTTATGGAGTCGCCTGTGGTTCTGCAAGGTATTGAACGGGGAGGATATCCATCGCATCTGCTCGCGGCTCGGGGGAAGTGAGGGTAAGTTTTCCGGCGGTTCAGCCGAAAGCTGTTGCGCTTCGCTCACACTGAAGCTTCTCGTTATCCTGATAATCACGATGCTGCAGTGTTTTTCGGAGAAATCGAACGCCCATCGTGTCATTTGCCTTCCTTCTTCCGGAGAGGCCGGCTCCAGGACGGGTAGTTCGGATAGATTTCCCAGAGGGCGTGTGTCTTGCTCGTTCTGTGAACCCCATGCACCCGGGTCATCTCCAAGAAGGATCACCAGCCCGCTGTGCACCCCAGTCATGTTCAGTACCATCAACGTGTCTAGGGCCACATTCATGCCCACGCTTTTCAGACAGACAAGCGCGCGTTTACCTCCCTGCGATGCCCCTGCTGCTATATCCAATGCGATACGTTCGTTCGGGCACCATTCCGCGTGATGGCCGTGGTCCTCCTGCGTCTTGGCGAGGGTATTGAACGTGCCGGTTCCGGGGGATCCGGGGTATCCCGTGACCACGCCCACACCGGACTCTATGGCGCCCAGCGCGATCGACTGGTCGCCGTTGTAGGTTTCTACCGTCATTTGGTTCTCCCCCTGAGGAAACGGAATCGGGTAAATACAATCTCCGGAAAGATATTACTTTTCAAGCAGGGGCTTGTCAAGATGTATGGGTTGGAGTACCGGCGACGTGATGCACCATCAGATCAGCCCGATCAGGCGCCAGTAAAGGAGGTTCAAGGGAACCAGAATCAGGAGGGTGAGAACTGACATCAGCGTCATCAGCAAGATGAATTGACCCATTCGAACGTAGCGGAAGCTATATGCCAGAACAAATGGGGCGGACTGATAGGGGAAGAAGACCAGGCTCGATCCTATGGCAATGCTGAGCGCCGCAGGCAGGGGCGGGAGCCCCATCTGGGCNGCGTAGTCCAGTAGAATNGGTCCCANAACNGCCGCGATCGCGGCTGTATCGGCAAGGAAGTCGAAAGGGAGAAGGAGATAGGTCAGNGCACCAATACGGAAGGTTGGACTGATNNNNGANAGATCGAGCCACTGAGTGAGCCTTGAAGCCAGCACGGTGCTCAATTCTGCTTGTTCGATGGCATAACCCATTGCGAATGCGGCGGCGACGTAGATCAGCAGTGGAAAGTTTATCTTTCGCAGCCGATCGGGATGGAGCGGCCCGATACCTGGCAGAAAGCTCAGGAGGACCAACCCCAGTCCAATATGGGCGGGATGGATCCCGTGGACGGCATCGGTAGTCCAGAGGACGACTCCCAGTATCAGGATCGCGATCGTNTTCTTTTCCGCTTTGGAGAACGGCTNCGGCTCCTCAGGGAGGTCTCCGGGCAAATTGGCGGGTCCGCTGGGGACGGGAAGCAGGACTCTTATCAGGAGATATACCAAAAGCGTCCGGCAAAGCCCTATCACAGGAAACATGTATCCTGCCCATTGACCCCAGAAAATGGAGATACCTCTGGCCTCCATGATGCCGAACACCACCATATTNGGCACCGATGCGGTCAGGACACCTGTACCACCGTAATAGGTAGAGCACATCAACGACATNACGAGCGCTGCACTGACGCGGGAGCCTGGTTTCTCGCCGAGGGCCTTCAGCAGGCCGATCAGCAAGGGCATCAGGATGAGTATACGGACCACACCAGACGGAATGAGTAATGCTGAGACAACTCCCAGGATGTGTATGCTCAAGATCAGCTTTCGAAAACATGTTATCCGTTTCAGAACGGTTCGCGCCATCCTGTCCCCGAGCGGCGTGCCGGTGATGCAAAGGCTCAAACCCATTCCCGCGAATACGAGCCACAGCGCTTTTCCGGAAAATGCAGCAAATGCTGTTTCAAATGGGAGAACACCCGATAACGGCAGGAGAAGAAGAAGGAGGAGTGAACTGTATTCTATGGGGACAGGCTCGAAGGTCCAGAGCACAACCGTGAACAGCGAAAGTGCGAGCGCCAACCGGGCGGTTGTGCCGACTTCGGCAGGATACAACAGTATGGTGAGCGGCAATATTATCGCCAGCAGCACGCCAATGCGTTCTTTGCTCACCATAGATTCGAGTTTGTCCCGCTTCGTTCTGAAGAAAAGACTTTCACAAGAAGGAGGACTGAAGATAGTTCATGGTTTATGTTCAACCAACCGAATTCTTGGTTATCCGGCAGGTGCAGGCGGCTGGCCACTTGTGGATCTCCGGCAGGCCTGATGTATTCTTGACATTTGCGAGGGTCCGGGTCATATTTCCGATCCATCGGGAGATCCTGAGCAAATTGGAAAACAACGGAGGGCAGAAGAAGGGCGGATCACTGCCTCGCCAAGACTTCCTGACGGGGGGCAAGATCCGCCCTGAGCAATCCGGACAGGTCCTTGATCATCCCCCGTAAGCTTCAAAGAGCGCTTTGTAGTATCTCAGCAGCCTTTCTGGTTCGGGGCTGTCTGGGATCTCCGCCAGAGCATATCCTTCATATCCCTTCGCTTTGAGGCGGGCGAACAGATCACGCCATGGGTATTCGGCCTTGTGGGTCTCGTTAATGTGCACCAGGGAGATTTTGTCCTTAAGGAGCTCGAAGTTCTCTTCTATNGATCCGTCAATCANGTCCTGAGGGTTCGAGTTCCAACACAGGTATACATTATCGTGATCGGCATGATCGATAATGGTACGCATCCTGCGTGGCTCACAGGTATCACGCCCGTGGACTTCCACTCGAATCTGGATACCAAGGTCGGCAGACGCTTCGCCACATTGCCGCAGCGCCTTACCGATCTGCTCGAGAGTTTCTTCCTCCGGCACTCCTTTGTCAAGCTGCAGCCCGTTCGGCCGTACTTTTACACCTTCACAACCGAGATCAGCCGCAAGTTTCGCGTACTCAATCGTTCCATCGATGTTTTCCTGAACCACTTCCGGCTCAACCGCGTGGTATTCAAAAGCGCTGCCCAGTCCCACAATTTCCACACCGGAGTCTGCGAACTGCTGGCGAACGCCCTTGCGCTGGTCGGGCGTGAGGTCCACTTCGACGCCGTGCGCATGCGTGGTCCGCAATTCGACACCACCGATCCCCACCTTTCGACACATTTCGATGATGGTGGGTATGTCCCAGTCTTTAGCAATTTGGTAGGTCACTATTCCGAGTTTCATCGCCTGCTCCTTCCGTTTCGATAGGTGTGAGCATTCGGCCTAATAATATCGGCTTCAACCATTTTGTCAATGCATTTGTATCGGAGGATTGCCAATGCCAAACGAGCCCTTCGAAGTCTTGCCGGGTTATCGGATCAGGAAGGTGCAACACGGGGATCTCACTTCCGTATGTGACATCGCAAAGCACGCCTGGCAACGAATCCACGAAAATGCGGCGGAGATCATGGGAGAGGAGATGCACACCGTGCTCTGCAACGATTGGGAAGAGAAGAAGGCGCAAGCCGTGCGCGGGCACTGGGAACGAAATCCGGAATGGGTGCGTGTGGTAACATCACAGGATGGCATCGTGGTTGCTTTTGTTACCTTTCGGATCGACCCGGAGAAGTCGCTGGGTACGATCCTCAACAATGCTGTTTCGCCGGACTACCAGGCCAGAGGCATCGGTACAGCGATGTACGAGTACGTTCTGAATCGGTTTCGTGAGGAAGATATCAGATATGCCTCTGTTGGTACCGGTCTCGACAGCGGACATGCCCTGGCTCGCCGTGCCTATAAAAAGGTAGGCTTCAATATTGAGCAACCGCACGTAACTTATTATCAGGAGCTTTGATAACAGGAGAAACGACTATGGGATTGCCCTTCGGCATTGTGGGTTGTGGTGATATCGCCGAGAAGTCTTTTGCGCCCAGCCTTGTTAAATCGGACCTGACCGAATTGACGGCCGTGTGCAGGCGCGATCTGAAATTGGCGCGGGGATTTGCGGAAAAGTTCGGAAATCCTGCAGCATACGGGTCTGCGGAGGAGGTCATTCGGCACCCGGATGTGAAGGCAGTGATCCTGGCGACACCACCAAATGTTCATCGTGAAGAAACCTTGCTGGCCTCCGAGAACGGNAAACACGTCCTGTGTGAAAAGCCGATGGCCGTGGATGCGGGGGAGTGTCGGGAGATGATCCAGGCGTGTAAAGAGGCCGGGGTGAAACTGGGAGTGGCCTACCGGCGGCGTGTCTTTCCTCAGGTTGTGAAGGCCAAGGAGCTGATTGCAGCAGGTGCCATCGGCAAGGTTGTCTGTGTCCGNACCCATTNCTCGGGGCTGTGCAGAATGGAGGAATCCTGGCGTACCGAACGGAGTGTAAGCGGGGGNGGAATGATGATGGACATGGCGGTCCACAGGTTGGAGGTGTTGTTGAATTTCGCCGGCCGGCCTCTGGATGTCCAGGCTTTGGTAGAAACGGTTCATCACGATTGGCCGGTNGACGATTCATGCGCGATTCTGCTGAGATTCGAGGATGGCAAGATTGGCGTCCACTCCACCATCGGGACCTCTCCTCCCCGCAGGGACTTCGCCCAGATCGATGGCACCGAGGGCCGGATTCTCATCGATCCGCTAGAATTTGGCGTGGATCATGTCAACCTCGAACGGCCCGGTGGAATAGAGCGCACTCCGGTTACCCCATTGAAGAATCCATACTTCGATCTTCCAATGATCGAAGATTTCGTGCAGGCCGTTTCCGCTGACAGGGAACCCATCTGCGACGGAGTTGCGGGCTACTGGACGCAGGCTGTTGTGGATGCTTCGTATCTATCTGCAGAAAAGGGTACGAGAGAGACCATTGTGCCGTTTTAGTCGCTTTCAGTGCAAAGCTGGGTGTATTGCGGTTTTTTTCCGACTTCGTTAGGGGACCTCATGGGTAGACTCGATGGAAAGGTAGCTATGGTAACGGCTGCCGCAAGAGGTATGGGCAGAGGGATCGCACTGTGCCTAGCGGAAGAAGGGGCAGACGTGGTGGTAAGCGACATCGCGCCTCAGGGGGCGCTGGACATAGTAGGTGAGGAGATCGAAGAACTGGGGAGAGAGAGCGCTGCAATACGGACCGATGTGACCGACCGATCTGCAGTGGAGTCTCTGGTTGCCACAACGGTGGAACGGTTCGGGAAGCTGGATATCGCCGTTGCCAATGCAGGGATAACGGTGCAGGAATCTGTCTTGGAGGCCAAGTGGGAGAATGTGCTCAAGACTCTGGAGGTCACCCAGTTCGGTGCGTTCCACACCTGCCAGTTTGTGGCCAGGCAGATGGTTCGGCAGGTCGAAGCAGGCCACAGGGGAGGGAAGATCGTGCTGACGGGTTCCGTACATACGGAGCTGGCCGTGCCTAATTCAGCGGCCTACAATATGGCCAAGGTCGCGGTCGTGCAGCTGGGTAAGACTCTTTCGGTAGAGTTGGCGCCCTATCAGATCAATGTGAATGTGGTCAATCCAGGTTGGGTGGACACACCGGGCTCCCGGGAATACGCCGGTGACAAAGTGGTGGACGAGGGCGGCGAGAAGATTCCCTGGGGCCGTCTCGGAGCCCCCCCAGATATCGGCAAGGCGGTGGCATATCTGGCGAGCGAAGATGCCGACTATGTGACGGGCACTACTTTGCTCGTGGACGGTGGATTCAATCTTGGATGGAAGCTGAAGGTTGCGATGAAGGAGGATGTGGAGGAGAAGTCCTGATGCCAAGAGAACTCGTGGCGGTTGGACCTGGACAGCCGGAGCTGAGAGGGTATGAGGAACCGGCTGTAGGACCTGACGAAGTGCGGATCAGATCGGAATTCAGTTCCCCCAAACATGGCACCGAGTCCGGCGGGTATCGTGGAACTTCACCGTTCGCTAGGAAGGTCTACGATACCCCAAAGGAGATCTTCCTTCTCCGGGAGGAGTCGCACGAGAACTTTCCTATGCGGCTGGGGAATATGACTGTGGGCAGTGTGACGGAGGTCGGCGGCGAGGTTACCGGATTTTCTCCCGGCGATCAGGTGTTCGGCCACTTACCGATAAGGGAGACTCACACCGTCAGAACCAATAGAATTCAATCAGTGCCCGACGGGATGACGCCGGAAAAGGTAGTGTATTGGGATCCCGCAGATTTCGCGCTTGGGGCTGTCAGGGACNCCAATGTGAGGCTGGGAGAAGTGGTGGCGGTGTTCGGGTTGGGAGCAATCGGATTTATGGTATTGGAAATGGCCGGGCTCTCTGGTGCCGACAAGGTGATTGCGGTGGATCCTCTGGAAAGCAGNCGGCTACTGGCAAAGGCACACGGAGCGTACGAGGTACTGGATCCCAACGCTCTGGATGCGGGTGAGGAGATCAGAAAACTGGTCGGAAGAGGTGTGGATGTGGCCATTGAGGCAAGCGGCTCATACGAGGCGCTGCACCAGGCCATTCGGGCCACGCACCTTGGGGGGCTTGTTGTGCCGCTGGCATTCTACCAGGGAGAGGCCAAGGGTCTGTATTTGGGGGAGGAGTGGCACATGAACAGGATCACCATGCGGTCGAGCCGATCCATCAGCGATCCGAATCGAGATCATCCCATGTGGGATCAAGACAGGATCAAGGCGGTCTCTTTCGAGCTGCTGCGATTGGGCCGGGTGAGTNTCGAGGGGCTGGTAACGCCNGTTGTGCGTTTTGAGGATTGTGCGGAGGCCTATCGAGAGGCGGACGAGAATCCGGACACGTGTGTCAAGATGGGGGTGACATACTGTTAGGTTGTTGTTACTGGAGTTTATTGTNCGGGACCTAGGGNATGTAATGGAACTCCTGGTCCTGTTTGTAATAGTTGAAAAGATCAGCACGTTTTGTGCTTTCGAGGATCGGCAGTTCCTGCACTTTCCCAGTTTTGGGGTTGTATTCGATCAACTGGAGTTGACGCATTCTGTTGGGGCGGTTCGCATACAGGTAGAGCTCCGCCAGATTCAGGGGACCGACATTCCCGATGTTGGCACCAAGGAGATAGAAGGTCAGATCCATCCAAAACCATTCGTCGGTCTGACCGTTGTAGGCCTCTTCAAGCGCTGGATACAGATCCCAGTAAATGCTTTCAAAGTTGAGGGTTTCGGACATTTGGTATCCTTCTTTGATAAAATGACTTCAGATGACATCATCTTACAACGATGCACAGGCGATGTGTCATCTTATGATCTCTTTCCCCTCCGTGTAGCGCATAACCTTTTTTGTGCCCACGATATATCTGATGAAAGTTCCATCCCACATCTTGCCGTTCCGGTACGACCCTTCCGCTATCAACTTCCCTTTCTTATTGTAGTACTTCCACGTACCCGTCGGCTTCCCTTTGTCGTACTGTCCCTCAACCTGCTTCACGCCCGTGGTCCAGTGGTACACCCATACGCCGGACTTCTCGCCATCCTTGTAGTCTCCGGTGACCTTCCTCGTTCCATCGGAATACGTGTCTGTGAAGGCACCATCAGGAGGACTGCATCCTAGCGCACAGAATACCGTGATTGTAAACAACATGCACTTCATAGCCTTGAGAATTGGCATTGTTATTCCTTCAATCTGAAATGGAAGAACTGGTCCTGTTTGAAATAATTGGACAGAGAATCCCGCATTCCACACGTCGTGTACGGCTCCATTGAGATCTCATCGGTATCGGGATCATAACATTTGAGTCTCAGGTTCTTCGCCCTGTTGGGGTTGTTCAGGAAGAGGTGTAGTTCAAGCATAGTTAATGGCCCTTCCTCCCCGAGGAAGGCCCCNAGGATGTAAAAATTGGGATCGATCCAGATCCACTGATTCAGATCCCTGCTGAATATCTCCGTNGTGACATGCCCCTCCGAAAGACGAAGCTCCCAGCCTTCTTCTNCGGGTGCCCGNTCCTGGTGGGATCTGAACATGGACAATACCCGGCAAGGGATGTCCATTGCATTGCAGGCGAGGGAAAATACAGGGCCGATGTTCTCACAGGCGACACCACCTTTGCCCGCTCGCGCATAGTCGTATTGATCGAAAGGGGAAAGCGCATTGATTTTATCCGATGGGATCCCACGGCAACCCTCCAGGCCCTTGATAATGGCTATGGCCAGGCTGGTAGCCCTGTCATGATCCCCCGTGGTTTCCTGAAGTTGCGATCCCCAATTGCTATTCGCAAACATCCTCTCTTCTTCGGTAGGTTCTATAAGCAGGAAGTCTCCCGGTTGTGTCCTGGCAAAGGCGAGGTCTGTCTTCCTTACGATGACCCATCCCGGCGCGGACTGCCCGCTTGCAGCGTAGAGTGCTCTGGGGTAGTAATTGACATTCAGCGTGTATGCACGCGAGCGACTCCCATCACCAGTGACCGCCTGAATTGTCGTCAACGTTTCCTGGTGAATGGCCTCACCACGTTCCACGAATCTGAGAACGATTCTGCCATCCCTGGAATTCTGCTCATCTTCGCTGTTAACACTGAAAGTGAAATGGGAAAGGTCTTCCAAAGATGAGCCCGCCCACAGCTCAATGGTAACACCTCCATCGAGCCGGTTTACTGATTCCAGGTAGACGTCCTCCTTCCTGGGGTACAGTTCCCAAAGATTGGATTCGAAAGTGACGATGCGGTAGGGTGTCTCGTTCATAGATTTGGAGTATTTCAAATACTATCGGACAGGTATGTGGTCTTCGACAAAGGACAGTGGAAGCTGCGATTCTTCAATGTACCGAGGTGTGGAAAGGACGCCGTGGGTGTGAAGTTGGGAGAGCAAACGTTGTCTCGTTTCGAGGATTGGATAAGGGTGATCCAGCTTCGCACCGGGTTCCCGGAAGGCCAGCTCAAGAAGGATGCAGATCTCACCTGCAGAAAGGGATTCTACCGGGAGCCCGAAAAAGGCCTCCGAGGCGGCGGAAAACCCCTTCACAGTCCTGGCCCCTGAGCGGCGGTAATGAACGTGATTGATATAGTACTGCATCAGGTCGACACTGTTATATCGCAGCCCAAGCAATAGCGTTACACCCGGCCTCCGAATGCGTGTGAAAGGGGGGCCAGAATGGAGTGGTTCCAGCAGGTCAGCGACGCGGTGGATCAGATCCGGTGGACCGGGATATCGTCCATTGCCGAAGATGACGGTAGCCGCGTTCACAATCAAGGATGATGTAGTGGAAGGCGTGAGATACCCGGGATCTTGCGTGAGAGACCGGTGGACCTTGTCCTTCACGCCAAGTACTATCAGAAGACCAAAGGCAGAGAATATAGCCACCGGGATCAGAACGACCGGCCAGGGAAGCGAACTAGATCTCCTGGGTTCCATAGTCTATTCCTGATCCAGGATCCACCCGGCGGCTGTTGCAAGATCGTCGACCACAATATCNGCATCTCCNGGATCGAGATGCCCCTCAGTGGCGATACCTCCTCCGGTGCGAACAAGGATGGATGCGCGACACTCTGCATTGCGACCGGCCAGGAGATCGGTCTTGCGATCCCCAACCATATATGAGGCTGCCAGGTTCAGGTTGAGGTCTGTCGCGGCGGCCTGAAGCATAGCCGGGTTTGGTTTTGTCTCGGGGGCATCGGTACGATACTGCGGGATTACGGCATTTGGGCTGCCGTAGCGGCAATAGACGCCATCCAGCTCTACGCCGAATCCGGACAGAAGCTGAGCCATCCTGTCATTTACCGAGCCGACTGTCTCCGCAGTGACATAACCCTGACCCACGGCCGTCTGATTGGAGACCGTCACCAGTGCGAAGCCCGCTCCTTTGAGATCGGCGAGGGCCTCGCCCACACCGGGGATCAGGCGAAAGTCCCCAGGCCCTGTGCGGTAAGCAGCCTGGGGATTGATCACACCATCGCGATCNAGGAATACCGTTTTCTGNGGGGACGCAGGGTGGTACGAATCGCGAAGGCTNTGTTCGGTCTGGGTAACCACATCCGAACCAATGTCGTAGATCCGGTAGGGATGGGGCGGCTCTCCAAAGGCCGGGGCAGTGCTGAAATAGGTTCTTTCCTCCTTGAAGAGCGACACACCTTTGTGGTAATGACCGCTGAGGACCAAGCGGACCCGGGCGTCGCCCTTGACGGCCTCCTGCAGGCTTTCCGCCTCCAGATACGAATGGGGGTAGCCCTGATCGTGCATGGGTGAGATGAGGTAGTGCTGCAGATGAATTTGTTGCCGAGGGTCGCTTTCGGCAAGGGCGGCCAGGAAACGCTCCCGCTGCTCACCAAGCCTTTGAGAGAAATTATTCTGCACTTCTTGATCGTTAAATATCAGGATTCTGTTCCCTTCCACTTCAAAATCAACAGGGAGGTCGCCAAAGACCTCCTGGAAGGAGTCAGGATGGTCGTGGTTGCCGAAAAGAAACGCCACCGGACAGGTCAGGGGCGAGAACAGCCCCCGAACCAGCTCGAGGTCTTTGACGCCAATGGCCACAAGGTCCCGGTTGTGCATGCCATAGAATGGATAGTCTACCAGATCGCCGGTCACGGCCACGAGATCTGGATCGGCATNTCCAATCTGTCGGACCGCTTCTGCGACAAGGTCAGGCATCTTCCGGCTCAGCCGACGGGATATGGAAGAAGTCCCCGGCAGGTGATGACGAAGGTGGAAGTCTGATATATGGGCGATTTTCATAGGCGTGTTCGCACGAAATGTTGTTTAGAATCCGTAAGGAGAGTAAGCGGCGACTAACATATTTCGCCCTTCAGGGCAAGTCAAGTGTATTGTCCTCTTGTCCNCGTTTGGGTGGGAGGATAGGCTCAATGGTNGGATAACAACTGANCGATTGCCGTTTTGGANAGTTTNTTTCCTGTCACTTGCAGGGTCTTGGNTGATCCGGCAGCTCTATAGGCACTGCGTATCCATTGCGTGGGGAACTTCGAGCCGGTGTTGTGGATGATCAGAGATTTCGGGGCAACCAGGGCGGCTGCCGTTCTGAAGTCCCCGGCGCTTCGGATACCCGGGATGTGGAGGTGTTCGGCCCAGTATCGATCGTTGGTTGCCTGGAAACGATTCGCATCGATGATGGTTATTCCGGACAAGGGAACCAGTGATCTGGCTATGAAGGTCTTCGGACCTGAGGCACCTACACCCAGGAGCGAACATCNCTTNGTGTCGGGACGCGTGTTCAGGTGGGATATNCCNGTCAGGATATCCTGGATCTGGCAGGAGGCATCCNCANGGTTGTAAGTGNGGAAATGGTTTATGGAATCGGACTGGCGGATCCCGCAGTTCTCTCCCTGGCTCAGTTCATCGATCGAGCAGAGGAGGTAACCCGCCTTGAGCAGGTTTCGCACCCAGCGAGCCGGTCTGCTTCCGGAAGCTTCGAGCAGGCCGGTCTTGCCACGGGGATGAACGACCATTAAGGCAGGATAGGTCTTCCTCTCGTCCGTAGGTTTCATTATAAGTGCTGGTACCCGTTCTTCAGTACCTGGTCTGTTCAAGACCAGCTTCTCNACCAGCAAGTCGTTTTGCNTGAAGAGTCCCATATGGGTCGCGACAGGATCTGCCNGGTTCTCGACGGCAATAGCGTGCCGAAGAGCCGGTCCCATTCTGCGCTTCATTCGGCCAAGCGAAGCCGCGTCGGTTNGTTTCATGTCCCTAATTTCCAGGTGGTTGCGGTTCAATAGAGCGTTTTTCACACCTTCGGCGTCTGATGCAGAAGCCGGTCTTTTCCTGTTGTGAAATACGNGGAGGTCTTCATCCTCTTCAACTGTAAATGGCGTTTCCCTTACGCGCTTGCCATGNCCGGTTCCCAACAACCATCTGGANAACCAGGAGTACACGTGCTCACGGCTTTCTCTGTTGTAATTGTGCCCGGCATCCACTTGAGCCGTGGCAACCTTTTCGGCCTGGCCATAAAGTTCGTAAATAGCTCGTAGGGCCGGGAACTCGAGGAATGGGGTGTTGCAGGTCCAGTCCCCCGTGGCGGAGACGAGAAACATTGGTCTTGGTGCCATCAGGGCAGCGATCTCAATATTGTTTATGTCCAACCTAAGGTGGGACTGGTTTTCACAATTGCACCCGCCCTGCATATGGGCAGACACCATATTTACAGGTGCGGAAACTTTGATTCGGTCATCGACTGCGGTGAGCATGAAGGTCTGGGTACCACCACCCGAGGCACCCGTGCAACCGATCCGCTTTGAGTCGACATCGGGCAATGACTCGAGGAAGTCTACACCACGTATGCTGTTCCACAGCTGTAGGCCCATCACACCAATGCCGTAGAGCTCCTCTTCTCTGGATCGTCCGAACCCTTTGTGGGAAATCTGGTTCGTGTCGTTGTATCCGGCCATGTCGTAGGAAAAGACGATGTGGCCCTGCCGTGCGAGATTGATGCATCTACCCGGGATCGAGCCGAAGGACACATCGTTGTCTTCCAGACGGCCGTGCGCACAATGACCGTGAGGGCAGAGGATTCCCGGATGCGGCCCTTCCGACTCGGGTCGATACAGATTGCCACAGACAAAGAACCCGGGAATCGATTCTAAAAAGACCTTTTCTACCGAATACCCCTTTCGTACGACGCGGCCGAACATCCTAGATTTCAGCGGTGTCCTAGGTGGCAAGGGATGCAACCCCAGAGTGACCAGGATGTGCTGCCTGATGTAAGCGGCTCTGTCCTCCCACTCGTTCAAACTTGCATAAGACTTGAGTGTCCAGGGCGTATGCAGACTTCGCAGATTGGCAATGCGGCCGTCGGGTATCCCAGGAGGAGCCTCATTATAGACCCGGTAGAGAACTTGACTTGATTCATTGTTCGCCATTTGAGACCTCATCGGTTTCCAGCATTCCATTTGCTTCAGGGCAATCTGCTATACGTTGCGGGTTTGCATCCAGATAAGATACACCGACTTCCTCAGGGGAGCAAGATCAGGGTCTTAATTCACCAGATGAGGCTGGATCGAGGCCGGGCATTGTGCTATATTGGGTCAAGTCTTTACCCAATTAGAAGGAAGGAGGAAGAGGATGGGCAAGAGAGAGATTAAGCATCCAGACAAACAGGTCGACACCGGGGCGTATTCGGCTGCCGTGGAGGTGGATGGTTGGGTATATGTGAGCGGGCATGGTCCACTGGATATGCAGACAGGCGAAGTGATCGGCTCAGATATCGAAACACAAACACGCGTGACACTTGAACACATTCAGAAGGTGCTCGGCGAAGCCGGATGTTCAATGGACGACGTTGTGAAGTCCACGTGTCATCTGGCGAATATCGATGATTTTGGGAGCTTCAACGGCGTATACTCCGAGTTTTTCAGTGGTGTACGGCCGGCTCGCACAACCGTGCAATCCGTCCTTCTGGGCATTCTGGTAGAGATCGATGTGGTAGCAAAGAAACCTTAACAGGGAGATAAGATATGCTGACAGTGGGTAAAAAGGCACCTGCGTTCACTGTGAAGGACCACAACGGGCGTGAAGTAAGCCTTGTGGATTACAAGGGCAAAACCGTTGTGATGTGGTTCTATCCCAGGGCCAACACAGGCGGCTGAACGGCTGAGGGTGAAGGATTCCGTGATCGAATCCAAGCTTACGTAGAGAAGAACGTGCAGATTCTGGGTGTCAGTACGGACAGCCAGGCTGCAAATGCTTCATTTGCTGAAAAAAACGAGTTCCCTTATCCGTTGCTTTGTGACACAGAAAAGACGTTGTGTGTTGCCTATGGGGCTTGCGCGGGTTCAGGTGCCAAGAGTGCCAGTCGCATCACCTACGTGATCGACCCGGAGGGGGTTATCNCGCAGGTATACGAAAAGGTGGATGCGAGAAAGCACCCGGCGGAATTGCTCGAGAAGCTCTGATTTTAGAGTTGAAGACACCAAACGGCAAATGGCTTCGGTCGTTTGTCGTTTTTTTCGGTCTAAGCTAATGACTGTGAATCCAAAAAAAGGCGAAATCGCCTATTTTAGGTACCGGAACAGGCTGATGGTTGGGGGTTTCCTCTCAAGTGAAGGAGGCAAGTACCGATTCAGTACCTCTGACAGGGGAGCTCTCAACGTACCTTGCGAAAATGTGGTTCTACTCACACGGAAGATCCCTGGCAACCAGAGGGAAGCGAATGCCTGGATGGCGCAGGTTGAAGAGGCAGCCGCGGCTCTGAATCTTGAAGAAGTGTGGGAGCTCGTAAAAGACGAGAAAGAGGCCTGGAACCTGAATGGACTCGCAGATCTTTGCCTCGAAGACCGACCCGAGCCTGTTGTGTTGGCAGGCCTGCTGGTTGGTCTGGAGAACAGCGTGTTCTTCCAGTATTCGGAGTCCAGCTACCTGGCTCTTACCGACGAGGAAGTCGAGGCCAACAGAGAGAAAGAACTGAAGGAGTCCGCTCGGGCCCAAGAAAAAAAGCTTTTCCAAAGCTGGTTGTCATGTTCCGAGGNTTTCTCTGAGGCNTCCGACCACGTGGACACCTGGGTGTCAANATTGATGGATTACGTGCTNTTCGNGGAAACGAGTTCGCACGCAAAATGGCTGACCAGAATTGCAGATCGGCGTTTGGATGCCAGGAGCNTTTTTAAACGCCTCGTGCAAGAGGGTGTTTGGAAGGAGGATGAGCACCTCGAGCTGGTCCGGCAGGAGATCCCGGTCTCTTTCTCCGCAGCAACGATTTCGGCCGCCGGGGAACTTACTTTCGATCTGGCGGACGGAGACAGAAGAGATCTCAGAGACTTGCCGGTCTACACGATTGACGACTCACGAACCACAGATATGGACGATGGGGTATCCCTTCTGTTCCGAGAAGACGGTTCGCGCCAACTGGGCATTCATATAACCGATGTTTCGAGCCTGGTCCCTGCCGGTTCCGTCCTGGATCTCGAGGCTTCTAACCGGGCCTCGAGCCTGTATTTTCCTGAATGTAAGCTCCCGATGTTCCCGGAGTCTATATCCAGTGACCTTGGGAGTTTGGGTCCTGGTGTGGCAAGACTCGCACTGTCCTTGTTGTTCGAGGTTGCTCAGGACAACTCGCTGGGTGAAGTGGAGATTGTTCCATCCATTGTGGAATCAAAGGGCAAATTGTCCTATGCCGAAGTAGACGGAATTCTGGAGAATCCGAGAGATCCCCTGCATTCGCAGATGCAATCGCTGCACAGCGTAGCGGAAGCGCATTGGATGGGGCGACTTCACAATGGTGCGATTGACGTGGAACACCCCGAGCGTCGAATTGTTGTTAATGACAAGGGCCAAGTGGACGTGGCCCTTTTGCCGCAGCATTCCGCTTCCAACCTGCTTGTCAGTGAGTTGATGGTGCTGGCNAATGTAGCCATCGCCCGCTTTTGCCGAGACCGGGATATCCCGGTGGTGTACAGAGTACAACAAGCGCCCGATCTATCGGTGCTGGCGGAGGAGGAAAATGAGGTTCTCAGAAGATACCATGTGTTGCGACAGATGAGCAGAGCAAGGATGAGTGAAGAACCGGGTCTTCACGGAGGACTGGGGGTGTCTCCCTACTGTCAAGCGACATCTCCCTTGAGACGGTTCGCAGATCTGGCCGTGCAGCGTCAAGTGATGTCATATCTCACAGACAGCCCACCTGCCTACGGTGTCGAGGAGGTCCGGTCAATGTTATTCCAAACAGGGGAGCAACTGCGGGACATCATCAGATTGGAGCGCAAGAGGGAGCGGTACTGGCTATACAAATACCTGCAGAGGTTTGTTGGTCAATCCTTCGAAGCAATGGTGCTTGATGTACTGGACAGGGAACTTCACGTGGAAGTTCTGGCATATGCCTTTCAAACGCGGATCAAACCTACCAGGCAGGTAACACCAGGGGAGTCGATTGAAATCAGGTTGGCAAAGGTCGATTTGTGGGAAGACACGGTATCGTTTTCGTTGATCTGAAATTTCGTCCACGNTGGACAGGACGCGTGCTTGACTTGCCCGGGAAGAGGGTTTAATATGCAATACAGGCACCCGCTTCCTGAGGATATGTGCTATGGAGAGCAAACTCACCCACGCCGACGAGGAGTGGGACAGCAGACTGGAGAGGCTGCACAAGACCGAGGGGGAGATCCTCGAGATCCTGTCCGGGGNGATGATTTTCAAGTCCCTGACCAGAGAGGAGCTCCAGATGGTGGAACGAATCGTTCACTGCAGGGAGTTTCTTCCCCAGGAGGTCGTGGTAAAGCAGGGCGCACCCGGTGTGGGCATGTACATTATTCAATCGGGTAGTACGGACGTGGTTCTGGAGGTCGGTGACGAGGAAGTCATACGTCTGGCAAGTCTGACCGATGGACAGTTTTTCGGCGAGATGTCCCTCCTGGATGGCTCACCCCGTGCAGCCTCCGTGATCGCCACCGAACGATCACAGATCATCGGTTTCTTCAGCTCGGACTTGATGGACTTGATTGGAAGGTCCCCCAGGCTGGGCTTCAAAATCGTTCTCAGAATCTCCCAGCTGATGGGAAACCGGCTAAGAGAAACAGTCAAGGATTATAGAAGCGCTTTGAGGGAGCTGCGAGAACACTCGGACCATTGAGACGATGAGCAATCAAGTACAATTCAGGAAAGCCGCGAGGAAGTCTGGACGTTTCAGACTCCTCGTTCGCATTTACGTGCTTGTTGCATAAGGCAGGAATGATTCGTCTCAGGCCCCCTTGTTTTCTTGGAATTTGTGTTTGCAATATGTTATAATTTATGTGCTTATGATGAAAGTGCAGAGTCGATTCGGTTTCTTGCCTGACCCGGCGGATATCCAACTGAGGTCTTTGTGGGCACCCAGTTAAAGTACTTACCTCTACTCCTGTTTAAAGGTGTGGATAGTTTCGACATATGCCAGGAGTTACGATCCCATTGCGATACCTCAAATCTTCCTATTCTCATCTTAACAGCAAGTCCATCCAGACAGAATGTGGTGCGTGCGATCGAGTTGAATGTGGCTGGATTTGTGGCGAAACCGTTCGATTTGGAGGAACTTGGAGAAAAGGTTTTCCAGGCCCTCAAGCAGGTGGGAGCCTGAATCCACCCGTTTTATTAGGACCAGAGGATGGGGTTTTGGTGTGTAGAGATCAGCAGGAATATAGAATGGAATACGCGAAAAGGCCTGGTTGAGTGACCAGGCCTTTTCATTGTTACCAACTGGGTTCGGATCAGTCTTCTGCAGAAGAAATTGCGTTCTGCGGCGTCTTCGTTACCTCTTCGTGTCTTCCGTTTCCTGACTCCGCCGATAAATTGGAGAAGAAATCCGGGATGTCGACATGCTCGCCCTGGGCAATCGCCATCAGGACGTCCTGGGACGGTGTTGCCAGCCTGTCGTTGGTCTCACGTTCCCGTTTGTGAGAACCGTCGGGCTGGATGATGCGTGACTTGACCGAGTCTGCCAGACATATGGATAGGAGCTCTGACGAAATCCTCTGAATCAGTTCGGGGTCTTCTACCGGACACAGGATTTCAACTCTTCTGAGCAGATTGCGGGGCATCCAGTCCGCGCTCCCAAGGAATACCTCGGGATTGCCGTTATTCTCGAACCGATAGATCCGGCTATGTTCGAGGTATCGACCGATGATGCTTCGGACTCTGATGCGATCGCTTACACCGGGGATACCGGGACGAAGGCTGCAGATGCCTCTTACGATCAGGTCGATCTCCACTCCGGCCTGTGAGGCGCGATAGAGTTCTCGAATTACCTTTTGCTCCTGCAACGAGTTCATTTTACAGACAATGCGTGCGGGAAGGCCCGCTTCCGCATTCTCGATCTCCCTCTTTATCTTGTCGATGAGCTGATTGTGCATGTTAAACGGCGCAACCAACAGCTTCTTGACCTGCGGGTGATCGGACTGGGTGGTGAGAAGGTTGAAGACCTCCGCCACGTCGGTGGTGATGTCTTCCCTCGCAGTCATCAGCCCCAGGTCCGTATACTGGCGTGCCGTCGAGGCATTATAATTTCCAGTACCGATATGTGCATATCTGCGCAGTCCCCCTGCCTCTCGCCTGACGAGAAGGGACAGTTTGCAGTGCGTCTTCAAGCCCACCANACCATACACGACACACACACCGGCATCTTGAAGCTCCCGTGCCCAACGAATGTTCGGTGCCTCATCGAATCTTGCCTTCAGTTCCACACAAACGGTGACTTCTTTTCCCGCCTCGGCAGCCTGGATCAGTGCCGACATGATGGTAGAGTCCTCAGTGGTACGATAGAGTGTCTGCTTGATGGCCAGTACATCCGGATCCTTGGCGGCGGAGGTAACGAACTGCTCAACCGGTCTGAAGGAATCGTATGGATGATGAAGAAGCAGATCTCGCTGTCTGATTTCGGCAAAGAGTTGATCCGGTTCTTCGCCAAAAGAGTGTTCTATGGGGTGATACGGAGTGTCTTTCAGATCCGATCTGGGCGTGACACTGTACAACATCATCAGCCTGTTGAGGTTAACAGGACCGTTAACCCGGTAGACCTGCTCTTCTCGGAGGNTGTAAATCGACCGCAACCTGCGCTCGATGTGTCTGGGTGCGCCTGCGTCAATTTCAAGGCGTACGGTGTCCCCTTTACGTCTCCGCTTCAGCTCATCTTCTATGACAACCAGAAGGTCATCGGCTTCTTCCTCGTCCAGATAAAGGTCGCTGTTTCGGGTGATACGGAAGGCTGCAGTTCCAAGAATCTGGTAGCCTCTGAATAGCTCCGGAATGTGCGCGCTGACCAGGTCCGCCAGGAAGACGTAGTCAATCCTGTGTCCTTCTGCTCGAGGCAATTGGATGAAGCGAGGCAGCAGACGTGGAACTGTGACCACGCCCAGAAGCGTATCGTTGTCTCTGCCTTTCAGCAGGACGGCCAGACAGAGTGCTTTATTAAGTATGCGGGGAAGNGGGNGAGCCGGATTTAGGGTCAGCGGTGTAAGTACAGGGTGCAGTTCCCTGTGACAATATTCGAGTATGAATTTGTTCTCGGATTCCGTGAGAGTGTCCAGTGTTCTAATATGAACGTCCGCTTCTTGAAGCGCGGGCAAGAGTTCGTCGTTCCAGCAGACATATTGCTCTTCAACCAGACGATGGGCTTNGCGGGATGTTGCCATGAACTGCTCTTCGGGCAACATGCCGTCAGGACCGGCATCTGGTACACCGGCCTCCATCTGTTGTAGCAGCCCGGAGACACGAATTTCGAAGAATTCGTCCAGGTTGTTCGCTACGATTGCGAGGAACTTCACCCGTTCCAAAAGGGGGTTTTCCGGATCTCGTGCCTCCTCGAGCACACGCTCATTGAACCCGAGCCATGAAAGTTCCCGGTTTGTATAGTACTTAGGATCGTTAAGGTCCATCTCTAACTCCGTGGGTATGGGTGCGGGACCCCTCTCCTATTGGCTGCCAAGACTAGTAGAGATCTCTAAGGGCTTGTAAAATAACGTGCCAAGTGCGACAGGTCAACTCAATTGTCCTGCTCGTCATGTGGGACGTGCTGTGGAAATGAGATCTGCCGAGTCCAGGTAGATACACCCGCTGTTCAATGTCCAGAAAGGGCTTGTTGGTCAGGGNACAACCCGTATATTTAGGGATGAATTGGCTAATCTTTAGCGATTGGGACACAGTTCTGTGAGCGATTTGCCTGCTCACAGCCACCAAAGCCTCGTGAACTATTGCGAGCGTTGTGGAACCGTGTTGACCGGCAGACAGATCGATGGCAAGTTGCTGCCGGCTTGCCCTGCCTGCGACCACATCGGGTATCTGGACCCGAAAGTGGCGGCGGGCGTGATCTTCACGTTGAACGGCGAGCTTGTTCTGTTGAAGCGTGGCATCGAGCCTTCTGTTGGCAAGTGGGTTTTCCCGGGAGGATACGTAGACAGGGGCGAGCCGGTGCCTGTGGGGGCAGCACGGGAGGCGAGAGAGGAAGTCGGGATGGAAATCGCCGTGGAGGACCTGATCGGCGTTTACTCCTACCCCGATGTGGCCGTAGTGCTTATCGTTTATTCCGGCAAAGTCACTGGGGGCGAGTTGAAAGGCAATTTCGAGAGTCAGGAGATTCGGACATTCGGTATGTCCGAAATTCCCTGGGACGACCTTGCCTTCCGTAGCACTGCAGAAGCTTTGAAGGATTGGATTGCACTATCTTCAGTGCAGTTTCGTGGAGCGGACGGAGCGGCAAAAGACACTGGATCGATCAACTGAAGCCAGAAAGGAATTACGGGGCGGATGATCAAGACAATCGAGGAGGTCGAGGAGCAGTTTGCAGGGGAAGGTTATATTGCCGACCATACGCTGGCGACTACGATCTATCTGGCAATAGCCCTGGGAAAGCCCATATTTCTGGAAGGAGAGCCCGGGGTAGGCAAGACAGAGGTCGCAAAGGTGATGGCTCAGATACTGGAAACGGATCTGATCAGGCTGCAGTGTTATGAGGGACTGGATGCGAACACAGCTCTCTATGAGTGGAATTACCCTCGACAGATGCTGGAGCTCAGGCTGGAAGAAGCTCGGGGCATACAAAAGGAAGAGATCGGGCACAACATTTTCAGCGAGGAGTTTCTGCTGAAGCGACCGCTTCTTCGTGCGATACAGGAGGGGGACGAAAACCCGCCGGTGTTATTAATCGACGAGGTCGATCGTTCGGATGAGGAGTTTGAGGCGTTTCTTCTGGAGGTGCTGTCTGATTTCCAGATTACCATTCCCGAGATCGGTACCATATCCGCCAAAAAGGTTCCCTTCGTAGTGCTGACCTCGAACAGGACCAGAGAATTGCACGATGCGTTGAAGCGAAGGTGTCTCTACCTATGGATCGATTATCCGACCTTCAAAAAGGAAATGGACATCGTTGGATCCCGGGTCCCCGGCATTAAGGAGGAGCTGGCCCAGCAGGTGTGCGGCTTCATGCAGCTGATGCGCACACGAGACTTTTACAAACGTCCCGGTGTGGCGGAAACCATAGACTGGGCACTGGCGTTGATGGCGCTAAATATTGACGACCTGGATCAGAAGACCGTAGACTCGACACTTGGATGCGTATTGAAATACAAAGAGGACATAGAAAAGGTGCAGGAAGACGGTCTTCCCCAGATCATAGAAAAGGCAAGAATGCTGAAGGACAGGGCCCTCAAGGCAAAGGCGTAACTCCCTGCTGGGATGTATCAGATGGAGCAAAAATGATGAATCAGGTTCGAGACAAGAGTATGATGGGTCAGGTTGTAGCGTTTTCACGTTTGCTCCACAGGGCAGGGGTGGAGGTTAATTCGGGTAACTTGATCGACCTGTGCCAGAGCTTCCAATTCATTGACGTTAGCAGCAGGCAAGATTTCTACGCAGCTTCAAGGGCTACACTTGTATCACGATTCGACGATCTGGATACCTTCGACCAGGCGTTCCAGGCATTCTGGGAAAGCCCCATCAAATCTGTGGAGACCGAGATCTCCGACGAGGATGGCGGGGATCAGGATTTGGACGTGTTGGATGAGCTGAATGAGCAGGTCGAGACCGTGGACAGTAGCGAACAGGATCCTGATACAGACGGGGAATCCGAAGAGGTAGGCTACAGCCCGGACGAGGCGCTGATGCACAAAGATTTGGCTGCCATGTCGGACAAGGAGATCGAGCAGGCCAGGAAGGTGATCGCACAGATCGTCAATATTATCGCCAACCGCAGGAGTCGCAGACGCGTTCCCGAGAAGAAAGGTGTGGAAATAGACTTCAGGCGGACGTGGCGAAAGAACGCCCTCTACGGCAGAGACGGGATAAATCTGGCACGTCGCAGGAGGCGGATAAAGAAGACCAAGCTGATGCTTCTGTGCGATGTGAGCGGCTCGATGGACTGTTACAGCCAGTTCCTCATTCAGCTCATTTATGCGTTGAAGCGAGAGATCAGAGATGTGGAAGTGGGCGTCTTTTCAACCCGGATGACGCCGATTTCCCGTATGTTGAAGACCAAGGGTGTAGAGGAATCCCTTCACGAGGTCTCCGGCCAGGTGCACGATTGGGCTGGGGGGACAGACATTGGTGGCTGCCTCCGGGAGTTCAATGACCAGTTCGCCAGAGATATGCTGAGGTCGAAGACGGTGATGATCGTGGTGAGCGACGGCTGGGACAGGGGTGACGCAGATCTGATGCGCCAGGAGATGGAGCGATTGCGGCGAAGGACCCACAAGTTGTTGTGGCTGAATCCTTTGTTGGGGAGTCCGGGGTATCAGCCGCTTTGTCTTGGAATGAAGACGGCGCTTCCTTATCTGGATTACTTCCTCCCGGCACATAATCTGGACAGTTTAATCCAGCTGGCAAAGACCTTGCGGTCCGTGTGGCGGTGAGCGGATAGTTGCGAGTTTCTAGAGTCGGAGTAAATGAGCAGGTCCTGTGGACGCTCAAAGCGTGACAGTCTACGATATATTTTGGGTAGCAGCCGTACGTTTTAGAGGGGTCAGGAGGATTGTGATGCAGGATGTTTTTGTTGAAGCTCTCGGACTGATCGCGGCGGGCGAACGTGCCGCGCTTTCAACTATTGTATCCAGTAAAGGATCGCTTCCGATGAGCAAGAAGGCTAAGATGCTTGTTCGGCCGGATGGAAAGATCGTGGGTACAGTAGGGGGTGGATGTCTGGAAGCAGATGTTTGGGTAGAGGCAAAGCAGGTCATGGAGAGCGGGGAGCCAACTCTGCAAAGATTCATCCTGACCGAGAAACATGCCGGAGACGACGGGCTGAATTGCGGCGGTAATGTCGAGATCTTTACTGAACCGGTGGCGGCGGGACACTCCGAGGAGATCCTGAAGGAGGTTGCATCAATCAGAGTAGAGCGAGGTTCGGCTGTTCTTGCGACTCTGGTATCGGGAGGGGAAAAGGACGGCTGGCGTTCGAAATTGCTGGTAAAGGATGACGGTGCTACGGTCGGAACTCTGGGATACGGGGAGGCTGACCAGGCGGTCCATGCCGCCCTGGAAGACGAAGATGGAATTCCGGAGGATCTGCTACAAGTAGTGGAGCTGGAGGTCAATCGTCCTGAGGGGCAAGAAACCTTGAAGGTTTTCATGGAATCCATTTGCCCTGAGCCAACGCTTTATCTGTTTGGGGGCGGTCACGTCTCCTACGCCATTGCCAGAATCGCCTGCACGGTCGGCTTTCGAATCGTGGTGATCGATGACCGGCCCATGTTCGCCAACAAAGAGAGATTCCCGATGGCCGGCGAGACGCTGACGCTCGATATGGAAACGGCGTTCGAGGAACTGGAAATTGACGATCTCTCGTACATTGTGGCGGTAACCAGGGGCCACCAGCACGACAAGCCGGTTGTCGAGCAAGCGCTCAAGACGGAACCCGCGTATCTGGGCATGATCGGGAGCAGGAGAAAAATTGCCCTGATGTGGAAGGATCTGGAGGAGAAGGGTTACCCACGTGAACGGCTCGAGCAGGTCCATGCGCCCATTGGACTTGACATTGGTTCCGACTCGCCTGAAGAGATCGCAGTGAGTGTTGTCGCCGAGCTGATACAGGTCCGACGATCAGGGGGAAAACCCGAACACAACGTGCGGTCGTTATCCGCGCCCTGAGCTTCTCCGAGCCACACAGATTTTGTAGAGGCAGGTGTAATTGGCTGCTCGACTTGGTGTGAATCACCAAGTATGTTGAGCGGCCAATTTTCGTTTGTCCGGCTAATGCATTTAATATCAATATCTTATTTATTTTTCGCTGAGTTGGCACGAAGGTTGATGTTGTAGCGGTGGAATCAAGGAGCGAGATTAGGACTTACCACCCTGTTAGGGAAGGAGAAACGATATGGCGAAGGGGGCATTTGGAAGAATTGCCGATATCATCCGGGCAGATGTAGATGACGTAATCAGCCGGATGGAAGATCCAAAGAAGATGATTGGTCAGATGATTCTGGAGATGGAAGATTCGGTTAACGAGGCCATTACTGCCGGGGTACGGGCAGTTGCCAATGAGAAATTGATGGAGCGAAGGATCAACGAATACTCGGACGAGGTTGTGCGTTGGGCAGACAAGGCTCAGAAGGCCGTGGCTGCGGGTGAAGACGAGATGGCAAGGAGAGCACTGAAGCAAAAGATGGTGGCGGCCGAAGCCCTCGAGTCGTTGAAAACTTCGAAGGTCGAGGCCGAGGCCGTTACAAACCAGCTCAAGAATCAGCTGGATAAGCTAAAGACAAAGCTCCAGGAGGCACGGTCTCAGCAGAGAACAGTTATTGCAAAGCACCAGGTAGCGCAGCGAGGGACACTGGGGAGTCATCCCTCACCTGTCAGGGAAGATGCCTTCCAGAGATTCGACGAGCTGCGACACAAAGTAGAGCAGGCTGAGATTACAGCAGAGTTTTATGAGGATGTTGCGGGAAAGCAACCTGCTCTGGAAGCCGATTTCGAGAAGATGGAACGGAAACAGCGGGTTGAAGAGGAGTTGCGCAAGCTCAAGGGCAAAACAACAGGGTCCAAACAGAAAGACAACTCATAAGGAGGCCAAGGCCATGTTGGGCAAGATCTTCGGAATCTGCTTTCTCGTAGTCGGCTGCCTGATGGCCTTTGGTATCCTCGCGGGCATTATCGGGGTTGCTGTGGGCATCCTCTGGTTTCTCGTCAAGCTATCCATACCGTTCCTTCTGATGTATGCAGGATACAGATTGATTGTTGGCGCCAGGCAGTCACCGGGCTATTGAGGACAACCGCGTTCGGCACCCCCCAGGGTCGCTTCAGGCCAGGACCTCCCAAAAAATCTCGAACACGGGCACTGGAAATATGAAAGAACTTTTGGCGTTGTTCTCTGATTTCAATATCTTAGGGAGCAAAGCCAAGGGTTCTTTTTCATTTTTCGGAGAACGGGTGCGTATGATGCACCACAGCAAGGCCAAACTGCACATTGGCCGCTGCTTCAGGATAGCCTGGGGGCATGGATCCCCGTCACCTGGTTGTGCTGTTCTTTGCTTCGTCTATCGCCGTGGTCCTCAGTGCCGCAACCGGCACACTTCTTCTGGGAAGTCTCTACGCCAGCTTGATGCTGCTGCTGTTGAATGGAATGCGGGGTAAAAGGCTCAGGGTTGCGGATGTGTTCTGCAGGGTATGCAAATTTCCCCGGTTTTTTGCATTTACCCTGTTTCTCTCTCTGCCGTCGGCTGTTGTGTTGGTGTTTTTGATCATCCCTGGTGTGTTATTCGGTGTGAGGTGCTTTTACATTTTTTCAGCTTGCCGCCGATCAAAATTTCAAGATGGATGAGGCATTCGTGGAAAGCCGCAAGGGTGTGCAACGCCACGGGTTCTGGAAGCACCTCATATTGGTCTGCTTTGTGGCCATCCTTATTGGAGGTGGTGTTCCGGCAGCAATCAAGATCTTTGACGAACAGGGATTCGCCTGGATCTGGCTCGTCCCCGTTCTGGTCCAACCCATCGGTCTGGGTCTGCTGGTATCTGCATATCGTCAGACTCTGGAGGTGGAAGTGGAACAAAAAGAATCGTACGATCGCGAGTTCGAAGAGATGCGGGATGAGCTGCAAACCGCCGACGACATACGGATAGACCTTCTCCCGAAGGGAAACACGGACCTTGTCGGTTACCCGCTGGATGAGGGAGATTCGCACCTGGCCCTGGTGGTGGAAGACGTGTCCGGAAAGGCTATGGAGAGGGCCATTACAGCACTGCGCTTCAACGAAATGCTCAGGTATGAAACACGCAACTGCAAAGACCCCACCCCCATTCTGGAGGGGTTCAACGATTCGCTGGACGGGTAGATCGAGACATCCACATTCATCACCTGTTGTGTTGCCGTACTGGACACGAACACCGGGTCAGTGGAAGTGGCAAATGCCGGACATTGTTTACCCATCCATTAACGTACATGGGGAGCAGAGGGAGGTCCCGGCAACGCTCACCGGATTCCCGCTGGGTTTGCCGGCTGTAGTGAGACCGGATGTGGCTAACGACAGCCTAACCTTGGCTGATGCCTGGACCTGTATCCAGACGGCGTCGTTGAGGCGCATAGTCCTCTCGGCGAGCTCTATGACGAGGAACGATTCGAGACGCTGCTTAACACGACATTCAGAAGGTGATGACGCCAGTCGGATAATTCGTACTGCGGTGCGGGATGTCGACCGGTTCACCGGAAGCGCGCCCAGAACGGATGATGTCACGGTGCTGGTTTTGAAGCGAGGCCCAGATGGACAAGACACCAACACCCAATGAGGAGACAGGGCGGATGTCGGTAGAGAACAAGACGTGTCCCACCACAGATGACGATGTGACTTTTTATCAAGAGCATGGCTTTATCCAATACCCCCAGTTCTTCTCAGGATCGGAGGTAGAGGAACTCAGAGGGGCTATAGACGAGGCGATCGAGCAAAACAGAGAACGGATTGTGGGGGCGCCCGGTGGCGGCCGCAGTTCGAAAGAATACGAGCAGGTGTTCAACCAAATGGTGAATCTCTGGAGGGATTTTCCGTTGGTAAAGTGTTTCGCTCACAATGCTGCGCTCGCAGAATCCGCCCGCAGGCTTTCCGGGAGCCGTCATGTGAGGATCTATCACGATCATGCTATGGTCAAACCCGGCGGCGAAGAGAGCAGGGCCACCAACTGGCATCAGGACGCGCCTTTTTGGCCGATGGATTCGGTGGGTGCGCTATCTGCGTGGATTGCGGTTGACGACGTGTGCATAGAAAACGGGTGTCTCCAATTCGTGCCGCAGTCGCACAAATTCGGCCTTCAAGAGGGAATCGCACTCGCCAAAGAAGGAGACAGCATTGTTGACAAGATGAAAGCACGCGGGCACACCGTGCAGGATCCCGTAGCCGTAGAGATGGCGGCGGGCGGGGTGACCTTCCACCATGGATGCAACTTCCACTTTGCGGGTCCCAACCAGACGGAGAATCGGAGACGGGCATTTGCCATTATCTACATCCCGGACCATATCAAATTCACCGGCGGCAGCGAGGCAGCAGGTGCAGGGGATGAAATGAAGGCCGGTGGTCCGTGGGACCACCCAGTCCACCCCATTCTCGCAGGAAATAGCTGATCACAATTGGTAGCAGAAGATAAACCTGAGAGTACCCTAGTCTGGGTGCGCTTTCGCATTGGAGCAATCCGTGGAATTTCGAGCTGTGGAATTGCGGTGCGGAATCGTGGGGGAGTTGCCGGATGGGCGTTCAGGACCCCTTGAGGGGAAGAATCTTCTGTTTCCGCATCACTGAAGACCTAAAAGAAAAAGATTATCATTTTGAATTACAAGGTGTTGTGTTTGTCTCTTTGAAGTGGCCCATCCTTTGCTGTTTTTCTGAAACAGCTATAAAAACAGATCGGGAGATGGCGTAAATTGGAGGAACCAATGGAGAGACATTCACCGTTCAGTGGATCGGATGGGGCAAACCATTCGAAGGGAGGAATCAACACCGAAATTCTGGATGATCTGAAACGGAAACAGGAGCTTTTGGCCGCCGCTTGCAGGTGTCTGGACGACCATAAGTACTATATGTTTTTCGACCATCTGGCTGCCTTGTCGGAAGAACCGGAGGCCAAAAAGGAATGTCTTCTGGATGCCCTCGAAACCCTCGGCGACTACGATGAAGAGGAATGCGCCGTGATCAGAAGACTGGTGACACAAGGTGGCGCCGTGGCGTTCAAAGAACTGGTGGATATGGTTCGTGAGATTCGTGTCCAACGCGAAATCGGGGTGATGCTGGCTTAAGCATCTCAATGGCCTGTAAGTAGATACCTTGGGGGGGACATGTTCCCCTCCTTTTTCTTTTGTCGCATTCGTGTCAACTTGACAGATGACGAAAGAAGGGCGATGTTTCAATTGTAACAGTATCGATTGCGCATAGGAGGCGGTGTTGGCACGGGTGCTTGCAATAGGCGATGATGAACAGATGCGTGGGATGCTCCGGGATATGCTTCGGGGCACCGGCTACGAGGTGGTTCTGGCCGGCGCGGAAGCTTATATCAAGAAACCACTAAAACTGCTCCCCCTGTCTCATGCGATCCACAAAGCTATTCATCAGGACCAATAGCCAGAGATTGGACCTAACATAAATGTTGAGCAGGTTACAGATTTCCGAATTCCACGAACGCGGCTTCCTTAGCGGGGGCCAGTTGCTTGACGGTGCCCAGGTTGAGGAGCTGCTGAAAGAACTCACTCGTGTAATCGAGGAACGAGATAGAGGAGATGTCAAACAACCCGTTTTGTGCCGGAACCTCAACTCCAATCCGGAAACCCCGGTATGGCAGGTCGTAAATGTCTGGGAGGCCAGCGAGCCATTCCGCTTACTGCTGGCGAACGAAAAGATCGTAGAAGAGATGGCGCAGCTCACCGGCGCTGGTCGCCTAAAGATCTGGCACGACCAGATTCAATACAAGCCAGCGGAGACCGGGGGTGTCAATATGTGGCATCAGGATGCACCGCTCTGGCCCATCCTTGCACCAATGACCGAAGTCAGTGCGTGGGTGGCGCTGGATGATGTTGATGTGGACAATGGGTGTATGAGTATGGTGCCAGGGTCGCACCTCTGGGGAGATCAGATGGAATTCATCCGCTCCCTCGGCAGCTATGACGATATGCCAGGGGCATTCGACGGGAAGGACGTAGAGATTGTTAGATGTCCTGTTCGCACAGGAGAGGTCCACTACCATCACGCACTGACTTGGCACGGGTCACACACCAATACCAGCGACAGGCCCAGACGAGCGATCGCGATTCACTATATGACGGAAGAGACGAGGTTTGTGGCCAGTGGTGAGCACGTGATGAAACCATTCGTGAACGTGGAGGATGGGGAGGAGATGGTCGGGGAGCACTTTCCGGAGGTTTGGAGGAGAGGCTGAAAAGCTGTTTGATGTTCCGATCCACCGAGGTCCCAACGAAGCAGACCCCGGTCATTTGTAGGAGGGCATCCAATTCTGTGGATTTGCAGGTCTAACCAAGGGTCGCTCGATTATGACCCATAGTAGACTTCCAGAGGTATATCCGGTAGTTGACGTCGAGCCAGATCTGCTATCGTATCGACCTCTTCATTCGTCAGGGAGGAGACGTAAGACTCGGCAGGGTCCCTCGCGACCGTGTAAATCTGAATGAGTTTCAGTGTGCCGCCTGCGGACAGGACGCTGTTCAGGACTTCGCAGTAGGCCAGGATCTCGCTCTCCGGCGGAGCTTCTCCGTGGATACGCATGAACAGGGTTTGGATGACAAGCGGCCACACGGCAGCGGCCCTCTTAATGTTGGAAACCACCAGGTCGAACGGAACACGAGTACGTTCAACCTGATTGTAATATCCCTCGCTCCCAGCATCTAGTTTCGCCCAGATTTCTCCATTGTTTTGCTGGAGGATCTCCAAGGCATCCATTACTCCTTCCCGGTGGAAGCGGGTGGCATTGGTGATCACATTCAGTTTGACATTGTCAAGACCGAACTCCCGTTTTACCGCTGCAACGCGCTCGACCACTTCCCTGAATGCCGGGTATGTGGTTGGTTCGCCATCTCCCGAGAAAGCGATGTCGTTGGTGCGTTTCAGGACATCCGGGATTTCCTGAAACCGGGGATGTTCGAAGAGGGCTCCGGAACGGATCTGGCCAAGCAGGCTGCGCAGTTCCCGCTCGATGATTTCCGGCTCGACATTCCTCAGTACAGGGGGGGTGGTCCGATCGACCTGGCAGTAAATACAGTCAAAATTGCAGATCTTGTCCGGATTAAGGTTGATGCCGACCGAGATGCCTTTTGACCGACGCGACACGACCGGATAGACATATTTGTTCTCCTCGAAAAGTCGAGGATGGTCGGAAATGGCGCTGCGAAGGGCGGACCCCGTTGAGGACGAATGGTTTTCCATATTTGCCTTCATCTGGATGTGCGGTGGATGCGGTCGACCAGTGTGGAATATACCGAGATCGTAATGGCCACGCAACTTGGCGCCGTGCAAAAAAAAAAGACCCTGAATTTCGGGGCCCCAACTCGCTTTGCCGCTTCCGTGACTTACTTTACAATGAAGACTTTTGCCGCCAGGTCCAGACAATCCTCTATTGTGCCTTCACGAAGACCTTTGTACGATTCGTAGCGGTTATTGTCGTAGCTGTAAATGAAGAATTTCCAATTGTTTGGGCCCTGGAACTCCAGCCTGGCCAACTTGCCCACGGTCTTTACACTTCCCATATTAAACATCTTCCCGAACATACCTTCCTTCTGGTGCTTGATCACCTCAAGCAGCAGGAAGTTGTTCTTGAACCTTGCACGGATTTCCTTCACGCCGTACTTGCCGACAAAGTGCTTTTTGGCATGAGTCTGCAATCGCTTCTCGGTCAGGTCTATGTCCTGTGGTGAGGGAATGCGTACTGGCATTTTCGTCTCCTGAGTCGCTTGCCCATTCGGCTATCCGGCCAAGGCTTGGTCCACTGCTGCGGCGAGATCGGTTGCGTTGAAGGGTTTGTCGAGGAAGTTCTGAACCCCGGTCTCCTGAATGCCTTCTAGGCTGTCTTCCTCAGGCATCACGATATCGGTGATGACAAGGTCCGCAGGCGAGTTGGCGTAGCTCTCTACGCCCTCTTTCCGGTCCGGCGCTTCTACTAAAGTGTGTCTTCGGGGCGTGAGGATTTCCCTCAGGATGTCACGCGTCTGACCATCATCGTCGATTACGAGTATTCGTGCCATTGTTCACTTGCTCGTTAGCAGGGCTCTCCTGTCAAGCCTGGCCCTCGAGAATGGTGTCGATAGCTTCATTCAGCCCTACGAGATCAAGGGGCTTTTCAAACGCTTCCACGGCACCATGCCGCTTGGACATCGAGACCATGCCGATCTCGTCCCTAATGCCGATTAACTGCCTGATTTCCTGCTCGTCATCGATCATCAGGATCTTCGCCATACTCCCTTCCCTGTTTGACATCATGCGTAACCGGCTTAATTTAAGTCGCTTTGACAGAAATGCAAAGCATAACTTGTGGAAATCGAGGGGTCGATGGAGTACATACCGAGTCGATTCCCAGTGGCCGGTCGTACTATTCTAGCTAGGTTTCTACACTCAATCCTCCCCCACTCCCGCCGCGGTGGAAGATGCCTCCATCAATGCATCGAACTGTATAATACCGATCCGGAACCGTTTCCAATGCAATTTCCGGAAGGACTAGAGGTCATCGAAATAACCGCTCCGATAATATTGCAGTGGATCTTTTCGATGTCGTCAGCAATGACCAGACCTGTAAATGTCCCGCCATTGAGGTTCTTCAGAGCTGCATCAGTGGAACTGTTGTGTACAACGAGAACTCCCGAACTTTAGCCAAAATCCATCGATTGCCAGGAATCCCCAATTGGCAGCTCTACATACGTCACACCCGACAGCGGCAACGTAAAATTCGCCGGGTCGGTCATATACTGCCCGCCGTTTGCTCCAGATTGCGCCATTGCCTTGAGTTCGCCATCATTGTATCCGAAAACTGCGTCCGGGGAACTGGGGAAGATGTAGGTGATTTGTTCCTTTATGATACCTGGATTTGCAGGCTTTGATGGACTATAGTCGACACTCGACGAGGTCCCACCACCGTTTGAATTCCCACTTTGAGTGTAGGTTTGGGTGGTGCTCGCGCCCATTGTGCCCTGACTAGTCACGAGTGCGCCGTTCGAATCGTGATCGCGTCCATCGATTATCAGGATGCCAAGCGTGCTGACCACAGAATTGGCAGTGATCCCGCCGTGAGCACTCGGAGGGACGCTGGCCAACTGAGCCAGCACTATTGCAGAGTTCACGGCATTGCCGCTGGCACCTCCCCCGGTAATACGAACATTACTGGTACTGAGACTTGTGTCTGATCCGTTGTCTTCCATAGTGGCTTATCCTGTAGCACCGCCCACCTGGTTCAGATTGATTTTGATGATCCCAAAAACAACAACGAAGCCAGATATGACAATGAAAGAGCACTTACCCATTCCGTCACCTTTTGATAGATGGAGTAGTTCAAATCGTTATAGGCTTCTCCAGCTTTCTATGGATCGGAGAAGCCTTTTTCCAGAATTTGTCACTATTCATCGGGAAGATTCAAGCTGCACGCATTCTTGATCTGAACTCTCGATTGGCTCTTCTATCAGCCCATTTCCACTTGTTTTGAAAGATAGAAATCTTTACCTTGATAGCGTCTGAACAGAAGAAAACAGCGATCAAGCGCTAATTGTTGCCGCAGGGATTCTCGCGTGTGTCAGTCTCAATCAGGAGCCTAAATGTCCACATTTATTGGCAGTCTCCCCGAACGAAAAGATGTCTGCAAAGTAACCTTCACGAACAGCGGGAAAACAGTGGAGTGCAAACCATATGCCAATCTCCGGCAGGTTGCCATAGACAATGAAATCGATCTTTACAATGGGGCAACGAGAATATTCAATTGCCAGGGAAGCGGTCTATGCGGTACATGCACCGTGGAAGTGACACCACAGAGGGGAATCTCTGTCAAGGCTGCGATCGAGAAGTTCAGATTCCTACTCCTGAAGGGGAACTTGAGACTGGCCTGTCAGACTCAAGTTACAGACGACATCGTGGTAACCAAGCATGGTGGAATCAAAGGCAACAAGGGCTACAAACAGCAAGGCGCCAAGGAAGAGATGGTCCGGATGTATCAAGATGATGGGAAGACGCTGGAGGAGATCGCCGAGGCTTTCCAGATTCCCGTCCCCAAACTGGTCAATATTCTGGGGGACGCAGGTGTAGAGATGCGTCGGCCGGGCTCGGCCGCATAGATCGGTCGGGCACACAAGCGTTACGTATTAATGATTTAGAGGCACGAGATATTGTGCCTCTTTTTTCATGCGGAAGGAGGTAATGGCAGAAACCGATTCGTGGTTTGCTGATACCGTACATATTTTTCACCAAGGACTTGGACCATCCGTCGCTCTTCGAAGCACGATCCAATCCAGAAGTACAGCAGGCACCAGCCCACGAGAAGTACCAAGCTGTTCGTGATGACCTGTTGGGAAAGCAGGCCAAGGGAGACAAAAAAGTAGAGGGGATGGCGGCAGTATCTGTTGGCACCCTCGGTCGTAAATTCGGTATTCTCGTCGCGGACCTCTGCATTGGGCAACCCAACCAAATGCGGCGCACCTGGGAGAATCCCAGGAATTCTCCGATGTCCGCGCTTCGAAGAGACCAAACGATTCCAGCCAGGGACAAGATTCTCAGCGCGAGGATNTATTAGGAAACATCTGACGAGATGGCCAGTAGCGTGCCGTCCGGCATTGGAAACAGAAGAATTGGAAGGATCAGAAGGATGCTCAAGATCACGTATGCGAGGCGGTAGTAGGCCATACGTTCTTTGAGCCAGCGTGACACCAGGTGTTTGATTTTGAGGGTTGCGAGCAGGCTGTGCAGCACCGCATAGAGGAAGAGATAGGCCGAAGGTAAGAGCCAGCTGTGAATCACCGTTCGTCACCTTCCGTGGAAGGCCTGACTGCCTGGGAGACATACTTGTCTACCTGCCGGAAGATCTTGTGCACGGTGTAGATGTCTCGCTTTTCCAGGGCGATTCTGCCGAACAATCTCCGGACAGAACGAAGGAAGTTTTCCGGCCTAAGGCTGGCGACAAACCCTATCCTATCCATGGTGGAAGTCAGGTGGTCGTACATCGCTTCGATTTCCTGAAAGGTGGCCAGGTCCAGATCCGGATGCTGAGGTGGATTCATTGCTGCCTGAAATAGCTCATAGCCAAACAGCAGTGAGGCCTGGGACAGGTTCAGGGATGGGTATGTATTGGCCGTCTGGATGTTGGCCACAATGTGGCATAGCTGAAGCTCATTGTTGCTGAGCCCGTTCTCTTCTCTGCCGAAGACCAGCGCTCCCTCGGCTCCCTCGGGCAAGGCGAGGAGGCGTCGCGATATCTCCTTTGGACCGTGCAGAACGTCCAGGTGGTTTCGCTTGCGATGTGTTGTGCCGACAACGAGAATCGTATCTTGCAGGGCCTCTTCCATTGTTGAACAAACGGTAGCCCCGTAGAGAACGTCGCCGGAACCATGTGCCATCTTTCTGGCATCTCCGGATTTATGGTCTGGCGGATCCACCAGATACAATCGCCGCAGGCCCATGTTTTTCATGGCTCTTGCCACCGCACCAATGTTTCCCGGCTCCTTTGTCCCAACTAGGACAACCCGAATATGGCCCAGGAGATCCCGATCCGATTCGATTTGCGACATAGATGACCTTGTGTTCAATTGCTGTGGATTGGCTTTGNGAATTAGGGGAAANCCGAGGGTAGGAAGCTACGGAAATCAAGAAAAAAAAACAAGCAATGGTGGAATTTCCACATCTCNGGCTTGACTGCAGAAAAGGGATTGCCTACACTTTGAGACAATGGGCTAGCGGTTGGCATTTGGGACCGGGACATTAAACCTTTACCGTTCTTTTCAAGGAGTTTTAGTGGGCGCCTGAGACGCAATAGGCGCCCACTAAACGGATTGGGTAATTGCTTTAAGTTATTTTTATGAGTGGCTTAAATGGCATCGTAGGAGTTCCTTGAAGGGCACGGTGCCTGCGTACAGAGCAGGTTTTTGCAATAGGCGCCAAATCTTGATTCAGGGGATGGCGCCCTTTTATTTCCTATGGAATTACTGTCCAAACTCGGATCGTTTATTCAGCCCTTCAAGGGGCGCCTGTTGCTGGCAATTGGGCTTACCGGCGGGATGACTTTGCTCGGCATGGTGCCCCCTCTTCTTATGAAATATGTGATCGATGAGATTGTGGGAATGGGCCAATGGCATATGGCTCCCGCGATCCTGTTCTCGATGCTCCTGGTGAATCTACTTTCCGCCGGAGGTGGGTTTCTGAACAATGTGGTCATCTACGTTGTAGGTCAGCATCTGGTGTTCGATGTCCGCCAGGCGCTGTTCAAACACATCCAGGGCCTCTCCCTCCGGTTCTACGAGGAAATGGGAACGGGCAAAATCATGTCCAGGATTATGGGTGACGTGTCGCGCATTCAGAATATGGTAACCTGGAATACGATCTCCATCGTCAACGACATAATCTCCTTCGGGTTCGGAATTGTGGTGATTTTTTATTTCAGTTGGAAGTTGTCTTTGATCACAGTAGCACTTCTACCGTTTTATCTTTTGAACTATGCGTTTTTCGTGAAACGGATCCGGCGGAAAAATGTATCTGTGTGGCGAAAGATGGATCGGGTCGCCAATTCCCTCCAGGAGCGGATCCGGGGGACCCGGCTGGTTCGATCATTTGCCAGCGAGGGCCGTGAACTCGAAGCTTTCTCGGTGGATACCCGAGATGTGCTGGATACTTCGCTGGAAGGCACGGCACTGACCGCCACCTTTTCCGGTACATCGGGATTGCTCAGCGGGCTCGGTTTCACCGTGATCTACTGTCTCGGCTGCTATTTCGTAATCCATGGGGAAATGACTTACGGCGACGTAGCGGCATTCAGTGCTTTCGTTTTTCGTGTACTACAACCAGCCGTGCGATTTACCGAAGTATCGAATCTGCTCGAGCAGACCTCGGTTTCCGTGGAACGCATCTTCGAGGTACTGGATTCCAGACCTGAGGTCGTCGAAAAGAAAAAGGCGCAGGATCTTCCCCCGATATCGGGCCGGGTCCGTTTCAGAAACATCCACTTTTCCTATGTGTCAGGGGAACCGGTGATCAGAGGCGTGGACCTGGATATTCCNGCTGGCAGTACCGTTGCTCTGGTGGGGCACACGGGATGCGGCAAGACAACATTGACCAGCCTCCTGATGCGGTTCTACGACGTGCGAAGCGGTATGGTCGAGATCGATGGACACGATATTTCGGGTGTGACCGTGCGGTCGTTGCGGAGACAAGTGGGGGCTGTGCTGCAAGAGTCTATTCTGTTCAGGGCTACGATCAAGGAGAACTTGCGGTACGGTGATCCCCAGGCTTCAGAAATGGACATCATCCAAGCGGGACGTGCGGCCGAGGTACACGACTTTGCGATTACCCGAGAAGACGGGTATGACACGCTGATCGGCGAGGGGGGCGTCCATCTGTCGGTAGGCGAAAAACAGAGATTGTCGATCGCAAGGGCGATTCTGGCCGACCCAAAGATCCTCATACTGGATGAGGCGACGTCCTCCCTCGATTCTCGATCGGAGGCCCTGATTCAGAAGGCGCTGGAAAACGTAATGCAAGACAGGACCTCATTTGTGATTGCACATAGACTTTCCACCATTGTGAATGCGGATATGATCGTGGTTATGGATAAGGGGATGGTGGTTGAAACGGGAACGCACGAAGAATTGCTTCAGAGACCGGATGGCGCTTACCGGATGCTCTATGAGGAGCAGTTCGCCGCACAAATGTCAGACGCTGTGGCCTGAGAACATCCTATGAATCACTTCCAACGTCTTATAGTAGTGTACCTGCGACCGCATCTGGCCAAACTGATCGTCATATTGACGGCGGCAATGGTCACCTCATGCTCGTGGTTCACTATCAGTTACTTACGGAAAGTGATGGTGGATGACGTTCTACAGGTTCGGGTCGGGCAGGGCACGCAGGAGCTGGCTTCATCTGAGCCTGGACATGTTGACAGGCCGTTGCGGGATGGTGGATGGAGAACGCGAGACGGTGGGAGCTTCCGCCGCAGAGACACAGGGAGGGACGCAGGCGGTGGTCTGCCGATCAGTAGAAAGACGAAGANGCTGCGTCTGCTGTGGTGGATCTTCCTCGCCTATGTGGGATTCAGGATATTCTTTGCCGCACTCAACTGGGGCTATACCTATGGCATTGCTCGCGTAGGTCAGGACCTTGTTTTCCGCCTTCGGCAGGATGTGTACGAAAAGCTACAGAGTCTCCAGCTTTCCTATTTCGACCGTTATCAGACTGGCCAGATAATGGCCCGTATAATGGACGATGTGAATGCGGTGCAGGCCAGTATCTCCAACATTTTTATTCGCTTTTTCACCGATGTCGCCACCTTGATCATCGGTGTAGGGATCCTGTTCCATATTCACTCCGGATTGGCCTCCATCGCCATTGTAACTCTGCCATTTTACGTATTGATCTATCAGGTTTTTGTCAGGAAGATCAGAGCCATCAATCACCAGATTCGGGAGCGCAATGCCGCGGTGTACGGTGCGATCGGCGACAGTGTCCGGGGTATNCGTGTTGTGATGGCATTCGCCAGAGAGGTGAGGGAATACCGCCGGTTCTTCCACGCGATCAGTAATTTTTTTCGGCTGCAGATCCGAAATTCCATATTGAATACGGCACTGAGCATTCTTTGCGGGCTTGTGAGCGGTATCGGTACCACTTTGGTGTTGTACTATGGTATTCTGGCCATTCAGACGGGGCAGATGACACTGGGGGATTTTTTGTATTTCTATGGGTCGATCGGGTTCCTTTTCTCGCCAGTGGTCTCGCTTTCGAATATGAATATCAGTATCCAACAGGTGGCTGCCGCACTCAACAGAGTTTTTGANGTGCTGGACGAAGACATCACGATCNACGAGCCTGAAGNTGCAGTGAAAATGTCGNANATGCAAGGCGAAGTGGTGTTCCACAACGTAAGCTTGAGCTACAACGAGAAGGATGATTACGCACTCAAGGATCTCAACTTTGCGGCATTCCCCGGTCAGATGGTTTGCTTGGTGGGTGCTTCAGGTGGCGGAAAGACCAGTCTGGTGAACTTGCTGTTGCGCCTCTACCAGCCAACCGAGGGGAAGATTACANTCGATGGAGAAGACATCAAGAACGTGGCTTTGAGTTCGCTCCGAAAACACATCAGAATGGTACCTCAGGAACCCGTGCTTTTCTCGGGGACGCTGGCAGAGAACATCAGATACGGATATCCAGAAGCAAAACCGGAAGCGGTGATGCGTGCCGCCCAGTGGGCTGAACTGCACGACTACATTCTAACGCTTCCAGCAAAGTACGAATCCTATATAGGCGAGGGGGGTGTCTCGCTTTCGGGAGGACAAAAGCAGAGGATGGCAATTGCAATGACCCTGATGACCGATCCCAGTGTGCTGATTCTGGATGATTCGACCTCCGCGCTCGACGCGAAGACAGAGTCCAAAATCCACAGTACTCTGGACAGAATCCTGGAGAATCGGACCTCCTTCGTGGTCACCCACAAGGTATCGATGGCGAGAAAGGCGGATCTGGTGCTTGTCTTGGAGAAGGGACGGATTGTGGAGGCAGGTACGCACGAGCGTCTCCTGGCTCAGCAGGGTGTATACTACAGCCTGTTCGAAACTCAACTGAGTGAAGTGGAAAAAGGGGTCCGGATGAACGAGGAAGATCTCGTGCCTGCCTGAGAGGAACTTTTCGCACCCAACACGTTTACAGACCCGCTCACCCGCTATGAGCAGGTCTGTTTTTTGTGTCGGTAGAACCGGAGAATCGTATAGTATCTAGATTGCACAACAGTTTCTGACTACACCCTCACTGATGGCGGGAATCTTGAAAGTGGCTGAGTTGAAGGAAATTCGGAATCTTGGAATCCTGGCTCACGTGGATGCGGGCAAGACCACGCTGACCGAAAATATGCTCCTGCTTAGTGGCAGGATCAAGTCGGCGGGCAATGTGAATAAGGGGACCAGTATTTCAGACGGAATGACCGTGGAGAAACAGCGTGGGATCTCTGTTCGCGCATCCATCCTGACATTCGATTGGAAAGGTGTCCAGATCAATCTGATCGATACGCCTGGTCACGTGGATTTCTCCGCCGAGGTGGAGCGATCGCTCCGCATTCTGGATTGTGCGGTCCTCGTTCTCTCGGCAGTTGAGGGTATTCAAGCGCAGACAGAGCCGATTTGGGATGCGCTCGAGGCACTAGACATTCCCGTAATCTTGTTCATCAACAAGATAGACAGGGCGGGCGCGAATTTGGATGCGTTGTTGGGAAGTATTCGAAGGGCGCTGTCACAAGATCTGATCCTGTTGAACCGCCCGATCAATGAAGGTGAGCCAGGTGCCACCACTGCTGAACTGGATCAGGTAGGAGATGACAGTTTGATCGAGATGGTGGCGGAGCATCAGGACGCGCTTATGGAGAAGTATCTGAATGGCGAGGAAATCTTACCTGATGAAATCGAACGGGCGATCACACAATCGGTTGCCACGAGGTCCCTGTTTCCTGTTCTCATGGGTGTGGCGAAAAACAACATTGGTACTAGGGAACTCTTGGACCGAATTGTCGGATACTTCCCAGATGGACGAGGTGATGCAGACGGTGACGTGTCGGGTGTGGTATTTCGAATCGACCACGACGAGAAGCTGGGGAGAGTTGCAGGCGTGCGATTGTACTCCGGACAGATACTGGCGCGAGATTCCGTGATTAATACAACACAGGATCGTGAAGAGAAGATAACACAGGTGAAACGGCGTGCGCTGGACAGGTATGTGGATCTCGAGGTGTTGACTGCGGGCGATATTGGATACCTGTGCGGGATGCCTGCAGTACGTATCGGTGATGTCCTAGGTGATCCAGGACCGGTGCCTCAAGGATATGTGCTGTCTGATCCCCTCCTGTCCGTTCAGGTGATACCCGAAGATGTATCGGAGCTGACCAGGTTATCCGACGCTCTACAAATGCTATCGAGTGAGGATCCACATCTGGATTTTCGGTGGTTTGCTGAGGAACAGGAGTTGAACGTTCGGATTACGGGTGTGGTACAAACTGAGATTCTGTCCGAGATTCTAGCACAGCGTTTTGGCCTGGGTGCGAGCTTTGGTGATCCGACGGTGATTTACAAGGAGACTCCCGCTGGAACGGGTTTTGGTTCGGAGCGATATACAATGCCGAAGCCGTGTTGGTCGGTTGTGAAATATCTGATCGAGCCAGGGGAGCGCGGCAGTGGGATCAGCTATTCGTCGAAGGTGAGCACGACGAGTGTACTGCTGAAGTATCAGAATGAGATCGAGCAGGCGATTCCAGACGCGCTGAAGCAGGGGATCAAAGGGTGGGAGGTTACCGATTTGAAAATCACCTTCGTGGAGGGTGAGGATCACGTGTTGCACAGCCGACCGGGGAATTGGAAGCTGGCTACGAATATCGCGATTTTGAAGGGGTTGACAGAGACGGATACAACGTTGCTTGAGCCGATTCTGGCGTTCAGGATTGCCGCCTCGGAGGAGCATATGGGGAGGATTACGTCGGACATCTCGAGTATGCGCGGGACGTTTGAGCCACTGGAGATGGGGGAGGGATATGTGGTTTTGACTGGAAGGATTCCTCTGGCGACATCAATGGACTATCCGGTCAGACTGAGTTCATTAACGGGTGGGAAGGCGAAGATGACCTTAAGTTTCAGTGCGTATGAGGAGTGCCCGGAGGGTGAGGGGGTCGCACGGGAGTATAAGGGGATCTGTCCACTGGATCGGTCGAAGTATATTTTGAAGATGCGCGGGGCGATTACAGAGTCTGGTAGGTAAGTGGCGTCCCGACTCGAGGGTCTAATTGGTGGATTAGTCTGAAGCACTTAGATAGTCACCTAATGTGAAGGGTGACAAAAAAGCGGCCCCGTTTTGGCGCCGCTTTTATCTTAAATTCTATGTTGGGTGAGGTCACTTGGCCAGGGTGACCTTGAGGATGTCACTGAAGGTGTCGGCCTGCATGTCGATGAGATAGACGCCGCTGGAGACTTCGCGGCCGGCGTCGCTTGTGCCGTCCCAGACAAGTTGGTACGAGCCGGCGGGCATTTGCTGGTTGACAAGTGTTCGGACGACCTGCCCGGTGAGACTGTAGATGACGATTCGGACAACGCCCGGCTTGGGCAGGTCATATTGCAGAGAGGTCTGCGGGTTGAAANGGTTTGGACCTCTAGACCTGAGGGAATATGCCCTGGGGCGGCTCTGAGAAGTCGTGGGGTCTCTGNTGCCCTGGAGTTCGCCACGAGATTCGCTGGTTCTTTCGCCAATCAGGTTCTGTCGTGCCAGTATTCCCTCGGCGAATGCGTCGAGGTCCCACCCGAGTCTTGTGATTTTCCCTTTCAGTTCGTCTGACCAATCCGAAGGCGGAGCGGCCATAGCTTCATCGATTACCTGTTGCCTAAATTTAGCCAGTCTGTCGCTATCACCGGTTGTTGCATCGCGTTGGTTCTCCAGATACGCAGCGTAGCGACGACGTGCTTCCTCTGCCGTCAAAATTCCGCTCTCGACAGCTTCTCGGAGACGACTCCCCACAGCTTCGAGCTCCGGCGACTTTGCCTTGTGTCGCTCGAGATATTCAGCGTACCTTCGCCGGGCTTCCTCCGGAGTCAGATCGCCATTTTCAACAGCCGTCTTAAGACGACGTCCTATGGCCGCCAAATCCGGAGCGTTCGACTTCTTTTCTTCGAGGATCCGGACGTAACGCTGACGCGCCTCTTCTTCGGTAATATCACCATTTTGGACCGCTGCCTTCAGGCGACGTGCTATGACATCCACGTCAGGGTTATTCTTGAGCTCACCCTGCATCTTTCTGCGAGCAGCCTCGTACTTTTTGCGGCCCTGTTCAGGTGTGAGATCACCATTTGCGATGGCCGTCCGGATGCGTTGACCAATGGCTTCGAGATCCGGTTTCTCTGATTTCTGGGATTCCATATACGCCGCATATCGACGGCGGCCCTCTTCAGGCGTTATTTCTCCCGCTTGGATAGCTGCCTTAATGCGATGCCATAGGTCGTTCTCTCCGATTCCATCCTTTTGTTGCATCCTCTTCTGTTGTCGACGAATTCGTTCCGCAATATCTTCTATTGTGCTGTCCGACTNGATTTCAAGCAGCCTTGCTTTCAGATCTTCGGACCAATCGTCGGGATTCGTTCGGATGGCTTCCTTCCACGTTGCTTTGTCGGCAAATACACGAGCGATCTTATCTATGGTGTACCCCGGCATTAGATCCAGCAACTTCTGAATCAGGTCTTCGGACCACTCCTCCCTTGGTGTGGTCATCGCCTCTCGCTTGACTGCATCAGCCTGTCCTGCACGCACACGTGCGGCAATGCGGTCGACATCGTATCCGGCGGACACCAGCTGGGCTCTCAATTCATCGGACCATTCATCCGGGTCTGTCGTCCGAATGGCTTGCCAGTCGACGCCATCTTCCTCGTTTGTTTCCATTCGCTTTCTTGTTTTATCGTCGCTGTTNGTGGTATCTGCGACGCTGGAAGACGGTATGATGAACGCAAATGTCCCGCAAAGCGCTATCGCTGCAAGTATGCGTGAAGGATTGCCCAACTTGCCTGTGGTAAATACACTCATGGAGAAAGCCTTTCCTATACTCTTGACAATTCCTACATTGTGATCAAATTAGGATTAGTGGAAAGAATCTACAATCGGAGCCGACACTGGTACTTCAAAATATACGCAAAAGGATGACTTTCTGCATCAAAATATATTACCGGATTTGGTCGCACTGCGGTAAATCGGTCGTGAAAAAATCCGGATTGGTTCCGAAATACTCCTGCGCTGCTTTAGAAAGGAGACCTGAGATATGCCTCAAGTCGATCGTGATAAATTCCTGGAAGAAGGTTATCTGATTGTGAAAGAAGCCGTGCCTAGGAATAAGCTGGAACGGGTGCGCCAGGCCTACGAGAAGCTGGTGGATCGTCAACGAGAGCACTGGCGGATGGAGCGAAATGAGGGAGATCCGCCCGGGGGGCATTGGGAGACAAGCTCTCAGCCACGTCTAATGCTGGAGCGACCGCCTCTGGTCAAAGACCATGATGCGGAAACCGCGCCCGCGATTGAGGTCTGGCTCGAACCCAAAATCTACGGCGCCAGTATGGAGTTGCTCGGGGTGTCCGATGGAGCGTCTACAGAGATGATGATGATGTGCAATCCAACCACGGATCACGGCCCTGCAAAGTGGCATCGCGACCACCACCCGATCGACACCGCGCCGCTACAGGGTTATATCGACGATATCATCGAGGCCGGACCCCGCTATGTCCAGTGGAATATTCCGCTTTATGATGACAATATTCTGTGGGTTATTCCGGGCAGTCACCTGAGGGTCAACACGCCGCAGGAAAACAGGGAGATGCTGGCGGATCCGTGTGCGCCTGTTACGGGTGGGGTTCAAACCCAACTCGAAGCGGGGGATGGGGTGGTCTACATTCTTCCGATTCTGCATTGGGGAAGTAACTACAGCTCCCGTATGAGGCGAACAATTCACGGTGGTTTCTCAATATTCACATCATATCCTGATCTGTCCTTTCTCGAATATCTGTCCCCGGATGCAGCTTCTGCTTTTGAGCGTTGGAACGGGCTAAGCAGGGCGGCAGTAGACGGAACGGAGGCGGCGTTGAGGGCAGTTGTTGACGGAGACAGTTCAAGATATGTGGCGGCGCTGGACCGGCTCCACCCGACAAGAGGTGAAAAGGGCAGGATTCTTTCGACAGTGTTTCTATGCAAGGCGGCACTCTCGGTTCGGCTAGCCAAGGACCCGCCCTACCCAGATGTCCCGGAAGATCTCGCCCGACGTATCCGAGGGGAGCACCCCATCACGTTGAACTGGGGACCGGAATTCGCGAACCGTTTCACCGATTCGGAGGCGGAAACATTGTGGCACAGGTTCGAGTCTCTGGACGGGCTACTCAGGACTGAAGCGGAGCATTTCGTGCCCGGATTCCAGTCGGGACCTATGGTGTATCACTTCAACGAGATGCCGAAGAATTATGGCCCAAAGGATTTCATTGCAGGATGGGGATCGTAAAGATGCTTGAGGACGATGGGAGGAGAACCCTGATGAAGGCTCCTGAGGCGAGGCTTTGAATATTCCCTTGTCGTTTCGGATGTTCTCACGCGGATCTCAGGGCCAAGGTGTCCTGTAGAACAAGATGGCTGCTTCCACCCTGTCGTAGGAGGCCAAGGTGAGCTTCACATACCTGGCAGAAGTCGCGGAAACCAATTCTATCTGGGTTTCATCGCATTGAATCGACGAGATCCCTGATCTTGGGCATATCGAGTGATGCTCTCAAGGGGCGCGCCGGAGAAGGCATATGACCGATTTCGTTCTAGGTTCACTATCACCCAGAGGTTCTCGGAGGGTGATCTACAACAGTGATCCCTCTAATACGACCCGTTTCCTGAGCGAACCGGCTGCAAGGCCAGAGGAGTTGCGTGAGGTCGTACGAAATTACGCCAGAGAAGGGGCGATTGACACGCTCGTCCAGGAGGTATACGGTCAGGGCTGGACCAAGTTCTGGCGTACGGAGCTTTGCACCTACGACCAGAGGCCGCAGCATCAGCGGCTGGTGCCGATGATGGACGAAGGGGTGATGCCGATCGAGGTCTACATCGATGAATGTCACAGGCAGGGAATGACGTTCCTTGCCGGGTTCCGGATGAACGATCGTCACGGTCACAACGCAGATTGGTTTACCCAGCTTTCTCAGGAAAAGCCGAGCTGGATCCTGAAAGGGTATAGGCCAACGTCACCACGCACTGCGGATCCGCGTAGTTACGAGGTGGGCTGTGCACTGGATTATTCGGTGGAGGGGGTACGGGACTTCCTATTTTCGATTATGGAAGCCGTGACCAACAGGTTTGATCTCGACGGGGTCGAGTTCAATTATACCCGTATGACGGCCTGCTTTCCAAGAGGACAGGCCAAGAGAAGTCATGCTATTATGACCGGATTCGTAAGGAAGGTACGGGCGATGCTCAACCTGGCCGAAAAGCAGAAAGGTAGACGGCTGCAGCTCGGGGTTCGTGTTTTGCAGCACCTCGACGGATGCAAGACAATGGGGTTCGACATACCTACTTGGATCGAGGACGGGCTGATCGATTACATCGCCCCTGGGGATATCGGTTTTACGGATTTCAACGCCCAGTTCGAGGCTTTCGTCCAACTCGCTCGTGCGTCGAAATGTCTTGTATATCCCCAAATCCAGGCCAAGCTGGGCTACTACCACCGGGACCTGGTGCAGTCGCCCGGGCATTGCCGCGCGGCGATTCAGAATTTCTACGGGGCTGGGGCAGATGGCTTTTCGACACAGAACTACTTCGAGGTGGAAAAATTCGGGACGCTGAAAGAACTACGTGATCCGGACAAAGTCACTCAAGGAGATCGGCATTATACGTTCTACCCAATCTGGGGTCCGAATGACGGCAACCAGGTCGGGTACCAGAAAGATTTTCCCTATCACACTGAAGAGATTGTCCTGGCCCGAGACAAGCCTGGCACGCGCGGTGAATTCAGATTCCGGATGTGTGAGGATCTGGCGTCTGAAGCAATATTGACATTCAAGCCTGGGATTGTGGCAGGCGATGAGATTTCGATCGAGATCAACGGCCGTGTCATTCCAAATGTGGACATCGGGTATGACTGGCGGGAGGATGGTTCCGTGGTGTGTCAATTTGGATTGGGATCGCCACCGGCGGTATACGGAGATAATTATCTCGGCATTACACTAATGAAGAGTGCTCAAGACGCCACTGATCCCATCGTGATGAATGAGGTGGAGGTCTTCGTAAGCGAGGTGGGACTTGCTAGTGATCCTGGCCCTCCAAAGATTCCTTAAAGGAACGGAGGACCGCATTAATTCGCGATTGGTACCCTTTGCCTTCCTTCTTGAACCAATCCAGCACGTCAGTGTTAATACGGATCGTAACTTTTTTCTTGGGCTGAGGAAAGACCACCTTCGCGTTTTTCCAAAACTCGGGGCTGAGTGCGGATATATCAGAGTAGTCAATCTCCGAGTCAGGAGTCGTCGCGATTTGCTTAAGTCTCTGCTTTGATAGAGGCATAGTCTTTTTTCCTTTCACGGGCGTTAGCCCTACGAGCAGAAATTATGCGGCTCTTGGATCCTCTGGGCGTATGAACCAGCACGAACACCACTGCATTGCCGACCTCGCCTATGCTTATGTATCTTCCTTCTTCATAGTTCTGACGTGTGTCTTCCAACATTATTCCAGGCGCCTGGAGTTTTTGTTTTTGGAAGGCACTCTACTCTTTCATCAGCTTCTTCCAGCCCTCTGGCAGTCGGTCGTTTCTAAGGAGCTTCTGAATGCCGGCTGCTTCGGTGGCATTGAGGTCACTTGACCTCTTCGCCCAGAAAACCGAGTCCTTTTGTGTGGCCTCGGGGAGCATTCTGAGGAGCGGGCCGACGAAGAGTGAGTCGGCGAGAGTTGTGTTGAAGGCGTAACCAGAGATCTTGGTGGTCTGCTCGGCGAGCAGGTCCGAGGAGGTCCGGATCCGAACTGTTTGGATAGCGGGCAGCCAATACCTGTCGAAGTACAGCGCGCTCTCCTGGTAAGTCCGCAATTCCTTGATTCCCAATTTTCGAAGTGTAGGCTTGTTGAGCGAGAGGTCGTAGCCAACGAGAGAGAAGTCATTTCCTGATATCCAGACATAACCCTCGAGACCTGCCTTTCGTCTGCTCCGAGGCTTTATCGATACACGGTGCACCACGATGTCTCCCATTTGCACCGTGTCCATCAGGCGGTATCTGTACTTTTCTTCTGCTTCCCTGCTGAGCGGCAGAGGTCCTACATCGAAGCGCTTTCCGCTTAGATTTCCCTTCCGAATATTCACGATGACGCCCGGGTGCATTCCAAAGCCCCTGCCGAGTCGATTCGCCGAGCGGTAAGCCGTGATTACCTGGAAGATCTGTCCCGGGTTCCGATAATACCCTTTTCCATAGTACTCGATTCGCGCACGAACCACACTTTGTGGTGAAGGCCTGGCATAAAGGGTCTGGGAACCGTACGTTTGAAACTCGTGTGAGAGGAGGGCTTCGTAACGAGGCTGAAAGACATGCTCGTGAATCCGTTGACCGGTTCTCTGGATCAATTCCTCCAAAGAGCGAGTAGGCAGGTCGATCTCGGCTTTCATTGTGATCGGGTCTGGAACCAGCCTCACGCTGTGTTGGTGAATTGGTTCCAGGTGGAGCGTGTCAATTGCGGTGAGATAGCCGATCGAGGAGACCTGGATCTGGCAGGTTCCTTCAGGCAGTTTCTCTATCGAGTAGTAGCCGTGGAGATCGGTGTGGCCACCCCTGTTGAGTTCAGGAAGAACGACGCTGACGTAGGGAAGGGGTAGCCCCGAGGTACGGTCGGTGACAGTTCCTGAGAGGGTTGCGGCCTGGCTGGTTGAGAAGAGGCCTGGGAGGAGGAAGAGCAGTTGGGCGACAGAGATCACACCCAGTTGTCCCGAACGCCGGCCATTGCCTCGAGGAGGCGTGAAATATCATCCTCGCTGTGGTTCGACATCAAGGTGAGACGCAGGCGGCTCTCGCCCTGGGGAACGGTTGGCGGGCGGATTCCGGAGAGGAAGATGCCCTGGTCGAAGAGTCTGCGAGAAATATCCATTGTACGACCGGCGTCTCCCACGAGGACGGGGATGATTTGTGAGCGAGAGTTCATTATGTCGAAACCGAGCGAGGTAAGTTCACGCGTGACTGTGTTTACGTTGGACAGGAGTCTCTCACGGTAGCTCGGATCCTCTTCGACCAGGTCGAGCGCCGCTAGGGTGGCCGAACAGGTGTCCGGTGAGAGCGCCGTGGTGTAAATGAAGCTGGGGGACCGGTTGATGAGCAGGTCGGTCAGTGCCCTGGAGCCCGCAATAAAGCCGCCGAATGTACCGAGCGCCTTGCTGCCGGCAGTCATCAGTACGTCGATTCCCTCCGTGATTCCAAAGTGCTCGTGTATTCCGCGTCCACCCGGACCGAGTACGCCAGTTCCGTGGGCGTCGTCGACCATCAATATCGTGTTGTGGTCGCGGGAGAGGGTGACAAGCTCGGGTAAGGGAGCGAGGTCCCCGTCCATACTGAAAAGGCCGTCTGTGACGATCAGTTTGCGGCGGTAATCGGTTTCGGTGCTCAGGAGTTCGGCCAGGTGATCGGTATCGCAGTGCCTGTAGACCACTGTTTTCGCTCGCGAGAGTCGACACCCGTCGATAATACTCCGGTGATTAAGCTGATCGCTGAAGATGATGTCCTTTGGACCCACCAGCACCGGAATGACACCCAGGTTGGCCATATATCCGGTGGGGAAGGAGAGGGCGGAATCAGTGCCCAGAAATCGGGCGAGGCGGGTTTCCAGTTCCTTGTGGATGGACATATTGCCGGAGATCAGTCTGGAGGCAGCCGTGCCACAACCAAAAGTGTCCAGAGCAACACGAGCGAGGTCTTTGAGTGCCGGGTGGTTCGCGAGTCCAAGGTAATTGTTCGAGCAGAAGAGGAGTCGTTCCTTACCATCTATCACTACACGAGGCCCCTGTGCACTTTCGATTTCCAGTGGAGCACGGAAGAGATCGTGTGTTCGGAGGTCCTGAAGTTCCTGTTCGAGATCGGGAAGCATATGGGGAAGATAGCGAAGCCCTTTCCTGTTGTCAAACCTGTGAGAATTGAGGAATTAGGTCTGAGAAAGCTCATTTGACTTGGTTCATGTGCTCCTATATATTCATACCGGCGTTGACGTTGAGAACGTCTATTCGGGTTGGCAAGGCCAACCTTTTTTTCGATAGGATATACTGGTCGGCCGGAGGACAAATGCGCTGGGCCTGCACCCTGAAGTCACCAAATTTGGTAGTCGATTTCAGTAGCGAACCGGGTCTTCCCTCGGCCGAACACCACACGCTGCACCTGGGCCCGGACCCCCAGGGTCGTCAGGCGTGGGTTCAAGTCGTTCTGGTTGACGGTGGCCTGCAGGTGACCGGCCTGGCCGAGGGTGGGAGGGTCCCTGGAACGCGTCCTCCACACCCGGAGTGGCAGAATCGGGCATATCTCGCTGTTCGACTGAATCCGGGACACGACCACGCACTACGGTGGCTTTATGCGGTGGATGATCGAGGCGAGCTGACATGGGAGTCGCACTGGACAGCCTAGGGCGAGGAGTTGGGTGACGTCGGGGCGGGCGAATTTAAAGCTCCTTCGCTTGCTGAGGGTGAGTTCAGATACAGGGAGGAGTCGACTTTTCTGGCTCGTCTGAAGATCCCCGCAGATGGTCTTTGGGAGCGCAAGTATGAGCCCGCCGTTTTGTGCGTGAGCGTAGGATTTCACGAGGCGTACCTTGTTCCTTCTTTGTCCTGGCCGGATCCGGTCGACTGGACGGAAACCCCTCTTGTCTACGGAGACTTGTATGCCGGTCAGCCACGGCTGAGTATCGATGGGATCGACTTCGGTGAACCCATTTGGGGTGGAGACGCCAGTCCGGTAACGATAAGTGGTGTTGCTGCCGATGAGGTGAACGGAAGGGTGGAGATCTAGGTGGATTTGCCTGGTGACGGGACCTATCCCCAGGAGCCGGTAGCATTATCGATCGGCCAAGGGACATTTTTCGCCAATGTACCTTTGGTGTTCCCCTTCCGCGCGAAGTGGGCGAACGGCCTGCGGAATATGGCAATGTTGAGTCTGAAGGCGGTCGATGAGGAGGGAGGGCAGTTCTGGCGAGGGACGTTTCCGTTCGGTTTTGACCACGGGATCATCGCCAGAGAGCGTTTTGGCACAAACGGTGAAACCCGAGCGAAAAAGCCTGATCCCTCAGATCCGTGTTTTCTGGACAGGTTTCGAACGTTCATCCTTACGGTAATACCCGATTATCGTCCGCAGACCACGCGAGAAGGTGCGGGTTGGGATTTCGTTCTGAAAGACCAAGGGGGCAAGGATGATATCGACCTCTCGGCCGAAGGTTCTCTGAGGCGGGTTGCAGAGGTGCTTTCCGGTCGGTTTCCGGATTGGCAGGATGCACTGTGCGCAGCAGTTATGTGGATTCACCACCCGCAGGTGACGAAACACTCTTCAACCTGGTCACGGGTGTCGAACGTCTCCTCAATTGAGACAATCCCAAGGCTGGCAGGCTGTTTCTGCGGAGACACCGCGCGACTGGGTGCAGCTCTTGCCGAGCAGATCGGGGAATATCTGTACGTGCCGCTGAAGGCTTTTTCTATGGGGCTGCGAGGCCACCTGTGCAGCTTGGTGGACACGCCGATTGGCCAAGTGGTGATCGACGGAATGCTGGGGCTCTGGTTTCACGCCCTGGACAACACCCGGCTGGCTACGCTGGATGAGATACGTCGGGAAAAGGAGATCTACGAACGCGTGTGGTACGCACCACGGGCTCACGGTCACGAATTTTTTTACGGCACCGACAATCAGCTCATTCGTCCTTGGAAGAGTGGGCCGCTGGTCTGGCCATCGGGTAACGGTTGAGCCAGGAGGAAGGAGAGGGATTTCATCTTGAAATATGTGCAGTCGGTAGCGCTGATGGGTAGCGCCGAGACGGAGGTGTCGTGGCATTAGGTGTGAAAAAGGGTTGGATGTTTNTGCTGGTCTATCCAGCTGTCTCCGGACTGATCCTCGGCGCGGCTTTTCCGCCACTTCCCCTGGGTGTGCTGGCCTACGTCGCGTTAATTCCCCTGTTCATTTCCGCACAGAGACTCGGGGGCCGCCAGGCCTTCACTGCTGGATTCGTACAGGGGGTCTTCTTTTACCTGCCTACGATTTACTGGATCAGTTGGGTATCACCTCCGGGAATGCTTGGTGCGGTGTTGTATATGTCCGTATTCAGGGGACTGTTCACCTACTTGTTCAGTCGAGTTCTCGATCGGTTCGGTACCCTTGGGCTATGGAGCGCTCCTATTCTGTGGGTCGGCTTCGAATACTTCAACAGCCTCGGTGATTTGGGCTTCCCTTGGGCCGTGGTGGGTAACTCTCAATCCTCCTTCCTTCCCCTAATTCAGTACTCTTCCGTGACAGGCGTTTACGGCGTGTCCTTCTGGGTAGTCGCGGTAAACCTGGTTGCGCTGGCCCTGCTTCGCGACGTGGGGCGTCGGAAGATTCTGCTGACGGCATTCGCCGCACTTTTTATTGCGCCCCTCACTCAAGGCTATCTTGCTCTCTCCGAAGAACACGCAGGGGAGAAAATCGTCGTTGCGGCCGTGCAACCGGATATGCCGCCGGTGGCGAAGGAGTATCGTGGGTTCAAGTACAATTACGGCAAATTGAAACCGATGACGGAGCTGGCGGCGGAGCAAGGCGCCCGACTGATCGTCTGGCCCGAGACCGCGGTTGGCTATATGAAGAGTGAGACCCATCGGAGAGATCGTGAGCAGGTGCAGCACTTGGTGGATACATTGAACGTCCATCTCTACACCGGTGCCTACCGGTTGGTGTCTGGCAGTCCGGTCAAGGTCTACAATTCCTCATTCCTATTTGCCCCAGGGAAGGGAATCACGGATTTCTACGACAAGACAAGGCTCGTACCCTTTGGCGAACGCGCACCTTTCCCGGAATTGTTCCCTTTGCTCAGGAAAATTCAATTCAGTGGCGGCGGCTTTGTAGCCGGGAATTGGGATTCGGGTGAAGTGCAGACTGTGTTCGAAGGTCCGGACGTTCGGTTCTCTGCACTGATCTGTTTTGATTCTGTGTTTCCCGGATTTGTGAGTGAGTTCGTAGCCAAGGGCGCGGAGTTGTTGGTGGTGATTACCAACGACGGGTGGTTCGGGCGAAGTTCGGGTCCCTTCCAGCACGCGGAAGCCTCGGTGTTCCGGGCAATCGAAAACCGTCGTTCAGTGGTCCGCTGTGCGAATACAGGGGTTTCTACTCTGGTGGACCCCTATGGAAGACAGTCGGAGACGACAGGGATTTTTCATCCTGCAGTGATCACCGGTGAAGTCTCCGTCAGGTCAGACCTGACGTTCTACACACGGTACGGGGACCTGTTTTCGCAGATCTGTCTGGTGATGGGCATTGTGCTGGTGGTTATGGCGATAAGGCGAGGCCCAGGGAGAGCCCAGGCAGCGAATACGACTGCGGATACCCAGGCGGAGAACTCGATTCTGCCGGACGGCGCCCAGGGGACAGATGTTGAGAATTGGGCCGGAACATCGTCCGGAAGCGAGGTGGCGATGCCGTTTCTGGATCACCTCGAGGAACTGCGATGGCGACTTCTAAAAGTGCTGGCAGGTGTGGTGGTGGGGGCTGTGATTTGCGGAGTCTATTCCGATCAGATTCTGGAGCTTCTCGTCGAGCCTATTCGTGGACTCAATCCGGTGATGAGGCTTTTCAAGCTTGATGTGATCGATCCTCCCATCCGACTGATTTATTTGAAGCCGATGGGTATGTTTATGGTAAAGCTGCAGATCGCTCTGGCCGGAGGCGCGATTCTCGCCTTGCCGCTGCTGCTTTACCAGCTGTGGCTATTTGTCGCCCCGGGATTGTTCGATAGGGAGCGATATTATGTGGCCTTCATCATTTTTTCGTCAACCGTGTGTTTTCTCCTGGGTGCCGTGGTGGCCTACTCCGGTGTGGTGCCGCTTTCTTTCAGGTTTTTGATCAGCCTCGGCGAAGGAGTGAATATCGAACCGCAATTCGATATCGGTTTCTATATCGGTTTCGTGCTCCGATTGCTGGTGGCCTTCGGTGTGGTGTTCGAACTGCCGGTGGCTACTTTTTTCCTCTCAAAGGTGGGTGTGGTCACCTCTGAGATGATGCGCAAAGGTCGGCGATACGCGGTGGTTGTGGGGTTCGTTCTCGCCGCAATATTGACACCGCCGGACCCCATCTCACAGTTGATGATGGCATTGCCGCTTGTGGTGCTGTATGAATTGAGCATCTGGGTAGCGAGGGTGGCGGGTAAGCGACCTGCCTAGGGATCGACTTAGGCCTTTGTTAACAGGCGTTTCAGCCAATTTTCGTTACCAGAAATACCTTGACATCAATTCGTGATCCGTCTATAATGTCGACCGTTGATCCTCCCCGATTGATGTTGGAAAACAGGCTGAACTCCGGGTGCACAACACTGGAAGAGAGAAGGTGTCATATGCCGGATGGTCGTTTGAAATGGTTCAACGAATCCAAGGGGTATGGGTTCATCGAACAGGGTGAAGGGGAGGATGTCTTNGTCCATTTCTCCGCAATTCAGGGTGACGGTTTCAGGACGTTGGTGGAAGGTGAGGAAGTGGTGTTCGAGATTGTTCAGGGTCCCAAAGGATTCCAGGCGGCAAATGTGGTAAAAGCCGGTGGTTGATATCCATCGTATCCCATAAATTCCGCGGCCTTGCCTGCAGGTATCGGGGTGAGGCTTTCTTTGTGAGGCGAGGTCAAGGAATTGTCCATAGATCAATACCCGAGAATCAGATTCGTAGAACCTATCCCGGTGGAGCACGAGGGACAACGGCTCGTATATTTGCGGGACCCCGAGGGCTATGCCAACGGTGGGATGGCGGTTCCTCATCACGTGTACTATCTGCTCACTCTGTTTGATGGGGAGCATTCGGTACAGGATCTGGTGAGTGCCTACGCGGACAAGTTTGACGACGTGTCGGTAAACGAGGAACAGGTGACCGAATTGGTGAAGCAGATCGATCAGGCTCACCTGCTGGACAATGAAAATTTTCAGGACTTCCGTTTGGAGATCGAAAACGCGTTTCTGGATGCTCCCGAGCGTGAGTCCGCTCACGCGGGGGCGTCATATCCCGATGATCCTGCGATCTTGCGGGGTATGATCGACGGTTTTTTCGAGCCTCCTGAGGGCCCAGGTTCCCCTCGGCCGGGTTCCGTGGATACGCCGGTTCAGGCGGTAATTGCCCCACACATCGATTTCAATCGGGGCGGGCCCTGTTTCGCTTGGGCCTATCGTGCGCTTGCCGAGGCGCCTCGGCCCGATCTTTTTGTGGTGTTCGGTACGGGTCACTCTGCGCGACACCCGTTCGTGGTTAGCCGAAAGAATTTCCAGACACCTTTTGGAACTCTGAAGGCGGACCAGGATGTTATCGATCGCCTGCACGAACTGTCGGATCTGGATCTGTTCGAGGACGAGGGTGCTCACAGAACCGAACACTCGATCGAGTTCCAAACTGTATTCTTGAAGTATCTCTATCCGGACAGCAACATCACGTTCGTACCGATTCTNTGCGGATCCTTTCAAGAGATGATCGAGCGGAACCACTTTCCGGCGGAGATCCCCCTTGTCTCCAACTTTCTCGATTCACTGAAACAGGCCTTGGCCGAATCCGGTAAGACTGTGTGCTTTATTGCAGGGGTGGATTTCAGCCATGTGGGTAGACGGTTCGGCGATCCAGGTTTGCCGGATAGTTTCGTTGAGGAGGTGGAGCACTGCGACCGGGATGCCCTGACGGCTGCAGAGAAGATGGATCCTGAAGCGTTCTTCAAGGTGATCGTACGGGAACAGGATCGCACCAGAATCTGTGGGACTTCCTCGATTTACACGATGCTTCACGCGATGGATTCCAACCGAGGCGAATTGCTGAAATATGATCACACGATCGACAAGCAAGATCAGTCGATGGTGTCTTTTGCTAGCATGGTCTTCTACTAGAAGGAGGAAAGGGAACTCCGGTTGCTCCCCCTGACCCAGATCCCGGGTTGGCATGAAAGTATGTGTTCTGGCAAGTGGCAGTGCAGGGAATTCGATTTTCGTGCAACAGGGCATCACGAAGGTGCTGGTCGATGCCGGTTTGGCAGGGAAGAGAATTGAGGAACGGTTGCAGGCGGTGGGTGTTGATGGGAGTGAATTGCAGGCGCTCGTAGTCACCCACGAACACTCGGACCATATTCACGGGGTGGGTGTCCTGGCACGTAGATACAGGCTGCCGGTATGGATGACGCGCGGCACGTACGAGGGATCCAAGAGGATTTTCCGGGGCAGGGAGCGGATTCGCATCATAGTGAACGACGAGGATTTTGATATTGGAGATCTGCACTTTCAGCCTTTCTCGATTTCACACGATGCGATCGATCCCGTGAATTATGTGGTCAAAAGCGAGCAATCGACGCTGGGGATCGCGACAGATATGGGAACGGTCACTCAACTGGTGTATCAGCGAATAAGAGACGCGGACCTAGTGGTAATGGAGACGAATTACGATCGCGACTTGCTGATGAATGGGCCGTATCCCTGGGACCTCAAGAAACGCATCAGCAGCAATCGAGGACACCTAGCAAATGATCGGGCTGCAGATACACTTTGCCGCCTGGCGGGGGATGGTCTTCAACAAGCCGTACTGGCCCACCTGAGTGAAAAGAACAACCGTCCGGATTTGGCTGAGCAGGTGTGCAGAGAGGATTTGAGGGCAAGAGGTGTTAACCAGTTCATGCTCAGCGTGGCCAGACAGGAACGACCGAGTCAGATCTTCATTATATGAGTAAAGGACAAGAATCTTGAGCGTGCCGGTTGCGGTGGCGGTGTTGGTCGTCTGTTTCTACGTGCTCGCAAAGTGCGCCTCGTGGTTCGTAGATGGGGCAGTAGGGGTAGCTGAGTATCTCAAGTTGCCCAAAATGCTGATCGGAATTGTGCTGGTCAGTCTGGCGACCACCGCTCCTGAACTAGCTGTTTCTGTTCAGTCTGCGTTAATGGGCAATCCCGAGATCGCCCTAGGCAATGCGGTCGGGTCTGTGATTGTGGACGACGGTGTAGCGCTCGCCTTGGGCGCGCTTGTGGCGGGTTCACCGATCCTGGTGAATCCCTATCTCCTGAAGACCACCGGTCTGTTCCTGATCGGTGTTGACCTGATTGCCTATTTTATGGCCTTCGATGGGACCCTGAGTCGCTTCGAGGGAGCAGTTCTGGTCCTGCTCTTTGCTGTCTACATTGTGTTCGCTTACTTCACCAGGAGGCGATCCTCCGAGGCGGATTCCGATAATCTCGAGGAGCTCGCAGAGATCGAGGAGGCGATTGCCGGTCGGGGTCTAGGTACACTGATGCTGTGGTTCGCTACCGGGCTGGCAGGGGTGCTGGTCTGCAGCCATTACATTGTTGAATCCGCCATTGTGATTGCAGGGTTCCTGGGGATCAGCGAAGCGGTTATCGGGCTTACCGTTATCGCGATTGGGACATCGCTTCCGGAGATCGCGACTGCGGTTACTGCTGCTCGAAAGGGGCAAGGTGGCATCGTAGTCGGCAATATTCTGGGTGCGGACATCTTGAATATCTGTTGGATCGCAGGAGCTTCGGCTGCGGTGAATCCGCTGGTAGTACCCACAAACGTAATTCACTTCTCATTCCCGGCGATGCTGGTGATCGTGGGTACAATGCTCATCGCGATGCGTACAGGATACAAACTCACGCGGACGGAGGGAATCATCCTGATGGTTCTCTACGGCATATATCTGGGTATGGTGGGCTGGTTATTTCTTTAGCAAGAGGTGGCTTGTGAAAAAGGTTCTTGTAACGGGCGGCGCAGGGTTCATCGGTAGTCATTTTGTGCGGCACATCATTCAAAACTATGAGGACTACCATGTCGTAAATCTTGATAAGCTCACCTACGCAGGTAACCTTGCGAATCTTGGAGACCTGGAGGAGGATCCACGATACGAGTTCGTGCAAGGAGATATCTGCAATGCAGAGCTGGTGAACCACCTGGTGCGTGGCACCGATATGGTGGTGAATTTTGCGGCGGAGTCCCACGTGGATCGAAGCATTTTGGGCGCGGAGGAATTTATGCATTCCAATGCGCTGGGTGTCTACACGTTACTGGACGCAGCAAGACGAAATGACGTTGCGAGATTCCTCCAGGTGAGCACGGACGAGGTCTACGGATCTCTGGAGGAAGGTGAGGACCCCTGGACCGAAGAGGCGACGCTGGCGCCGAGGAATCCGTATTCAGTGGCGAAAGCCTCGGGTGATATGATGGCGCGTGCTTTCGCCGTTACCTACGGTTTGCCGGTGGTNGTCACAAGGGCTTCAAATAATATTGGACCTTTTCAGTACCCCGAGAAGCGTGTGCCTTTGTTCATTACCCATGCGATCGACGATCGCTCGCTACCGGTTTACGGTAAGGGTGGAGCAGTGAGAGATCACCTGTACGTGACCGATCATTGCGAGGCAGTGGATCTGGTGCTTCACAAAGGCGAAGTCGGAGAGGCATATAACGTTGGCGGCGAGAACGATGCGGACGGCCAGGAGGTCACCGAGAAGATTCTGGATGTGCTTGAGAAGCCAAGAGAATTGATCGAGTATGTGAAAGATCGGCCGGGCCACGATATGAGGTATTCGCTTGACTCCTCAAAGGTGAAAGCGCTTGGATGGTCGCCAAAACACAACTTTGAGAATTCGCTGCGGTTGACCGCCGAGTGGTATGTTGCCAATGAGAAATGGTGGCGCGAGATTAAAGAGGGTGGTGAATACCAGGCCTATTACAAGCGGAATTATGAGAACAGGTGAGTTGTTGATGGTGACAGGAAAGCGAGCCGGAGATTGAGATGCCATTCGAGTTCGAACACCTGAGAATACCCGGTCTGGTTTCCATCTCCCCGAGGGTTTTTCCGGACAGCCGTGGATTCCTCCTGGAGTGGTTTAAAAAGTCAGAGTTTGAGGCGCACGGTGTACCGGGTGTTTACCCCCAGGATCTTCACTCTCATTCGACAAAGGGTGTACTGAGGGGGATGCACTATCAGATCCACCCCAGCGCCCAGGGCAAGATGGTGCGGGTGGTGAAGGGCGAAGTCTACGACGTGGCGGTGGATATCCGTGAGGGGTCCCCTACATTTGGGGAATGGGAGGGTATTGTCCTCTCCGAAGAAAACTTTCGGATGTTGTATGTGCCGGTAGGGTTTGCACACGGCTTCTGTGTTTTGAGTGAAGAGGCGGAATTCGTCTACAAGGTGACCCACGAATTCGATCCTGATTGTGACGCCGGATTTGTTTGGAACGATCCTGAGGTAGGGATCGAATGGCCTATGGCGAATCCTGTCCTTTCCGACAAGGACGCTGAGTTGCCCCCGCTTGCGGATGCGGATCGAAATTTCGAGTTCTAGGGCTGAGTTCTGAATTGAGATTGGAGGATCGGTTTGGGCAAGATCCGTGGAGTAATTGTCGATGCTGAGTCGGGCGAAAAGCTCGAGGCAAAAGTTCAGATACTGTCTCCCAACGGGAGGTTGCTGATGCCGCAGGGCAGTTTGGAGAAACGAGGGCCGGGAGAGCCCTTTTTTTATTGCAATGGTGATTTCGAAGTGGATTCATCTAGAGGACAGGTGGATGTCACCGTAGAGCGCGGTACTGAGTATACGCCTCATCATTCCGCGGTGCAGATTGACAAGATGGGGACGAGGGACTTGAGGATCCAGCTCAAGCGCTGGGCGGATCTACCCGCCGAGGGCTGGTATCCGGGGAATACACACATCCACTATGACGAGAAGGAGACTCGGCCATACGATCGGCTTGCGTACGATGCGAAGGTGGAAACCTACAACGTTACAGCCGTGAGTATTCTGGAGAGGTGGGATCTGGATTATGCGAGCAACAAGTTTCCGCTTGGCGTGATGACTGACTACTCGACCGCGCACCACGTAGTAGACGTGGGGGAGGAGAATCGGCACAATGACACGGCAGGTCGTTTTGCGTACGGTCACGTGATGTTCCTGAGGATTCGGAATATGGTGGAGCCGGTGAGCCGAGGGTTCCTTGTTGACAATTTCAATCCGGATTACCCACCACTGTGTTTCGCGTGTGACGACGCCAGGGAACAGGGCGGGATTGTGATCTGGTGCCACAACGGTCTGGGGATGGAAGCGCCNGTTGCGGCAGTTTTGGGAAAGCTNGACGGGTTCAATCTGTTCGATCCGTTCTGGATGGATCCCGAGTACGATATCTGGTATAAGATGATGAACTGTGGACTGCATCTTCCAGCTTCTACGGGAACAGACTGGTTCGTTTGTTCGAACAATCGGGTATATGTTCANATGGATGAAGCTTTCTCCTATNACAACTGGCTGGAAGGTATGAAGAAGGGGCGGACATTCATCACGAATGGCCCTGCAATGTTCCTGGAGGTAGGAAACGAAGCACCTGGAGGAACATTGGAGTTCACTGGTGAGAAGAAGGTGAACGTGAAGGTACGGTGGTCCTCACACTATCCAATAAACAAGATTGGGCTGATTAAGGATGGCGAACTGGCGGAGGGGAAGAAATTCGAGGCAGGTACGCACGAAGGGGAGTGGGAGACGGACCTGACCNTGACTTCAGATGGCTGGATCGCCGCACGGGCTAGCGGGGAGGCGCGTGACAGCTTCAATCAGGCGATCTACGCACACACAAGTCCTGTATATNNTCGGAATGGACGCATAAATTCCAGCCGATCGGAATGTGCGAATTACTTCCTTGAGTCGATCGACCAGTCTATGGATTGGTTGGACAATGTCGGGAGGTTTACGAAGGACGAGCAACGGGACAATGTGAAGGATCTGTTCTTGAAGGGGAGAGTTGCGTTCGAGAAGTTGGTTTAGCCCGTCACTGTGGCGGTAGTGAACAGGACGTTCAGTAGGTAGGCATTTGCAGCAGAAAATAGACGATACTCGAGGAGGTGCGTGGGGTAGATCTCCTGCTAGACAGGCCTGGGGGACGCGTGGTGGGCGCACTGCTCCTGAATCTGAGGAGAAGGATATTCACCGTGGTGCACGCCAGGGCGAGTTTGCTTGCCACGGGCGGAGGGCCGACGATGTACAAGATCGCTGCACCGTGTCACGACAAATGGTGTGATGGGATTGCAATGGCATACCGGGCGGGTGCTCCACTGATGGATATGGAGATGGTGCAGTTTCACCCGACGTGCTTGCTGGTGGGCAAGCGGATGATTTCGGAATCGGTGCTGGAGGAGGGGCTGCAAGGTTCCGGTGGATTTCTGAGGAATGGGCTGGGCGAACGATTCATGGATAAATATGATGGCAGAGAAGAGCGGGCGACGCGATATGTGGTGAGCCGGAGCAGCTTTATCGAAATTATGGAGGGGAGGGGTACGGAGGATGAGGGCGTTCTACTGGATGCCTCGCACCTGGGTGCGGATTTTATCCTGGGCAAGTTTCATGGGATGACATTGCGGTACAAAGATATGGGGTAAGATCTGACCAGGGAGCCTGTACCTGTACCCCCTACGGCTCACTTTTTGATGGGTGGCGTGCCAATTGATCTCGAGTGCAAGGCACCTCTCGAGGGATTGTTTGCTGCTGGTAAGGACACATCGGGTGTACACGGTGCGAATTGTCTTGGCGGCAACGGTGTGGTGGAGTCGACGGTCTATGGTGGGCTTGCGGGAAATGTAATGGCTGCGAGTTGCCACGACGTCGCATTGGGCCCGTTCCCCAAAATGTAGGTCGAGGAGCTAGTGAGAAAGACGACACGGCTGTTTGAACGGGTTGACGGTGGATCAGTGTATCNACTGAGGTACAAGATGAAGGAGGTAATGTGGCGGAAAGCTGGCCTTGTTCGAAACAGAGAACAACTTGACTTGGCTCGGGAGGAATAGGCGGAGATTAGGGAAGCGTTGGTTGAGGTGCATTGTGGCAAAGACCGCGAATACAACCTGGCCTGGGCGGATTGGCTGAATATGGAGAATTACCTGGATGTGTCGGATGCGATTGTGNATTACGCACTCTCCCGTGAGGAGAGCAGGGGTTCACACTACCGTTTGGATTTCCCCGAGCAAGACGACGTGCATTACAGGTGTAATCTCGTTTTCAACATGTCGGAGCAGACGNNGGTGAGAAAGGACGTTGTGTTTTCCAGGATGTCGCCGAATGAGCGGTGATGTCATAAAAATCAGGTTGACTGCTCAGGGCGTAGACCTCGCGTCTTTTTTTATCCATTTGGCGATGGGGTCACTTCCAAGAAACATGCCTTAACCTTCCCCATCGGTCTGTTGTTTTTTGGGAATGTCACAGAACAGTCCGTGAGGGTCCAGTTCGTTGATTGGCGGGGTGTCGAATTCCGGATCCGTTTCTCCCCCGCAGGTTGGGCAGAAGTAGAAAGGGGGGTGGTAGAGGAGGCCATTGTTGCAACGCTTACAGGTTTTGACCTCAATATCCAGCTTTTCCCCGCACCGGACACAATGCTAGAAAAATCAATCATAGGGTGTGGTTTTGTCACACTCACCGCAGGAGACCACGCTGTTCGACCACCGTTGCGTTGCTGGCCCCGCAGAGGGCCAGAAAATCCTGGATCTTCTGGCGGTTTTCGAGTCTGCGGTTTTCGTCCTCACGCTCGAACTCATAGAGTGTGCCAAAATCGATTCGGCTCATTGACCCAATTCCTTTTTCAAGAATTGTCCGGTGTAGGATGAAGGTTCCTGGGCGATCTTTTCGGGTGGACCCTGAGCCACGATGGTGCCGCCGGCTTCCCCTCCCTCGGGGCCCATGTCTATGATCCAGTCCGCTCTTTTGATGACGTCCATGTTGTGCTCGATGACCAGGACGGTGTTGCCCTTTTCCACCAGGCGATCGAGGACGCCTATCAAGACGCTTATGTCTTCGAAATGAAGACCTGTGGTCGGTTCGTCCAGAATGTAAATTGTGTTTCCGGTCTCCACACGTGAGAGTTCGGAAGCCAGTTTGATTCGCTGAGCCTCTCCTCCTGAGAGTGCTGTAGCCGGTTGGCCAAGACGGATGTAACCGAGCCCCACGTCTACCAGAGTTTTAAGTCGTCGCTGGGCCTGGGGGATGTCCTTGAAGAAGGTGAGGGCGTGGTTCACGGTCATTTCCAGCACTTCGGCGATGGAGCTGCCCTTGTAGGTCACCTCGAGGGTTTCCCGGTTGTATCGTTTCCCGTGGCAGGAGTCGCACGTGACGTAGACATCGGGCAGAAAGTGCATCTCAATTCGTTTTACGCCATCTCCCTGGCAGACTTCGCATCGGCCTCCCTTGACGTTGAAGCTGAACCGACCGGGCGCATACCCTCGTACTTTCGATTCAGGCAACTGCGCGAACAGGTCTCGGATAATTGTGAAGAGATCGGTGTAGGTCGCCGGGTTGGATCTTGGGGTGCGACCGATAGGTGTCTGGTCTATTCGGATGACCTTGTCGACGTTGGTCAGCCCCTGGAGTTCATCGTGCGCGAGAGGTTCAGCTTTAGATCTGTGGAGGTGGCGCGCGAGAGCAGGATAGAGGGTTTGATTGATCAGGGTGCTCTTGCCCGAACCGGAGACGCCCGTGACACAGAGAAACACACCCAATGGGAGGACGACGTCGACCGATTTAAGGTTGTGACCGCTGGCATTTTTAAGGGTTAGCCTTGCACTACCTTTTCTGGCATCGGGAGGTAATGGAATCTTTCTCTCGCCTGACAGGTATCCACCCGTAACCGATTCGGTGGATTCGGCGATTTCATCCGGCGTCCCCTGAGCGATGACACGGCCGCCGTGATCGCCGGCACCTGGTCCCAGGTCAATGAGGTGATCGGCCGCGAGCATTGTGTCACGGTCGTGTTCTACGACCAGGACGGTGTTTCCCAGGTTTCTGAGACGAATGAGAGTTTCGATTAGCCTCTGGTTGTCGCGAGCGTGAAGGCCGATACTGGGTTCGTCCAGAACATAGAGTACGCCGGACAGCCGGGAACCAATTTGGGTGGCGAGTCGAATGCGTTGCGCTTCCCCGCCGGACAAGGTGGCGGCATTTCTGTCCAGATTGAGGTATCCTACTCCCACATCCTCCAGGAAGGAGAGACGGTTGCGAATCTCAGATAGAATTGGATCTGTGACGGGAGATAGCGATGCCGATAGTGTGACAGTGTCGAAGAAGCGCCTAGCGTTTGTCACAGTAAAATGAGTGACGTCAGCGATGGATGCATCACCGACCCTGACGGAAAGCGCCTGTCGGTTCAATCTGTGCCCCGAGCAATCTGGGCATTTCTTCGATTTCATGAATTCTTCGGCGCCGGACCTGGCCTCGTCACTTGGGGCCTCCCGGTATTGCCTTTCCAACGCGGGGATAACGCCGTCGAAATTCAATCCTTTGGATCGTGTTCCGTATAGTATCCCTTTCCTTGCCTTCTCGGGCAGCGACGAGAAGGGGTCAGATACTCTGAATCCAAAATGATCCGCAAGGCGCTGAAGCTGTTCACCCCTTTCCCTACCCTTTGTAACACCCCAAGGGGCAATCGCCCCATCTGCAATGGAGATCTCCGGGTTGGGGACGATTCTGTCTTCATCGATTTCGAGTTGGCTGCCCAATCCTTCGCAGGCCGGGCAAGCACCCGTGGGACTGTTGAAGGAGAAGAGATTGGGTTCCATTTCCTCAAACCCCAGGTCGCAGTCCCTACAGGCGAATCGAGTGGAGAAGGAGAGCTCTCTGTCGTCCAGGATGTCGATGGTGGCGATGCCGCCGGAGATTCGTAGTGTAGTTTCCAGTGAGTCGGCTAGCCGTCTGGCGATCTGAGGACCCGCAATGAGTCTGTCCACCACCGCATCGAGGCTGTGTTCGATGTTTTGGTTGAGCTGGAGATCCTCGTCGAGTGAGCGTACCTCTCCGTCAACACGTACTCTGACGTATCCATCTTTTCTGAGTTGATTGATGGTTTCTTGGTGAGAACCCTTTTCCTGTTTGACCAGGGGCGCAAGGACTTGGAGTCTGGTGCGGTCCGGGAGTGCAATGACAATGTCGACCATTTCCTGGACGCTCTGGCGGGTGATGGGTTTGCCGCAGCTGGGACAGTGGGGCTGTCCTGCCCGGGCGAACAGGAGCCGCAGGTGATCGTAGATTTCGGTTACAGTGCCAATCGTGGATCGTCGGCTGCGTGTGTGCCCGCGTTGTTCGATTGCGAGCGCTGGCGAAAGACCGTCGATGCGATCCACATCCGGCTTCTCCATCAGGTCCAGAAATTGTCTGGCATATGTGGAAAGGGATTCGACATATCTCCGCTGACCCTCTGCGAAGATGGTATCGAATGCGAGAGATGACTTCCCAGACCCAGATGGGCCGGTGATGACCACCAGACGGTTTCGCAGGATGTCCAGGTCGATGTCCTGCAGGTTATGCTGACGGGCACCGCGGATGACGATGTATTCGTTTTCGGGAGATTGGGACATGGAGGGCACAACTACGGGTTGCTGGGAATTCCATCTAATTGGATGAGTTGAAAGTACTCATATAGGGTTGGTTGTCAAGGTACATGGGGAATGCTGGAAGGTGGTGACTGTAAAGAAAATCGGAGTCCCAGGTAGATCTTCTTGGGACTCCGATGGTGCGGCAGAGAGGACTCGAACCCCCAACCCTCTGGTCCGAAGCCAGATGCTCTATCCATTGAGCTACTGCCGCAAATAAGGTGTAATCAATATACCAAGCGTGGAAAACTGAGGCAAGGGAAAGGGGAGTTTCTAGGACTTGAATAGGCTTGACAGGAGAGGGCCTGAACGTAAATTACCAAAACCTTGTTGGAGGTCAAAACACAACATTGAATTGACGGGGAGTTTGCTGTGGCACAACGATCTAAAGAGCTGTTTGAGGAGGCACAGAAGGTGATTCCGGGGGGTGTGAACAGTCCGGCCAGGGCCTTTGGACCGGTTGGTGGTGATCCCTTGTTCATTACCCGGGGAAACGGTTCCAAGGTTTATGACGCCGATGACAAAGCGTATATCGACTACGTATGTTCCTGGGGTCCGTTGATCCTGGGCCACACGCATCCTGAGGTGGTTGCGGCACTGAAAAAAGTCTGTGAACAGGGCACAAGCTTCGGTGCGCCCACGCAGGTGGAGGTGCAGCTGGCTGAGCTCGTGGTGGAGATGGTACCCTCGGTGGATATGGTGCGGATGGTGAATTCCGGCACGGAGGCCACCATGTCGGCTGTGAGACTTGCCCGGGGACACACAGGAAGAGAGAAGGTGATAAAATTCGAGGGTTGCTGGCACGGTCACGCAGACAGCTTCCTGATTCAGGCGGGATCCTCTGCCCTGACAATGGGTGTGCCAAGCAGCCCGGGTGTAACCGAGGGCACAGCATCAGGAACGATTACCGCCCCATTCAACGACCTCGAGGCTGTTCAGAAGATCGCCCTGGAGAACAAGGAAGCGATAGCAGCCATTATTGTGGAGCCAATCGCCGGAAATATGGGAGTAATTCCGCCGGCAGACGGTTTCCTGGAGGGACTCAGGGCGCTTTGTTCAGACCTCGAAGTTGTGCTGATTTTTGATGAGGTGATTACAGGATTCAGGGTCCATCCGGGGGGTGCGCAGTCTTTGTATGGCGTAGAACCGGATATGACAACCCTGGGTAAGATCATAGGAGGCGGGCTCCCGGTCGGTGCGTTTGGTGGTAAGCGTGAAATTATGTCAAACATTTCCCCACTTGGAAAAGGGGTCTCTCAGGCCGGAACGCTCTCCGGAAATCCCCTGGCTATGACGGCGGGATACGAGACGTTGACGAGGCTTAACGAGCCAGGCGTATACAAGACGCTTGAGTCAAAAGCCGCTGCCCTCGAGGCTGGTTTCCAAGAAAACTTGAAAACCCTCGGCCTGAACTACCAAATGAATCGTGTTGGTGCGATGATGACGCTGTTCTTTTCAGACCAATCCGTTGGGAATTTCGAGGCGGCCACAGGGTGTGATCAGGATCTGTTTGCGCGATACTTCCGTGCGATGCTGGAACAGGGAATCTATCTGGCACCTTCGCAGTTCGAAGGGGCATTCGTATCTCTGGCGCATAGCGACGAGGACATTCAGTTGACGATCAAGGCCAATTTTGAAGCGCTGAAGTCGTGCTGAGCCTAGGCGGGGATTTCCTGAGGGTCGGCCGGCTCGCGCTGCTTGGGCTGGTGGCGTTCGTCTGTGGTGGCTGTGGCGAGGAGGGTGGATATGTCAAGCAACTCCAGTTTGGGACAAATGATGAGCGTGTCCGTGCGGCCTCATTTTTGGGCGCTCAGCGTGATGTTCGTGCCATCCCGCATCTCCGGTTTGCGCTAAGAGATACCTTTTCTGAACTACGAGCCAAAGCTGCCTGGGCGCTGGGAAATATGGGGTACAAAGAATCGATGAGGGATATTATACCTCTGCTGCGCGATCCCCACAGGCGGGTGCGACAGCAGGCGGCTGTGGCACTGATGCAGATTGAAGAGCCCGAGGCCATTGGTGCCCTGGAGCTTGCAGGGGTGGCCGAAAAGGACGAATGGGTAAAGGGGGATATGAAACGGGCCGCCAAATACCTTCAACAGTTTCTGGGTGAGACGGACGTGGGTGAATCCACATTCAGATAGGATGGTTGCCTGGTGGAAATGCTTAGAACCTTCATATCGGTCCTTTTGGTGGCCTGGATTATGGTTGCGTGCAGTGAGAAAACTGAGACGCCTCCAGTCGATCCCGAGTTGACTGTATCTGAACGTGTCGACTCGACGGCCGATTCACTCGGGGTGGCCGCGTCAGAGACCTCATCCGTGGCCGCGACCGGTATGGTGGACAGTTCATCCGAGTCCAAGGCAGGAAGAAATCCGCCGCCGCGCATAAATTTCTCGCCCACAGGACGGTATATCCTCCAGGTTGGTGCATACCGAAACAGGGAATCGGCGGATCAGGCTGCGATGGATCTAAAGCTTATGGGTTACCCCGCCCAGGTAGTATTGGTTGGGGCGGTATTCAGGGTGCGAATTGGCTTTTTCGAAAGGGTATCTGATGCAAGAGTTCTGGGAGAGCGGCTCAGTTCCCAGGTGGGCCTCAAATACTGGGTAGACAACCGTTGAATTCTACTTGCGTTGATGCTAGAAATGTCTTGATCTTATCATATTTTCCGGGTATATTTGTCCGTTGGCGCTAGCGACGCCTGTTTTCAACGCTACAGATTGGAATGAGTTAAAAAAGTCTTGACACAAGTAGTCGATTATTATATACTTTGAATTCTCCGGTCAAAATAGGGCTGGAGGCTCTTTGTCTGACCAGTTCTTTGACAATCGAATAGCGTGCATGAGTTTACCTGACTGGTAATCTTCAGGTTTGTTGTACCAATAGGTAGGATCTTTTTCGGAGTGAAAAAGTCCCCTTCGGGGGAAATGATATTTTCACGGAGAGTTTGATCCTGGCTCAGAACTAACGCTGGTGGCGTGTCTTAGTCATGCAAGTCGCACGCGAAAGTACCCTTCGGGGTGCGAGTAGAGTGGCGAACGGGTGAGTAACACGTGGGTAACTTACCTCCGAGTGGGGGACAACCCTTCTAACGAAGGGCTAATACCGCATAATGCAGCGGTTTCGCATGGAACTGCTATCAAAGGTGGCCAATCCTTGGAAGCTGCCGCTTGGAGATGGACCCGCGGTCCATTAGCTTGTTGGTGAGGTAACGGCTCACCAAGGCAACGATGGATAGCCGGCCTGAGAGGGTGATCGGCCACACTGGAACTGAGACAAGGTCCAGTCCCCTACGGGGGCCAGCAGTCTAGAAATTTGGGCAATGGGGGAAACCCTGACCCAGCGACGCCACGTGAAGGATGAAGCCTTTAGAGGTGTAAACTTCTGTCAGAGGGGGAGAATGTGAAATATTTAATAGCTATTTCATTTGACGGTACCCTCAGAGGAAGCTCCGGCTAACTTCGTGCCAGCAGCCGCGGTAATACGAAGGGAGCGAGCGTTGTTCGGATTTACTGGGCGTAAAGGGCGCGTAGGCGGGCCAATAAGTCGAACGTGAAAACTGTGGGCTCAACCCACAGATTGCGTTCGAAACTGTTGGTCTTGAGTCCAGGAGAGGAGAGCGGAATCCCAGGTGTAGCGGTGAAATGTGTAGATATCTGGGAGAACACCGGTGGCGAAGGCGGCTCTCTGGCCTGGTACTGACGCTGAGGCGCGAAAGCTAGGGGAGCGAACGGGATTAGATACCCCGGTAGTCCTAGCCCTAAACGATGAATGCTTGGTGTGGCGGGTATCGATCCCTGCCGTGCCGGAGCTAACGCATTAAGCATTCCGCCTGGGGAGTACGGTCGCAAGGCTGAAACTCAAAGGAATTGACGGGGGCCCGCACAAGCGGTGGAGCATGTGGTTTAATTCCATGCAACGCGAAGAACCTTACCTACTCTTGACATCCAGGAAATTTTTCAGAGATGAATTAGTGCCTTCGGGAATCCTGAGACAGGTGCTGCATGGCTGTCGTCAGCTCGTGTCGTGAGATGTTGGGTTAAGTCCCGCAACGAGCGCAACCCTTGTCCTTAGTTGCCAGCCTTAAGTTGGGCACTCTAAGGAGACTGCC
>PAQK01000060.1 GCA_002709665.1 Gemmatimonadota bacterium | reverse complement strand
AACCTGTCCGTCAGCCACCAGCCGCTCCCCGAGCAGCTTCACGAATTCCTGTTGAATCAATCTCCGGTTGTGGTGTCGCTCCTTTGGCCAGGGATCTGAGAAATTGATATATACCTTTTCGATACTGTCCGGCTTGAACGCGTGCTGCAAAAGGAACTCCGCGCCGCCCTGAATCACACGAACGTTCTGCAGTCCCATCTGCTCCAGCCGTTTGAAGAGACGCTGAGCGGCGCCCCAGGACCGTTCGATACCCAGGAACAAAGCCTCTGGATGGTTCTGGGCCTGTTCCACCAGAAAGCCGCCATTGCCAAAACCAATCTCCAGGACAAGAGGTCCTTCTCGTCCGTAAATCTCCTCTGGATTCAGTGGCCAGTCCAGGTCCAACCACGGAATCATATACTTCAAAATTGACTCACTCAACGCCAGAGCACACATAGATTCCGCCTCAACGGTCGGATACGCGGATCACCCCAATTGCTGAGCGATTAACATACAATCTGACCCTAACGCTGTCAACAACCTCGCGGCCGAGATAGGGATCAAACGGTGTGGGTAGATCATCTGCGAGACACAGAAATAGCGCCAGGTGGATAGATACCCAACGCCAGGTTCGGCGACTTCAGGTCGTTTCGACAGTACCGCAATCGCCTCGAGGTCCGAAGAATTCAGCCAGGTGATTTCCTATCTTGCCCCCTTCTCATATAGCGTGATACTCACCTGGGTCCCTCCGAAATTAGACGAAGGGTGAACGTGTGTCCTCTTGCCCCGGAAATAGACTCGGGTATCACCCGAGCGAATATGCAGACTCCCGTTGTGCTGCTGGCAGATTTGATTCACGATGTACAGTCCCAGTCCCCGAGCCGTCTCGCGCGAGAACTCCTTCCGCACCGCATTGGTGATCGCCTGCGCGTCACTCCACTCGGACACGTCGAACCGTGTCGCCAGACTTTCCTTAATTCCGATTCCGAGATCGCACACACCGATAATGGCGAACTTTTTGCGCATCTTCTGATTCTGATATCTCTGGGCCACCAGAACACCGTGATCCCCACTGTGATCCAGGATATTGTGACACAACTCGGCTACCACATTCTTGAAATCCGTGATCTCTCGAACGGTATAACCCAACTCCTCGCTGAGAATCGCACCCACTCTGGACTCCAATGTCACCAGCACGGACTCGATATCACCACGCTGCTCAATATTGAGCACCTCGAGCAGACTCTCATTGTGTGCGGGGGGGTTCCCCGTCTGCGGTGCCCGGTTCAAGGTCACACACTTCTCCAGAGAGTCGAACACACGCATTCTGGTCAGATAACTCTCGACACCCGAGTCTTCCGGAAGCCTGCAATAGATATCCCAATACCGGTTACTCAGGTACCTTCCGATCAGGCACAACATCCCCATCCCATAGGGGTCTACGAATCCCAACCGGGACAGATCAAGCACAATATTGTCGTCGGACCTTCTGCTGAAGAATGAATTCAGATCCGCCAGCACACCATCACACGATGTGGCAGAAAGATTTGATTCTCTGATCGAGAAAGTGTTTTCAAGGACATCCTGCAAGATCAGCCACTCCACGATAACAGACGGTAACCAGCCATCCCTTTGCCGGACAACACCTCACCCACACCGTATTTTAGTCACGATCACCAGAAAGTCAAATCAAGCACCCCCGATATCGCTTCCAACCGCCAAAACTGAGAGAAATCATGATCATCTGAATCCGCCAAAACACCCACTCACGCGTGTAACAGGCAAGATTGGCCACCCCTGATCCAAAGAATTCTTCCTTGAATAGGTATGGTTTCATTTCCGCCTTGCCTGTCGAGGACCTGGTCACCATACTGGTCCACAAGCAGTCTCACAGCTGACAGGTGTTGAGGATGTCGATATCCGAAATAGCCAATAGAAGGGAGAGTATCCCTGCTAAGGACACGGTAGATCGGAATCCTGATATGAAAGCGCTTGAATCCAAGAATGCGGGATGGTTTCTCCTGCCCCGCAAACAATCCAGCGACTGCAATATGACGATCGTGGTGCAACGATTTGAGGAGGGAGGTAACTTCGAGGAACACCGACACGATTTGGAGCAGTTCTTTTAAGTCACCAAAGGTAGGCTCGAAATGAGGATTGGTGATGTGACGGCGGAGTATGACGAGGGAGAGTTCGTCTCGGTGGATCGCAAGGTAATTCACTCCGGACGCAACGTGTTTGACGGCGAAAGTGACGTTCTGATCGTTGACTATTGGCCGGCCGATAGTGACGACCGCATTGGTTTGGACTGAGCAATCCCCGTTGGCTCTTCTTGCAATTCTTCACACCGGAGATAGATTTATAATACTTTGTTATATTATGTAGGCAATTATTCTATTTAGTGCTGCAATTATAGATAGTTGTATACATACCACATCGACAAGTTAATTTTCCTTAAGTCGGTAATTCAGGGATTGAGACTCTATCTTCTTTGAATTGCGGACAACAAACCTACCCAAAAGCTCGCCCCAATTCCCGGTCTTCCGCGTATCTGCAGAACTCGATAAAACAGTAATTCTACCCTCAATCCGCGAATCCACGCGTCCCAGCTTCCTGCAGTAATCCGCCAGTACCACAACATCCTTCGGAGCGGTAGCAGAACCATGCAGTATAAGGGTCTTCTCAAACATCGTGAATCCATCACCACCTGAGAGGATGAGACTGGGTAGAGCCACTCTGTAATACCGTTCAGGCCGAATATCGGCATCCCCAATCCTTGCCTCGATAATCCTTCCCCCACCCGGACCTTCAGGATCGTAGGTGTAACTCAATCCGGATACCTGGCAGAACGCCCCAGACCGTTTGGCCACCCGTGCCAAACCGTGTCCCAGCACACGCAAAAGCAGTTCGCCTTTGAGTGCCACCAGGCACACCTGGTTGCCGAAGGGCAAAAGAGAAAGTGCTTCCCTAAGCGTAAACCGTCCCTTGGGTGCGTTTGCGCATATACCACCACCGTTCATGATACCAATGTCCGCCTTATGATGAGCTCGGAAGGCATCCGCTATCAGGTTTCCAGCGTTTGTCTCTTCGAACCGGGATGCCGAGTTCCCCAACACACCTGCGTCAAGGGCTACTTCAAGAGTGCCGAGCGTTTCAGAGAGTTTATACTCAAGTGCGTTGGAATAGCTCTTCTCGAGATCAAATAGAACCGAATCTGCTTCGACTGAAGCATCCACTACAAGAGCGCCTGCCGACAGCGCAGGACGTCTCCCCTGCTCGAGTTGAATATGCAATCGGATTAGGCAACTGAGGTTTCCACACGGTGAGAGAATGGGGCGACCGTCTGCGAAATTTTCAGTGGACTCTGTTTCACTCCGTTCTTCGGAAAGCACGCCATCCAGCTCGGGGAATTCCCCCAGGAGTCGCTCATTCTCCGTCAAAGTGGTTTGTGTCAACGCGATCCTGATATCCACCTTTTGCGTCTTGAGATTGGCCAGGGCAGCTCGGGCCGACTCGAAGAGGTCAAGCTGTTTCACACTGCTGTCCTGTAATGTGCTCACCATAGCGTCTGTCAGTCCAATGAACCCGATCTTCCCTGCCGTTCCACAACAAGTGTAGTGGGGACATCGAGAAAGGGTTCTCCTGCACTGTCAACCAGGTTCGAAGATATCCAAGGAAAGGCTGGTTTTCGCATAGCCTGAGCTGGTTCCTTGTCCCGATATCACAGAAGACGACTCATCCCAACTGATATTCTCACTCGACCCCCACCCAATACTCAAGGGCCCCCAGGTCTGGCCCTCGGCCTCTTATTTCTGCTTGTGGCATCAGCTCCCAGGTCCTGTCCATCCAGAATATTTCCAGGTCTCCGGCATCAATCGCTGCGCTTCCAGAATGCAGCTGTAAGGAATCGTCAGCAAACCTGGGGACAACCTTCAAGATCTCCCCAGACTGAAGGGACTCGCCACTCGCCTTGGCATTCGCCCAGGAGAGATTGCGACCGATAAGGGAGGAACCCGTTATTCCTTTTGCAGCAGTTCGTTTGGCTTCGACCATCACGTTGTTCGCCAAGAGCAAACGGGCACCCCCTGAAATGTGGATCTCATTGTCCCGGAACGAATTGTGAATGACAACGACCTCTTCGGTCAAGGGTGCAGCTTCGTAATCTTCCCGTGTATTCGCACCGGACATCATTCCAATACCGGCTTGGGCACTATGAACAATGCGATTTCCCTCGATCCGGAAACGACGTGCTGTCTCCACGTCGTACCCAATCAACTGAATACCGTCCTCCCCGCTGCCTGAAATCAGATTGTCGCGCACAACGATATCCAGCGTATCGGGGCCCGGATGTGGGTGTAACCGAACCTCGATTCCGTCATCCGAGTTGTCTACAATCTTGCACTGCTCGATCAACACGGCTGTCGAGCCATCGAGGTCTATGGCGTCGTCCCGATTGCCATCGAAACGACAGTGGCGCACCAGACCGCCACCACCCTCGTAGTCAATCCCGTCTGTCGTCTCGGTCACACGACAGTGGATCAAATCAAAAGGATCCGTTGATGTGATGCCATCATCCGCGTTTCGGATCGTAAACCCATGGATCAGAGATCTGCCACCTCCAGGTGAATTGGGATCACCTACACGTAACACAAACTTCCCACCGGAACCGTCCAGAACGGTTGTCGAGATCGTTTTCGATTCACCCGCAACAAAGTGTTCCGAAACCAGGGCCAGCTGCTTTGACCCCAGGTCGATGGAGCCCTGATAAACGCCCGGAGAAACCAGAATGGTGTCGCCTGCCGAAGCAGCATCCACTGCAGCTTGAACCGTCGGGTAGTCGGAGGGTACACGCAAAGGTGAGGACAATGTCTTTTCCCGAACCAGCCTCAATTCGGCCAGACCCCCATCCAGTGAATTCTTGTCCGGGAATGCACCGTTATCGATACCACGACACGTTACATAGAGGGACAACAGGTCTCGCTCGTCGTTGGGGTCGGAAGATGGGGCGAACGAGCCACCACCTGGAAGTTTGAACGTTACGCCCGTCCCATCCAGAAAGGCATAATCGAACTTCTGAACGAATATCCCGTCGCCAGTGAATTCCGCAATTCCCTTGGATGAAACCGCGAACACATGTCCGGTGATCGGGTGAACTGTGATCCCTTCCGGATCCGAAAGGTGAGCGCCTACAGCAAATTCGGACAGGAAAAAGAATGTGTCTTGTCGAGCGTCGAACAGAAATCTCAGCACACGTTCTTTTTTTGTACCGGAAACTACGAGCAGGTTGCCCGTTGAGGGATCGATCGTTATGCCTTCCGGATCTGTATACCGTCCGTCGAAGCTTGTATACGCAGAAGAGAGTGGCTGCCCGAAGGCCTCCTCCTCAGAGAAACTGTATCGGAAAATTCGCTTTTGATCGTCGTCAGTGATATAGATGTGACCATCAGCCGGATGCCAGACGATGCCCACTGGCTCGCTTCGCTTTGGATCGGGTGGCGTGGCCAACCATCGTCCGTAGACTTCCGCTGCGTCAAGGCTCGATTCGAACACATTATAACCGTTGAAAACTAGCTCACCAGTCGCGGGATCGGTTTGATCGCCGTACTCGCTGATCTCCGAATCTGCAATCAACAAATGACCGCGGCCGGGCACATATGTGACCCCGGCGGCGTCTGCGACACGCACTGGCGAATCGGTCCAAAGATTCGTATAACGGACCAGCTCGAGGCGGTCGGCGTCGGCACTTGCCGAAACCAGCACGGCAAGAATGGCGAACCACAGGTAGCAGAAACGCAAAACGACCTCCCTGAAAATGCAGGAACTGAACAGCTGCTCTATGATTTGAATATCTGGAAAGGTTTGGGAGTGCCTGGAGAGCCGTGCGGGGTCTTCGGTCACAAACAACCGTAAGGCCACCGGTTCACGCCTGTCCGCTGTAGCTCAAGCGAAGACGGACTTCACTAGAAAGATCTGCCTTCCCCTGAGCGAATCTCGGGATGCAACCCTACCACCTACATCTCCTCCAGGCGCTCGGACAGTCGCTTTACGATTTCAGGATGGTGGTCAGCGACATTTTCGCTCTCGCTCACCTGTACGTCGTAGAGGATAGGTGAGCAGTACTTTCGGATCTCTCTGGCTTCCGTGGGATCGACCTCCCAGGGCTCCCATTCCTCTCCACCTCGGCGTTTTTCCGGATCATATCCAAGAACCAGCTTGTAGCGGCCATCGAAGGCCAGCCGCCACGCGCCCAGTCCCGAGAAGACGACGTCGCGAGGGCAATCGGCTGCCCCCGCCAGATATGGGGTCATCGCAAAGGTTCCGCCCGACTACTCCCGGACCGGCCACGGCAAGCTGTACACCGATCGACGCTTGCAGGGACGACTGCTTCTGCCACTGGCCGTAGTCACCCAACATCTCTCCATGGTCGCTTCCAAATACGATCAATGTATTGTCCAGTTCGCCCCGCGCTTCTACGCCGGCGATCAACTGACCAAGACACTCGTCGAGGTGTTCCAGCATTGCAGCATAATTTCTTCGGATCTCACTGTGTGCTTCCAGCGAGGCAGATCCATCGGGCTCGGTCGGCTGAGGAAAGTCGATTGGCGGGTCCCGGTACAGCTTGTACATTCTCTCAGTGATATCCCAGGGATGATGGGGGTTTTGCAGATTCACTTCGAGATACCAGGGATTATTTCTTGGTGCCCGTTCCAGCAGCAGCAATCCGTTGCGTGTAATCCACGTGTCGAAGTAGGCCTCGTCGGGCAGGGGTGTTGGATAGGTGGCTGTCCAGACCCCATCATTGTTACGTCCAACGTAGTCCTCGATGTGAGCGTCCATCAGCCCCTGCGCTTCCAGGAAGGCCATATAGGGATCTTGTGGAGTTCCATCTGCACTGTTCCGTACCAGGATTGTTGCCTGGTTCTTCCCTGCATTTAGCAAACAGTCAGAGACTCCCCAATCGTCCATCAGGCGCGTGCCGTCCACACCCCAGTTGAATTCGGCTGGATTGCCTGACTGGTTGTCTCCTACGTGGAACTTGCCACAGGCTATCACGTGATATCCTGCCTAGTCCCGCAAAAGCCGATGGTAGTTGACCGTTCCACTGGGCCAGTCGACACTGTTGGACGGCACCCCGCAGCGATCATACTCCCTTCCCGAGGCGAGACAAGCCCTTGAGGGCGCGCAAAGCGGGGACGGGCAGATCGCATTCGTAAACAAGAGACCTCGCTCCCGTAGGGCATCCAGACTGGGGGTTCGCACCGGCACCATTGGATTTGCACCGTGCCAGTCTCCACGCTGTTGATCCGTCTGAACGAACAGGATGTTGGGACGCCTGTGTGTCATATCACCTCCAGCTCCGCGTGCCAGATTGTCGACGGCGACTCAGGTAAAAGAAGGAAATGCATACGTTGGCTGGTTTGTGAAACGTCTGATACCGATTCGTAGGCTCGCGTGGGCTCCTGGCGTCAGGCGCACTTTCAGGTGCTTGCCGTTCGTGGTCATCTGCTGGGTGTCGTCTTCCCCGACCTGCTGCACTTCTGTGAATGCGTGCTCGGCAAAACTCCCGGCCTGCAGGATTACAGCCCGCTCCTCCAGCAAATCTGTGTTTACCAGAGCCAGATTGACACGGTCTGCCGATACACCTTCAACCAGGGCCGCCACGTGCTCCGGCAGCCCTGCTCGACGACGCAGGGGATCGAAAAACCGCACGTGCGACTGTAACAGACCACCATTGTAGATGGCCGAAGGAGTGCCCATCGTCATTTGCACCAGAGCCTCGGGCACAACGGGGTTGAGATTTTGGAAGTGGTAGCACTCGCGGGTTTCTGGATCGGTCTCGTCACGATCCAAACGATCCAGCGCCTGGACCATACAGCCACGGGTCGAATCTATCACCTGCTCGGGGTACGCTGGGTGCTCGCCATCTACGAACATGAGCCACGGCGTTGGCCGGCAGATCCCGGCCTTGGATGCGCCCCAGTCCTGCGGCAATTCCTTAAATCCTGACCGGTTCGGAAACCGCTCATCCAGGCGCTCACGGTCCTCGCCGTTCTGGCTGAGATACCACAGGTGGATATAGAGATAGGGGTCAGGCGGCCGGAAGTCGAACCAACCCTGATCCCCGTGCCTGGCGGGAACCTTCATCACGCCATCATCCTCCCGGCGTAATTCCCACAACCGATCCATCTGCGAACGACACAGGTCTAACCACGAAAAATCTCCCGTCATCAGAACTGCACAGCTGCCTGCCACCAGAGACGGCTCCACAATATTGCGCGCACCGTGTGGCCAGCGCCAGCCGTAATATCCACCCCACCACTTGCCGTCGATCAACTCTCCGATACGTCCTGTGGGACCCACATTGTCCGGGACGATCCCACCGTTGGCGTCTCGCCGATCTATCCAGGCCTGCAGGTAGCCAAGCACCCATTCGCGGTATTTCTCTTCACCCGTGTGAATGTACGCATGGGTAACCAGGCTCGTTGCGCTCAGGTTGAGGGGAACGTCGCCGGACAGCATCCGCTCGTTGATCTGATCCAGTATCCGCTCGAAGACCGTGTCATCTGTCCAGTCCACCTTGAAAAGCGGATCCGAACTGTCGGCGCCTGGCAGATCCTCGTACGGCGCAAGGTAATCCGAAAGGATGGGGCGGTGGTAGTTCCAGTCCAGCTCGTAAGTCTGAAACCGCGATCCCTTGCTTCCATTGAGCGGGGAACGAAGCATTCGACGCTCTGAGTCCCAGTTGGGTGCAAGTGGGTCCTCCCCAATGTACATCGCAGCATAATCCTGAGCACGTTTGCGGTTCACCTGATGGGTAGGGTCGGCCATTGCTAGGTAGTATATATAGGTGTAGCTCTCACTATGGTGAAACCAGTCGAACCCGGTCACGAATTCGCGTTCTACTGTTCCGTAGCCCTCAAACTGCCGGGTAATCGCGTCGTATTCTTTCTGAGCGACCCGTAGTATCTCGTTACCGCCGCCCAACAGAGAAAACATTGAAAACGACAGAAACGCCTCGTAGGCATTGTCCGTACCATCCATACTGGTCCACCTGGAACGCCACCGTAGGGAACCATCGGGTTGCGTACTGTGGAACACGAAGGGAATGGCGGCTCGCGCCATTTCTGCAATCAGCTCACGCTGTTGCACCGCCCAATTAGGGGGTGTCTGGCGACCTTCAAAGACAAGCTCTACCATTCCGATCTCCCGTTACTCCGTTCAGACTCACACACAACGGGTCACTCCCGCAACCTGCTTTTTAAAACTCGGATGTCAGGTATACGTCCCGATCCTCACCTTTCGCACCTTCACAGTCGCCTCACCGTCCGCCAACAGGTTTGCCTTCAGAGTTGGAGCCAACACTTGATCAACGGGAAAACCCTCAGGTCCGCATGACACGTACGAATACCCCAGGTGGGCCTGCGACGTTTTGGCTTCACTGTCGACGATGACGGCAATATCGAGATCCTCCATAGACGTCGCACTGTCCGACAGGTGTTTGTCTTTGCCTTCGGAGAAAAGAGTGGTTTCTCCCACTTCGTTGCCAACCTGCTGAACCAGACGGACGCGTCCAGCGTGAGCAACGCCCAGGTCGGCTGGGACGGCCTCCAATCGGATGCCGGTTGAAATGTCCGAAGGTTCAGCAAAACCAAGAGTGATCTCTGCCGGTCCTGCCAAGGTAATTCCGATCGCCTCCAACTCCAGGATCTTTACTACCGAGGTGCTGAACGGGGTTCCTCTCAAGGTTGCCCAATTTCCGACACTTCCTTTGGCATTCATTGCGTAGTGACTCCCGTAGGGGGCTGTATAGTTGTGTGTTGTTCCCGTGGACGATCCGGTCAAACCCTCTGTCATCCAGGCCGGCAGGCCGTGTGTAAAAGTGACCTCTTCGATCTCAACGTGGTAGGTTGTCCGCAGCAATCTCCGGTTCACGATATCTCTCCCAGATTGTTTAGGCTGAATGCTGTTCTTCTTGACCACATCACGAATTTACAGGCGATGCGGAACAGGGCTTTACCACTCCACTACAAATGCATTGATCCCAGCGCAAAGCAGATAGAGTTTGCCCTCGTGGAACAGGGGAAAGGGCCAGTGCGCGGTTTCGATAACCTGACCGATGTGCTCGTAAGGTCCGGCCACATCCGATCCTTCCGATACTGCGCCCGAGAGCCCACCGTCTTCGTTGAACAGCATCAACCATCGGCCCCACAATCGAACGAGAACCGACGCGAACGGTCCCCGGCTTCCTGGCTTGTTCCCAAGCAACGGCCGTTTCGACAAGCGCCAGTGAATTCCATCCTCACTCATCGCCAGTCCCGATACCGTAGTCACGCCGTTCGCCTGTTCGTTATATCCGCGCCCGTTTCCCTGGAAAGTCCCGATGAACATCGGACCGTCCTTCACCACGCGGACATAGCTCACGCTTTGACCGTACCAGTGGTTTCTCCGATTTGGGTGCGTGCCGATAATGGGGAAGATACGCTGTTCGAAATGCAGGCCATCCTTCGACGTAGCAAGTGCGGTTGGCTGCGAACCCGATTCGTGCACCCCGTGGAAGTACATATAGACCTCCCCCCCGTGGAGCACCACGGAGGGAGACGAGATGTGATTCCTGTACGAAGTTGCCGAGAGTTCCAGTGCGACGTGCTGCCATTTCCACGGACCCAATGGATGGGGGGCCGTCGCCAACCAGATCTCCGACCCGTCGTGCGTAGCCACGTACGCGTAGAACGCGTCGATTGGGTTTTCCAGGATTCCGGTCGTGGGTAACACGGAAATGTAAGTCGCTTGCTGTCCGGCGAATTCCTGATCGTCTGTTGCCGCCAAAACCGGATTTTCTTCGTGCGGCACAGGCTTCGGCAAATGGAAGCCCATCTGCCCCTCAGCACTCGCCGTCGTGTACTGCAATGGAAACGTACTCATCGCTCCTCCCTTGGTAGTTCTCTTGCTGTCCTGGATCATCTATTCCATTTCGATAAAGTGAACATCAGCGAGCATTGCTCGATCAGTTCTTCGATACTGTTGACAACAGTAGCATAATTAGGTCCCCATTGGGCTGATACGACTCAAGAAAGGATACCGGCTCCGGGATATCGGCTGCTGCATCCCCAGGCCTCCTTCGACTCCATCTGCGTCCAAACGAGCATATTTTGGTTCGACCACTTCGCAAATGCAAGCTTGCCACCGTATCTTTCGTTCAGCACCCGGTCGTCGTCGAACTCTGTCCCTCGCCCCTCTCCCCAGGAGCGATTCCCGTGTGGCGGGAATAGACAAGCGTCGGCGAGGTCCTGTGCTTCTTCAGGACTGTTGATGTGAAGACCCGTGATGCCCTGCACGCCCCGATCCAGGTACAGGTTGATCTGATAAGCCGCAGAATCGGGCACACGGGCGGTTACGCTCATATCGTAGCCATTGGCCACACGGCAGATGTCGTCGACATCATGTTCATTGAAGTAGACATGCTCGCCATCGATATTGATCGCTTCGAAGCCCACGTGGGCTGCCATCTCGACGAGGTGCAGGGATGGAAAGGCTAGGTTGAAAACGAGCGCCTTCTTCCCTTCGTTATTCACCCTCAGTATGCTGTTCTCAATCATCTGCGATCTCCGTTTCTGCCTATCAGGATTTTGGCTTCTAACACCATCCACAACCCTTTCTACAATTGGTTCTGGGAACAAATCCTCACTTAAGTGATTGATCTCACCTCCTCAGACCAGTCACGCCAAAGATTGCCGCTGGGATCACGTCGCACCACCTCGTCCGAGACCGACTCCGGTGTCTTGACAAATGTATTGATCGTCGCCTGGCGAATCACGTCGCTGAGTGCATTCTGTCCGGCGACATGTAGGGTCCCCGCGTGCCAGAGTACCACCGAACCAACGGGTCCATCTGTCTCCACAGGTTCGGTATCCGCCTTAATATCTGGCAGCGGCGGTATGGTGTAACCGTCCCACCTGGGTACACCCTCGGGCCGGGAGGGCGGAGGCGCATCACGGTGAACAGCCTCCCAGTAGTCCCAAATGCGCTGGTGGCTGCCCGGCCACAGCGTCAGGCCGCCTCCATTCGCTGGGAGATCATCGATGTAGACCGCGATCTGCAGTCGCCAGAACGTGTCATACAACGCTTCGGAATGAGCGCTCCGATAGTTCTCGACGTGTGGTGGGCTGTTCGGAAGGGTGCAGTAGAGACCACGGGTCCCTTGTCCAGTCATCCAGACGGGTCCTGTCTTTGGAAGACTCAGCTGCTCTGTCTTACCAGTGGATTTACCTGTCCACGTCTCGGCTTCAGGTCCCAGGTGAGTCCCCATCCCCGCCACATTGTCCTCGGTCATCAGACATGGACCTGTTGTCGAGCCGTCCTCGTGAATGCCCGCCGGCCAAACCACCTCTCCTTCTCCCAGCAGCTGCTCAGCCACTGGCCATAGTGCTCTGGGCGCGGTGTCGAGCAACAGATCCTCAGCACCATTCCTGATATAGAACCTGTGACCTCGGCCGGAAAAATATGGATCCCCTCCACCTTCCGGACGTTGGTACCGCTTTGTCTCTTCTTCTGTAAATGGAACCCAGGTAGAAGGATCGTTGCGTCGCATACTGGGCCGATGTTCAGCTATAAGGGACCACATCTGTTCCCTCGCCTGCCGGCACAGGTCCGCGTCGAGGACGCCCGGAAGGACGAGCATGCCATCTCTTCTGAAAGCTACGATCTGCGCTTCGGTGAGAAGTTCTACCTGATGCAGAGTTTTCTTACTCCGATCCATTTCTGCCCTCTGTCGGTGTGAGGTATGTGTTTGAAGGCTACCCTTGCCAGCCAACGCATGTTTCCCGGGGGATCGCCACCCAGCTTGACTTTAGAGTCATCAGGGACTTCTGATCCAGCCGCATCGTCTCGCCCCCTGCCGATGCTCGTAAGCATGAACGCAACCGGAGAACCCAAATGCAAGAACTAGGATTACAGGTTGAGGAATCGGTTTGGTCGGATTGAAGGGTTGTGTGCCTTGAGATTACTGACAGCCAGTATCCAATAACTTTTTTCACCGGAACAAGCACGTCCAGAACAGCGCAGGAGTGTGTTGCTGCTAAAATTCAGCACACACAGAAACAAGAGAAAGGCGACACCGTGATGGTGCCGCCTGCATCCTTCAGATCTTCTCTGCTCTTCAGCCAAACCGTCGGGACCGGAAATGCCACGTGAAAACCTCTGCGCCCCTAATGCACGCAGATGGCCACGATATCCCTCCTGTCGGCAAACGCCACCTCGATTGCCAGCAGCTTGGCAGACTGCATCGGCGATCTACTTCCCTTGTATGGCACGATCACCGCCATGTAATACGTCGTCAGCATCTCTTCCAACTATTTTCCGCATCGAGAAAGCTGGTCGGCGGCATGGTCGCGATCCCGATAGTAGCCGGTCACACGTCGAAAGCCAGCGCGCGTCGGGGATTCTCGACGAGCAAGGTATTGACTTCGGTTTCGGTCAGGCCTTCGGACTGTAGCAGGGAGACGAATTGTGTGAGGAGGTAATCGTAGCCGGTGCCGCCGTGCCAATGCAGGCTCGACTTCATGCAGATGTCGTGCGACAACAGAATTTGGGAAAGGAAACCCTCGGCCACTAGCGTGGCGACGGTCTTAGCCCGCTGTTGGTCGCTCTGGTGAACCGTCGCGCCGATGTGATCGATGCCCAGATACACTCCAGCGGCGGCGACGGATCTAAGTCGGTCGAAATTGCGCTGGTCCCCCAGGTGGCCGATGATGATCCGGCCTGGATCTACCCCTTCGTCCGTCAGGATCTCCAGCTGATCCGGAATGAGCTGCTCGAGGTAGGTGTGAGTGTAGATCGCCGCTCCGGTCCTTCGGTTTGCCCTGGCAGCCGCACGAAACGCCCGCTCCTCGGCAGGCGTGATGTGGTCCCGTTGGGTTCCGATCTCAGCAATGATCCCCGCGCAGATGTCTGTGCCGTCGATGCCGTTGGTCAGCTCATCGACGAGCAGATCCGCCAGCCGGTTCGTGCTGAACTCGTACACATAACGCGGGAAGTAGTTCTCGGTGTGGAAGCCCGTTGCCGCAACAATGTGAACGCCGGTCTCCTCGGAGATACGTCGCAGCGCCTGTGCGTCTCGTCCCATCGGGCCATTGCTGACTTCGACGATCGAACGCCCGCCGGCTTGGTGGAATGTCCGCACCTCATCGATGGCAATGTCGACGTCGTTCAGAATCGCGTCGAAGCCGGAGAGGCTGTGCCGCAGGTCTACGATGATGTGCTCGTGGGGCAGCGTGATGCCTAATTGCTCTCCTTCGATCGGCCCCGTCACGGTCATGACTCGCATAGAACTAGCCTCCTGTAGGGTTTCCAAATAAAGAACTTTCGATCAGGGCGTGGCCCCAATCGTCTGTTCACCTGTGGTAATCGCCCGCCAATGAAAAACCCCGGTGGGTTCACCAGGCGGTGCGTCTACTCGAATAACGAACTGCCGCTCCGTCAGATCGTCCACCCAGAACCGGGTCGCCGCTCCCATACTGTTCGCGGGCGTGATCTGCACGGAGGCGGGAACGGCCACCAGGCCGTGTTCCACCACAGTTTCGGCCTGGTCCGCAGCAATGACGGCTGTTCCGGCATTTTCGGTCGGGTAACCGGGATTTGTACCCCAGACAACGATCCCATCCGTGTGTGTGACACTGGAGTTGAAGAACTGATTGCCGTTAATCAGGATGCGGCTTTCCTCGGAACGGTGGGGACTGTTGATCTCCAGTGAGGTGTTGATCAACAGATTGTGCTCGAAGGTTACCCCCATGCCGCCGTTCGGATCGCCGATCACCACCGGGACGCCGCGAAAGATGTTACTGTGCACGACGTCCATATATCCGTCCAACCGGACATAGCCCGTCTTGCCGCGGTTGATCAGGATATTTCCGGAGATGACGCCGTAGAACTCCCGATCCGTCGTGAGCTCGCGCCCTGGCTGCTTGGGGGGCCAGACGTTGATGGGATGACTCTTGATCGTTCCCCCAACCTCGACCAGGATCTTGTTGTTGATAATGTGGTAATAGCAGGACCGGTCAGTCGAAAAACCGAAACTGACACTGTCACCGTCCTTCACCCGCAGGGTGCAGCCCTCAATGCGGCCGGAATGGCCGAGGATCTCCACACAATGGCTGCCGAAATCCCCTGAAAAGTAGCAGTTCAGGACCTCGACGGCCGTGCCGTGCGCCATGACGGCCATAAGTTGGCAGTTCTCGATGTGGCAGTCGATCACCTTCACATTGCGAGGTGTCGGGTCGTAGATCCCTGCCGAGTCCCTTCCTCCCTCTAGGTTGATGATCTTGATGCCGTTGCCTCCGTTCCATTGGGCGCGCTCCCGAACCCACGGCACCTGGTTCTTACCGTTGCCATTGATATACAGGTCCCTCACCGTAACGTCGCGCAGGTCACCTTGGATCCAAATCACATTTATGTCGGTCAGCCCGTCCTGTAGATGCAGGCGGGTGGCGCTCCCTTCTCCAGTCAGCAGGACGTTGCTGCGTGCGATCGTGACACCGCCATACGTTCCGGGCAATGCGCCGATACTGTAGGTGCCACCAGTCAGATGCACGCGCCCACCGTTCTCCGGTAGATCCGCTATGGCCGCGTTGATAACCACCTGGTCATTCAGCCCGGGACAAACCACATCGGCCGCCTTCTTCAAATGGTCGGTCGCATCTGAGGCGGCCACCACTACCGACGCCGTGCGCACAGCGACCACCGGTTCTTCTCCAGGCACGAGCGCTTCGGCCGATGCCGTATCCGTCGATAGGGCAGCCTTAAGGGCGGTCAGAGCCGCTACCAGGCACTTCTTCACAAGTTTCATATTCCTTGCACCTCCTTGGTTCATCGTCAGCAGCCATCGGTTACGTAAGTAACTTATGATGTTGGGATGTATCCTGTCAAGACCCCCTTCAGCAGTCAATAAGAGTGGCATATCCGAAGCCGATGACGCGGCAGTATTGAAAGATGCGGAGCATCCACTGCCCCAGCACAAGGAGGACGGCTTCGGCTTATTCCAGTCGCGAACAGAGGCCGACACTTTCGGGACATACCCAGGACACATCCGCGCACCAAAAGTATTTACCCAGCATGTACACAGGATCTGCCCCGGAGCTACCTAAAGAGTTGGAGTATATGACCCAATAGCCTCAACGTGTCACTTGCTGTCTAGGCGCGGAGGTGCCTCCCCATCCGGTTTCAAGATCCTCCGCCCCCCCCAAGGGATAGGGGGTCAATCGCAGGAATGCGAAAGTGGGGACCCTAATTTAGATGGATATGGACGCCGAAATTCCCCGCTGAACAACGCTAGGTTCCCGTTCATGGCGTCTCTACGTCTCGTCGAAGAAACACTCACAACCAACCAATATCAACTCTTGAAGGTCGCGCCAGTTAGGTGCGCGGCTTTTGCAGCAGCTTGAGAAGCTCACCGTCGTCGATCGCGTTTTCCAGCGTTTTTTCAAGAAAAACAGCGTTTTCATTTAGTTGGATATACCTACGTTTGCAAGCATTATCCAAGAATGGATTTATGATGATGATCTCCTTATTTTTGAGATTTTCGCGGGTTAGAATCGCCTTGATGTGCACATCCGCTTCCGGCATTGAATAGCCAATGAAGACAACCTTCTTTGCGGCCCTGACTTCGTGGCCCGCCTCGATGAGGAGTTGGGTAATGACAGGGTGGGTGAGGTCTTTTTTGTACGCCGGCGGTGTGATGAGCGCTCGCATGACGGACCCATCGCGCGGGCACTTGTTGCTATCTGTGGTGGTTGAATGGGTCGACTCAAGGATACTCTGGAGCAAGGTCTCTTTATTTGAGAGTTTTACCATTAGGGAGTTGCAAACGTTGCAGTATAACCAGTTCAAACTCCCATGAAGCTTCATCAACTTCAAAACATGAGGGGTGGAGCCGCTGGGCGTTAACAGGGGTTTCAGTGGGTTGATAAACCAACTCTCTGGAGACAAGTATTCATAGTCGTAATTGATGAGTTCATAGCAAAAGCTATAGTAGTAATTAAGTACGAAGAACTCTGGAAATGAGTCCTCAAACAGCGTGTCGTAATTCAGTGTGATGATGGACACGTTGGTGTTTTTCGCGTATAACTGACCGATCATCCTCTTGAGCGTTTCACTGCTCTGATTGATGCAGGAGGCAATGATATAATGAATGTAGCGGATCAAACTCTCGCGGAGTTGAGCCATCATTGCCAAAGTATAAACAGCGCTCAGGGCCTCGCCCTTAGACAGGAAGAAGTCAATAAACCCAAATACATATTCGAGATTTGGTACGTTCTCCGACTCGCCTTTATAGTTGAAGAACTCACGAAGAAAGGCCTTTACATCCTTGAGGTCCGAAATATCCGCGCTGTTAAGCTCTTGGTCGGCGTACAGCATGGGCAAGATGGTCCCTTGGAGTGGGGCCCCATCGGCAATTGACACCCCCGCACCAAGAAAGAACACGACATCCCGCGTCAATGGATGCTGCGGGCTTGTTGTGACGAGTTCAGAGGGGTCAAATTCATCAATCGGCGAGTTCCTGAGCTGCAGTAGCAGCTGCGTTAGCGATAACCTCTGTGGATTCTGCCAGACAAGCCAACCATTGATTGCGATCTTGCTACCAAATAACTCATAAACACATTTCACGGCAGCAGTGCTGGGGTTGAATGTCTCTCCGTCAATTTCCAGGCCGTTCTCGTTGACAATCGCCTCAAACACGACGGTGGTGGCGTCGGTTGGAGAGAGATACTTGAAGTATAAGGTGTCAGCTATCTTCAGCGCGCCGTCATCGATTAACTGCTTATAGTTGTCAGATACAAACATAATGCACCCCAAATCTCCAAAGAGTGACGATCCCTCCTGCCGGTTTGACCTGTCCCCACCAAGGTGTCCAATCCTGAGTAAGGATGGGGAAAATTTCAAGGGCTTCATTGCACTGCAAGATAAATTGCCATCGATTTGAGATTGTTAATCCGTATTCTTGTCTGAGGCGCTTGCACTGCGAGTTGCGTATATCAACCTTGTGCTGGAGAGCGGGGCCAAAGTCAAGGAAGCCCAGACGCTCGCACGGCATGCGACTCCTGAACTGACGATTAATGTCTATGGTTGGGCGAGGAAGGAACGGTTGTCCGAGGTGGTGGAACAGATGGCAAAATCAGTCGTTCTCGAGGAAAGGTATGTACCCAGCATGCAACGCCAGGCGGTCAGCGCAGAAAACGCAATTCCAAATAAAAACAAGGAGTTGCGCTTATAAAGTATTGGTGGAGGCGGCGGGAATCGAACCCGCGTCCGAAAGCAGTTCACCGACAGCGTCTACGTGTGTAGTTTACCTTTTAAATCTCGTGCAACGCCACCCCGGTAAACAGGGTTGATGTTACGCCAGCTCGATTAAGATCTTACTCCTGGTCCTTCGAGCGGAGGCCCACGAGCCAGCCCGCTTAAGTCGGCGCTCCGGTCAGATCCCACGGGCCTGATCCGGCGGAACGGGCTACGCTTTAATTACGCAGCCATTGCGTACGAATTGTCCGCAATTAAAATAGGTTCCCATTGTTTAACGAGGATTGGGACCTCGACACGCAGCCATCGCCTCTCCACCCCCGTCGAAGCCAGGTCGCCCCCACACCATATTCACCGGAGAATCCTGGCCTCCCCGGTGCTTGAAAAATATACCCACAGCAAGTGTCGCTGTCAACCAGGTGGCAGTTTTTGCCAACTGAAACAGGAAATTTCATGGTTCACACACTGACTAGATCTATATTTAATACCGGAGTTTGCCACACGAATGTCTCAAGAACCAGCTTCAAAAGATCATATCCTTCTTGTTGACGACGAGCTCAACCTGCTCAACGCTCTGGCCGAATTCCTTAAGGAGCAGGAGTACGATGTAGACACAGCGACAAACGGGGAATCCGCCAAAGAACGCCTCGCGGAGCGGGTTTACGAGGGGTATCGTCTCAGCAGTTCTTGTTCATTCCCTGAATGTGACCATTTATGCCCTGAAGATCGCGGAGGGGCTGGGATATACTCGCGAACATTCTATTGAACTTTGTGTCGCCGCACTTGTCCACGACCTGGGAATGCTCGATATCCCTTTTCAAATCTTCGCCAAGGGTACCTTCGACCTCAAGGACATCGCGCTACTGAGAAAGCACCCGGGACACACCTGCGACGCCCTCAAAGAACACAGCGCTGAATCGTGTTGCTGGCTGGCAGACATCGTCGTTCAGGAACATGAACGTGAAGACGGCACTGGCTACCCCGGAGGTCTCTCGGGAAAAGAGATTCACAAGTACGCAAAGATAATTGGAATCGCCGACACATAAGCAGGCTACACGAGATCCCAACCCGAAAGACGTGGACTGCTTCCATTCGATGCGGTCAAAGAAATCATCCAGAATCACAAACAGAAGTTCCATCCCGGTTTGCCACGCACACTCTTACAGAAACTTTTTGCATTTCCAGTTGGCAGCCTTGTGCTTCTCAACTCCGGAAGCATCGCTAAAGTTGTGGAGATGGATGAAGCCTTCCCTCTCCGACCTACCGTAAAGGTCCTCTACAATGCGATGGGCCACGCGATCGCCTAGTCTAAAACGATCGCTCTTCAGGATAACCCGATCCTGCACGTCTCCGCAACGGTATACCACGAGGACCTTCAGCAAAGTGAACCTGCACAATCCAGGTAACCGACACCTTCCTCAATATGACCACTTGGGTATTCGCCCGCAGGTCACAAGGCATGGTGACCGAATCTGCGCCGGCCGTACTATCTACCCTACCATTAATTGATCGCAACAGTCTGCCCCTGGTTCCCCCTTCCCAATAAAAAAACCGGGAAGCGATTGTCTTTTTCGCTGCCCGGTTTTGATCTCGTTCTTGCCTAGTCCTGGTTATTCGTCCAACGTTATCTCGTCGAAGAACTTTACGATATCCTTGTTCTTCTGGTCGTTGAAAGCCATCGCCGAACGTGGATGCTGGTTGAGCACGCCGGTAATCATATACGACAGATCAAAACCCCATCCGAGCTTCGCACGCATTGGTTCGATATGGTCCTGAATGCATTTTAAGATGGGTCTCACGTGGAACTTGGGATTGTGTAGGAAACTGATCAGCAACTCGATCGGGCAGTTCCCGGCACCTCTTCCCAACCCGGCCATCGTGGCGTCCAGCATACTTGCTCCCTGGATAATCGACTCGATCGTATTCGCAAATCCCAATTGCTGGTTGTTGTGAGCGTGCATCCCAACCTGCTTGCCCTCGGTGCGCGCAAAATCCAGATACTTCTTCATCAGCGCCGCCACCTGTTCGCTGTACAGATGGCCGAAACTGTCCACCACATAGATCGCCGAGATCTCTGATTTCACCAGCAGCTCAAGGCCCTCGTCCAGTTCCGATTCCGGGCAGGTGGAAACCGCCATCAGATTCACACAGGCGTCGTATCCCTTGTCGTGGGCATCCTTGATCATATCCAGTGCCGTCGGAATCTGATGGATATAGGTCGCCACGCGAATCATGTCCAGCACACTCTCGTTCTTCGGCAGGATATCCTCTTTGTAGTCGCTCTTCTCGGCGTCGGCCATCGCCGTCAGCTTCAGCTCCGTCTCATTCTCGCCGACGATCCTGCGCATATCATCTTCGTCGCAATACTTCCAGGCCCCGTTCTCCGCAGGCGCAAAAAGCTTCTTCGAATTCTTATAGCCCAATTCCATATAATCGATACCAGCTTCCACGCAGGCATCGTAGACCCCTTTCACAATCTCGTCATCGAATTTGTGGTCGTTCATCAATCCGCCGTCCCGGATCGTGCAGTCCAGCACCTTGATATCGGATCGGTATGACAACCACCCTCCAGCAGCACTTTCTTTTGACTCTGACATCTGCATCGTCAGTTCTCCTTGAGAAACCGGTGGGGGAAGGCCTTCAGAATATGCTTCGAACCCGTGTAATATCACACATTTGCAACTGTGGATCAAGTTTTATTGATTTTTCCAACTTTTGCAGTCCCCGTCCATCAACTTTAATTCACCTTGAGTATCTTCACCCGATCTTCATCCAGCGCCACCCCTAGTCCGGGACCCTCTGGTGGATAAAGGTAGCTTCCCTCCGCTCGGATCCTCTCTACTGCGGGGGATTCGGTATACAGAACCGGCCCCATCGGGTCACAAGGCAGATCCAGATTCGGCATTGATACGCCAAGTTGAACTTGAGCGGACGTGCCCAGAGTCGACTCTTGATCGGTACCGATCAAACACTTGATGCCCGCAGCTTCTGCAAGGGAGAAAAGCTTACGGATGTTGGTGGGACCGCCGCAGATACACGCCAGGTTAAATACCGTACACGATCCGCGTTCAATGGCCTCATACCCGCGTGTCTGATCACCAATATGAAGACTCACCGGAAGATCGAACCGTTTCGTGAACTCTGCACTGACTCTCAAACTGTTGGATGGCTGCTCGAAGTGGTATGGATTGAAGGGCCGGATCACTTCGGCATAGCGCATCGCTGACTCCCAGTCATTGAACCGTCCCTGCAGATCCAGAGACTTCAGCTTGAGCAGATCGCCGTAGCGTTCATTTACCTCTGTCAGGAAACGCACATCCAGTGCACTGTCCCCTGAAACATAGTAACGATACAAATGATGGCCTAAATCAACCAGTCGCTGCAGATACCCGATTGTCCTTTCGAAATCCTCAATCACCTGAAATCCGAAGATCGGATAGCAGCAGTAGATCCGTTCTCTCACCTTCCCACCCAATAGGACATATGCGGGAACTCCCTGAACCTTGCCATTGAGATCGTATAGCGCAAGATCGATGGCAGATGCCAGATGCACATTGGTTACCGAACTCTTGAAGTCGTGAGCAAGCAGCAACTCGTTAATCTCGGTGATTCGCGTAGGGTCCCTTCCAGTCAGAAGCTTGTTGTACTGATCCAAAATCGCCTGCAGGTCCTCCGCCCGGCTGTCCGATGCCTCACCCAACCCGGTCGGCCCTTCGTCGGTATGGACTTTTATGATCACGTGACCGGAGATCTGTCCATAATATCGTGGCGTCTCGATCTGGAAGGCTTCTACCTTGGAAATGTTCATTCGTAAGCTCCTGTCGCAGCCTGTCATCCTGACGAAGTGAAAAGCAGAAGTCAGGTGTGAACTGGGCTTCTGTTGATTGCATCTTCAAAATGATCTGTTTTAGTCCTGCCTGGTCAATAGCGGCCGCAAGTGCCTACACCCGATCGCAAATCCTTCCAAACCAGGCGCTCCCCTGTCCTCATTTTCTACGCACAGAACATAATCGTAGCCGGACTCTACCAGTGCGCCGATTACCGTCCCCCAATTTAACTGACCTCTGCCCGGGACCCGATATTGCCACCACCAATTGCCGATTACCCCCTGTCGAAATAACATCCGAGGACTCACCTCGCAGTCCTTGATATCCGCGTAAAACCACTTGCCCGGAAATGCCCGGATCACGTCCTCGGCGGGCACCATCCCCATCCAAACCCAGTGTGAGGGATCGCACGATAGGCCAAGATGATCCGAAGGGACCGCTTCGAGAACGCGCTCCCACATCTCCGGGTTGCACGCGATGTTGCCCATTCTGACCGCCCCATCCAGGGCGATCTTCACCTGGGCTTTCTCCGCCAACCTGACAACCGGCTCAAACATCTCCTTGAAACGTGCTACGAGCTCAACAGACCTGTCTCCCGGGTTCCCTGGCGGCTGGGAATACATACCATAAAATTGATATCCCACAGGACTGCCAGCGTGGGTAATCACTACGGGTACATCCAGACCACTTGCCGTCTCGATCGCGGCTATCAACCTGCTGGAGGCTGCCTCACGCTCGGATTCATCGTCGGACAGGAGATTGTTGTGTGCTGTAAGAGCAGCCAGATAAATGCCTTCATCAGCCAGTGGTTCCAGGACCTCTCCCCTAGCAAAACCCGCTATCCCGTCCACATGCAGCCGTACGGCGTCGAAGTCATTCTCTTGTGCCCACCTCGCGCAGGACTTCAGGTCCCAGCTTTCTCCGCCTACCGAAGTCGAAAAGCATATGTCCATACCTACCTCCTGGCTACCAGCTGCCCACTACATTGCGTTGGCCAATCCAAACGCGTTTCCGTATCTTCACCCTCCGATTCGCAATTTTCCCTTGCATTGAATGACGACAAGACACAAGGAGAGAAGGATGCCAACATATCGCGCTGGCATCATCGGCTGTGGAAGCATTGCCGCCAATCACGTCAGTGGATTTCAGGGCCTGGAAAATGTGGATATTGCTGCAATCGCAGACCCCGTGGCAACCTCTCTCTCAACATTTGGCGATCGCTTTGAGATCGAGAACCGCTATTCGGATGCCCGCGAAATGCTCGACGTGGAGCAGCTCGACATTGTAAGCATCGCCACCTGGCACAAACTGCATGCGCCTATGACCATTGCGGCTTGTTCTCGGAAACCGAAGGCCGTCCTCTGCGAAAAGCCGATGGCAGTCAACCTGGGTGAATGCGACGAGATGATGATAGCCGCGAAAAGAAACGACGTTAAACTCGCAATCGCCCACCAGCGTAGATTCAACCCGGTTTGGACTGAAGCACGCAATTTGGTCACCTCGGGTGCGATCGGAGACATCCGTCAGGTCACTGCCAAAGGGGGTCAGGGACTTCTCAACGACTGCTCCCATCTGCTCGATATGATGCGCTACGTGATGGGTGATCCTGATGCCAAGTGGGTCATAGGTAATATCGAACGCTATACGGACCGCTACGAGAGGGATATTCAGATAGAAGACCGCAGCGTAGGAATAATCCGTTTCTCCAATGGTGCAATCGGTCAGCTGCTTCAGGAACTGGACGGTCCACACTACCAGGGCGGTATCTTCTACGGAACAGACGGCATCCTCGAGCTGGATGAGCTAAAAATTCGCCTCCTGTCTCCCGAAACCGGAGCCTGGGATGAACGAACCCCCGAGGGAGAGGACCCCCACGTTGGACAGGCCCGCGAACTCATCGAATGGATAGAAGGACACACGGTTCACCGAGGCAGCGCGGAACATGGTCGAGCAGCCGTAGAAATCATTATGGCGATCTACGAATCTGCCCGCCTCCACGAAGTCACACCTTTCCCCGTCAGAACAATGGCATCACCACTCAAGGTGATGATCGAAAACGGTGACCTCCCGGTCCAACGCCCCGGCCGCTACGACGTCCGTGCATTCCTCCTCAAAGACGAAACTATGAGACCCGACGATCCGTAAATAGATGCCTTGCTGTCCCCCGTTACAGTTCGTTACATTTCCTCTCAACCAATAACCCCGTACGTTCGAGCAGCGTCGAGAAAAAAGGATAGCCACTCTGCTGTCCCGATTCAGCCTTTGTAGTCAGCGGTCCATCGTCCGCCGTCGCCTTTCCCTCTTCAATCCCACGGCAAAGCGATCCCCAGGCGCTCGCTCAACGCCCTAGCATTCTCCTGCTCCAGCTCGCCGTACGGAATCCCCTCACGTCTATATCTCTCCATTCTCTCCTCTTCGATCGCACCAGGTAGCAGCGCCCGATCCGCACCCGGCATGGGTGTGTATGTCTCCCGAACATCGCGAACTAGGCGATCAGCCTCGGCAAGAAACGCCTCCTTGGGTACTACCGCGTCCACTCGAATCGCCAGCACCATCGCGGACTGTGTGGCAACAGGCCACCTCTCGCGGTACTCTGCCGCAGATGGCAGTCCGATCCCTGCAAGCGCGCCGCCCATGAGTGTCGCCACCGCAGTATAACCCATACTCTTGAAGAACGCGGCCGGGATTCTCTCCAGGAGATCGTCGAACTCCGGACCCACCTGGTAGTCAGCCAGTATCCGGGTAGCCGCATCCAGAACCACGGGAGGCTCCTCGCCTCTCGGCATCGCAAAACAGATCGGTGGATTCCCGAAGTATCCCACCTGCGGTGGTGTTTCGTGTCCGCTCGCGTTCCCCTGATTCTGATATCCTGAGACGGAGAAGCCAATACAACCAGCCTTGGCACACATCCTCGCGTAGTGTCCTGCTGACCCGTAGTGGCCAATGTGGCGAACAATTCCCATCCCAATACCCAGCTCTCGCGCCTTTTCTATTGCGCCTTCCGTGGCCTGAGTTGTCGGCCAATATCCCAACGTCCCATCTCCATCCAGAATCACAGATGTGGGGGTCTCGCCGATAAATTGAATATTGGGTCGCGGATTTGCATCTCCTCTCTCGAACATGCTGCAATAGCCGTTGACCGTATTGGTCCCATGGCTGCGAACACCGCGCAGATCTGAATTCACCAGGAGTCGACTGATCACACTTGCGTGTTCCTCCTCGATACCCGATGCCTGAAAGCATGCATTGGTAAAGTCAAGCAAATGCTCTTCTTGTACGACAATGAATTCTTCCGGTGGCCGATTCATCTGTGCTCCTTGGGTTCATCAGTCATATACCAGTCGATTCGGATCATTGCGTCGCCTCATCCACTGTGAACTTTACATTTCTGAACCTGTCCGCCAGAGCGACCACGCGATCCTTCGTCCCGTCCTTTCCCAACATACCATCTACAATACAACCTGCCACCGCGTCGGCATCACCTTCGACCATTCCGTACCTCGTAACCTCCTGTACACCCAGCCGCAGACCGTGTTCGCCAACCTCTGCCGGTATCTCCGTCGAGCCTGCGATCACATTGCATGACTCCAGCCTGTTGGCCATAGCTTTCCCCTCGCCGAATGCGTCAACGACAGTTATGACGGTATGTGATTCCGTGAAATCCTTTTCTTGCCCAACACACGGGACACCAAGTTCGAAAAGTGCCCTCCCCAGAGCCTTAGCATTCGTGATAATCGTGTCGGCATAGGCACTCCCACACTCCAGCCATTCCAGAAACGTTGCCGCCAAGGCGGGAAGTCTGGCCAGATGGTAATTCGCAATCATCAAAGGTGAGGTCGCTTTAGCCACACGCTCGGCGATCGACCGATCGTTCGTCAGGATCATTCCTCCCTGAGGACCGGCCAACGTCTTATGTGTGCTTGTAATCACCACATCTGCGCCTTCCTCCAGGGGAGACTGAAATCGTCCACCTGCGATCAAGCCCATCACGTGTGCCGCGTCGTAGATTAGGAACGATTCAGGACAGTACGCTTCCATCGCTTCCTTGATCTCCCTCACAGGTTGAGGAAACAGAAACATCGCTGATCCGAGCACCACGAGTTTCGGTCTGTGCTTTATGATCAGTCCTACTGTAGCTTCGAGATCCACGTTGTATCGCGATCCGTCCCATGGGACGGCGATCGCGTTCAATTCCACCTTGAGGCCGGACACGGCTAGCTTCCTGGCGTACTGGTGCGCATTCTGTATTTCCAACACAGTATCCCCTGGACTGCCCAGAGCAAACATAGAGATAATCCCGGCGATATTTCCCGAGAGAGCCCGGAGTTCCACATACGTGGCGCCAAAGAGCTCACTCGCCAGTTCCTGGGCAACCCCTTCGATCTCCGCAACGTATCCGCTGCCCTGATAGGACTGCTCCCTTGGGTCGAGTCCCAGATAATATGCATATCGCCGATTAAGGTCTTCCGCCATGAATCCTTCGACGAACGGACTCGGCGTATTCTCTGACGCAATCAAGTTCAGGCAATCGTGTCTGAAGGTCCTGTGGCCCTCAACCAGACCTTTCAGTTCCAGTACCCTCTGCTTCAGATTCATTTGCTCTCCCATTCTTCAAACGCACTGTTCTGTGCACAGCTACACCCCAATCGCAACACCGTCTCGCCTCGGATCTGCCCCACCCATAAAGGATCCATCCTCCCGATCTATCTCGATCCCTTGGCCACCACCCACGCCTGCAGACCAGCCTCCAAGGCGATTGAGAACGTGCCCCTTCTTCTCCAGGTCGCCCAGCACAACTTCTGGGATCCGTGTCTCAACGTCAACTTGATAACCTGCAAACGTCTTCAACCTTGGCGCCTCGATGGCAGCCTGGACATTCATCCCGTGATCGATCACATTCATTATCATCTGCGGAGTCGTCTGCAGAATGCCATAACTTCCAGGTGTCCCTATCAGCAGCCTTGGACCCTCGTCATTCCAGACTTGGGAAGGCGCCATACACAGCTCCATCTTCTTTCCGGGCCCGATCACATTACTGCTCTCCGGATCGTAGTCGAACCATCGCATCAGATTGTTCAGGGCGATCCCCGTACCGGGCACCACCACCGCGGAACCGAAGCCGCTTCCCAGGCTTTGAGTCACCGATACCGCATTACCCTCGGCATCCACAGCATTGAAATGTGTCGTACACTCGGACTTGATCCAACCTGTAGGATCCCCCGGCTTCAAAACATCCTGATCGTTTGTAAACGCTTCTCCACCACCACGTGCAGCCCGATCTCCAATTCGTTCTCTCTGGTCCGAGGCATACTCTTTCGAAATCACCGCAGCAACAGCAGCATCCCCAGCGATCGTATATCGAACACGATCTGCCGTAGCCAACTTTGCCGTCTCGATGAACAGGTGTAGCATCTCAACCCTGTTGTGCCCCAATGCCTCCAGATCGAAACCCTCGAGGATGTTCAGCATTTGCAGAAACTGTATGCCCTGGCACGGCGGAGGTGGTGTAAAAACCCTGTATCCGCGATAGCTCGAACAAACCGGCTTCTGAATATCCACCTCGAACGCCGCCAGATCCTCTCTGGTAATCAGCCCTCCGATCGCCTCAAGATGTTTGACAATCTTCTCCCCGATTTCTCCGGAGTAGAATACCTCACTTCCACCTTCTGCAATTGCTCGGTACGTCTTCCCCAGATCGGCCTGGGTGATCACTTCACCAGGCCTGGGAGCACGTCCCTGATTTAAGTAGTGATCTGCACGAGGCGAGTGTTTCACCAAGTCAGCAACACTCGCATCGATGAACTCCGCATTCTTTACGGTTACCGCGAAACCATCTTCTGCATATCCAATCGCAGGGGCGAAAACCGTTTTCGCATCCATAGATCCATATCGCTCGAGTGCTGCAAGCCACCCGCCACACGCGCCCGGGACTAGGCTGCACAACACCCCCCTGTCACGATCCTCCACGCTGCCGTACAACGCCAGGTCGGTCGCGGCCGGTGATCGCCCCATGTAATCAACAATCTTATGGTCCTTCTCCCTGGCGCTAAATATGTGCATATATCCATCACCACCCAACCCGGACATATATGGCTCGACAACATTTAGCGCCGCCGCCGTGGCAACAGCAGCATCGATAGCGTTCCCGCCCTCTAATAATATTCGCACTCCGGCCAGTGAAGCCAGGGGATGCGCCGAAGTAACCATTCCACGTATGCCTGTGGCTGTCGACCGGTGGACCAGGCCTTTACTTGAAAATGGCATTTTGTTTCTCCTCCTTGACGAGGACAGAATCGCTGAATCACGAAATTACGAAACCCCACCCCGTGCAGCACCTCACACCGGAGCACACAGAGCCACCCAACAATTCACTGGAACCAGATCTACCTCAATCGCAGGATCTCCGAACATACAGACCCAGCCGCCCACACAGATGACCACAGATCTGCACCACCCAGCCAAGCCAAGACCTATCAAGCTGCGGGTATGTGGGAAATATGATGCCTTTGATCCGCTTCTGGAACTACGCCACCTGCCTCAAGACCAGACTCGCGAATCCAAGGGGAAGGGGCCGTTCATGTGGCCAAGGGTGGTGAAAGGGTGCTGAGTCTGGGCGGCTGAAAGCCGCTGTAGGGGGGTGTGGAGGCCACGTGGGCTAAGTGACTGGGAGGACTTCCGAACTACTTCCAAGCCACAGTCCGGCCTCCGTCGATCAATGTTCCAGCAAGACCCTCGCGCCGTTTGAGCGAGCGAGATTTTGGTGACTTTTGGGGCGAAACCAAAAGTCACTCGGCGACACGGAGTCGCCGAAACAAGGGGGAAGAGGGAATTCGGTTATTTGAATTAAAAGAATACCCCCAATTCCCCTAAAATGCCACCTCCCTCAACGCATCTGTCTCTAAACTAATCTTCTCCGAACCAGTCTCCCGAATAACATGAACATCCTCCCACAGGAACTGAACATCACCACATCTCCCCCCTGGTTCCGTACTCACCACCATCCCCGGTTCCAACACTGTATCATCATCAGGTGCGATACTCGGCGGTTCTGTAATCAGCATCCCTTGCCCGTGTCCCATTCTAGCCGGCCCGAAAGACCTCAGTCCATTCACCTCCTTCTCTTCTGCCCTTATCGCTTCTTCACCAGCCCTGAAGACCTCCGAGCACCTCACCCCTGGTCCAAGCACCTCACTCATCCTTTGATTTACTCTGAGCACTGCCTGATGTGTATCCCTCTGCACCTTTGTAGTCTTCCCCAGTGTCGCCATCCTGGGATAGTCGATCGCGTACATCCCAACGTATGCACCACTGTCTACGGCAAGCACACTGCCTTCCTTGAGTGGCCGATCGTACTTAAACTGTGATTTCCCTCCAGGTTCATCCTTCTGAAACACAACAAACGCCGCGCGATCTCCACCCTCTTCCAGGATCAATTGCCGCATCAACCGTGCAACATCACGCTCGGTCATCCCCCTATTTATCTTACCGAACAGCCGCTGCCTCGCTCGACCTGTAATTTCGGCAGCCTTTTTCATCAAGATCAGTTCTTCATCAGATTTCACCATTCGCATCCCGATCAGCACCTCAGCGGCATCCACGAATTCTAAGGCTGGCAGCTTTTCTACTACATCCAGATACGCCCCAACAGGAATCCCCATCCGCTGTTCCTGACCAAGTTCCACCCCCACACACTGGCAGTTCATATCCGAGAGTACACCCACTACATGATCTGCGGGAAAGGAGTACAATCCCCCGTATTCCCGGATATCCGAAACATACGATCCCAATTCGAAACTGTCCCGACCCTGGGTGATCACAACGGGATCACCCTCGAGCGGCAGAACAATGACCGAGGGACGTGTCAACGAATAGTGCAGCGCGACACTCGCGGAAGCCCCCGACAAATACTGAAAATTCTCCTCGCCGCTGATGAACAGTGCATCGATCCCTCGTGCTTTCATCTGAATTCGGGTGCCATCGTGTCGACGGATCATCTCGTCCTGGGAGAACATCGAATAGGCTAAATCATCAGTCTTCATCCTGCCTCCGAAGCCGTCTTCGGCACAATCTGACCTTCTGTGATCCACCAAAATTCGCAGTGTACGGTTTAAAATCCTTTACTGCAACACCTTTTCTGATTATTTTCAAGCTTCCTTTTTAGGCACAATTTTAGAACGCTTCCCAACCTCAGCAACCAGGGAGAACCAAATGGCGTTGGAGTTATTTACCAGGGAATTCGATATCGAGACAATCAACCTCTCAGGCAACGATGAGCACATCGTCCGAGGGGGCAGGAACTTATTTGATAAGCTGCCCAAAGCATTGGAAGGGATCGAGCAGATCGGTGTCATTGGATGGGGATCCCAGGGACCGGCACAGGCCCAGAACCTCCGGGATTCGCTTGAGAACACTGAAATAAAAGTGAAGGTTGGACTACGAGAAGGTTCCGGTTCAATGGACCAGGCCAGAGAAGCAGGTTTCACGGAAGAGACCGGAACGCTGGGAGAGATGTACAACGTCATCTCCGAGTCCGATCTGGTCTTGCTTCTCATCTCCGACGCCGCCCTTGCGGACAACTACGGCAGGATCTTCTCCTCGCTCAAGCCCGGCGCTACCCTGGGTCTATCCCACGGATTCTTGCTTGGCTATATGGAGACCGTCGGCGCAAAGTTCCCAAACCAGATCAATGTAATCGCGGTTTGTCCAAAAGGAATGGGACCCTCCGTCCGGAGACTCTATGAACAGGGGAAGGAAGTCAACGGCGCGGGCATTAATGCCAGTATCGCTATCGAACAGGATGTCAATGACAGGGCCACCGACTATGCCATCGCCTGGTCAATTGCACTCGGCGCCCCCAGCACCTTCCAGACGACACTCCAGAGCGAATACCTCTCCGACATCTTCGGAGAACGAGGCATTCTCCTGGGGGCAGTCCACGGAATTGTCGAATGCCTCTATCGAAGGTTTATTGAACAGGGTCAGTCCGAACACGAAGCCTTCAACCAATCTTGCGAATCCATAACCGGGCCGATCTCGAATGTCATCTCCCACAGTGGAATGCTTGCACTCTACGAGAGCTTCGATGAAGAAGGAAAGGACGAATTTCGCAAAGCTTATTGCGCATCATACAATCCCGCCTTGGAAATCCTCCTTGAAATCTATGATGACGTTGCCAATGGAAATGAAATTCGTAGTGTCATAGCCGCCTCCAAGCGCAAGTTCCCTATCGGAAAAATCGATGGCACTCGGATGTGGGATATAGGGAAGGAAGTTCGAGCAAAGCGTGTCGAAGAGGATATTCCCGTCAACGCCTTCACGGCGGGTGTCTACGTTGCCACCATGATGGCCCAGGTGGACCTTTTGATCGAAAAAGGACACTCCTTCTCCGAAGTCGCCAATGAATCGGTCATCGAGGCAGTGGACTCGCTCAATCCATATATGCACTTCAAGGGCGTGTCCCACATGATCGACAACTGTTCGACAACTGCTCGCCTTGGCGCGAGAAAATGGGCACCACGATTTGATTACAATCTCACGCAACAAGCATTTGTCGCAATCGACAATGGCGAAACACTGGACGAGGGTATCTTCGCCGCCTTCCTGGAACACGAAATACATCCTGCCCTAACCACCTGTGCTGAGCTTCGTCCCTCGGTAGACATTTCACTTTCCGAGTAGGATTTCCTGAAATCGAGACAATAAAAGGGCTCACCAAATGGTGAGCCCTTTTTCATCCCTTCCTGAAACTGTCCCACGCCTCTTCATGCCTGTCCGAACAGACCATCGATCGCACTAACGGTCCACTCTACCAATTCAGCTCCAGCCTCCGGACCGGCAACGGAGACAGCTGGCATCACCCCATATCCACCACCTTTCATGGCCCTATCTGATGGCAAGTAGAACCCTCTTCTCGCAAGTTGTATCACGAACGTCTGTTTTGCCTTGCTCCTGGCCTTCATCCGCATACCGTAATCCATAAACAGCTCGAACGGGTTTGTTGCAATCACTGCTTCGCCGATTCGCAGGAGGTGAACTTCTGCCGGAACCTGCTCAGCCTCTCGAATACCGTCATAAGTATCAACTACGTCTTTTAGCCGAACTGGCCACCATGAAGTAACATCACCCTTGGAGATCGCCTCCTTGTGTGCCGCCTCCGCCCAATCACGCTCTTCTTGCGTAATATTCCTGGGTGAGAGGCTCAAGGTCTCCACTCTGTGGGAAAAGGTGTGATCCCTCTCCTGATCCGGCTGTAAACACGAGAGCGCGTCCTCCACTGCATTTGAGATCCTTCGCACGATCTCCTCACGTTCCGAAACACCTCTGTGTACACGCATCTCCTCTTCCTGTTCACGATACAAAAGGAAGTGTGGTGACTGGTCTCCTGCGGCTGCACATAGAGGCAGGATACTCAAGCCTTCTCCTAGCCTCTTTCTCAGTTCCACACGGACCTGGTGCCAGTAATCCGCTGAAAACTCCTGGAGGTGTTCATCCACCTGCGAAGGGCATGGAACAGCCAACATGATCCCTGAGAGTTTTCCATCGTCACCCCACACAAAGAGCATATCCACAGAATGGTCTTCGTATCCTCCAATATGAGCAAAGTCCTCCCGTGCGGTCTTCCCGTACATCTGAGCGGAACCGTCTGAGTACACCGCGTACCGATTGTGACCAACAACTGCGTGACCAAACCCTCGGCCTACGATCGCTTTGGACTTGGCCTTCCACGCATCCCTAATCGCGTCAACAATTCTCTCCGACACCCAAATCTCGATTTCCTCGCAGGTCATCACATCGCCACCAGGGTGATCATAGAACCCATCCTCCAGTACGAGAGACGTGTGCGTATGAGTACTCGCAAAAACCACAGAATCTCCCAGTATACCTGGTTCCAATGAAGCCAACTCTTTCTTGACACGTTCACGGAGGCCATCTGAAGGTGTCGCCAGATCGCACGACACGATCACGGCAACCTCGCCATCCTTCTCCATCGCCCACGCGGTCACGGTGAGCGGGTCTAGAGCACTTCTGCCGATTCGCCTGTGTTTCTGCCCCTGGATCATCGCCGGCCGGGTAGGCGTGATATCTCTCGTCCCGAATCCAATTCTGATCATGACGCCTCCACGTTTTTGTTCCGCTTTCTGTCAATCGGCAGGGTGGAAATTGACCTGTACATCTTTACCGGACACACCGATACCCTTCTCGGTCAATCCCCGACATTGCCTCAACCTCAGGGACCGAAGGAGGGGTAGCCGTTTCAGCTTCCCTAAACCATCATCGGTGACCTTATGGCACTTCTGGAGCAGAATATCCTGGACGAGTCCATTTTAGAAAGGATTTCCAGACTTAGGTCCGTTACCTGTGTTGTCCAGATGTTGTACTTCCTCAGGTCTGACAATCCTCTTATAAACTCGGTGGCAACGTCTTCGGTATCGTTGCAGTACATATTGATCATGACATTTAAGCTGGTCGTACTCATTAGGCGCCAAGATCCTTTCGACCGACTGTTAATCACGACTGCGATCAACACTAACGCAGCGATCCTCACAGCAGACCACTCTATCAAGACTTATCCTGTGCGTTGTCGTTGGTAGCTNGTACTTGNGAGACTGCGTATCCCGACCATANTGTCGCTCATCTTGGTCCGCAGAGCGNTTTCACATTCTNATTGCTACANTCCCACCGCAATGTCATCCAATCNAGTGAACACCTTCCTGATCGCCGCAGCAAGCGCCTCGAGCTGTTCCTGGCCATTCGGAGGTCGGTGGTTGTACACGTGCCACAGGCACGTATCCACACACGCCTGCGCTACCGGAAACTGATTCACGTCGTACGATATATCCGGTCGTGTATGCTCTGCGCTCCAGGGATATCCCTTGCCATAGGCATCCTTCGCCTGGAACACAGAATGAGCAGGCAAGAGCCAGTTCGCCCGGCTCTGTTTCACACCCTCCGCAGCCAGCGCCTTTACGATACCGTCTGTCATATCACTCAATTCTACGTGTCGATCCTTCACGTACTCAGGATCCACGCGGAGTACATATGCGTATCCATTTGAAGGTCTCTCCTCGGACTTGAATGCAGGTATCAGATTTGGCGTATCCTCCAGCATCTTGTCCAGTGCCCACCAGTTCTCCATCGCCCTGATATTCGTATCCTCTAGCTTTCGAAGCTGGCTCAATGCGAATGCCGCAGCCAGATCCGACGTACGATACATCCAGCCCAACCCGTAATCGTGATACTCCCTTCCAGCTTCGGGCGGTCGCATATCGCTGAAACTGGTCACGGCCTTGCCACGCTTGAACTTTTCCTCGTCGTCCGTAACAAACAGTCCACCCTCACCTCCTGTAAAGTTCTTGTTCTGATTCAAACTGAATCCGGCTGCATCTCCTAGTGTCCCTGTCTTCCTCCCTTTGTAATTCGCGCCAACAGCCTGACACGCATCTTCGATCAAACTCAAATTGTGGAGCCTTGCGATCTCCAGAATCGGATCCATGTCGCAAGACACGCCCCAGTAATGCACCACCAGAATTCCCTTTGTCTTCGGAGTAATCGCCNCCTCGATCCGCTCCGGATCGATTTGCATCGACGGCCAATCCACGTCCACGAAAATCGGAATAGCATTATGGTGCAAAATACACGATGCACTACTAGTCCACGAAAGCGCGGGTGTAATCACCTCATCTCCTGGACCGATCCCACAAGCAGCAACACTCATATGTAGTGCAGCGGTGCCACTATTCGTCGCGAAACAGTACTTGTTCCCATTCCACGCCGAAAATTCCTCCTGAAGCGCCTCAGCGTGCGGTCCAAAAGCGTGCTTGTCCTGTCGCAGCGAAGCCAACACCATCGCCTCATCCACCTCTGTCACCTCGGGCCACATCTTGAACTCCAGCCCCGGTGGTACTGCCGGAATTCCGCCCAATATCGCCAATGGCTCACTCATCGATTACGCCCCTTGATCGCTCACCCAATCATATTTCACCAAGCACCCGTCCATGTAGATCATGCTATCCATAGCCACCGGCCATCACGCGCCGTGCACGGTTCCAATCCATTCAGAACACTTGGTTCCCTAAGACTCGTAAGCCACCAGCCTATGCCGGTCTATACGAGTAATTTACACGGTGCCAGCCGTCCGGTCCCGAGTAGCCGCCATAGCTGCGTAGGTGGTTGTAGCGAGGGAAGGACCGTCTTTTCTTTTGCATACCTTTCTTTTAGCAGTTCAAAAAATGAAGACGCAGCAAGCGAGCGGCTTATTACGTCTCCGAGGGATAAGAAACAGAAAAGCTTGATTCTTGCATTTATGGACATCCACACCTTGCTGCCCCTCATCATTTCTTTTGGTTACCATCATATCACTTCTGAGATATATTGTCCTCCAAATCAACAATCAATTACCATTCTGAAAGGGCCCACCAATGCGCCAGTTCCGATCACCAAATCCACTCATCGACAGCCGGCGTCCCCAGAACAATTCAGTGGCCGACCTGAATCCCCCAGGCTTTGTCTGGCACCCCATCGAAAACGCCCAATACTACGAACTCAAAATCGGCCCAGATCCTTGTCTCAAGTCATCAGACGTTCGCACCTACCAGAAGTCCGGGCGAACACTTTGGGTATCGCCCGAAGTCCTATCCAACGGAACCTACTACTGGTCCTGGAGAGCCCTGGGCTGCGGCGAGGACGACACGTGGAGCGAAACCTTCTCATTCCACATCACGGGTGAGACGAGTGAGCTTAAGGTCCCGCCGGCATCGGAAGTCATCGGAGCGATCGGTAATACGCGTCCCCGTCACCTCCTCCCTGAATCTCGTCTGGAAACTTATCGCGCAGACTGCAAAGGAAAGCTCAAGGGTGAATGGGAACGTCTCAAGGCAAGAGCTCGGCAACGGCTGGACGAGAACTTCCTGATGACCGAACCACCTTATCTCCCTGACCAGGAGAAGGATCAGAACGAATTCGGTCGTGTCTGGAAGCCCGCTATGACGCACTCTCGGCAAATGGGTCAGGATGCCCAGCTTTTTGGACTGGTCTACCTGATCGAAGGCGATGAGGCATTTGGCAAAGCCGCTATCGACCGTCTGCTCGAATTCTCATCCTGGNACCCGGAAGGATCCACCTCCACGTTCCACAACAACGAAGCGCATATGTCCGTTATGAACCTCGGTTCTCGAGCTTACGACTGGGTTCACGGCTTACTGACCGATGAAGAAAAGGCGACGATCCAGAGACAATTTCTCGGCCGCGGACGTATGACGATGGAAAGATTTAAACGAGCCGACTACGGTGTCATCGGATACGACAATCACTCTGGTCGTCTGCTTGGTTTCCTTGGAGAAATCTGCATCGTCCTCGCAGGCGAATGTCCCGAAATCGAACCTTGGCTGGACTACATCCTCGATACAACAGTTGCCATGTTCCCCTGGTGGGGCGGCAAAGATGGCGGCTGGGCTCAGGGTGTGTCCTATTCAACGACCTACTGCTATCTCTTCTATCACTTCGTCTATGGGCTCAGGGAAGCATCAGGTGTAGACTTCTACAAGAAGCCCTTCTTCCAGAATCACGGCCATTGGAGAATGATGTGTGTACCACCCAATGCCTATCTGGTACCCTTTGGCGACGGTCGCACCAACGGCCAGGGCTCGGCCAGATCCAGCTGGGGACTTCAACGCCACCTCGGAAGAATTTACAACAATGGTCTCCTGATGGCCCATGCAAATCAGATCCAGGAAGTTTCCGAGGAACCGATAGTCGAATCCCAGGGCCTTTTCTCTCCGCTGTCCTTCCTCACACCCGACCGCGATTTCTCCGATACAGATCTGCCAAAATCCGCTGCCACAGTCTTCAATGACATCGGTTGGCTGGTCTATCGTGCCAATCTCATCGAGCCGGAGAAAGACATCCGCTTCACTATGAAGTCCTCTCCATACGGCACCGTGTCACACTCACATGCCGACCAGAACTCATTTGTCATCGAAGCCTATGGCGAACCCCTCGCCATCCCGAGTGGCATGTATGAACTCTACAGCAGCGCTCACCACCACGGTTGGACTCGCCAAACGCGTGCCCACAATGCCCTAACCTTCGATGGTGCCGGCCAGATCGTACGTAATCCGGAGGCAGTAGGGAGTTTTCCTGCCTTTCACACCGATGACCGCTTCACCTACGCGATGGGAGACNCCTCACCAGCCTACGATGAAAGGGTTGCAAGTGCCACCAGAGAGGTCCTGGTAATCGACAACACCTTCTTTGTGATGATCGATCGATTCAAGCTCACCTATGAGACCATGTGGACCTGGCACCTGCACGCGGCGAAGCAGATCACGGTAGACACGGATACCCGGTGTGCGTTCCTGGCATACGACAAAGCAGCAATGGACGTCGTCTTTTGCCACAGAAACGACATGCGTTTCCGACCGTGGGACGGGTACGACATCATGCCCTATGGCTACGACACTCCGGAATACTTGCCTGAAAACGCCGCGAGGTTCCATCTCGACGTGTCCTCAGCAGCACCGGTGANNNGCGACGCGCTCCTCACGGTCTTGTTTCCCAGGCTGGCCAAAGACGATCGACCTGAAATCTCAGCCTTGCTCGATGGTCAGGGAGAAGGAACACGCATCACCTCTAATGGGAAAACCTATACAGCATTGTTGTCCAGACGGAACCAGCCGATCGATATCGACGGGTGTCAGAGCGATGCAAGCGCCGCAGTGGTATATCAGAACGGAAATGGCAACGTCGATCGTGTCATTCTGATCGACGGCAACATCATCACAGTAAATGGCAAAAACCCGGACGAGAATCTCATCACCAGGCTTACGAGCTGACACATCACCTGTCACCTTGCGATCCTCATCCAGGTCTTTGTCGGTCCTCAGTGTCTACCAGTTGACCTGGCTGTCCAACAGTAGGTAGTCCTTGATATGCCAGGTCACACCTTCGTGATCGACGAAGAAATAGATATGACCATCGTCGTTCTCAACAGTCTGAGTGATCTCACATCCCAGATCGTCCTCGATGAGGGCCTTCGCGCCCTCGGTCCTCAGACAGGGATTGCAGAAACCTGAGGCCTGTGGTGCGCCATCACCTTTTCTCTGCTTGATCTCGATGGCATATCCATCTACGCTCACAAACATCGCGGTCCCTGAGTCACTGATGACGTGGTGCCGTCCTCCCTGAAAGATCTTCACCAGGAATTCGCAATAACCAGGAATATCATCTACGTGGACTTCTACATGGTCGAAAAGTACCACCTTACCCATTTTTCCCCCTTGTGTTTGATTGGCCAGGATCTCCCTGAGCCCTGTCGCATTCGCTCATGCCCAACTTGCCACGAAATCCTGAACGCCGAACCCCTGCGGCAAATGATTCATCTCGTATTCTGCATCGGTTCCCTGAAAACCACAAATGCTCTGTGGCGCCGGTCTCCTTAACCTCCGGTCCAACTCACTGAACCGCTCGCACAACTGGCCTGCTTCCTCTGTGGTGAACCTCCCGCCAAGATCCAACATATCACCTTCATTGAACCACGGCACCGCACCCTCGGGGTTGTCTTTGTGAATCTTGAGCCGTGTAGCCATTTTTGACAATAGAGAAAGCGTTGACATTTGTCCAGAGGCTGATGGATGTAGTTTCGCGAGTGCCGCTTGAAACACTGTATCTCTTTTCTGTATCATCGCCCTGAAAATCGCCTCAAAGCCATTGAGTTCATTTTGATACAGCGCGTCGAATGCTTCGAATCGCCCACGTAAGTGCAACGGCAGGTCGCCCACCAGACTCGGNTCCCAGTGTCGCCAGTGAACCATAGACATCGCATCCCCGCCGAATCGCCTGTATCCCAGGTGCACGGTTCTTCGTTTTGTCAAACTGTAGTTGCTGCCCCAATGCAGCATGAGATGAATGTAGACAACACCGTCTCCCGCTTTGAGCTTCACCGGAATGCTGCCCGGTAGCGCTACGGCCGGGTCATCGGCCAGCTGGCGGTCTTCTTCGGGAGTATTTATGCGACAATGACTGCCTGGCACAACCCAGAACACGTTGTCATCGAATAATGGAATATTCCACTGGAGATACGCTGGACCGTGATCCGTATAGTTTTGCAGCATACCTTCGAGTGGAGCTGCTTTGGGTGGAGACGTGTCACGATGCCATTTTGCAGGCCCGTGCTCGTACTCGGGATTGCAGATGCAAGCCATATACGTTACCGATACTTCGGAAGTATCGAGCAGCACACTGGAGGCGCCGAGTGTCTCCTCGGCCAGACAGAATTCGATCGCACCCAGCGAACCCTCATCGTAGTCCTCGTCGAACTTCAGCCTGGGTGAAGGGCTCGTTACCCATGCACCTCCTGGAGGTTCATCCTCTTTCCTGTTTAGAGACGACTGCGTCTTTCGTTGTTCGACCATTCGCTCAATATGGTTGCGCATGTCTTCGATTTGTCCAGGGCTCAAGAGATCTCGAATAATAACATACCCATCTCTAAGAAGACTATGCCGGTCCACCTTTTCCCTCAGCTCGGCTTTCAAGATACAAGACATAGGACCAACTCCAGATCTCACTGAATTATCTGCGAACGAGACCGACCCGCACTCAGGGCCAGTAGAATNCACGCGGTGTAATACAGAGGATAACAGTAAAATGCATTGCCNNCATTNTTGTCAACGAACTGCCAGTTTGNCAGGAAGATATCGGACATATAGACTACGGATGCACCCAAAACGATCAGTAGACGGCCGCCTGCCGCCTTCGTACCGGCTGCTAACACCACCATTGAGTTGATCGTCACCAAATATCCCACAATAAGCAGATACTTGTCACCGGGGAGAAAAGGGCCGAGCCAGGAGTATGTGATCACACTGATAATCAGAACAATCCCCGTGGCTACGGGACACTTGAATAGATCCAGACCGATTAACGCAAAAGACAAGATGAACATCACGTGCGCGAGCAGAAACGAAGAGGCGCCCAGGGTAAAATCTAGTGGACCGAGAAAGTCTCCGAACCATCAGAAAACGAGACCAGCAATCAGAGCCCTGCCGGTTCCTGAACGATATCCTCTCCCGAGGACAGGGATCGCCACGAAGAGACTAGAAGCCAGCATCAGCAATGGGCGGGAATAGCCAGATATCTCGATGTACTGAAGAACAAGGACCCCGCCAACTGCGATAGCAGTAAGCCCGACCAGAATCCACTGTCTCACTGAAACCTGCATTCTCACATCATCATTCCCCCTCCCCTCCGCCTGATCGAACAAGCACTCTGTCCATGGTCTCGTGCAAAAATATCTTGCTCTCCCCGACCTGATCTTCCCGCAAGCTATGGGCAATCAACGCACCATCAAACNCAATTCCTTGAAGCAGATTCAGGNAGTGGTCGTAGTCGAGTAAGCCTGTTCCGGCCGCTACATGTCCCGCTTCCCCATCTCTTTCCAGATCCTTCGCGTGAGCCATTGCGATGTCGCCTCCCAACAGGTCGAATGCCTCATCTAGAATCTCCCGCATTCTTTTGAGTCCACCCTTGGGAAATAGATTGGCCCCGTCCATCACCACCTTGAGGTGGGGAGACTGGACCTCATCCAGCAGTTTCCTAGCTTTGGTCGCCGAATCCACTGTATTCGAGACCTCGGTCTCGAATACAAGAATAACTCCGTGGTCTTCGGCTATCCGTACAGCCTCAACCATAGAGACAATCATGTCCCTCCAGGCCTCACTGGAACTGTTCTCCGGATGATATGCCCACATATAGTCTGGGTCACGGGTTCCTGTACAGAGTGTTACCAGAGATGTACCAAACCATCCACATGCCCTCACGATCTCTCGGAACCGCCTCATACCATCCGCCCGATCCTGTGGATCGGGATGAATCATATTGAAGGTGCCGGAGACAGCAGCCATCTCGATTTCACGTAATTTCATCTCTTCTCGAACACCTGTCGCGTACTCCTCGTCAATGTGATCGGGCATCGGGTTGCCGCCTGCACTCTCGATGTTGAACTGCACCGAGCCAAATCCATATGACTTCACTTCGTCCAACACCAAACCAAGATTCGGTCGGTCAAATGTTTTCGTGAATATACCGAGCTTCATGTCTATCTCATCTGGTNCTGAGCCTGTTTGACAATGTCCATACCAACCTGGTCGCTCCATGCATCCAGCAGGGCTCTCGTCAGTTCACCCACTTCCCCTGAACCAACGGGTAGTCCATTGAACTTCGTAGCAGGCATGATGCAATATGGCGTGCTGGTAAAGAACAACTCATCTGCCGTATACAAATCGTACGGTTGCAGTTCTGTCACCTCATTTTCAATGCCAAGTCCCTCAGCGAGCTCGAGAACCGTCTCACGGCTCACCCCTGCTAGACTGTTCTGTGACTTAGGTGTTCTTAGTCTGCCATCAGTCACTGCAAATATGTTTCCTCCTTTGTTTTCAGCCACATTCCCATGGACATCCAGGATTATGCCCTGCGCAAGTGGGTCAACCAGCTTCACCTCCACCTCCGCCAGGGTATAGGCCATTCTACTTCTGTTCTTAATCCTGGCATCCAGTGACTGGGAAGGAATGATTCGGCTCATCGAGGTCACAGCATGACAGCCCTTTTCATAGAATCCAGCCCAACCCGTCAGATCCATAGGGGCTGTATGAATCATAACTGTCGCACGTCCCTGCTGAACGGTCGGATCCGGTCCCGGCATCGACACGCCCCTAGAAATGTTGTGTACGATCCAGATATCGTCCTCCTCGGCGACTTCCGGAAGGTTCGCCTCTACTACACCTGACGTAATTTCCTTCATCTCATCAGGACTGCAGCCAGGATCGATCCGCGTTACCTTCAGTGATTTATACATCCTTGTGATATGCTGATCGAGCTTGAACGGCTGATGTCTGAATGTTCGTGTAGACTCCGTCACGGTATCCCCGAGCATCACCGCACTATCGAAAATCGAAATCTTGGCCTCTGACTCCCTAACCATCTCACCCGAAATGTAAACCTGTCTCATATCAGTCTCCTGAAATGCCAATTTACAAGCGGTTCAAGCTTTTGCTTGTACTCGAAATTCACTATAATCATTCAGACCGAGTTCCACAGCACCCCGCACGTTCGTGCCTGCCCGCCATAGCTGCCTTGCAGCGAAGGTGGGGTCGAGAACAACTGTTAGCCCTGACCATCAGTTTCGTGGTTTTCAACCCACGGCGCTCACCACAGGTGTCTAACACACCAACCTCAACCTTGATCCCGCTCTCTAAGGAGCTCCACTATGAAATTTGTCGAGACAGACCCGGATTCCGATTCAGAAATCTACCAGTTGACCGAAGATTCAAGACCCACGGACAATATCTATGGTGAGCAGCCTTACGGAAATGCCGACGGAAACAGGATCACTGTGAGACACTATTCTACAGATGAAACCGAAGGTGGTTTATCCTTCCTGGATCTCGAAGATGGCTCGCTGCACGTTGTAATTTCGGGCCAACCCAGGTTCCCCGCATTCCATGCCTGGGGGGATTATCTCTATTACCAGNAAGAAAAAAACGGAGAACTGTTGCTGAAACGTTGCCATTATCAAAATATAGTCCACGAAAATGTGATCAGGCTACCAGATGACGTCGGCAACCTCAGCTATGGAACGACCTCTCAAGATGGCAACTACTATGCGGTCAGCGTCAGGCAGGAGGACGGTCTATCGTTGGTCCTCCTTTTTCACATTTCAGATGGTCAGCGGGAAACCATGGTTCAATCTATGGAACGTTACTTCAAGCACGAGCAATTCTCTCTGGACGCGACCAACCGGGTCTTGATTCAGGCGAACAGCCTGGACGTGAGCTCAGTGTATCTTGGTATCCTTAATGTGGGAAAGGAAGGTGTCGCCTGGACTGCTGCTGATCGTCCACACACGCCTCGTCCCACAGGTCACGAAGCCTGGATCGGATCATCGGACAGGATCTTCTACTCAACTGGCGTCGACAATGAAGGAGACCCAAACCTCTGGATCACCGGAGTNAACGATCAGACCTCCACTCCGGNTACCAGCAGCTCNCTCCGAGGAAGCCACGTCAGCGTATCCAGATGTGGAAACTATTGGATCTGCGACGCGACCGGAGAAGAAAGGGTCCCAATTTATATCGGATCAATCAAGAGCGGAAAGTTTCGGAAGTTGGTCGAGTCCAAAACAGTTCACGACGGAAAGCAGTGGTCCCACACCCATCCCTACGTCACGGCAGACAACAAGTGGCTCATTTATACCTCAACAAGAGCGGGACATCCGCAAGTATTTGGAGCGCGCATACCGGACTCATTTCTGGAGGTGCTCTGAACACCCTGGGTGATCACGGCAATATCTTTGCCTCGAATCTCGGCTCTTCCTTTATCCGGCTGACATCGTAGACACTGGCAAATTTGTTACCCATTGATCCAAATGAGATGTATCGACATCGTCTCCCCACCAGTTCCTGAGGATCTCACCAAAAGGGTCTGCAACCCACGCCTTGGGCACGGAAGCATTCTTGATACTTACTCCGGGTTTGTGAAGTGACTCCATCGCCGCCGCAAATGCGCGAATTGCAATCTGGTCGGAAGCAGGGCCTCTGAGGACCACGTCCTTGACTGAAACGTTCTGACCTTCATCACAAATGAGAGCTCTGGCTTCCATGGCGTCCTACCTTTCTCTCAACCCTTCAAATGCCGCCAAATCTACTCGGATTCAACTCACTTCGTCCTTCGGCAGTTCGCCTTTAGGCCGTCCTGGCCCAGGAAGAAATGACGGCACGCGTAACTTCCTGCTGTCCTGTGCAATCGATTCCGCGGCCAGAACCGGGGGAGCCGATGTCTCCATCGCCTTGTACACATCATACTCGAGTTCGCGTTTCCCGGTCACCGCATCCCGGAAAGCAGCATGTACGTAGTAGTCCATATCGGCGTGCCCACTCCCCTTTGCCTCGTCTGGCGCATCCGCCCGTTCGTACTTCCAATCCATATTCACCTTATCGATCATCTGTCCATCTGCCATCCACATTTTGGGCCTGTCGCTCCCGGTTCTCTTCCATTCTACCGAACCCTTTGTGCCGATCACCTGCTGCCAGTGGTAGTCCTTCGGTGGATGGGGCGAAGAGAAACTGGCGCCCATTCTCATCAAGGCCCCTTTCTCGGTCTTCATAAGCGCAATCTGCATGTCCGGCCCTGCCAGCTCAGGATGCGCATCGCTTGGAGAATNCGTACTCATCCCTACGACCTCCACGACACGATCATCCAGCACCTTCAGCATCGGCCCCAAATCGTGAGGCAGATAATGGATCGGCGGCATATGGTACATCCAGGTGGGCTCGGCCTTGGGATAATCCGCGAGATCCGTCGGACCGTAGAAGATACCGGTATTCGGATCCCTGAATGATTTCCCTGCATAGTAGTGAAAATATTGGCCTTCACAGTATGTAATTTTCCCCAGTATACCATTCGTCACCATTTGGCGCCACTCGTCGATATACCCGGCATNCCTGCACTGCTCCGCTAGCTGGAAGACCTTTCCCGTCCGTTCCTGAGCCGCCACTATCCGCCAACAATCCTCCATGTTGTGGGCCCCGGGGACTTCCATGTTCACATGTTTCCCGGCCTCGAGACCCTGTGCAGCCAGGCTGCCCTGGTCCTCACACCTTACGGTAAGTGCGATGGCGTCCACCTCCTCCGATGCCAGCACATCACCGTACCTCTCGTACACCTTGACAGGATCGGAATGATCGATCCGTGCCCTAGCAGCCTCGTGGGTATGAACTACCGGGTCGCAAATCGCAGTTATCCGGTATCCGCCCACGCGCTGCAGCAACGACATCCACCCCAGACCTCTACTTCCCAAACCCACAACAGCCATCCGAATCTCATCCATCCCAATCCTCCTGTGTTACCCCTGATATTGGTAGACCTCAGCCGTATTTTTTGCGATTCTGTCCCAGGAAATCGACTTCGCCAGTTTCAGGGCCTGCTCGGAGCATTGCTCTAAATCCAGGTCCTGTACGCTAACCATCGCTTGCTTCAGAGCACCTGCCGCTTTCGATTCATAGGCTACGCCTACCCGGTTACGCACCAGTTCGGTCAGGCAACCAATCCGTGGAACCACAACAGGTTTCCCAAATGAAAACGCTGTCATTACGGAACCGGATGTGAGGATTTTCTGGAAGGGCAGCACGACCACATCCGCAGCATTCAGGTAAATTTGAAAGTCCTCACTCGGAAAGAACTCCGACGTTCGAACAACAATCCTCGAATCGCCCGCCTCGGCCTTTTCTACAATTTCCTTGCTATAATCCGTATTGAGCTTGGCCACCAGCACCAACCTGAGATGATCCCCGCTCATTTCGGTGAAAGTCTCCAAAAGCTGATCTACACCCTTGTACGGTCGAACATTTCCGAAGAACAGATAGACGAAATGGTCGTCCGAGAGCCCAAGGCACTTTCTCGCCTCTGCCTGGGAAATTTCGTTTGGATACGCTTCGATAAAATTCCCATGCGGTATCGTGAACACCCCTTCAGTGCGACTGAACCGCCGTTCCACCAGGGCTCTCCCATATTCACAATGGACAATGAGTGCCGAGGCAATTTCTGAAATCGCCATCCGTGCGATCCGATCCAGATCAGGATGGATGCTTTCGTGTGGATAGAGATTGTGCACCGTCCAGACCACTTTGTATCCCAGGTGCCTGGCGTACCACAGATGCTCCATCAACGCCGTACAATTGNCAACACTCTCATCTAAGCCAGGCCGGGTATAGGTGTAATGAGGCCAGTGAATGTGCAGCACATCCAGGGTATCTCGGTGTNCATCCAGCCAATCCCTGCTCAAATCCTCGACGTGAGCCGCAACAAGCTCCACGCCGATCTTCTCCATCGCCCGGGCAAGCAACGGGCCGTATGGATTTGTCTTGTCCATATCCAATCCCGCCGATCCCCAATAGAATCCACACTTCATATACTATTCCTCGTCCCGCTCATCAATTCCATGCGTCACCTTTGGTCTCTGCTACCTGCCATGCCAACCCTAGTCTCATCAATCCTTGGATTTTGCCACCCCTAACGCTTGGTCTATTTCATCCTGATAGGCGTACACATCGCACGACACGACCTCATCCATGGATACGGACCTTCCTGCACGTGAAGATTCGAACACAGCATAGATTGCTGCCACATCCCGCATCCCTTCCTCTCCATCCACCTCCGCCTTTCTGCCGGTCAGAATGGCTTCCGCGAACTCGTGATACTCGAGCGCGATCAGTTTCCAGTCCACCTCGGGATCCCCTTGTGTTATACCTGAAGGAAAGAAGTGTTTCGACAGCGGATCCAGCTCGTACTCTTTCGCAATGGCAAGCATTCCCTCCTGATCCAGTTCCCCTTCTTCTGAATTCCTCATTTTAACCCGTGCACCCCTGTTCCCGAATCCGTGGAAAGCGCCTTGGTCCCCTAGAATAAGCTCGAGACCAACGCTGCCGTATCCCCCCATTCCGACATTCCAATCCACAGTCACACCATCCGTCATCTTGAACTGTGCCAAAGAGACATCTTCCGCATAAGCAGGAACTTCAGTAGACATCGCTTGGAGCCGTCTTCTGTAGAACTCATAATCCATGGACATTGTCTCGGACTTGGTCCTGACCTTCTCCACAAGCCGAACATCTCCATAAACCTCGGCCACCTCTCCCAACTGGTATCTGATCAGATCGGTGTAGTGAACGCCCATATCTATAAGGGGACCACCTTTATTCTTCAAATGACGCCAGGGCGTGATGAATATCTTCCGGCCGGGACTCAAATGGTGCAGAATAGCGTGATATGGTCTACCTATCGCACCTGCATTCAGCAGGTGATTGACCAACCTGGCTGATGGATCGCGACGATAGTTCTCGGCCACTGAAAGCACTCGGTTGTTTTTCTCTGCGGCCTCGATCATCATCCTGCAGGTACCTACCGTGATGGCCATTGGCTTTTCCACCATTATGTGCAGGCCCATTTCCAGTGCTGCGCAGGCTACCTCGTGGTGAACCGACGGATCCGTCACAACGTCCACAGCATCCATTTCTATTCCACTGATCATGGATGCCAGATCGGTGAAGGTACGCGGTGTCACACCAAGCAAACGGAAGGCTTCCTTTGCGGCAAGTTCCACATTCTCCTTGTTGACATCACAAAGGGCAACCAGGTCGACATTGTTGAAAGGTGTTTGTTTTAGTGAGCGAAGACCGTGGAGGTGCCGTGTTCCCATGCCACCACATCCAACCAGTCCGATCCTGATACGTTCCATACCTGAACATCCCTTGACAATGACCAATGGATCCTTATCCTACCAACAACCCTTGTGGAATGGAAGACAACCTTTATTTCAGGAACACTATGAAACTCGCATACAGCACCTATGCTACTCAAAAAATCGACGTCTATGACGCCCTGAGCCGCATTCGCTCCATTGGTTACGACGCCGTTGAAATCGCCGTGGCTGATCCCTGGCCAACCGCACCGGACAAACTTGATACCAATGACCGATCCACCCTGCGTGCCCACATAATAGATCTTGGGTTTCCGCCACCTGTGCTGTTTGGACCTGTCGCAACCTGTGCACGGGGAGATGATCGTCCAAAGGCGCTCTCACGATTCACCGATAACTGTCGACTCGCCCAGGCGCTCAATTTCAACGATGCCCCCGCAGTGGTCACATCCACACTTTCAGGGCCATTGTTCGATTGGGAATCAGATCGTGAGCGCATCCTTGACAACCTGTGTGAACTCGCGGACATTGGTGCGAAACACGACACCATCCTGGCAATTGAACCTCACGTTGGTGGCGTATTCGACTCGCCGGAGCGGGGCGCCTGGGTCGTAGAACAGGCCAGGCATCCTCACCTTTGGTTGAACTACGACCAGAGCCATTTCCACGCACAGGGAATGGAATTACAACACTGCGTCGATCTTTGTCTTCCCTACGCAGCACATATACATGTAAAGGACGGTTATATAGAGAACGACAAAGTTCAGTTCCTCCTGCCGGGGGAGGGCGATTTAGAACTCGCCGGGTACTTGAGGTCTCTCCAATCGGCCGGGTGCCATTTGCCTGTAACCGCTGAAGTCAGCGCCATGATCTGGAATCTGCCGGACTACAACCCNTGGAAAACCGCCGAAATCTGCTACAGGTCTCTGGATTCGGCGAGGAANTCCCTTTCGGATTGACTCCCGGATGTACAATGCTGGCCTTTTGAGACTCAGCAGGGTCTCGCCTTTCCAATCAAATACTCAGGATGAGTGTCCATCTCCAACGCGGCATGGGCGAAAAAGGGATACACACTCCACTCCACGCACCCCAGCAGATCCGGTTTGCCATCGCCGTTGAAGTCTCCAGCCCAAGCATTCGGGCCGTGAATCGTAAACCCCATCTCTTCACCATAGTACTTGAACTCACGGGGTACATCGAACAACGGTTCTTCCCCGGTTCCTACATTCCTCAGCAAGTAGATCTTTCCGGTTGCCGCCAGGCTGTAAACGAGGTCCGTAAGGCCGTTTCCATCCCAATCGACTGCCCTGAAGGACTCTGTCCAGTGTTTCGTCCGTCCCACTATCGAATCGTCGATTTCTCTGTCGTCAACCAGCTTCACACGCCCTTCTCGTTTCAGTCTCAGCTTGCCGGATGCGTCTCTGTATTGAACAAACAGAGTGGCCTTGCTGAAATTGTCGAACGCGATAAAATCCATAAGTCCGTCCGCGTTCCAATCTGCAAGTGCGATCCCACACCGGTAATAGAAGGGAGAGTGCTCATCGAACGGGTTTGTTGGCATGTCCGGCCCCATCGTCTTTTCACCCGTCTCCCTCCGGAAGGTTTCGGAATCCGGATAACCCTCTACCTCGAGAAATTGACGAGGACCGAACTTCGGCGCATCCAGTGTTCCGACATTCCTGAACCATAGGATTCGGTTAGTCTCATTAGGCAACAAGAGATCCGGCAAACCATCTCCATCCCAGTCCACGAATACGGGATACGGATATCCCATATTGTGCCAGTGTTCGCTGAACAGGATCTCGTCTCTCCGAATCCGTATCGGTTCTCCCTCCGACAGGATGAGTTTAGGCTCTCCCCATGCAGGTCGCTCGTTCGTCCCCTCGTTGATCACAACCCTCGGCCAGCCGTATCCGCCGCCGATCACAAGGTCGTACACCCCATCCCCATTCCAATCGCATTTGCAGGGCCANGCCTGGTCGCTGAAGGACATCACTGCGGACATTGACTCTGCCCGTCCAAGGCAGGTGAATTCCGGCTTTCCACTATTGTGTCCTACGAGTTCGAAAAATGACAAATTCTGATACATATTGTGCTGAACCAATACCCCTGGTCGATCACCATCCGTCATTGCACACACCAGACTACAATATTCCAGGTCGATACCCGCCAACGGTTCTCCTGGGTTAAACTCAATAGGATCCTTCCCTTTGTTCCGATGCCATACGAGCCTCTGATCATAGCCACCCACGGGCATGCTCAGCGCGTCGGGTCTTCCATCGCCCGTCAGATCGATGAAGGACAACCGTTTACCTGTCTTAAGGTCCACCGGATCTGAAGGCTCGAAGGGCCATCCATTCGAATTGAGATTTCTAATGAAGTGTCCGTTAACAACGAGATCCAATACCCCATCGCCATCCAGATCTACCNCACAGATTCCTGCATTTTGTGAGACAGGAGCTGGAATCTCCACATCCTTCACAAAAATCGGTAGTCCACCATCGTCTCGATCCCCCGTATTGAGGTANACTGTCACGGCCTCATCCCGCATGTCAGCGAAGACGATATCCGGCAACCCGTCTCCGTTCAGATCCGCAAAATCAGCTTCGACATATACGCCGGGAAAATGGTGCAGCTCTTTCGACCCGCGCTCCTCCACATACCGCAACCTGGCCATGTCCCCGAACATGAACTCATCCTTCGACCCCTGCCTGGGGAAACAAACCACACCACTAATAGGATCACCAGGTCTGTAATAATAGTTCCAGCATCCCGCAAGGTCCGGTTTCCCATTGCCCGTCAAATCGACAAGTCGCGTAGGTTTGCTCAAAACCATTGGCCTGGTTTCACCGGCATTATATCTCAACAAATCCCCGACCCCCACCATAGGCACATAGCTCTGTGGTTCCAGTGCGGGTCTGGATTCTACTGCTCGGAACCGGATCTCAAAACTATTGTGGGATGAATCCTGAATCACCCATTCCAGTCGCCCGCGATCACCGTAAGAAAAATCATCAGACCTGCCGAATGCTACGCTTTCACCTGTGGCCAAGTCCAAGACCTGAATCGAGTTTGGATCCAACCTGGACCGTCTGCTCCTGTCGTCCTTCGTCTCTAATCCGTCTACCCGCCGACCCGTCCGCCGTAGTTTTGGCTGAGGTGGGAGCTCTAGCGGAGGAGGGTTGTCTTTGACTTCTGCGATCTTCGCCCCAAAGTCAATCTCCACTGAAATGGGTATGTAGCCCAGGTCCCCGGGCAGTTTTGACACGATATCCAGCGGAAAACTGAGAACTTCGTCCTGGTGCGAGTCCATCAACACCTCACTCTGGTGACACGCATCCTTACTCGTACTCCACTACCCAACCATCACCTTGACCTACCAGAACAGCCGGATGCAGACCGTACGGATCAGGCGTGATCTCTCTTGAGAAGTTCATTACCTCGATACGCGAAGGACGGAATCGGATAACCGCATAGTCCAGTATTAGCATCTTGCTCATTCTTTCCCCCGTGTCTGGAGATCCTGTTTCGCTTCTGGAATCCTCGTCTCCAGCATCTCATCCAGCTGTCTGATCTTCTCCTCGATCAGCTCCCGGTTGAACAGGTAGGTATGTCCTTCGGCATGAAATCCGAGCCTNGGATCTGCATCGACCAGGGGGAGCGCCTCNATGGCGTTTTCACGTTCCTCCCTGACTGCTGCCTCCAGTCTATCCAGATATGCCAACTTGATACGCTTTTCGGAGCCATCCAGATAGCCGTCTCTTGCCGTCAGAAAGTCCACAATGCCACCAGTGCTTCTGAACTGAATCACGCACATTTTGGCGACCCCTATTTCCAGTTCCAGAGCGATCTTTCCAGATCCATGCGCTCTGACAAGTGCTTCTTCCATCAGTGAAATCGCCTCACTCCAACACGTATCCAGTCGAGCCATGCAACGTCTGACGCCATCGGGCCCAAACACACTCAACCAGTTCTTCATATCGTCTGCCCGTGCGTCGGGTACCGTGAGCCAGCTGGGTGGGAAGATCTTATTCACGCGATCGAACGTCCAGGGAAATGCCGGCCCACGAGTCATCGGACTATAATAGGTCAAAGGATTCGTGCCGGGGAAGGCCTCTACGAGACCATCGAACATCATCTGCCATGCGCCAACCAGAATGGGTGCAATTTCTCTCCCGACATGCCGTGCCGCCACATGCTCCAGAACATAATCCACCGACTCGTACTGTGGCGTCCAGGAAAACGCATTTGCAGCCTCGGTGGCTACACAAACCATATTTCCAAAATTCCAGCACGTCATAATACCTGCAACGCCCAGTTCCGAAAGAACCCTGTGCTTCTTCCCGATAGATTGCAGCACGGGTAGATAGGGAACTGTTCCATTCTCGTGTGTCGTACCCATTTGCAGTTTGGCAAAGGTGGGCATGCCGTTCTCTCTTTGCCTCTTCCTCACACCTTCGAACCTATCGGAAGGGCCGATCAACTTCAGACTGTATTCCTCATTCTTGTACTCCATGTCGAGGGCGCGCGTGGGCATTCCTCTCTCGAAATCTCCCATTACAATAACATCATTGGGCAATCTCGACAGCAGCTCCGGCTGCGGATCGGGCTCGTAAAGGTTCCAGGACCAGTTCCACGCAATGAGCTCGCAGTCTGTCTTTCCTTTCTTCATCCCCTTATGCAGCGCACCAATGACCTCAGCAACAATGTCTCTTGGATCACGATCCGCGCATCGCTCACATAACAAACCCTCACGAACAAATCCCTCCAGACCTCCTTCTGCCCCGGGTCTCACGTGACACCAGCAGTGTGACGGGTATTCCGAGGCCGAAATCAGGATGGACCCGGCCAGCTCAGGCACGTGAGAATACAGGTAGGCCATGCCCTCTTCTAGATATTCCAGGACATCTGGATCGCTCGTACACAGGCATCTCACCTCCTGGTAATGCCGCACTCGGGAGCCCCTTGCTTCTGGATGCACCTGAAAGAACGGGTCCCTATCCGGTACACCCATGGGTTCATTGAAATAGAGATAAACGCCGATGCCGTACTGTGATGCCCGCCTGCACAGATCCTGAATCGCGGGAAGGGCCTTGTCCGGATATCCATGGTTTGAGGGAAAGAGCTTTGTCTTTGTCAGTTTCCTCAGAGAGCCGCGGATCCAGATGCCGTTGAATCCGTGTCTGGCAAGACCCAGAAGGATATGATCGGCATAGTATCCACCCAGGCCGGCGTCCTCCTCTCCGTAGGCTTCATAGATAATCGGGTTCCCGAAGAAAGTTCGCCGCTCATACGGCGCACCCGCATATCCTGCAGCTTCCTCAACGTGGAAGGGAGAAAGAGTAGAGCGGTGTATTCGGCGCTGAAAAACCGGCTCTCGTTCGATTACGTCGGGCCTGAGAATCGGCGCACCACGTTCCCTCATCAGGTCTTCCAGGTGGAAAACACCGTGTAACACGCCAATGCCCGTAGCCGCTTCTACCTGTACCGACATCTGTTCAATCCGAATCCGGAACGCACCCTCGGTCTTACTGCCCGACCAGTGATCTCCAACAACACTCAGACAAATCTGCTTTTCGCCATGACCTTTCCCAGATGCGTGAACCTGAATCTCGAACCCTGCTTCCAGNAAGGCACGCAGGTCGCTTAAAGCCACCTCGACCCCAGGCGCCATTCTATCCGGCGCATGTACAGACCACGACGCATCAACAGAGACGTCGTCATCTTNCACTGTGACAACAGAGTGGTCGATGNGTCCTTGAACCGCACCGTCCAGACATTGATAGAAAGGAAAGCGATCAGCNAGTTTCATTTAACACTCAATTGGAAAAAAGTGAATCACGGTCGTAGACAATCTCGCCGCCAATTACAGTCATGGAACACGTTGTCTTTGGGATCTCCTCGATGGGTATTTCCATAATGTCCTGTGACACCACGGTGAAATCTGCAAGTTTCCCAGCCTCGATCGATCCCCGAGAACCTTCCTCGAAAGCTGCATATGCCGCCCAAATTGTAAACATCTTCAGTGCCTCCAGGCGAGACACCGACTGTTCGGGGTGCCAACCTTCTCCCGAAAACCCTCCCAGATCCTTCCGCGCAACTGCTGCGTAGTACTCGATCATCGGTTCGCCACGTTCCACTGGTGCGTCAGACCCACCCGCTATCACAGATCCGGCATCCAGGAAGCTCTGCCAAGCATATGCGTTCCCCATTCGCTCGACACCAATGCGACTTCGAGAGAAGTGTAGATCACTGATTGCGTGGGAAGGCTGCATGGACGGGATCACGCCAAGGGCACGAAATCGTGGAATGTCTGCTGAGTCCACAATCTGTGCATGTTCGATTCGCCATCGAGGGTCGGAGACTGCCCTCTCTGGGAGAGGCACGGAGTTCAGCGTCTCCTCGAAAAGGTCCAACGTAAACCGGTTCGCCAGATCACCTATGGCGTGGGTCTTGATTTGAATTCCTGAACGCAGTGCGGACCTGAGCAGCGGTATTAATTCTTCCGGTTCATGAATCAGGAACCCCGAGGTAGCGGCATCGCTGTAGGGCGCTAGCAATGCGGCGCCCCTGGATCCCACTGCGCCATCGGTGAACAACTTGATCGACCTGACATTGAAACGCCTGCCTATCCCGGTCCTACCTTCCCGAGTCAGCCGTTCCGCGTCCTCCCCGGGTCCACTCATGGACTTGTAGACTCTGAGCTTGAGCTTGCCATCCCGGTATAGCTCCTCAAAAAAATTCAGGTCCTCGTAACATCCTCCCATATCGTGCACCTGACACCAACCAAGTGCGACACTTCTTTGTCCGCCAACCTCGAGCTCCTTCCTTGCCCTATGCTGGGTTACCTCAGGCAGTTTGCGACGCACAAAGCTCTGTGCGCCATCGATCAGCATGCCATTGGGNTCTCCGGCCTCGTCTCTTAGGATTTCACCGCNCGCGGGATCTTCAGTTGTCCTGCCGATGCCGGCTATTCCCAAAGCGCGTGAATTCACCACTGCCCCGTGACCATCCGATCGTANAAGGAATACTGGATTCTCAGGCGCCACCCTGTCCAGATCCCAACGCGTTGGAAACTCAGGCGGATGCCAGAATGTCTCGATCCACCCTCTACCCAATACCCACTCACCACTTTCAGCTCCCATTGCGCGCTTCTTCACAGCCTCGAGGAACCCTTCCAGGGCATTGATACCCTCGAGGTTCAATGTCAACTCCCGCTCCCCGATAACCTGNAAATGGCAATGTGCGTCGGTCAGGCCTGGCAGAACAGTCTGTCCTCCCAAATCCACAATTCGGGTGGACTTGCCCACATGCCCCATTGCTTCCTCATCACTCCCTACGCACAGAATCTGATCCCCTTCTACAGCCACGGCTTGAGCTCGCGGACCCCGGTCATCCACCGTGTAAATATTCGCATCCCGCAATACCAAATCTGCACTCATATTCTGCTACCTCTCCCTTGGAAAAAGGGAGAATGCCTGCCTTCCGACCTGTTCGCAGCAGCTTCGGCGAAGGTGAAAGCTTTTGCGAAGGAGATATGGGAAGTTTCCTTTGATTTTCTGGACCCCGGACGCCTCTTGCTTCTTCATCCCTTAACTACACGCTCCTCACAAGCCCCATATTTCTCCACCACCCCCCCATACACCCCGTAAGTCGACTCATCCGGCTCAACTACCGACCCCTCCACCGGCTCCGCAAGTCCCCCTACGATGGATTCCCATGTCACATCCTCACCCCTATCGACAAGATAACCGTGTGCCGCCCGCAATGCCGCACCCAACGCGGCACTGTTCGTCACCTCGAACCGGTGCACTGGACAGGCNTGCACGTCAGCCATGATCTGCAGTATATCGGTATTAACAGAGCCGCCGCCGGTGACGTAAATCGCAACCGGTGAGACCTCCATCCAAGCCGAATGAATGCGCATAGACATCATCTGCGCCTCTACTACCGCCCGGCAGTTACCTGCCAGGTCGTCTTCCGCAAGGTCAAACCTCCTCACCCCAGATTCCAGAACATTCGGCACGATCTCAGGTTCGAAATAGGGCAACATCACTTTCCCGTCATTCCCGGGTGGCGTGGAACGCAATGCCTCTGAGAATCCATCCCAATCCAGCCCGAATTGATCACGGATCTTCTCTCTGGCAAGCGACCCATTCTTGAAACAGATCAAGGACATGTAGTCACCGGTTGGGGAAACAAATACGTGGCCCTCTCCCCTGGGGTCGGTTCTGCACACCTCCATCGTACCGAAGTAGGTATCGCTGGTTCCAAGGCTGATGGCGACCAAACCCTCCCGGATCAAGCCTAACCCGATCACGCTGTTGGGGTTATCACCTGACCAGATGATCACCTTGGCCTCTGGATTGAATCCGAATCTGGCTTGGAAGTATGGATTGATCTCACCTATCGCTTCCCACGGTCTCGAAAGTCGCTGCAATCTGTCGGACAGATCAGGGGCAGTAGCTTCCATCGCTTTCTTGTTCCAACTCCGATGATGGATATCCATCAGATTCATCCCAGCTCCGTCTCCATGGTCGATCGGTGCCGGACGCCCGGCCAGAACGGATGCCATAAAGGAACTCACCAGGCCGATACTTTTGGTGTCTCCATATGCTCGTGAACATTCTTTGTAGAACTTTCGGATCTGCGGACCGGTAAATCGTTCGAAGGTAGTTGACCCTGTGGTCTCTGCCGTAGCCGCCATGCCTCCCATCGACTCGCAGATCTCGTTACATTCCAGCCTCGTTGAGGAATCCATCCATATGGGAGAGGTCTCTCGTGAGAAGATCCCCTCCAGGTTGACGTGCAGTCGCTTCTCCAAGTCCAGCGCGCCCAGGGCGCCAGCCGCGTGGTCATTCATGTAGACGGAGCCGTGCTGTTGTCCAGATCCGCTGATGGCCAGCACCTCAGACATCGGAATTCTCTCTGCCTTCATGCGCTCGAAGAGGACCTCCAGTGCTTCGACCCACATCAGCGGCGGTGCGTGGGCGACCTTGGGATCCTCATTGGCCAACACGCCATTCGTGGTCTCATAATGAGGGAGATCTTTGTCGTACATCACAGCTGCTTCATGCACCACCGCCCGCTCATCGAGATCCACCAGCACAGCGCTCAAACTCTGAGTGCTCGAGTCCATCCCCAAAAACAATCGTCCCATAGCCAACCCTCTCATCATTCAGTCGTTGCCACTGCATTGCATCTGTTGATGGTCTTTTCGCCTTCTGGCAACGATCCCCGGAATTCGCACCGTGTATCGAGTTTACACCTAGACCTTGCCTATGTCCCTCGACTCTCGACACTCGACGCTCGACGCTCTCGCTCTACACCATCTTGTCCCCAAATTCCTCTCTAAATTTCGCCATCTTAGGATCGATCACCATACGGCAATAGGGCTGATTTCCATTCTGCTTGTAGTAATTCTGATGGTAGTCTTCCGCCTCGAAAAACGCACCCATTGGTGAAATTTCGGTCACAATCGGATTGTCCCACAGATCGGACTGATCCGTCTCGGACAAGGACTTCCTTGCGACTTCCTTCTGATCCTCATTGTGGTAGTAGATCACCGATCGGTACTGCGTCCCTTTATCCGCACCTTGCTGGTTCAACGTCGTCGGATCGTGAGTACGCCAGAAGATCTTCAGCAGCTCGCCATAGGAAATGACTTCCGGATCGAACCCGATTTGCACCACTTCAGCATGGCCGGTTGTCCCGGAGCAGACATCTTGATAAGATGGATTCTCGCTCGCCCCACCTGTATAGCCGGACAGAACGGAATGAACACCCTTCAGATCCTGGTAAATTGCCTCCACACACCAGAAACATCCACCACCAAATGTCGCCAATGCTTTCATCTGTATCCTCCCGTTGCCCCCAATTGGATTCCCTCTGTAGATTCTTACCCTATCATACCTTTTATCTATAACTGCGTCCGCGTGCGGTCTTTGGAAGACATTTACAACGGACGCCGCCAATCTTCACCTCATCTCCTGCTCATCCCTTTGGTATAGATCTTCCCTTGAATAATCTTATGGGCAGGTTTCCCACTCATCATCTGTGCTCTGGCGAACTCCTGTCCACACTCGTGACACCTGAGATCACCATGTGTTCTGTCATCAACAATCCGTTCCACAATACACTTCACCAATCCACCTCGCCCACCCTTGTGATACTTATAGAGTAGTGTGCGGCACTTGGCGCAGTGGATAGAAATCGTACGCCGGTCGACTTTTTCTTTCTTAGCCATAAAATTTCTTCATAGATCTCCAACAGTTCATGCAACCTGTAGATGAGTGACGTATCGACACCGTTTCTCGAGGAGTCCTCTTGAACCTAGAGCTTCATGATGCGCAGCTGGTTAGCGCAGTTCTCGCTGGTGACAGATCCGCATACGATGTTCTCAGGCGAAGGTACAAAAATCTCGTCTATGGTGTGGCGTTAAGCCTGATCGAAGGCTTCGACGATGCCGAATCTGCAGCGCAGGAGTCCTTCGTCCAGGCGTATCTAACATTGGATCGGCTCGAGAATCCCGACCGTTTTGGCGCCTGGGTCAACGGCATCTGCTGCAACATTTCTAGAATGTAGCTTAGACGGGAATCGCGCTACACTACATGGAAGACGGGTCATATGCCGAAATCGCAGACTCACTGGGTGTAACCCTGAGCACTATTCAGAGCACATCACAGACAGCAAGACAAAAACTAAGGCGCAACAAGGAGATAAGAAACATGGTGCGTGAAATGAGGCCCAAAGGCGACTTTGAGAATCACGTCAATGCCGTCATTGACACGGTGAACAGCAACGACAGTTCTACACTCGAATCACTGATAAAAAGCGGTCAGCGTCTTCTGAATGCGAAAGTGCAAAATGGCACCAGAACCTTGATCCAGATGATCGCCGAGAACAGTCGTCTGGCATAGACCCGAGCAGCACAAAATGGCCGAATATCTGGCGGAAAAAGGCGCAGAATATGACATCTTTACAGCCGCCCGTGCCGGCCTCCTCGATCNTGTCAGGAAACTCGTCAATGAACAACCGAANCTGGTCTCCGCAANAGGGGGGCGAAAGAGAGCTCGAGAAGCAAGTAACCTGAACTGGAAACTCATAATCTAAAGCCGCCGGTATTTCGCCGACGGCTTTTGCCTTTCACCCAGCAACCTACAGACCTGCCAGTTTGATGTCAACATGTGCCCGATGTGATCCCAAAGTTCATTTGATCTGGTGTTCGAGTTTTCTATATTGGTCAGTCGCCAATTTTCCACGTCATTGAGATGTAGCCTTACCGGCTGCACGTGAGTGTAACGACCTGAATCGGTCTCTATTTCTTCCCACGGAATCCATGGAAAATCTCTGGGCAAGGCATAAATTCGTCAACCGACAATCCCCTATCCTTGGATTGTCCCATCTCGTACTCAGCCTCTCTGCAGGTGTCGCCGGTCCCAACTACTGGGTGCAGCTCGAGTTCTACGACCCGGAATCCCAACGCTTTGGCATCTCGCATTGGCTTAGTTTTCACGGCAAGAGCTGCCTGGCCGACTGGGACAAGCCGTAATGTAGAGCCGACCCCTACGAAACTGATGGTCACTATCACAAGTTCTCGCCTCTGACCTATTACGAGAGATCCCAGACCCCCACTTTGATATTGCATGGTGGAAGGGATCAGGATGTACCGGTCAAACAGTCCCATCTTTTCTTCCGTGCGCCCAACGAAAAAGGAGTACCGACCGAACTCATCATCTACCCACGAAAATTTCACGCCGTGGTTGAAAGAGACCACATCCTGGATATGTCTCACCGAGTCATTGGCTGGCAAGACACCTCTAACAGGGAGATCCGTCTGTGAAAAATGGATTCGAATACGGACCTGAAGCCTGGTGTTCATACGAGTACCACGCCAGTGTTGTGTCGGGCAGGAATATTTTCATTCTTTCCATCTGGTCTCCCACGGGCGGAGTCAATGATTCCGGATACGTCTGGACCGACCAATTTTGCTGGAGTGCCGATACTCCTGAGAAACCTCTATCGATTCTTCCATTCATTTTCTACCGCAATTGGATCAATGAGGGTCCTGTCGACCTTCGAAACGCCCGGGTTTCCGTCTACCTGAGGGGAGACCAACTACAACTTGATGGGGCACAGTGCTTCTTCTGGGTCCACAGCCCAAGCACCAGGTGGCATCTAACCGCGTCACCTGTGCCCATATGTGATGGGACCTGGGGAGAGGATCCCACGGAGCTCCATCTTGAAGCCGACAAAAACCTGTGGCACCACAGTTGGTCTGTGGATCCCAGAAATCCCCTGGATCTCGACACCCTTTTGAGCAATGCAGTCAGCTATGGGTTCTCTCTTGTCGGCTTCTCGAGTGAAGTGAGAGGGAAACTCTCGATGGACGAATTCGAAATCGAAACCGCCTGAAATCCCAGAGGTCCACATGACAGATCACATCGTCCAGCCCCTGGTAGATCGCCAGATCGCCGAGTATATGGACAACAACCCACGGTCGCAAGAAATGTTCAGAAGGGCCCAGGGCTCACTTCCTGGTGGAAATACACGTACGGGAGTCTTCTTCGATCCTTTCCCCATTTATGCAGACCGAGGTGAAGGTGTTTACCTATTCGACCTCGATGATCACAGGCTTCTCGACTTCGTAAACAACAACACGGCTCTCATCCTAGGACACGCCCACCCTGAAATCGTATGCGCTCTCCAGGACAGAGTAGCGCTGGGAACCGGCTTTTCCCGACCGCTCGCGCTGGAAGTAGAAATGGGGGAACTGCTTCGCGAACGTATTCCGTCACTCGAGCGTATTCGCTTCTGCAGTTCGGGCACGGAGGCCGTACTCAACGCACTGCGCGCCTCCCGTGCCTTCACTGGAAAGTCCAGAATCGCGAAGTTCGAAGGCGCTTACCATGGTATGGACGAATACGTTATGGTCAGCCACNTCCCGCCCCTCGGACCCGGTCTGGGTCCCGAAGCCGAACCCAAACCCTTCCCAACCTCCGCCGGCCTGACACCCGAGGCGATCGAGAACGTCATCATCCTTCCTTTCAACAACCCTGAATCTTGCGAAAGGATCATCGCGGCGAACAAGGACCATCTGGCCGCTGTCATCGTCGATCCCATTTCCACAGCTGCCGGACTGACCCTGCCTGTCAACGGGTTCCTCTGCAGTCTGCGTGAAATCACCGACCGCTATGGGATTCTCTTGATCTTCGATGAGATCATATCCTTCCGCATCTCCTCGGGAGGCGCTCAGGAATATTACGATGTTCGTCCTGATCTTACATGTATGGGTAAAGTTGTCGCTGGTGGAACCCCCGGGGCGATTGTCGGGGGCCGGGCAGACATCCTTTCGCTGTATGACCCCTCTGCCGGAGCACCCCAGATCCCTCACTCAGGCACCTACAACGCGAACCCCCTGGCAATGGTTGCGGGCCTCACCACGCTTCGTCTCCTGACTCCAGATGCCTACGGCCAATTGGAGACGCGCGCTGCGAAACTGGGCTCCAGGTTGGCGGAAACTTTTAGTGCCGCCGGCATACAAACTCGGATTACTACCATAGGATCCTTGTTCCGCGTTCATTTTTTACCCACAAAGCCGGAAAACTACCGCCAGGCCGCCCAAGACGATGCACTGATGCATAAATTCCTTTTCTTTTCCCTCCTGAACAAAGGCATCTACTGGAAGCTGGGCGGGAATATCTCCCTTCCGATGGACGACACACACATCGACCAGTTGGTTTCTACATTGTCCGATTGCCTGTCCGGACTACAGTGACTCCGGATGCCGGGCTTTCTCAGGTTAACAAGAAAGAGCCGCGGTCTCATCCTCGAACCGCAGCTCCACCTTCCCAATCATCCCATCTTTTCAGAATTTCGCAAACAATGTAAAGCGGGGAATCACTACTGTGTCAACCCCCTTTTCCTGGTTAATCTTGGCTATCAGGTTCGGCATGAAGTGAATGTTCTTTTGCGGCATGAGGTCGATTCCAGCGATTACCAGATATTCTCGATCGTCAGTCGCTTGGTTGCACAACAATTGCCCTTACCCTTCAGTGTACCATGACACTGGAACTCGCCAACCGTCTCCAGGACCAATGTCGTAAATGTAGAAAGGTTTCCCTGCGGAGAAACCAGCGCCTGCCCCTTCTTTCAGCAAAAGTTTACCTTTTTTGGCGGAATCAAGTCTGGGCCCCATTTCACCTCTTTCCGAGGCAATAACTTTCCCGTCGAACAAATGGCGCACTGTTTCGAGCTTGAGCATTGGGGTGTCTGTCAGAAGTCGGGTGCCGTTGGCCTCCCTAATGATTCCTTCCGACAACAGGAAATCCATGCCACCCAGGACGATCTCGTATTTTCCCTCTCCAGCCATTCGCACATCTGTGATTTCGTAGGATGAGTTACAAATGTAATCACTATTCTCCACCAGCATTACGAGACCAATCAATGAACCATCGACTGCCAAGGCATCTGGGGTCGAAACAACTATTGACCGGCCTTTAACATCAACCGAACACACCGAGCCAGATAACTCCCCGGTTCCCTTCATTGAACAGTCGCCGAACTCGAATTCCGAGCCATTGATCACCTGGGTTCTCGTAACGGAAGTGTTCCTCTTTTCTATAAATGCCCAATTGCCCTTGAACCTCATTGGAATGCCGTCCAGGATCACGTCACGCGCTCCGCTCGAATCACCGTGGACGACATAGTGTGTCACATCTCCACAACACACTTTCATCCCCACGGTATCTCCATCCACTAAAATCGGCGCAACTTCGTTGAGCCACGGTTCATCCGAGAAGGGTTCCAGGATACCAAGGAATTCGTTCTGCTTGTCTCCTTTGCCGGACCTTCTCAAGATCAGGTACGGATCCCATGGGCTGTCTCCTTGAAGACCTGTGCCTTCGCCCAGACCGGTGTAAACCTTTGACCCTTCGGACCCGAGTATCTGCAACCGTATGCCGGGACCTTCCTCTTCCGTCTTCCAGGTGGCCACAATCCCTTCGTTCGTCGCCGCACTGGAGACATTGCGAATCCACCCGTATCCCGGGACATCCCCGAATGAAGTATCCTCTCCTGCCAAGGTTCCCGCCGTGTGCCGAACCATTTCGATGCCATCCGCCAATTTCAGCTCAAAGAAGCTCCCTTCCTCACCCGCAAGACTATGCGCACTGTAGTCGTGTGTCGAACCGCCGCCGATTCTGAACAAATCTACCACATAGTACCTTTCCTCGTCCAGAGGTACAAGTGCAAGAGTCCTCTTATATAGCTCAGCATTCGGATAGGCCCTTTCACCGGATGCCTCTATCAATCGTATCCAAGGACCGTCGACGACCCGATCCAGACTGCCTGTTGCGTATTCCTGATTTTCACCGTCGATCAAAGCGGTGAAGTGGCTTGCCGTGTGTGTCTCCCACCCTGCCATTTTCGGAGCAATCCAGCTCGGGGGATATCCCAAATCAGCAGATAGGTCATACCCAAATGCGATCAGGTTCAGCGCGAGCTTGTCTCGGTGTCCATGCCCTCGGTTACCCTTACCATAGTTGAGAACCAGATGACATCTGCTTTCTGAATTTTCACCTGCCCTTAGAATGCAGAACCCGGAATCGTGCAATACTGAACTCTTGACCTCCCCTTCCCCCAGACGAACATTTTCAGACCATGGTTCTGCATGAAACAGCAGGTATTCGTCTCCTCCTGCTCTGCCGGATTCGGGATCTTCATTCGTCCCCTCCCAAATTCTTTGTGAATAGGCTTCCCTGGAATCCTCGATCCTGAGATACCCGATTTCATCATCGAGTGAATACGGCGTCTGGATCACGGAGTTTCGTCCTCCGCCCGTGTCGCCTATCATCGGAACGCGCCCGTCACAGTCGACCTCCTGGGAGATGGACATCATCTCACGAAGCCTGAATCGCGGGTCACTGTAGAGATTCAGCCCTTCTTCGAAATGCTCAGGATCCTGGAATCCGTGACACCACTCTGCGGACATTAACGCCCCTCTGATATTGCCCTTTCCATAGGAGATGGAGTCATACCAGAACTTGCCGTCTCGGAAAAAGCTGTTGCTCATCACATTGTAGAGGCCTGTTGGGGCTTCCAGGGCCTGTTTGATCAGGGCACCGTTTTCAATACAGACCCCCAGCTTGAGCAAGGTGTAAAGAGAAGAGGTCAGAAAATCCCCGCCTGCCAGTGGAAGGGTTCGGTCCAGAAACTCGTATGCGTATGCAAACAGGTTCCGGTGGATATTACCTGGGATGCTTACCGTGTCTCCCGGGACATCTTCGCCTTGGAATCTACCCTCCAGGAAGGACTCCAACGATTTGTCATCTCTTATCCCTTCGAACGTGAGGTCATAGGTCGACAACACGCTGTCCAGAAAGAATTGTTCCCGGCCGGATGCCTCTCCAACATATCCGCGAATCGGATCCTTACTTTTGTCATATGCCTCCCAACCCTCTTTTATGCCCTGGAGTCTCCCGTAAACGTCCGCCAGCCTGTTCATGAGAATACCGACTTTGTGTACGTACTTTTCTTCCCCGGTAAGCGCGTAGGCCAGTGCCATCGCCANTGCCGCGGNTTTCCCCTGGTGACCCTCTCCGGTCTGAGGCGCATAGGGTGTGCTGAACAGCCGGTACAGAATCCAACAACGGTAGGCAGCCGTGAAATAGTAGGTCGTTCCCGCATTCGGAAATCCTTCGGGGGCGACCCAGCCTTCTCCATTGTCGCACATCCTGATCTCACCACCGGTACCCGGGTTCTTGACCAGCTTGCCGTTGAACCACCACTCTCCACCAATGTTGCATCTCCACTGGTACGGTCTCAGCAGGTCCCCTTCGAGTGTGGAGCGATTTCCGCCGTGAATGGGGCACCCGTGGTACTGGGCAACTGTGAGTGCCAGGGGGTGATGGGTCGGAACCATCGTATACAACAACTCGTCGGAGAATGCCGCCCAGAAGTCAGCATCGTCGACAATCTTCTCAGCCATCTCCTTTGCCCAGGGAAGACGGTCCACATTTCTCTTCGCCCTGGCCACATCCTCCTCGTTATAGATCCCCACCCTTGCACGGCCCTTGCCTTCTCCCATTACCGACCCGAACAGTTCATTCGCTCGCTTGTAACGATCCGGTTCGTGATCCGGAAGCTGCCCGCTCAGGTGCAAAGACGCGTAGAGTTCAAGCAACTCGCCTGGGTCTGTAATCGTCTCGCCATCCGCTGGGGTTCTTGCCATCACCGCAACTCCTTGTTTGGTTGACCCTAACTGCTAAGCTTCCAGAACAACCACCTCGAATTCCCTTAACTCCTCAAGGCTGATCCGTGCTGCTCCATTCTTTACTCGAAACTTCACCTTCTTGCCGGCTCTAAGGGCTCTCACATTTCGCACCTTGTGGTCCACCTGGCAGGTAAGCTTGAGGTTGTGTGCCGGAAGGATGTCACCTGTGCCACCGAGTTCGAGATTCACCAGGTGTACCATCGTTCGCTTTTTCTTGATCTGTCTTCTCACGTGGATGTCGATCTGGTTCGGCAAACCTGAAACGCTGGCGGATCGAGCGCNCTCACCCAACAGCTCCAACAGGATCCGTGGATACATTTCAGGGTGTGTCTCTTCGAAGAATTCACCGAACATCGTGGGGAANTAGTAGCAGACCCCCTCTCCGACCCTGTTCTCGACCAGGAACGGATCGTCGGACCGTTCCGCCACACCTATGATATTGCTGACCAGGGCTTTTGAAAACACAGCGTGTACCTTAGCACTTTCTATCCTTATCTTCAGATTTCGCCTGGGCGCCGGAAAGTGGTCTGTCACCATAAAGCTGAGTTTGCCTTCNCCTGGTTCTTTGAGAAACGCGTAATCCCAACGCCTGTGATCAGATATCGCGTTTACCGAGCTCGCACCGAACAAGTCCGCCAACCCGAAATTTTCACGTCGTGAACCCGATTCATCGTAATGTGAACTCTCGAAATCAGCGACCAGTTTCCCTCCCTCCCGAACATACTCTACCAGAGCCCTGCACTGGACATNACTNAAACACGCGGCATTGGGGAGTACTANGGCCTCATATCTNGCCAGGTCCCCTTCCGTAAGAAATGTCTCATCTACCACATCGAAGGGTGTGCTTGACCGAATCATCATCTCGATGAAACCATAGAACGAACGGCTGTAGTTTCCTACGGACTGTGCCTGTTGTTCCTTCTGGTAACCCAGGTCGGACCAGGGGATATCTACGCCTGAATAGCAGTTCAGGGTCTGTCCGGATTGTAGCAATGCAACCCTGGCGCCGGATTCCGTCTGTTTGTAGTACCTCTCATTCTTCTCCAGGAAACCGTAGACCTCGGCGGCGCCCTCGATACCTGGCATATCGATTCCCTGGAGGAAAATTGCGTAGTATGGATTCACGCCTACCGAAGCTTCACTGAGCAACACTTGTGTTTCTGATGAGGTGAGGCTCACCCACCNCCATGGGCTGAATGCCATGGAAACCGCATTGATCGAAGGCTTCCCTCCGGCCTGCGTTTCGTATAGCCGTGAAGAGGCCCCCGTCTTGTAAACCGCCTTCGAGGCCCGGCCATATATGAACCCACCCTCTGCCAGAAGCGCATCCATTTCNGAAATCAGACGTCGATTTACGCGCCCGGCAGCCCAATCGGGCTCTGCCACATTCGCGTAATTCCCATACCCAACCAGGTTTGACCCGCCTTTCCTGACGACCTGCATCGCGTCGTGATAGAATCTCACCATCGAGGAAACTGTGAACTCCCGGAGAAGAGAATACTGCTCTTTGTTGTTCTGGTCAGGACCGGGAATTTCCCTTTGATACGCTTGCTGAAAGAGCCGTCGGCAGTGCTGACAGTAGCAGGCACCCCGTCTCATAAAGAACACGGGGCCATCGAAGAAGATCCCATCTATTGGATAGACGCAAAGATCCTCCAGCAGGTTGAAACTCCAGTCCCTAAAGGGAGAATTGATGCAGAAGCTAGAATCATCGTCGCCATANAGATGGTCCAGCCGTTCCCCGTTGTNAAGGACCACCCACCAGTCCGGATTCCTCTCCACGATCGATTTCGTGAACCAGTGGAGATTCACATACACAACGGTCCGTATGCCTGCCTGCTTGGCAAGAGGCAGAAACTCACCGAGAACGTCGCGGTTCTGTTTGGTGGAAAGTCGGCTCTTGAAGTACATCTCGNCATCATCGAACCCGCCCTTCATGTTGTACTGGCAATGGAAGTGAATCACATTTGCGTGGAGCCTTTTGCAGACGTGGATCACCTCCTCCATAGGGTAATCTTTCATCCTTGGCATATACACAAGGTCCAGGACCCGCATCGGCTGATCGATCCACCTCTTTCGCTTTTTGCTCATGCTCACCCCTCCTTCGATCCACTCTACGCCACCCTGAATTTCTCCACGACATTCATATCCAGCTTTACTCCGAGTCCCGGACCCTCCGGCACGATGAAATGTCCTTTATCCAATACGAGCCCTCCGCCCAGAATATCGTGCGTCCTTACGAATGGTAGCTCGTCGCATGGAAGGGTCGCATTGGGAATCGTCGACTGCACATGCACAGAATACGCTGCCAGTACACCCAGGCAAACACCTCCCATCTGGATCCAGCACGGTACATCGGCCGCTTCTGCAACAGCCGCTGCCCGTTTGACTTCAAGTGCGGAGCCACCAAGTGTAAGATAATCCACACACTCCGCTTTCAGCGCCTCAAGCACCTCGCTCGCGTTACAAGGTCGTGCGCCCGCAGCCTGAGGCGCGCCAATATGAAGGGCGATCGGGATATGAGTCTTTTCCCTCAGAAATCTGTACCAATCGAGGTTGTTCTTGAGCACTGGATCTTCCAAAACGGCGACGGTGCCGAACGGCTCCAGTTCACTTGCCAACCGTGCAGCGATATGCGGGTATCTGAACTCCATATTCGGATCAACACCTACCGTGTAGTCTACTCCTACGACCTCCTTCAACATACGGACCGTCTCTACGATATTCCAGGACCTCGCCTTCAGTTTGTGATTCGTGAATCCCATCCTTGCGCCGACTTCAGCCTCAGCCGCGGTCTCGTCCGGCTCCATTGGACTGGACCAGTAGGACACCATGACCCGGTCACGCACCCGCTCCCCAAAAAACTTATGAACAGGGATCCCATACGCCTGTCCTGAGATATCCAACAGGGCGCATTCGAACAAAGGAAGCTCACCAAACGCGTTCAGCACCAGGGGATCAACACCCACGAAAGAAGCCGCCCTTTCCTCAAGAGCGGCCCGTCCACTCGAACTCAGATTGTAAACGGCCGATTCGCCAATACCCTCCAGACCTTCGTCTGTCCGGATCCTGCAGATGGTAATATCATAGATTCGCTGTCGTGACTTTGCGATCGCAGGTATCAGGGGGACCTCAACCTGCAACAGGTCAACATCTGTAATCTTCATTTCTCCCCTCCCATTACTTCCTAAAGAAGCCCTATTCCACAGAAGAATCCCCTGAGTTCCTCCATCTCTTCATCACTTATTGTTGTGTATGGTTTTCTTCGCCACCGTCTGGCCATGCCGAACAGTTCAAGAGTACCGTGCAACCCGGCGTTCCACCCGCTGGGTAACCTCATAAGCTGATCGAAATAAGGCATGTCGATGTCACGGATAACAGCCCGGGCGTCTTCCATGTCTTTCTCCTCAATGGCCCTCCAATATCGTTGAACCACTTCCGGCAGGAATCTGATGAATGTGGACATGTATCCATCACAGCCAAAAGGCAGCATGTTCATATGGTTTGTCTTCTGCCCGCCGGCGAACACCGCCACCTGGTCGTGGGCAACCAAACACAGCTTCTTGGCAAATTCGCCGCCCATGTCATCCTTCACGGCCACCACGGCCTCAAACCTGTCGAGCGATCGCCTCACAGTCTCCAGACCGAAATCCGTTCCGTGTTGGATAAAGACTCCAGTAACCATCATCACAGGCAATTGCTCCGACACAGCCCCATAGTGTTCCGTCAATGTCTCCGGAGATGATCTTCCCCATCCTGGAGGCAGAACCATAACCACGTCTGCCCCGACTCCCCTGGCGTATTCAGCAAAAGCGATGGCACGTTTTGTGTCATAGTACCGGTCTGCAGCAACCACCATTCCCCTTCCTGATGTCTGCTCGCAGGCCACTCGCGTAACTTCCGAGATCTCTTCATCGGACAGGCAGATGTAATGGCTGTCACCCGCAGTCAGCAGAACAGTCTTACTTCCACCGGCCAGCACAAAGTCGATTTGGCCCCGAAGACCCACATAGTCCACACTTCCATCCTCGTGGAACGGCGTCGCAATCGAGGAAATAGGTCCGGTTAGATGAGCCCTCACTTCGTCGCGGTCCACTCAGCTTCCTTTCTCTGAACCAGGGTACTTGTCCGCTGCATCAATAGTCCCAGGGAATTCTGTAGGGGTGGATAAACCTGTTCGGTTCGGAAATAGACACCTCGTATGCGGCCAGGTCTTCATACCTGAAACTCGGGAATACGCCACGATCGGGTTCACCCTCGCCAATAATGACTTCCTCAGGCATTTCGTATTTCACCCTGAAGCCGAGGGTAAGCAGGATATCGGTCTTCATTGATTCCCTGGAAGTCTCCATCGTTCTCAAGTGATTGTAATCGGATTCGCCGGAAATGTCCTTGATAACTTCGAAGAAGTCTCTGCACAGGCCGTGGCGCCAGTAGTTCGGGTGAAGGTAGATATCCAGCAATCCGATATGTGCCTCGTGTCTGTTGTTCCAGCGTGTGGTCCGCCAGGGCGCCAACGTAGCAAACCCCACCAGTTTCGAACCCGAAAAGACGCCAATCATCTGCACGCATCGAGACTTGTCTCGGCCTTCTGAAAGACCAGGGATCTCCACCAGCACCTGGCCCTCATGTAGCTGATCATCCGCGAACAGGGTCAACAGNTAGTTTTTCACCAGAATGCTGGAATCGTAGAAACTGTTGAGCAACACTTGAATCTCGTTCAGATAGCTGAAATCCAATACCTGAACAGTTGGGACTTCCTCCTCTCGCACTTCGAAATACCTGTCCGAATACTCCCTGACGCTCTCCTCACCGTAACGCAAGCCCATCCACTCGGGATGATCCGGAAGCGCATCTTCGAATCCTGCCTTCTCATAAACGATATGGGCAATGCTGGGACCCGTATCCACGAACATTGCCTCCATACCCGCTTCCCGAACCGCTTCGATACACANATCCAGCAACCGCCCNCCGAGACCCTGGCGTTTGTGCTCTTCTTCGAAGACCCCAAAATGTCCCAGCCGTCCCCAGGGATTGTATCTTGAAGTCAAGCTCCAGCCTTCGCCAACGATCTTTCCGTCGAACTCAGCCACAAATCGCCGGACATTTTGAAAATGGCCGTATGGGTTTACACCACACAGAGTGATTGAGACATCTTCATCTCGATGAATCTCATCGAACGACTGTTCTCGTATCAGATACTTCCCCATCTTTTCTTTCTGCCCGACAGGTGCCATAGAACAACCTTTTCTGTAACCCTTCACCAGGCGCGCGAACAGCCCTCGAATGTTCGATCTGTTGATCTTTGCTTCTCGACAGGCTTGAAGTCTACGGAACTAAGGAGAAATAAGAACTTCCTGCTTCTTGCAACCGGACAACGACTCTCGACCCGTCTCCTCTCTCAATTCCAATCNACAGGCGACTCCATCTCCCCCAGCAANANTCTCCTTATCTTGTCCAATCCCTGAATCACAATCCATCTTCGTATGTGATCCGTATCCTGGAAATTCCGTCCGCGCTTATTCAGATGAATTCCGTTCGGTCCTCTAAGAGAAATCATGGTAGAGCCGTCAGCGAACGGACCCGCAAGTGCCAGACCTATGCCACCTTCCGGGGTCACCCGTTCCACCATATCTCCTGACGCCCTTTCGTCGGTGGTTGCATCGTCGCTCATCAACGCCTCCAACGCGGCCACCGCTTCTTCAGAATTCAGGTCCTGTACAACCAGATCTCCATTCCCAGCCTCTGACAGGTCCCGAACCACCTGGCCTCCTGTCAATGTATCTGCCACTCCAAGTCTCAAACCCTTTTCCTTCAACAGATTCCCTACGACCTCGGCCACAGTCTCCTTTCCTACCCCATATACAGCTACGCCCAACCGCTCTCGAAGCGTTTCCTCAATTGGCCGAATCAATGCCTCTACTTCGGCTTCCGTATCCCCCTTTGCGGTTATGCGTACATCAGTCTGACCTGCGTGAGCAGCCAACCCAACAGATGGATTGGAGGAGGTCATCAGATCCCCGATCCCCCGATCAATATTGCTCTCCCCAACCGCACAGGTGCGAAGGACGCGTATCCTCGTTACCTTGATTCCGCCCATTCGTTCNATCAGAAGCGGCGTGATCTTGTGTGTCATCATATGTTCCAGTTCCCTTGGNACCCCNGGAAGGCAGATCACACAGCCTCTTCCCTCGACATCCTCACTCAGGAAGCAGGGAGCGGTACCCACAGGGTTCTCCAGGGGCAATGCCCCACCGGGCATATAGGCCTGTCGTTTGTTATTGTCCGCCATCTTTCTGCCGAAGCTTCTGAACCTGGACGCGATCTGCGCCTCCAGAACCTTGCTGTAGACCAGATCTCTACCGGTTGCCCTGGCGATGGCCTGTCTGGTAACGTCGTCAACCGTGGGGCCGATGCCTCCTGACGTAATCACCACANACGATCGATCGAGAGCCAAGTTCAACACATCCACTATCCTGTCCTCATTATCACCAACCGTGGTCTTGTAGTACAGGTCGAGCCCAATATTCTTCAGAGCGATTGAAAGTTTGTTGGCGTTCGTGTCTACAATCTCGCCCAGCAACAACTCTGTTCCGATCATTACAATCTCTGCGTGCATATCACTCCTTTATTTATTCACCTGTAGAATGAGGATTTGGACAAGACTTCATGACACACCCCACATATCCAAAAGTGGACCCCCGGGCCCGTACACGGGATCGGTAGAGGGAAGTGGTACCTCTCTGATGCGTTCAAGCACTCTGAGGTGGTCTGTCGAATTAGCATCCATCAGGCACAGTCCGACCCCGCCGGATAGGCCCCGACCACCAGAAATTCTTCCTTTCCTTCAAGTTTCTTGTGTCCCATGCCAGCAGGCAAAATGGCCACATCACCCCTGGCGAGTTCCACAGTCAGACCCTTCTCGCCGCCGAGCCGCACAGTTGCCTTGCCCTCGCACAATCCCAGAACCTCGTGTGCAATACTGTGGTAGTGGTGAAAGGAGTAGATCCCATTTCGCCAGAAGTCACCCCATCTGTTCCCGTGAAAAACCCGCTCGCATATCTCCGCTGAGTTCTCCTCAGGAAGATCTAGGGCACCAAGATAGAGCACCAGAGGAAGGTTGCTGTTAGGGATGGAACTGTCATCTTCAAACACATACGTTGCCACCTCAACTGTCTGCACCCTGGGATCCAACNTTTCTTCAGACCCGAGCATCCTTTCCCNGCTTTACTCAATNGAAGTCACTCGTCAAGNATTACCTATGCTGCATCCTGAACACAATAGCTGTACAAGCTCGTTCTTTCCATACTGAAGAGCAACCAGATAGATCTTTGTTCGGGTAACTTGAGGTTCCGCTGCCAAATCACTGACGAACGCAACGAATCCTCCTGAAGTGCGACACAGTCCGCTTTCCCGAAACCCGGAAACACTTCCCCTGACTCGTCTAAAACCTCCACCCTTAACCGCCCACCTCGCGAGTCCGCGTTTATGAAGAGCTTGGTACCATCCGGCTCAAAAGGCCTGGTTTCTACCACACCGGTGTTCTCACCCGCATCCAAAGATACCATCCGATCTAGTCCCCAAGATCCGCGGCAGAAGGTGATCTTCTTCTCCTGCAAGGCACCACCATGTGTTGTAGTAATCCCCGTATAATAAATCCACATCTCATCATCGACGATCACCGGAGCGTTCGCCACTCCCAGGATACAACCTGTGTCGNAGTCGTAAGGACCATTCGCGATAACTGGGGGCCGATCTTCGCATCGATGCCTTGTCATCCCATCTCTACTGTGTACCAGCTGCACATCGATCGGACCATCTGATTTCCTCTGATCTCCGGCGGATTCACCATCAAGTTCTCTATACCGAAAATGCGTCACAAAGCCCAGACATATTGCATAACTGTGAGAACTCGCCACTATCTTCTCTTGTTTGTTGATCGTCTCTCTCATCCAGGGCCATCACCAGAACCGGCTCTGTCCAGGCTTGCATATCCCAACTTTTAGACAGATATACAAGCCGTCTCAGATGCCCACGATATTCATAATACTCTTTTATGGAATGCCATATAGCTCGATGAGGCAGGATCCCAGGTCAGGGTGCAGGTGTCGGTCTTGGGAAGGGCCGGGTTTACTCGATAGTCTTCCCAATGAAGACCGTCCTTCGAATGAGCGGCCCAATACCCCTGACGCGAGCGAACGCCAAGCATCACATAGGATTTTTCGAATCCACCGGCTTCATTGCGAAACGCCACGCTGGGACTATGTAGATCGAAGATAATATTGTTGTTCCGACAACCTTTGAAGGTGTACTCACCCAGACTCGGTCGCTCCCAATGTCGACCGTCCTGTAAGTTGCATATAGAACAAAGTCCAATGGTTGACGGTTCAGTCTCGGATCCCGATCACCTACCGCCATTCCCTCCATCCTGCTCATATACCACATTCTGAACAAAGACTCAGGAGGATCATACAGGACCGATCCATACACGTAGACCCGGTCCCCTTCCCAAGTGTGTTGCTGGAACAAGAACGGGTTTGGATTGTTTCTTACAGGGATGTGCCACCCGTACCACATCCAACCTGGCGGCGATACATTCGTCATCTACGAGAAGCTGCGGTACCGAACCCACACGCATACCTGATCCCACCTCTATCGAAATACAGGGGCCCCCACGCTCTGGATAGCCACATTGATAACGGCTGGAAGGCCCGACGCAACCGCCCGATCAGCAGCCGGGGCGATCTCATCCGCTCGATCTACCTGTTCACCAACGCCACCAAGGGCCTCGGCCAGCCGATCATAACGTGTCGGTAACAGATCACATCCCACAGTTCTGTCTGAACCGTAGTTCTCGATTTGAAGCTGGTGTTCTGCATTCCATCGTGCGTCATTCCCAACAATGACCACGACCGGAATATCGTATCTGACGGCCGTCTCCAATTCCAGAGCGTGAAATCCGAATGTCCCATCGCCGAGGAAGACAAAGACATCTCGAGACCGGTCCACCAGTTTGGCGGCCAAAGCCATCGGCAAACCGCTGCCTATCGCCCCAGACGGACCGTTGATCAGCCGAATATCGGCCTCGATCCCGGCCTGTATCCACTGACCGAACTCGCCGCCGTCGCTAACTATTACGCCTTTCGCTCCCAGATAGGGCTCAAGTGCAACGCAAACATCCAGTGGATGAATGCCGTCTCCTGATCTCGATGTCCACTCCTCCGGCCTGGACTGTCTCGAGCGCATCACATCAGTTTTCCAGGACTGCCAATCGCTTCTCGAGTCTCCAAAGCTTTCGCTGAGCGCCTCAATCACCCGGGAAGGATCGTCACACAGGACAGGCAACACGGCATCCGAATCAACAAGTTGATGTTCATCTGCCTCTATCTGTATAAATCTGCAGTGTTCGTCGAAGAAGGGCGACTCACCGAATTTCAGTGAAAAATCTAGTTTCTTACCTGCAAGCAATACCAGGTCCGCCTCACTCAGNCGGTTTGTCGCCCGGTGCAGCCANGGGTCGTTAATCCCACGTGGACTCTCCATTGGGAGCGCAGGAATTCCGGTAATCTCTGATAGTTTTTCCACGCCACTCCAACGATTGCCCCTTCCCATTGCGGGTCCCGCTAGAATCAGGGGTCGCTCCGACTTTTCAAGGNTATCGAGTATTTGCCCTGAAAGATTTCCACTTGCCTCGGACCCCTCATCAGTAATGTCCTCAGGCGTTTGCGCCGATGCAGGTCCCTCGAGCACGTCCGAGGGCAGGCTAAGATGAACCGGGCCGGGTCTACCGGAAGTCGCGATATCAAATGCTCGGCCTACCGCTAATGGCAATGCGTATGTTGTCTCCACTGCCCAGGATGCTTTCGTAACCTGACTGGCCATGGCTACCTGGTCAATTTCCTGGAATGCGCCCCGTCCCTTTTGAACCAGGGGACTCTGACCACTCAGCATGACAACCGGTGATTCTTCCATTAAAGCGACATACAGTGCTGAAAGCCCGTTGCAGTGTCCTGGACCGGCGGTCAACAGAGCTACTCCCGGGGTATCTGTCAACCGGCCCCAGGCATCGGCCATGTGCACTGCCGCCGCCTCGTGACGAGTATGGATCAGTTCGATATCCCGCCCGATCGTCGCATCGAAGACCGAAAGGATCTGATTCCCTGACAACGTGAACATGTAGCCCACACCCAACTCTATCAGCCTGTCAACCAGCAGATCCGCGCCTCTTGCTGCCACCTGTATGCCCTCAGTTTGTTTAGCAGCCCTTGTCTTGTCGATCTCTCTTCTCAGACGGAAAGGAGATCGCCCTGCGCTTATGAAAATCTATCTGTGCATTACACGGCTGAACTTCCGGAGCATGATCAGAAGAATCGCCGCATTGACGGCCACCCCGGCGGCACCGTATGCCCCATAGGGGTTCCCCTGGTCAGCCAGCCAGGTCATCTTCATCGGCCAGTAGGCCGGCATGATCCCCGCTAGAACCTGCCAATTTCCAGAAACGAAGAACGCTAGCGCAGGAATTATATTGAATGATTTCAACATCTTCATCAGGGCAAATCCTGTCACTTTGTTCTCCGCGAATGAAGCCAGGAATATAGCGTTGAGGGGGCCACTGAAGGAAGCCAGAAGGGAGATCCAAATGTGATACGCTCGGTCCCGCTGAACTCGTAAAGCTAATGAAGTGACCAGATCTTCAGCCTTTTCGAAAGGGCATTCTCGTGGTTGAACCGAATGTAGAAGGGACGATTCCAGTCAGTAGAATCTGGAATCGGGAACTCAAAATATCTGCCTGGAAGTTCTCTCGTCGCGAACGCAGTATCCACTGGCGCTTTCCGTATCAGGTAGGGTCCGACAGAGGGTGACCGGTCGACATACTGGTATGAGGACGGGGACGATATGTTTCCCAAACCTGCCCAGGGGATATAGAAGGTAATCGACGAATACTCATTCCTGAGATTCTCCGGGATCAGTCCGAAGTGAATGATCTGTCTCAGAACGAACGTCCTGATGCGTCTGGTGTCCAGCAGCCACCTTCGGCCAGTCTCCGATTCATTCCTCAATTGGAACCTAACCCAGAATGCCGAGTCTGTTTTCCTGAACCCCGAGACGGCATCCGAATCGACCACGAATCTGTCTTCGAATGCAGGAGAACTCACATCCCTGATCGTGTATTCCTGCGCCTTGTCTTCCAGATACTCGAGGTGTTCGTATTCTCTGTAACTCGAGAGCGAATAGATGTGTGTCGTATCATTGAGAACGATCGCTGGCTTCAACGCGTGGGACGGTGCGATCAAGAACCACACGCCGAACCCCAAACACCAGATCAGTAGATTTTGGTTTCGGTTTAAAGTGTGAAATCTGTACATCAGTCTCAGCACCCGGGAGACCTCTCTTGATCGGTTGTGGTTCACATCACCGGTGCGACATCGCTGACACTATGGCGCCACAAACTCCGATGCCGCCTTTCCATACACCCGGTCAAACAGTACGAAATCCTGGAATTCTATATCGCCATCTGAATCCAGATCAAACTGTGGGTCGTAGACGGCATCGCCACGTATGTTACCGTACATTCGTGCGAACAGGATGAAATCGCTGAATCCGACCTCTCCATCACCGTCGAAGTCCGGGTTGGGTGCCGCTGCGCTGCCAAAGAAGCGCTCTGCATACTGGAACGCGGCAATCCCTATCCGTTGGCCGATCATCCTACCGGGAATGTCGTCCGCAGGAGGATGTATTCCCCCCCATATNCGTGACAAACTCGTCTGGTCGGANGCATCCCTGTAGGTGGCCCACTGAAGTGTAACGTCAACACTGGGACCGTCTTCGAATACGAGAAACTCCTCCATTGGGGCCTGAAACTCACTCAGACCTCCCGGGAAATATGGGTCGCCCGTCAGCAAGGTAAGGACTTCGGCCGCTGCCCTCGAGAAGGTGGAATGACCTGAGATGTAGCCTGCAAAAGGGGGTGTTACGAATGACGGCCTCTGATAGGGCCACCAGTCCTCTGCCAGAATCCATCCCACGCCTGAAACATCCGTGTCAGGATCGGAAATGCCTTCCGGGCCCCTCCAGGTATAGAGCTTGATCTTCTGCAGGTGCTCGTTGTTTTCTCCCGCCAGCGGATCGCCCTCCTGCACCATCTCTACATATCCCGTTTCCAGAGGAATGCCTTCAGGTGAATATCCGGGGAGCTCCGGGTTCGTACTCTGTCCTTTATCCGCCATGACACGAATCGCAGAAATGGGACGGATGTAATCATACCAGCCTTTGATGCCCCAGGCTGTAACTGCCGCATCGTGCACGGCACCACCCAAGGCCAGGTAACCCTTGACATCCCATTCCAAATCCGTAATCAAGGGGCCCGACCCTCTGAACCGTTTCTCCACAAGCGGGTGGTCGTTCACGTAATTCAGAATCGTGAACCAATGTCCGGGCGGCGTTTCCGAATCCGGNCCATCCGCCCAAAACTCTGCGAGCACCCTNGTATAGTCTGCCCTTGGCACCAATTGCGGCGCGTANGGCTGACCTGTGTGCGGGTTGACGTCATGCCCACTGCTGGCGTCGCCGCCATTCAGGAGATCGTAGAATTCCCTGTAATCTCCAATCGTACCTGGAAAGTCAGGAACATTACCGATAGTAGCGGGGGAAATATCCCACATCACCCCGTCCGCAGGATCCAGTTGAGCACCCCAAATGGAAACCAGTAGAAATCCCCATTTGTAATCATCAGAAATTCCACTCGCTTGAGTCGCGTCGAGATATGGTGGAGGACCGGGATCGTGGTAGACCCAATACTCCGAACCGTCTCGTTGGTAAATCGACAGGTCCGACTCTCGCAGGGCAAAAGGTGTAACCGTACCCCACTCAGGGCTTTGGAATTCCGGTGTATTCCCAGGTCTCACATTGCCACTTTGATCGATAAAAATCCGCAACGTCAGCGGTTGCCAGCGGTTGGGATCTACGAGATCCGGATTACCTGAAAGCATTGGTACCAACGGGGGATTGACTGGCGAATACACAAGATTTTCGTAGTCACCCTCTTCATTCGCGCCATCCTGCAAACCAAACTCGATCAGGCATTGCCCAATGTAGTTGCCCAGTGCGGCGGGCGAGCCAGACGTATAATCCACAGTAATGATCGTGTTGTCATATCCCAATGCTGAAAAAAGAGAATCGAATCTCGCTTTGGAGGTCACCATTCCGGGAGAGATTCCGAACCTATGTGTCAGCAACCTGTATGAGGAAAAGCTCATGGCTTCTTCTCGGGCCGCCTTAATATCGCTTGGTGATTCCACACCATCGAATGCGCAAAAAAAGCTGCCCCGCGTCTGACCCAGCAGGAACGGCTCTGCAATCTCGTCATAGGCCGCCCATGCATCGTAGAGCGCAACGGAGGTATGAAACAGGTTTCTCGCGTGCACCGTAGGCCGCGCGAAATCATCCCGAATCGCCTCCAGTAGTGCATCGTTCCACTTCCTGGCAACCGAGTGGTGATCACTCGCATCCGCCTGGACGCTGAGCATAGCAATAACGAGTATGAATGGCAAAGCGAATCTCATCTATTTCCCCAACGGGTCTGTCAGATCGAAAAGTCCCTGTTCCAACCACTGTCTGCAATCTGTTGAAAGCTCACGATCAGCAACCTCATCGTAAAGCGAGAGGTCTTCACTTTTCATGACATCACGCCATCGGTTGTTCGTTCCCTTGTGGAAGAAGGAGCATACGCCGTCTATCATGAAAGGTTCACCCTCATCATCGCGCTCCTTCTCAACGGCATTCCTCCTCATGGTCTTCAGCGATACCATATTGAGAATATTCTCTATCGAACCCTCTGGAACATCGAAGTCCAGGTATTGCGCGATGCGCAGAATTTCCGATTCGAGATCACGTTTCAGATGGTTGTTATGGAGAAACAGGATGTTGGTCAGGCTTCTGAAATTCCACCTCGAACTGTCCAGGTGATGGTTCTGGTATATACGTGTTCGTTCAGGTTTCTGCATGGCGTCATAAACCCTTGAGCAATTGTGTGCCCACAGATGGAGCAGAAAAGGCCAGGCCATCCGTCCGGATTTCAGATCCATCGACTACCATTCCCCATCCACCGTCACTACTGGAGGTCATTCCAAATTTACCATTCAGATAGACGCCACCCTCCAACAGTGGCTCTGATGCATAGTTCGTTACGAACACCTCCTCAGAATCCAATGTCCTCACCCTGAGCGCGGCCCCTGCCGTATTGTCGAAGAGTGTCTCCACAGAAAGCACGAACGGTTCAGAGGTGTAGGCATCCAGCGCAGTCATAAATGTCGTCGTTGAGCCATTGCGCCTGGCAATCAAGACCGGACAGCGTGGTTCGAACGGACGCCACCCGTAACCGGGTCCCTCACCGCAAGCCACTCGGGTAGNCTCTGACCCGCCCATACTGACCTTGAAGTAGGCTGTATCGTCTAGATCTTCATTCCGGTCTTTGGCCTCTCCTTCAATCGGAATCTCGGTGTTCGGGGACCAGATCGAGGCAAATACTGGAGATGTCAGCCCCATTGGATAAGGTGTGTTCGCACGCCAGATCTTGACCGGTCGGCCATCAGACTTCTCTCGGATCAGATAATCATCGCTTGAGGACGGCCAGAGTACACTTTCCTCGTAGGGATTCGGCAGGTCCACCGGCCGCATTCCGGAATCCGGCTGATTTTGTTTCCAGGTTGCCTGCCAGCTGCCACGCTCCTCCGTCCAGGACACGTTCTCCAACCACTCGTAACCCGAACCACCTTCGACCTTCCCTGGACGACCTTCTGCAGGACCTTCAAGATCTCCAATGCAATGCCAGACCCAGTCGATCTCCGTGGTTTCGATTCCTGAAATTCTGAAGAAGTCCACCAGATATCGACTTCTTACCAGAACCACAGTCCGTTGTTGCGCATATCCTGCATAGCTGCCGGATGCCCTAGCACTCACCACCTGGACATTGTCGAATACAGCGAAAAAGGCCGGTTCGCCTCCAGCTTCCGCATTGTAAGCCTTCCACGGCAGGGAGATAGTATTGTGCCCCAATGCACTGGTATAGTATGGTCGAACGGGATGGCTGTAATCCGCAGTGGTCAGATTCACACCCGTGAAGCTCTGACCGGCGTGTGTCGTCAACTCCAGACCTTCGTGATGTCGATGGCCACCGATATCTCTCAGGTAATTCAGGCGTGCATACAACCGGCCGCAGCGGAGTACACCCATGCCATGATCGTTGAATGCCCCCGGCGGGAAAGTCATCTCTGCCGGGTCACGCTCGAGCCAGGACTCAGTCAGAAACAAAGGACCACAACTCAACCGACCTTTTTCACCGGATTGTTTCAGACATGCGCCAACGGTGGCCTCTCGTGTTCGTTCGAAGAACAGCTCATAGGCTGACAACAGTTCCAGGTGGCCCGACATTGCAGGGCCGAAGCTGTAGTTTGGCCCATCTCCCCAACCTGGAATCACCACCTCTTNCGGGACCATCAGATCCAGCGGTGCCAAGAACATCTTCCGGAATCGGTCAACGCGATAGAGGTCGTATCCTGCGTGAAACAACATTTCGCTCATCATTGTAAAATCACGAACCATGGCCATGTGGTAATTCAGAGTACTTTCGCACCAGAATCCGTGTTCGTGTACATCCTCTTCCAGGTGACGCAGGAAGCCCTTTACCGGACCCACACCATCTACAACATAATCCCTTTCGCCCAGGCATAAGCCAACCCCCGCCAACATCACCCTTCCGGTCAAATACATATTGTGACCGTTTGGCATGTACTCCGGCCATCTCTCCGTGTTCAGCTTGGCGGTTGAGTGCAGAACATTCTCTTCGAAGAGTGTTCTGGATTCACAGTCCCACCCTGGAAAATCATACAGCAGATCATAGTACTCCATCATCGTGATGGCAAAACGAAGATCCAGCTGCGGGTCCACGGAGAATCGTAGACCTGTACGGTTGTATTTCCGAGTCTCACGAACCGGACAATCAGGTAGCCACCGAGCGTATTCCAACATCACCGACATCGCCTTCTCGGCGAAAGTCGGTTCCCCTGAGAAGATGTATGCCCATACCAGAAGATTGATCTGGTTCAAGCTTCTCGAATGCATCTCCACCGCCCACCAGGACCTGAACTCCGTGTCATTGTTCACCGTGCCGCAGAGCAGGCAGAGACCTGATTCCGGGCGATTTCTCTGGATCCGCATCTCTCGAGTCGCGCACTTCACACATCCCCATCGCGCACCGCCTTCCCAGGTGCCTTTCGAAATGGAAAGATCCTGTTCGATCAGCCACTCCGCAGCTTCAAGGACAACTTCGCACTCTCTTTGTTGTCGGGTACCTGCTGTCCTGGAAAGTCTCACCACTTCGGCAAGTTCAGCTTCACTACAAAAAAGGCATGGGTGGCTCCGCTCTACCGGAATCTCAAAGGCCTCCCATGCCGCCACGGCTTCCTTAAGTGAAATCACTGAGGTGTGTCTCAATGGCATTTCCTTATCCCAGCATCGACACATGAGGCAGATATTACTCCACTGAACTCTCCTGAAGATTCGCCTTTAAAGATCCGAACATGCCCGTGCCCCAGGTGATTTGCGATCCTTTCAACCCCGACACAGCCTCTCCTCGAACGGCCGCACTGCCGAGGATCTGGCCGTCCTGTAGAATGGTCACCTCTGATTCGGTGACTCGAAACTGCAGCTCAATCGGCTTACCTGTCCACTTAATCGGTGCGGAAATACAACCTGGCTTCGTCACCCTGAACACAGAACGATACTGGTCATAGACCGAGTCGTCGTGCAGGAATTCAAGGCGCATATCTCGTTCCGGACATCCCTTTGCGCTCACCGACAGGTAAAGGGCATCCCCCATCGGTGTAAGGCCGGTAACCCGCTGTCCCCAGCTGTTCCAGACGATATCCTCCTTATGCGCCTCGTTGTACGCTCGAATACGATCCTCGTAGGGATGCACCATCTCATCGGTAATTTCCGGACGCTCGAACATCCGCTTAATGAACTTCCAGGAATCTCCGTGGGCACTGTATTTCCAGAGCTCGGACCAGGGCCAGACGCCTACATACAAATCTCCGCCATAGAGACCCGTTGTCTGTGCTTCTCGCGCTTGATCTGAAACACCCGCCATTACCGGAGGAGCGTCTTCCAGGTGTCTAAGTTCCTTCCCGTCATACTCGAACAGATTGCCCGTGGGATACTGGGCGATCAACAGCTTGTCGTACCAATTCAACATCGAGTAGAGTTGGAAGCTTACGCCCCGCAAGGAATTTCGGATGATCTTCCAGGTCTTTCCATCAAATCCGTACACGCCTCCCATATTGGAAGAATTGACCACCTCATCTCCCAGTTGACCTATGGAGAAAGGTGTTTCGCCGGCGTACTGCAACTCCAACGGAATCGACTTCGACAAATCCACGGCACCGTCTCCAGGCACCCAGAGGATGGCAAGCAGCCGCGTCCGGGGTTCATTCCCCGCCTTGAAGTTGTTGAAAAAGAACAGGTGTCCAAGCGCATAGTAGAAGTGATGGTAATCCTCGCCATCGGGCTCGGTCAGTACCTTCTGTCCGTCGCACCAGACCTCGCCCCCCTTGAATTGGAGCGTATGTCCACCGACCTGCATCTTACCTTCTCCGGCGACCATTTCTCCCACACCAAAACTCTCATCGACCTGCCAAGAACGGTTGGACACATCCCACCATCTCGCAGTACGGTCATTATGGTGGCTGTTCTGATATATTCTGCCGTCATAATCAAAGAGATAATTCCCTGCGTCGTCCGAAGGCGGAGGCAGTTTCTCGAATTCCAGCTCTGCCTCATCATCCCGAACGAAAAATTGCAGCGTATACCTATCCATTCGGAAGTGAGTGTTGTAATTACCGCTGAAACCAGCGCCGATGACAACTCGGCCGTCCGCATCGCGTCCCTCGAAAATGGATCCGAAATTTTGGCCAAGATCTTCACCCAAATCGACTTTTGCAGTAACTTGCATAATTAAATTCTCCTCGCTTTTGAGCTCGAAACTATTGGACAGGACTAGCATTAGAACGACTATCGATTCAGCTTTCTTGATCACACCTGACCTCACAAGGGCAACAACTGGAATCGTGTTTCCATACGCGATCATTTCATCTTTTCTTTCCGCTTTACCAGTTGAAATGGCAATCCCCACGGATCCCGCAGCAACACCATTTCATCTCCATCGGCCGTTACGATAATATCCCCTTCCATCGTTGCGCCAGCCTCCAGCAATCTATGACATAATCCATTCACATCGTCAGTGTTGAAAGCCAGATGAAGTTGTCGCGCATCTCTACTCCAGTGGTCGGCAATCGTTTCTTCCTCTCCAACGAGCCGTGCATCTTCGAGCTGCAATATGGTGGAGTCATCATCATCAGAAACGAAGATGTCTCCGCCTCCCCCTCTTCTAATTTCTCTAAGTCCCAGGTGATCACAGTACCAACTGGAGACCGCTTCAGGATCCCTGACAACGAACGCAACATGCTCGATGATCATTCACCACCCTCCAATTCTCACTAGGGCCAATGTGCCCAGAACCCAGTAATGGAAGCTGCCCATTCGCCAGCCGAAAGACATCCTGCAATTCTCCCGAATTGTCGCCGGATTCACCTTATGAGAAATTCCGGAATCATATTCCGACAAGCCCATATCTTCCAGAAAGTGCAGCTGCTCGGGCCTCACGTCCTCTATGTGCGCGCCTCGTCTACCGGTAGTCAACCCCCGGAAATATTTCTCATAGTAGGGCAGCACGAACTCCGGCCACATGTCACAAGAGAGCATGCTGCCCACATCGTCATACAGCTTATGACTTGGACTCATATGAGGTCGTTCATTCAGATCTGCAATGAAGCGCTTGAAGTCCAGTACACTGTCTACCACCAGGTCCNTGAACTCCTTTGTTCGCTCGGGTTCGTCGTATACGTCGTAGAAGAAACCTTCACCGCGAAGGCAGTATGCCGTGGCCATAGGTCACTGAATGGAGTAGCTGAATCCGACATTTTCTCCGGGAAAATGCCTCCTGAAGTCGTCGTCTGTAATATAGATAGAAAGGCGTCATTCCAGCCGTCTTGTAATCGACCGGACGCTTCAGAACCTCGATTCCCTCCTCGATCTAATCACAGATCACGGCAAAATTTACCTCTTCGATCGGTATGTCCACCAGACCCCAGAACACATAAAATGGGCTGCTTACGTACCATCTGAACGCTGTCTCCGATCTCAAGTTCGCATAGTTCGATCCATTCACCATATCGAGCCTCCTCCCTAGTCCACCGCACCTCTAAATGTCGTCGTCATCACCTTACAACTCACCCTGCCCTCGATCCTCCGATGTGGGAAGAACAAGTGTCGTGCTCCATCTCCATCTACTTCAAAGCCGGGATCCTCGCGCAATATCAACCTGGTTTCCAATGATCCTGAAACCGACTTCTTGATTCTGCATCCACGTGTAGACCCATCCCCAAACGTTACAATGGCTGTTTCGCCTGCAAGGGTCGTTCCTTCCTGAAGACTGGTCGAAACAACCAGTTCATTCGGAACCTCGCCGGTCTCAGACCGACTGATTGCAACAACGTCTCCCTCGAAAACACCCGAGCCTGCCAAACGCTGCTCNTGGAATTGCAATTCCTCCCCACCCCAGATCGCCATCTCCTCGACTGTGCCACCCCGCTCTCTCACAAATCCCATCCGGCCATCCAGAAAGAGGTTTCCCGCCTTTACAATCCCTTCTTCCGGCCCGGTCCTATAGATGAAATAATCCGTCAACCCGTTGTGGCTTACTGACACGGCAAGCCCCTCTCCCTCTGTTATATCAAGTCGTTTAACCTCCTGCAGAAATGGCACTCCCTCGTAGGGTTCGTGAACACCCACAAACTCGCTCTTCAGCGACGCGTACCCTTTTTTACGCAGCAGNAACATCGGCATTCGGAATTTCTCGAGTAACGCATCATCCTCATTTGCCCTGCGGAAGGACATCGCATCTCCCGTGAACACCTCGGCCCCTTGCTGCCCCAGCAAATGACTTCTTACACCTACTGAAGACGCATTTACTTTGAAACTGACCACCACACCATCCTCGACCGTTCCATTCGACACATTCTGAAAGTAGGCATAATTGGGATTTCGCCCTTCTGCATCTCCAGGGTCCGCCTCTCCCTGCGGGAATCGCACCTTCACACCGGGCAGCAGGTTGTCTCCATATGGGGTAGTTACCACATCCAATTCCACGGTGCCGTCGTGGTCCGCGTTCCCGTGAAGCGCATAGTCATGCTGCGATCCCCCTGCAACCCTGAATAGGTCCACGGCGTACACATCCCCTTCTCCTGCTTCCACAAGAATCAGTGTCCTGCGGTATTCCTCCGCAAGACCAGGGTATGCGTTTTCCCCACTCGCTTCCATCCACTGAACAGGCCCCCACGCCGTCTCGAAGGCCAGCAAACGACCGTCCGATGGACCCTCTTTTCCCCTCGTATATTGTCGTGTTTCATCGATCACTACCGTATTGTGACAAAGAGTACCGGTGCTCCAGGACCTGAATCGTGTATGTGTATATCCGATGTCCGGCAATACTTCGTGCCCGTTTGCAAACAGGATCATATTCATGTTGTCAGCATGCTCGTGTCCGTAGCCGCCTGAGAAGTGCAGATGCAATTGTGCCTGATTTTCACCCTCACCGCGCCCCAACCAGGCGTGGCCAACGCCTCCAAGAAGTGTGGACTGCGATCGCTCCGGAATCATCAGATTCTCGAACCGCGCCCAATTGTCGTGCACCGGCATTGCCCGACCATCGGGATAACGGCAGATCTCATATATCTTGCTCGCACTGGAGATTATGCCAAGGTCACGTTTCAGATTGAGATTGTCGAAGCGTTCACCATCTACTGGATCGACATACCCGGGCGGATCTGAATAGCCTTCCGTAGCCTCGAATACATTCTCCATACCACGCATCGTCATCTGGTGATAGCCTACGCTCCCCTCCATCCAGAACCCGTCTACATAGAATTGCAGTCTGAATAATTCCCGGCTTCTACGAATACCTTCGTGGACAAGAACCGGATCCCCGATCACTCTCCCAATCGCCACCAGTCCCCTATAGATACGCGGGGAAGCATTCCCATATGTGGGCCCATGGAATTCATCCTGTCGGACAGCTCCTCTGAACAAATCCTCTTCAATCCGCCGCCCCACATTTGCACCCGTCTCTTCCGACAACCGATCCACTTCATCACTCGAGGAGATCGCATCATAGGCTAACACAAGGTCGGTAGGCATCTCATCCGATCGCCACCTTCCCCACTTCCCACCTCCATTGGGGTAGGGTGGCTCGAGGACGAAACCCTTGGGGCGATGCGGCCAATCGGCGCTTACAAGAAAGCCGGGATAGTGCCTCGCGAATGCGTCCAGGATCAGAACCGCACGTCGTGCGTATTCGGTATCACCAGTAACCTGATAAAGAGTTCCCAAACCTTGGGCCTGGGTGGAGAAGTATGTTCTGGCTGCCCGCCACCCTCTCGCGGTAAACAGGTACTTATACCCCGATTCATCTTCCCAATAGGGATATTCCACCTCCACCCCTACAGGATTTACAACACGCATCACCTTATCTTCCGGAAACTTTTCGTTTGGAAAGACCATTCCACAGAACTTGCATTCCACATGGTCCGGATCTTCAACAGACCACTTCAACTGACCCTCTTGTGTACCGGCATCACAGTTCGGGCATCCTATGAAAAGGAATCCCGTTTTATCCGGCACCAACGATACCAGGTCATCTTCCGTCATCTCCATCACCGTGCGGACTGATCTCTTCAGCTGCACGACCTCTTTCGACGAAAGTTCCACCGGATACACCGGATGCTGGACTTCCGAAGCTGTACAGACCCTGACCGTCCCGAGCAATACCACGATTGCTGTCCCCAATGCAACCAGCATAATCCCAATCATATCCATCCACCGCTCCCTTGTTTATCTGCAAACATCAACACCTCCCAACCGGCCCACCCATCTGGTAGGATGTTCCCGGGCGGTCCTCTGCACCTCCGTCATATCTTCAAAGTTTGTCTTGTGACCCCATCGGACCAATGTCAAGCCGCCCTCGACCTCAGCCCTGTGTAGACTCGGTTTGTGGGTTTCCGACTCTCGATCCCGTCTAAGTGTCTCCCTCATAACGAAATGCCCTGCTGGGTCGAACAAATATCCTACATCTTCTGGTATAAGGTTTTTCTCGAGGAGGAATAGGATTGGAGATCCGGTCAACCAGATAATGCCTCGAAACTTCACATCAGAAAGTACTACTACCTGATCAAAGTTCAAGGTATTTTATGGACCCTCAAACTGTAGAATTTTTGGTTACGGAGAGAGTTATGCCAACAAGCGGTGGAAGTGTCATTCGGCAGGACGTCGCCCCTTTCGATGAAAAGGAGACGCGAAGAATTGTTGATCAATTCAACCGGGACGGATATTACTTCTTGGAAGATGTGTTCACAGAAGAAGAAGTATCGGCTCTGAGATCTGCAATGGATCGGAAATGGGAAGATCCTCGTATTCAGGGTGACGAGGAGGGCGACCACATCCGTGGCTTCAGCATGATGCGGATGTACGAATATGATACCGTCTTTCGAGACATCGTNGTGAGAGAACCCATCGTCAGCATTGCAGAAGCCATCCTTGGTCCCGACTGCCATCTCATGTCTCAGAACTGTCTTAGATATGAGCCGGGACAGGGCGGAGGATGGCACGCAGACGATCGAATTCACTTTCCGCTTCCCGACAACGTGCCTCGCCACAATCCGGACATTACCGTTCCCTGCTTCGTACTGAACGTACTCTTCCCACTCAGCCAGGCAGATGCCATCGAGTACGGCGTTACTCAGGTCATCCCCGGAAGTCACTACTCTGGCAGGAACCCCAACGATCGCGAGAACCCGACATTCGAAGACCGCGAATCCGTCTCCCTGTTCGGGAAGCCAGGAGATGCTTATTTGTTCCACAACCAGGTCTGGCACAGAGGCTCATTGAACTCATCGGACCAGGTGCGCTGTGTCGGATCCATCGTCTACAGCCAGCGGCTGATCGCACAGAGATTCTATCCCTTCATCGATTACCGTATGCCCGAGCACGTTTGGGAAGGTGCGGATGTTCGCCTCCAGCGCCTCCTTGGGAGACACGTTAAAGGTGCTTACGGATAAATAGGACGACGGACCACAGACGAAATCACCTGAAGCTGGGTATCCGTCGTCTGTCGTCCAACCTATCAAAAACAAAAGCCCCTCGGAAGTCTCCCCGGAGCTTTCTTTCCATATATCTTCAGCGATCACCCGTCCAANAATCCCGCTATCGTCCGCTTCAGCATCTCCTCGCANGGTTCCACGAACGACCANGNCTGCTCGTATCCCCCCTTGTCCTGGTATGCTCGATCTGTACAGAGGTACCACATCGCGCAGTCGCCATATCCTGCAACCGCGACAAAATCCTCATCCCCGTACTGCTGTGCCCAAAGCTGATATTCGACAAACGGTTCGCCGGGAAGATGGAGGATCTTTACCTGACCGATGGATAGACAGCTCACATCGAACGGTTTGCCTGCCGAANCCCGTGACCTGAACGCCAGAATCATCGCCGCCATAATTCTGCGAGTCACGCTCGCCTGGTCGTCCGCAACATCTCTCCCGCACGCCTCTTCGGAGAACTCACCGTCAGTTCTAGCCGTAAATTGAATGTCCGCATTGCACCATTTCAAGGATGATACAGGAAACCGANGCNCTGCCTCTTGCGCCGTCTTCATCCCATNGTATAAACGNTCGGCAAGAGCCGCTCTGTCCTCTGGTGTACCCCGATTGTACTTGCCCATGGCAACATTGCCCCCACAGCCGGTGAAGTAAACCTGGAAGACGCCACTTTCCTGCTGCAACCGTTCTCGGGCGATCCCCGGCACATCAAAAGTCACCCGACCATCACCGTAATAAGACTGAGGATGGGTGGCATAGTAATGCAATCGGGCGATCGGTTCGTCACCATCGTAAAATGTAACGGTTCGCAGAAAGGCATCGATCACCCCCTCTGGAGCCACCTGCTGTTCAACGACCTTTGTACTGCTCAAACGTGGAAGCAGTGTGCCGTCGGGCTGAGGAATTCGCCTCGAAGACGCCACTCGGTCGACTGCAGCCCATCCCGTACCTATTTGTGTCGCTAGCTTTCTGGGTGCCTGCTTCACCGCTGCGGCAATTTCATCGCTCACCCGCTCGAGATACTCCGGATTGGCATGACGCGGCGCACCCGCTACCTCGTTTAGAACGGCTTGCGCATTCCCGTCTGTACACGGAGCTGTGTGCTGGTGCAAGACCTGGACCGCTACGTGTGAGGGAGCAATTCCTGCGGCCCTGGCGATCTTCCGGCGAAACAGGCTGTGGGTGTCGTTACACAGGCCGCCCCAGTCGATCGCACAGATCACACAAGTCTCGCCTTCATCTCGCAGAACAACACCTTTCGCAAGAAGTGGGTGTTCCACTTGTGCCACCGATGGATCGAATCCACAATCCATCACTTCGCCCAGGGGAGGTGTTATATCCACGACGAAAGGCCGGATCTCGAGACCTTCGGGAGTGGATCTTGGAATATCTCTGGTACCCGTCGTCACCTCAGGTGAATCAGGAACCCTTACAGGCGATGGACCCGTCTGGGTATCCGGTTTCTTTGTGGCGTCTCCAGTTCCTTCCGCCGTTCCATGCTCAGGTGTCTTGGTCTTGATCATCAGTTGTCACATCACCTCAGAACTTGAGAATCACCTTTAACGCACCATCAGATTCCGGATGATCGAAGGCGAGTTCGAATGCCTCCTGAATCCGCTCGAAATCCCAAACATGAGTCAGCATCGGTCTCACATCCAAACGTCCCTGGGTGATCCAATCCAGGGCGATGGTATAATCCTCCATTGGATTTGGCCCAACGGAGGTAATAATCTCGATTTCCTTGGTGAACAGTTCGAGGAACTTCAGTCGCATCAGTCCTTCCTGATTCTCCTTGTTGGGAACACCAAAATAGACGATCGAGCCGCTGTGTTTAGTCAGCTTGGTACACTGATTAAAGGTCTTCTCCTTGCCGACAGCTTCAACCACGATGTCGGCCAATCTGCCTGAGGTAAGGTCGGAAACCGCCTCGATCACATCGTCCCTATCCGGATTGAGCGTGTGAGTTGCTCCCATCTCCTTTGCGACCGCCAGCCTGTGGTCCAACACGTCCACCGCAACGATATGTTTTGCCCCCAGGTTCCGTAAAGTCGCGTTGAACAACTGTCCTACCGGACCCTGTCCCAATACCACCACCGTCTGATTGATCACATTCCCCAGCTTGTAGAAGCAGTGGATAACGGTTCCCAGAAGCTGGCTCATCAGCACAACTTCGGGATCCATGTCTTCTGGAAGCAGGACACAGCTATTCGGTAGAGCCAGTACATATTCCTGAAACAGACCACGATCGAATCCCCAGAGCAGGATCCTGTCACCCTCATCGAATTCACCCGAGGTACAGCACTCCACAATACCGATCCCCTCGTGACCGGTCCGACCCAGATCTACCGGATAGGTAGGGCTGAGCCCGATGAATGCAGGCTTGTCTGTTCCGCAAATGGCCACACGCTCCACACGCACCAACATCATCTCCTCTGTAGCCATTGGTTTCTCTACATCCAGCAGTTCCCATTTCCTTGGGGTTACCAATCTTGCTGCCCTCATCGATCCTCACCTTTCCCTGTTTGGCTATTCATCCTCAATCCCAGATCGGCCAGTCCTGCTGTTGAAGCCGATGCCACAGATTATCGAATCTCTCGCTCCCATCGTCCTCCCACTCCTCGAATCGAACACCGGTCGCAAAGGACTCATCCACACCCTCCTTCATCAATCGCTCCGCCTGCTGAAGGTTCTTGTAATAGTGGTCGATATCACCTGGCAACTTCACTATTGAAATATGCCGAGGCCACTCGGGAGTCTTGTACGCTTTGTATTTTTCCACCGCCTCCTCGTCCAATTCGACACCCAGACCAGGACCCCCGGGCACCTTCATGAATCCTCTCTGTATGGTGTGATCCGTAACGATCAAATCGTCCACCCAACAATGTGATGCTGTAACTCCGGGCAGTGTGGCCGTAGGCATTACCGCGCCAAGTTGACAGGCGAACGCCGCAGTAATTCCAGTTCCCACGTATTGAAGTAGAATGGGCGTATTTGCCGCAGCGAAAGCCCAACCTGCGGCAAGCGCATCTCTAATATTCTCGTGACTGCAAAGCGCTCCTTCGAAGTCACCGGCACGCAGTCCTGTCCAGGGACCCGAAGGCTGGCGCGAGGCCCCCTCACAGAGCACCCGGACACCGTGCAGGTAAAACGGAATTCTGATCTCCCGGTGCAACCTTCGCCATCCTTCGATATCATATGCGAAAATCGGTTCCTCGATCCCTTTTACAACGGGGATTTTTTCGAGTTCACGCAGGACAGGAAGCGCTTTCTCAACGCAAATCAGCGCGCCGTTGAAATCGAACTCCACTCTGAAATCAGGTGGCGCGACCTCATGGATCGCCAGGGCGCACTCGACCACGTCGTAAAAAGCCCTAGCTTTGCACTTGAGCCCACGGTACCCACGTCCGGCCGCCTCCTCCACCTCCGCCGCGGAATCCTCCGGCGACATACTGGGCATCCACCAGCCCATTGACACCCACTGCCGAGCCTGCTGTCCCATCAGTTTCCACGCAGGCAGCCCTAGGTGCTTCCCCATAAGGTCGTAGCAGGCCATGTCCAAATTGAACGTCCCGGTCCCCATCACATGGTCGAAGGGATCGGTCCCCAGATACCGATCCAACACGGTCTGATCTACTGGTGGACCGCAGTTTTCGCCCAGACCCACCAGTCCGGAATCCGTATGGAATTGATAGACCGTCACCTGCTCTGACATAGCAAAATGGTAATAGGCTTTCCGGATTCGTTCCTCGTAGGGCAAGTGCAATGTCGTGGGCTCAATGCTGGTAATCTTCATCACGGTCTCCTGGACGCAACACTCCTTGTGTTCGAACCACATTATGGTATATAATAGAAAACTCCATCCATTACCCAACCTGTGAGAATCATGGTATTCGAATTGTAGAGGCCTAACAAGAGAAAACCCCACCGCCTCAGAACTCTTGATCGGCGATGCAACAGGGCAATTCTCCAATCCCGATCAGGGCCACAATCGAAAACTACCGGCTCTGTTTCACAACAATCAAGGAGCATTTCTGAAATGGAAACCAAGTACCAAGCTGCCCTAATCGGATGCGGGGGAATCTCATATCGCCATGCCAGAGCATACCTCGAACACGGTAACGTCGAAATCGTTGCTGCGTGTGATATCAACGAAGAAAACCTGAACAAGGTCTGTGAGGAGTTCAACATACAAGCGGGATATTCCGACCACGAATCACTCCTCAACGCGCATGACATTGACCTCGTCAGCATCTGTACCTACCCGAAAGCGCATGCCGAACAAACTATCGCTTCAGCGAAGGCAGGCGCAAAAGCCGTACTGTGTGAGAAACCAATGTGTCTCGGTCTGGGTGATGCAGATGACATGATCGACACCTGTCGCGAAAGTGACACCAAACTCGTGATCGCTCACCGCCACAGGCAGAACCCAAACTTCACAAAAGCCAGAGAACTCATAGAGGAAGGCGCGATCGGCGAACCGCGTCTCATCTGGTGTTATCTCACCAGCGCGATCATCGACAATGGAACCCACATCGTTGATATGATGCGCTATCTCCTTGGCGATCCGGAGGCCGACTGGGTGATGGGTCACGCCTCTCGCCAAAGAGACACGCTTTACCAATCTTCACCTGCGGAGGAATCCGGTGCCGGACTTATCGCGTTCGAAACCGGCACACGTGCACTCATTGAAATGGGCGAACTCACTCCTCAGGACGGTTTTAATTTCTGCATCCTGGGTACCGAGGGGTCTCTCCAGACAACTATTGAAGGTGTGGACTGGTTCGACAAGAACGGGGCGAACGAGTTTCGTGCTGAGCCAAATCAAGGGTTCGTCGAGCAGACAAGGGAAATGATCAGCTGGGTGGAAGGAGGGCCTGAGCCGAGGAATCCCGGCGAAAAGGGTCGGTCTGTCACTGAGCTGCTCATGGCCATCCACGAATCCGCACGAAGCGGATCGCTGGTGAAGCTCCCTTTGGAAATAAGAGGGTATCCTATGAAAGACCGAGCCGGGTCTGGGTGATTGTCCTGTGCAAGAAAACGGTCTGTGGGTAGGGTATCGCTTGAACGCAAATGTCTTTTCATTGAGAGGAGGAACCTGTGACCTAGCGTGGCCCCATCGTCATGAATACGCAGGCCGAAATACAGCAAGCCTTTACAGAGCTTCAGTCCGGAACTTTCATCCAGAGCTGATGGGAACTTCAGGCGAGGACCTTCTCGGGATATGAAACGCGAACACATCTTCATCCACTACGAACAAGACGCAACACGTTACTGGAAGCTGCAGGAAGGTGGATACGCTACACCAATAAGTATTCGCCCAGGAGAACGTGTTACCTTCCACATATCTAACTCTCGTTCCTACTACGACATCTTCGTCTATCACGAGGGTGCCAATCGACAGCTGGTCAAAGAAATCAACGATTTGCAGGGAGAGCTTCAAAGCGTTCCCGAATTTGGATACCGCGACGGCTTCGACTGGTCACCCACAGTCGATTTCGAAATCCCTCTGAATTGGTCAAGCGGTATATACATTGCCAGCTTCCCCACTGCTCAAGGCACAAGGGAAATCCTCTTTGTCGTCCGACCCAAAGAACCGCGATCTCCCATACTCCTCACGATCGAAACCAACACCTATTCCGCCTACAATCCAGTGGGTGGGAAATGTCTCTTCCCCTATCTCTCGACAGAACGTGAGCACAGCGAGCTGCTGTCCTTCGAACGTCCTTTGCAACCGGACATCATGGGCGGTTTCTATGCATGGGATCAGTTCTTCACCTCGTGGTTGCACACAGAGGAATACGAAGTTGACTACTGTGTAAACGCAGACCACGACGCGGAAGCCGATATCCTTGACCCCTATACCGGGCATCTAAGGATCGGCCACGGCGAATACGTGAGCCGCAACGAGTGCGAACAGCTTCAGAGATTCGTGGCGCAAGGTGGCAATCTGATGGTCTTCGCTGGGAATGCGTTTTGGCACGTTGTCGAAACCAGAGACGACGGGCGTCAGCTGTATTGTGCGAAGAGCCGTTACAATCCACATCCACTCGGTACACCGGAGAACCCCAAAACATCGATCCTTTGTGCCATCGACAATCTCAGGCAGCGCACAATTGGTGTAACCTATACAGCTTCGGTAAACGGCAAAACTGGTACCCCTGGAGAGTTCATAGCACCAACAACCGGTGAATACGGATTCTATCGTGTCACAGATGCGGATCACTGGGCGTTTAAAGGAACCGGACTTCGACAAGGTGACGAGTTCGGTCGGGAGGACTCGATCGTGGGCGTCGAGTGTGACGGTGGCGATATCGAACACGTGGACGATAGACCCATATTTACGGGATTTGACGGGATCAGTCCTCACTACAAAATCATCGCGCTTGCCGATGCCGAAGACGCAGGACTCAATCAGATACTCGGCATCGAGCAGGATCGCTACTACAGCACCGTGGCAATCAACGAAACAGAATTCAAGGGAACCGTGTTCACCGCGGCAACAATCGAATGGAGTCACGGGCTATACCGGAACCGGGGCGCCGTGTCACAGATCACACGAAACGTTCTGAATCGGCTCGGCGGTGTGCAACCTGAATAGTGCTAGGGAATTTTAGACTCGAACGATGGTGGGACAAGACATCTTCTACCACTCTGCGACACAGGATCTATTTCTCAGCTACAGCGATCTGGTTAAAAGAAACGTCGATCTCCTTAGTTCCTTCAGGGAATACAACACCTTGAACCTTTGCCTCCCTATGGAATGCGTCAATTGATTCCCCGGAAAAAAGCAGACCGCCATTTTCTGAGTCCAACGATTTGGGTATTGGCCTGATCGACGAAGGCGACAACTCCCTCTTCATCACGCGCACTGTAAGGTGGCTCTTGCACAAGTGTTGAACGATAGCCAGAGCTACGCTTTGGATTGACATCTACGGCGGAGAATCCTTAATTGCGCAAGTATCCTACAGGCCAAGTAGTCATACTGTTCGGAGGAACTCTATGATGAATATTTCGGTTGGGGGTCGTGAACTTACCGATAGTTATTTGAAGCAGGTAATTCAACTGGGTGCCGATTGCATGGATTTTGGCGGCGGGACCGACTTTCCAGGGGTAGAATAGCAGAGATATGCTGATCTGGAAGAAGTGCTGAAAATAAAAAAACAGATCAAGTCGTGGGGACTTGACATCAACCGGGTGACCCTGCCCGACATGAGCGAGACCTTCATGGAAAACAGGGATGGCGCTGAGAAAGAGTTGGAGAATACGTGCAATGGGCTCAGGGTTTTTGCCGAAGCGGGACTTCCGATCGCCCGTCAGCGATTTGCAGGAAGTACGTTGAACGAACGGCTGCTCAGATATCGAGCACTCCACCATGGCGACTAGTATGTCTAGGGCTGAAAGTGTTGGCCTTCGCAAGGACAAGCCGGATGGACCGGACCTCGAAGATTTGGAGACATGGTGGGACCGTTTCTGCAAGGTCTACGATCACCGGGTTCCTATTGCTGAGGAAACTGACATAAGGCTTGCCATTCATCCCTCAAACACACCTCTTCCAGATACAGGACTCGGTGGCCTCGGATTCCACAGGGTGATCGATGCCTATTCCAGCTGCCACGGCAGCTATCTCTATTGCTGTAGGACGCGGGCGGAAGCGGGTGGATCCGCCATCGTTCTGGATGAGATCAACAACTAGGACCGCAAGGGAAAATTTTCCATGGTTCATCTGAGGAATGTCAGGGGAAGTCTAGCCACTGCCGGTTGATTCGAAGAGGTACTTCTGGAAGATAGCGATATGAATCCGTACAAGATTCTCAGAGAACTGCAAAAAGTGGGATTCGATGGGTGTCTGAATCCCAACCACATTCCTAGTCTGAGGGTGATACACCTGGAAACAGCCTTGGTCTGGCTTATTCCATTGGATATATCAAGGCAATGTTTGCCGCATTGGTTGCATAGTCACCCAGTTTAGATCCGCGAATCTACTCGACTTCGTCGCGGGCCGACCCCAGAAAGTCTCAATTCAACGGTGAAGTTTACTCAGAGGAGCAATAGATGAAGGTCGCCGATGTAATCGCATCCATTCTGAAGGCGGAAGGTGTCGAGTACCTTTTCGCGTACCCTGTGAATCCACTCATCGAGGCAGCAGCAAAGGTCGACATCCGTCCCATCATCGTCAGGCAGGAGCGCATTGGACTTCATATGGCGGATGCGATGAGTCGACTAACCTCGGGCAAACAGATCGGTGTCTTCTGTATGCAGAGCGGTCCTGGATCGGAGAATGCATTCGGTGGAGTGGCTCAGGCGTATGGAGACTCTTCCCCAATTCTCGTGCTTCCCCTGGGTCATGAACGGACCCTGTCTCAGGTTCAGCCCAACTTCAATTCATCGCTGAACTATCGACACGTAACAAAATTGTCCGAGCAGGTTACCGTCGCAGAAGCTGTCCCGGAAATCATGAGGCGGGCGTTTACTCAGGTGAGGAATGGTCGTCCACGTCCGGCACTCGTGGAAGTTCCAGGTGATATCTTCGACGCTGAGATCGACTATGCGGGAGACCACCGACCAGTGCCTGTCTGTCGAAGCAGTCCGGACCCACGAGATGTGGAAGTGGCCGCGGAAGTACTATTGCGTGCAGAACGTCCAGTGATCTATGCCGGACAAGGCATCCATTATTCGGAAGCTTGGTCCCAATTAAGGGAACTGGCCGAGTTGCTCGTTGTTCCCGTGACCACGAGCCTGGGTGGAAAGAGTGCGTTTCCCGAAGACCACCCCCTTTCCCTCGGATCGGGAGGACGTTCGATGCCCAAGGCCGTTCGCGACTTTCTGGATGATGCTGACGTTATATTCGGAATCGGCTGCAGCTTCAGCAAGACACCCTTCGGCGTAAAAATGCCGGAAAGTAAGACCGTGATTCACGCAACCAACGATTCTGCCGACATCAACAAGGACCTCGAAGTGACACATGCACTGGTTGGGGATGCCGGGTTGACGCTCAAGGCACTGGTTTCAGAAATAAGCAAAACCGAATCGGCAACTCCCAGGCGTCAAATCGATGACCTCTCGAACCAGATTAAGTCCGTAAATAAGGAATGGCTCCGATCGTGGTCGCCGAAACTGGACTCGGAGGAAGTACCTCTTTCACCTTATCGGGTAATTCGGGACCTGATGCATACGGTAGACCTCAGAAACACGATCATTACACACGACGCGGGAAGCCCCAGAGACCAGCTGTCACCATTCTGGGAAGCTACGACTCCGCTCTCCTATATCGGGTGGGGAAAAACAACACAGCTGGGTTATGGCCTCGGTCTCGCGATGGGTGCGAAGGTGGTGAAACCTGACAAACTGTGTGTCAATGTATGGGGAGATGCCGCAATCGGCTTCACGGGTATGGATTTCGAAACGGCAGTGCGAGAACGAATTCCTATTCTGTCCATCCTCTTCAACAACTTTTCAATGGCCATTGAGCTGCCCATTATGCCGGTTTCAACTGAGAAATACCGGAGCACCGACATCTCCGGCCACTACGCAGACTTGGCCAAATCATTCGGCGGATATGGTGAGCGAGTGGAGAGACCGGAAGACATCATACCTGCCATCCAGAGAGGCATAGAGAAGACACAGGAAGGTGTGCCAGCTCTGCTCGAATTCATCACCGCCCAGGAGATCGAATTCTCGCTGTTCTGATCCTCAGATCCTGGACGTACTGTCCGCTCGTATTCCACCCTTCTTTGTATGAACAGCCCATCCGTAGAGGACGCAAATGGAATACCGATCCTTTGGAAAAACGGGGATGAATGTTTCAGCGATTGGATTCGGATGCTGGGAAATGGGAGGGTCTTACGGGCATATCGACGAAGCGAAAGTGATCTCGGCTATTCACCGTGCATTGGATCTGGGGATCAACCTGTACGATACTGCAGAAGTATATGGCTTTGGCAAGTCGGAAGCTTTACTGGCAAGAGGCTTGGACAAGCGGCGAAAAGATGTGATCCTTGTTAGCAAATTCGGGACGGGGTATGCGGATTTGGGACGTGAGCGAAACAGGGACGGACGTCCTGAACAGGCAATGGCCTCCATCGAGACCAGTCTCAAGATCCTCAAGACGGATTACCTGGACATATATTTGGTTCACTGGCCGGACCCAAAGACTCCCTTTGAGGAAACCATGAAGACCATGGGCGAAATCGTCGACCAAGGGAAGGCACGTTTTGTGGGTGTCTCCAACTTCAATCGGACCGAGACCGCAGAATGCATGGCTGCTCGAAACGTGGACATTGCACAGTATGGGTACCACCTGTTTGATCGTCGCATCGAGTCAGAGGTCTTGCCTTACTGTGTAGAACACGATATAGGCGTAATGGCCTACGGCCCTCTTGCTCATGGACTTTTGACAGGGACGTTTGACGTGAACACCAAGTTCGATGATGAAGACTGGCGGTCAAAGGGCGGATTGTTCAACATGCCCTTATTCACAAAAGAGAATTTTCGACGAAATCTGCGTGTCGTCGACCGTTTGAAAGAGATCTCGAAACAATGTGGCAAGGAAGTGTTCCACCTGGCTCTAGGGTGGGTTCTGTCCAACCCCTCGGTTAGTGTGGCGCTCGTTGGGGCGCGCGAACCGGCAGAGGTAGAAGCGAATATGGGTGCCCTTGATTGGCGTCTGACCGAGGAAATAAAGCGATCAATCGATGAAATATTCGATGAGCAAGGTATAGACACCAGACCGGATGTCTGGGTCGAGTGATCACCCGACCGGATCGGTCTTCTGGGATATGATTCAACATTACTAAACCATCGGTTGCCGAATACGGTTTGCACTGAATCCGAACTGGTAAGATTTTTCTGAGGAGGTTATCGAACGATGCCTGACTTAACCTTTGACCGACCCTTCCCTGCCCTCACCTCTGCACAACGCTACCACCTGGATGTATTCGGGTATGTCGTCATCGAGAACACGCTCACGAGTGACGAGACAGAAACCATCAGGGACGCACTCTACCAGCTGAGAGAGGACCTCAATCAGCTCGAGGATCCAACTGAAGCAGGCCCCCGGGTTCGAGGTTCCTACTTTCTCACCAACAAACCACAACACCATTTCATGGGGCACATCGTCGAGGTAGACCCTGCTATCACGGCATACGCCACATACCCGTTACTCGTGGCAATGTCCGAAGAGCTCATCGGTGGAGAGGCCAGGATCGTTGAAATGAACGCGCACATCAACCGCAGAGATCCCGGTGCTGATTTCTCCAAACCACCCAAGTTTGGCTTTCACGCAGGTACCGACATTCCATTCGGCAGTCACCTGAAAAATGGTCTCTACCATTGCAACTTCGTTAAGACCATAACCAACCTCACAGATCTGGGTCCTGAAGACGGCGGGACCGTTGTTGTCGCAGGAAGTCACAAGATCGAAGCGCCAACCGAAGACATCGTTGCCGCAGCATATGAAGATCGGTCTCTGATCCACCAGGTCATCGCGCCCGCCGGATCCACGCTCCTCTTCAGTGAAACGCTCATTCACGCCACCGGCCAGATACGATCGGACAAAGAGCGTGTTATCATCATTACGGGATATGGTTCCACATTGTTCCCGTACTGGGACCAAGGAATTCTGAGTAAGGAATTCAAAAAAGAGATACCAGATCAGCTCCAGGCACTATTCCACGGAAAGAAGCACTGGACACGGGGTCCACGGTATCGAGAGCTGAAGGATCCCGTAGATGAGCGGCAGTTTGGTCTGGGAAACTGGGCCGAGAGGCCTTTACCCGTTTCCAAGAGTTAGGCAAATGGCAGACCATCGCGATTCCTCGTCTAAGATCCTTCCCTTGCGCGAACAGGCCCAGGTGGTCGACGGGTTGCTGGCGACACGCTTTTCAACGCTGCTTCCTGCGGTGATGCGCGAGACCGGTTTCGATATGTGGCTCATCATCTGCAACGAAGATCACTACGATCCAGTGTTCCGAACAATTGTCCCCTGGTCATGCTGGGCACCAATACTCCAGATGGTCGTCTTTTACGATCCAGGTCCCGGTCAAGAAGTCGAACGCATCAACATCTCCAGAACCAATATGCAGGGCCTCATGCCCGAGTCGCCCTGGAACCCCGAAAGTGAAGAAGATCAGTGGGCGTGTCTCAACCGAATCGTATCTGAACGAAATCCCAAGCGAATTGGCATAAATCATTCCAGCACGATCTGGGCGGCCGACGGACTGACTGCTTCTCTGAAGGAACGACTGGTCGAGGCGCTCGGTCCCGGAACATCCGACAAGCTTACTCCAGCCGAAATCCTGTGCATACGCTGGCTCGAAACCCGGATTCCGGAAGAACTGGACCTCTACCAGCAGGCGAACAGGATTGCGCACTATCTAATCGCTGAAGTGTTCTCTCGTAACACAATCACTCCTGGTGTCACCCAGATCGCAGATCTCCGCTGGGCGTATTGGCAACTGGCCAATGATCTCGGATTGCCAGTCTCCTTCCCTCCTTTCTTTCGAAGATTTCGGAGTCCTGCCCACCAACGGATGTGGGGCGAGGAGGATCAGACCATCCGCCACGGAGACATACTTCATTGCGACGTGGGCGTGACCTACCTTCGGCTGACCACGGACCATCAGGAACTGGCCTATGTCCTGCATCCAGACGAAACTGAGCCAATCCAGGGTCTCCAGTCAGCGATGGTGGAAGGCAACCACTTGCAGGATGTGTTCACCGGGTCATGGGAGATAGGACTGTCGGGCAACCAGATCCTGAATCGAGCGCTCTCCAGAGCAAGGGAAGCAGGAATCTCAAAGCCAAAGATCTACTCCCATTCACTGGGACACTACCTTCACGAACCCGGCCCTTTGATGGGTCTCCCCTGGGAACAGGGATCCATACCTGGTCGTGGTGATGTCGTCATGCACCCGAACACCTGCTACACCGTGGAATTGAGCGTAACACGACCAGTCCCGGAATGGGAAAATGAGGAGGTAACCTTTATGCTCGAGCAAAATGCCGCGATTACCACGGATGGTGTTGTCTACATCAACGGTCGACAGACACAGTTTCATCTGATCTAGCCAGAAAGAAATGACAAAGGCGATGCTCACCCTGACGAACTCTTCCGGAAAATCGGAACCCGTTTTTCGCTGGATGAATCGGATTGGAGACAATTGGGTCAGGACTTCTGGGGACTCCCCATTTGGGACCTCGACCTACTCGACTACATATCAAGTGTAAAAGGAACTTACAAACTCGACGTACTGAGTGATGCCTGGATCAACACTCGGGAAAAGGTTCAGGAATGGATCAACTATAATCTTTTCGACGCAATTATCTTCTCTTTTGAAGTAAGGGTTTCCAAACCCGACCCATCCCCCTACACCAATATCCTGAGCCGGTTCAATGTTGCCGCTAAGGAATGCATATTCGTTGAGGACAGGACCGTGAATGTAGAGTGTGTCAGAGGGATTGGCAGGAAGGCTATGCAGTATAACGGAGATATGGATACCCGTGATGCAGTCGAGCAACTGACCACTAAAGGCTGAACCTGGAGAATACCCTGTGGAAATGAAAACCTGTCCTGAATGCATGAGCGAGATACCTGGTGATGCGAGCGTGTGCAGATACTGCTGTGAACGAATAGAAGGTATTCAGTGCCCGGCATGTATGGCCCTCTCTCCTCCGAGGGCCACGACTTGCCGGTGGTGCAGCAGTCGACTGGTGGCGGAAACCGAAAGACACCCATTCACATCATTCAGTACCATTTCAAGTAGTCTGGGGACGTTCTTGACCACCCTGAGCCTCCACCCTCAGGAGTCCATTTTCACGCAGGACAAGATCGTCATAACCACCTATGGATTCCTGGGATTGACATCCAGCGACGAGGAGTTCCTCTGGGAAAAGGTCGCCGGATTCTCTCATCGATCGGGCATATTCTGGGATGCCGTATCCATCGAAACTCGCGGCCAAACTTCTGCGGACATTACTTGCCTGAGCCGGGCGGACAGCGCGAAAATTCGCGAAGTCCTTCAGAATCTCGAGCGCTAGCGCTTCGACCAGCACTCTGCAGACAGAGAGTTTACAGGAGGCTGCAACTATGAGACAATTCGACCACATCGGAATTCCCACCGATGATCCGAAGGAAGGTGAAAGTTGGGTAGAGGCCAGCCAGGTCTGGGTCACAAATCCGCGTAATCACCCTCAGCGGATTGAATATATTCGCCACAAAGTGAAGCCCGATGCACGGAAAACGGATCCAAAGCGATGGAAGCTGGCCAATTTGCCTCATGTAGCATACCGTGTGGACGATTTGGAATCGGAGATTGCCGGAGAAGATGTGGTATATGGTCCCTTCGATCCTGCGGGATTCGGGCGAGCCGCGTTCATCCACAAGGACGGAGGAATTGTCGAATTCATCGAATACACCACCCTCGATGTATGGTTTGATCAGAAGACCCCTTGGAAACCTGCAGGAGAGTAACCAACGTTCGGAGAACATACAGGTCACCCGATCTCGGCAATCTTCTTAAGAATCATACCTGCCTTTATGCCTCCTTCGATAAGAAAATGAATGCTGATATATCCCATGGGAGCGGCAAGGCGAACACTCAACCGGCTGTACTAGGTTCCGCAGAGAACACCTGCACAGTTCAACAGGCCAGCTACAGATATGATTCAAGACCAAGATGAGACGCATGGTGCTCTGGACAGCGACAGTTGGTGCAGCGTTGTCGCTTTCTAAGACGCTCTATGGGGACGCACCAGGAATTGTCACTTCCAGGATAGAAATCGAAAGTGATGAATTGAAACTTATCGGCAATTTGACAAAACCTGAATCAGACCAGGCGATCCCAGCTGTTTTGCTCCCGAACCAGGCTGCCGGATTCGACAAACACCGACGCGGACTCTTGAACCTCCTCATTGACCACGATGTCGACTTGAATACGCAACATCCCGATGGTGCGGTAAGTGACTCAACGAACACCCCGCTGCAAGGCGTTGCTAGAAAGGGAGACGTCACAGCTGTCCGCCTTCTACTCAAGAACGAAGCAAATTCCAAGGTTAGGAATCACGAGGGACTTCGTCCCATCGATCTCAGAAAGAACAAGCAGGTTCGCGCACTTCTTAAGGCATAGGTATTCGATGCTGTATGATGTTTGACCATCCTTGACCTCAGTATTGGTGGTACTGACTTGACTGAGCAACTCAATTTGGCGGGAAATAACCTCATTCGTTGTCTATGCCCGGAAAGAAACTTCCTACCTTACTGGCACATGGCGGTCCTCCCAAACCTGTCCGCACAATACCAGTTTCGACCTCACTGTACCGGGCACAATATTGGCCGATGGTGGAACGCATTGCTCCGGCTACAAGCATGCACGGGTTTTGACATACCTCCCGAAGTCGAAGCCGCAATGTTGTACAACACCTGGTCGATGTCTGACAACCCCACAGGAATTTTTCTCGAAGAACCTGACCCGTCCGATGTTTCATCTTGGTATATCCACTCCTATCGGGAGACAATGCTTGCACTGGGTTTGCTGGTCAAGTTCCGATCCAGCAAGCGCGCACACCAACAGGGGATCAAGGCTGTCGCTCAGATGCGGAAAGCAAGCCGCGACCTCAAGCAATGGGATATCTCCCACTGTGACCCGACGCTCACCGACCTGAAACCCACGGGACGTGGCGGCGAGCCGGCGTACACTCATGGACGGGCGATCGAGGGCCTGCTCTGTTTCTACGAAGCCACCCGCTCCACAGAAGTTCTTGAAGAAGCTGAACGTCTGGCAGACTTCCACTTTCACAACATTATCTCTCTGGACGGAACGCTCGCCGAAGGTTGTGGCCATCATACGCATTCCTATCTCAATACTGTCAGAGGGCTTCTCCTGTTGGCACGTTTGAGTCGACAAGAAGACCGTCTTGCAGCCATTCACAAGACTTACAAGAATGCTATTTCAGGAATGATTACCGGATCTGGTTTTGTGACTCATGATATCGGTGCGAGTCTCGGCGGCGACATTGCCTCTGCAGGGGATATTGCTCACATCGCCTTACTGCTCTGGGACCATTCCAAGGATCCGTTCCTGCTTGAGGATGCAGAGAATATCGTCAGATCTCGGCTGCTTCCGGCTCTAGTAACCAAGCCAATGCCTCTGGAACCAATGGAAACCGATGAACTTGATTGCAACCAGGGTCTACCTGAGCGATTTGTCGGAGCAATCGGCGGGGCTGTTGGACACGTTGGAGGCCAGACTTGTGTCACGGATTTCACGGCCTCTGCATTACACAGTCTCATCGAGTTATATGAACGAACTGTCGACATCGAAGACAACTCTATCCGAGTGAACTTCCATTTCAACTACAAAAGATCCGGTGTCCAGGTGATCTCAAAACGTGAAAATTCGGAAGCGCATTTGACTGTCCTGAATGAGACGGGAAAGTCTGTTTACTTGAGAATTCCATCCTGGGCACCGAAGTCCTCACTCTGGCTAACGCAGGATGGCAAACAAATCGGAGTCAAAACATCCGATGGTTACGCGTGTATTTCAAAGGAGCCAGCAAGTATCGAACTCCGCTATGCACTCCCCGAATCCACTACCGAGGAAACCTGGCGTGATGAAACCGCAACCCAGGAGTCGGTTTCCTTCAGATGGCGTGGCGATCAGATCTACGAAGTGGACCCGGTGGGTCAATACTTCAATCAATTTCCAAAAGAATGTCGTCCGTTCTCTTAGGACGCTGGACTGGCAAGGTGCCGCTACGGTTCAACTATCACCCCGTTCGCAGGAGAGGTCCAAATGTCAACTGGCGAAAAAGTAGGTGCCGATGTCACCAAGAGTGTCTACCTAGAAACTGACGGGCATCACGCGTTTTACGCGTCTGGTCAGACCTACACGGGC
>PAQK01000059.1 GCA_002709665.1 Gemmatimonadota bacterium | reverse complement strand
GGTTTCGGTAGCAGCTTCAAGTTTATTATTTCAGCGAAAGTGCTTTATCAAAATTAATTGACGCCCATTCCACTGGGATACATATTTCGGCATCCGGAAGGCAGGCCGGGGAAATAGGGATGACAGTGAGAGGGAATAGCCGCATCCGATATAGATTTGGCCTTTTTATCTGCCTGTTTGAATGAATTGAAAAACGCCATTGGTTGGAAAAGTCCAGCCGTTTAAATACCCAAACTTGAGGGATTGTATCACGTTTACTATTCGGTTAGTTCTCTTCTTATTCATGACAGCATCAACCATCATTGGTTGCTCGTCTAACCGGTATGTCGTCTTGACTCCCACAACAATGCGGCTGGGGAATTACACCGTTCTGGAAGTTGAGAAGTTTGGAAGCAACCTACAGGATTCCGATGCTTTGGGTGTCGCAGGAAAGATGCCCGCTCTCATCGTTGAGAAGATCCGTAAATACAATCTGAATCATTCGGATGCAAAGCTTTTCTCACGAGTTATCCTGTCCACCGATTCGGATGTAGATAGCACGGGCGTAGTTTTGATGAAGGGCGTCCTCCTCAGCTATGAGACCGGGAACCGGGCAAAGCGATGGCTTCTAGGGTTAGGATCTGGAAAGGCTTACTGCACCCTGCAATGTACTTTCGTTGACAAGACCACCGGACTAGAAGTCCTGAAGGTTAACTTCGAGGGTGAACTTGGTGGTGGATTCTTTGGGGGTGGAGCTGAAGGGGCTTCTAAAGCTGTTGTGAGTTCTATCACGAATTACTTGAAAAAGCATTACCAACCTTAGGTTTGTAGGGAAAAGCCGCATTCGATATGGGTGCGGCTTTATTAATGCCTATGAGCCTGTTTGAATGAATTGAAAAACGCTATTGGTTGGGAAAGTTCAACCGCTTACACACCCAAAATGGAGGAGGAACCATGTCTACTCAGTGGATGAAAAAAACGTTGATCGCTTCCGTCCTGACCGGTCTGATGACCTTGCCGGCTTTAGCACAGCAACGACGTACTGCAGCACCCGGTGGGCCTGCCAAGCCCGCTGCTGGACTCCCATTTGAGTTTAAAGCAGCCACAAGGCAGGCCGCCCAAAAGGCTCAGGAAGCCTACAAAGCATTGCTCAAAGCACGGGTAACACACCTGAAGGCAACTAAAGCGCTGCTGGTTGCTCTGAAAGGGGACTCAGAGAAAGGCACCCAAGGCAAGCAAAGTAGCCCTGTTAAAGCTGTAACATCAAAGGGAAAGGGCTCTTCATCTCATCCTATTACTGGAAGTGGGCGCCCTAGTTCCCAAAACACCCAGTCAGGTCACGCAGGTACCGAGCATACACAGCGAACGTCTATCCCTGCAGGAGTGGGTGGCGAGCCTACACAGGGAGCACCTATCCTTGCAGAAGTGAAGGAAATCTTGGGAGCGGTGGGATTTTATTTGGGGGGATTCTCCACCGATTCGGGTGGATTTTCGTATGGCAAACCCGAAGGAAATGCCAAGCAAGCAGGGATAGGTAGAAGCAATAAAGTCTCGTTTGAAGATCATTTTCCTCAAATGGGAGATAATGACTTTAATGACGTTATTTTAAAGCTGGATACCCAAATAAGGAACGTACAAAATGTCCTGCTTAAAATACCTTACGATAAAATTCGGCATTAAGAAAGCGCATTACTAAAAACCGCTTCCAGACCTAACCAGTTCAAAGGAGGTTTGCCATGCAGGTCGATAGATACACTAAAACCGCACTAACCGTCATTGCTGTTTGTCTGGTGCTTCTGACTCTAAAAGAATACGAGATCGTCTCAGATGCAGAGGCCCAAGGAAGAAGCGGTCAATTTCAATCAAATGTTGCAAGCGCAAATCAGGTTATGGATGTTAATATCGTATCGATTAATAACAAGAGTTTAGGTCATAGAGATACGGTATTGCCGGTGAGTGTAGAGCTCGTGAGTGGGCTTTCTCTGCCAAGTTTCATGGAGGATGGAAAGCACTATCCACAGGTTCCGATAGCAATTAGAAAGGCAAGTGGTGGTTGGGTTAAACTGGAAACGCATAGCGATAGGTTGAGAGTTAAAACGACCCCTTAAAGACATCAACATTTAATCGATTAAATCGTACCGATTAGCAGCGTAACCAATGTGACAATATAGGAGACATAAAATGGTTCCTTTAATCAGTTCAGGTGTATCTGGTCCACTTGGTGCAATCCATCTTCCACGACTATGGCAGAAGGTTACCCTTAATGCCAAGGGTCAACTGGCGAACGGATATCCAGAATGTGGCGGGGGGTACGACCAGATGGTCCTCGACGGCCTTGGGATCGACAAGGATTCGGCACTCGACTATATCAAGTCTAATTCCCCCTCTTACACTCAATTTGAAAATTGGGTTGTGGAACAGCGCGGCGGGAGCATCCCCCAGAGCGAAATCGATGCATCAAACGCTGCGATCAGAGGTTACAATCACGATGACGAGACCAGGAAGTCCATACTCTCCGCAGCAGGGATGGAAGATGACGGCTCGATTTTGGACGCCATTAATCTCAACAACATCGACGATTGGACGGAGTTTCACAACAGCTTGTAGGGCCAGTGGGACGACGCGTTCGGCCATCTTCAGCGGGGCGGCATTCTGTGTACTCTGACTGCAAATGGTTGAACGCTTGGCAGGTTACAGGAGGATGTAGGCAACCAAGAGACGACAGCTTCCCCACGAGCCTCCAAGACGGTAGTTGTCTCGAAGAGCACCGAGGGCATCACGGTCTACGTCACTAGGTCTGGCAGCAATTACCACAGGGATAATTGTCGCTACCTGTCCAAAAGTAAAAGGGCCCTGGCCGAATGCCAAACAGAACGTAATTCAGGCTAGCATTTTTCTTCATAAACCAAAATAGCCCTTTGCTCTCTAACTGAACAAGAAATACATTCTGCGATCCGGTTATCCAAGATTGCATCATCCGGTGGGTTTTGACCATTCCCTCGGCTCTCGACAGCCTCAAGGAAAGCCCTTGCCTGTCTTACAAAAGGGGAGGGTGTTTTGCAAAAGGCTCGAATCTCGTCCTCCCCTCCCCTAAAAATCTTGATAGACAGATTGTCATCGTTGGTCTGAATTCCACCATCTGTAAACACAAAGCGGGTTTCTGCACTGCTCATCCCCTCAGGCCCCACATAACTGGCTGTGGCAGAAAGAAATGAACCATTCTCGAAGGTAATATGGGCACCACAGCTTTCTTCTAGGACACGAGTTGGACCAGTCTCCACAAGTTTGTTTGCCACAGCGGAGACCCAAATGGGTTTGCCTAAAATCCACCTGATCGCATTAAGGTAGCAATAGCTCATGTGGGTCAATGGCATGCCTCCACTGGTTTCCTGGTCATAATACCATTTTTCTGGATCAGCATTCCACAGTGCCATACTTGTAGACATCACCGGTATTCCAAGTTCCTTGCTCTCTACCAACTGCTTTATTTTCTTCCAAGCTGGATCATAACGGCGCTGGTAACCCACTTCCACCACACAACCTTTTGTCTTGGCCAAAGCAGCGATCTGTTCACCACTGCCGAGATTAGATGCAAGACATCCGCCAATCAACAGGTCGAAACCCGCTTCGAGTGCCCACAGTGTGATCTCATCCTGGACCTTGTGTGGTACCTCAAGAAGAATGGCATCAGGATTCGATTCAGCCAGCCGACGGTAATCATCGAAGTAGACATCACTCGCCAGTTCTGATGCACAAGCTTTCGCAGATGCCATTCTTCTTGAGGAAACTGAACAGATCTCAGCCTGTCCAGTTTCCAGAAAGGCTCGTCCCCGTGTTCGGGCCATATTACCTGCACCTATAATGGCGATTCTTTTTGCTGCCATGTCTCCTCCAATTTTTGTTCTAAGTTGCGAGCGTTCGGTGGAAGGTTTCTGTCACAGAATTTATTGTTACTCACTGCCAAAATAACAGATTTTAGTATTGATACAAATCTATTGCTTATTCAAAATGGGTCTTTTATGGATGGCAAGATCCCACAAGGAATTGGTAAAGGGCAGCATTGCCTAAAATATCACTAATAATTAGTTAGAAAATTAGTAAGAGAATCGCGCGAGGAGAAAAAAATATGCAGGGATCCAGTCTGCAAAGTCAGATATTCTAATGCTGGGGACACTTCAGAAAGTGTGTCTCGTTTTTGTTGATCAAGAGTTGCAATGTCGTTTTCGAGCGTGGTTACTAGGAGGATAGATGAACCAGATCAGGCGTTACAATATTCCCCACAGCAGAATGCCGTTTGTGAATGCGGAAGTGGAACAGACGCAGTTTCAAGGAGAGAAGCATCTGGTGAGCAGCATCTGGGGAGGCAGTTCGGGAGGCAGAATCTATTTCTGGAATCCTGACACAGGTTCAAAGGGGATGCGAGAGCTACCGGACGGCGTTCCTGGTGCCTATATGCTGCGCACGGCAGGTGACGGATGTCTCTACCTGGGCTGTGGAAATGGAGACCTTATTAGATACGATGCGGAAGTTGATGAGTTCGAGATCCTGGTTTCTGGGGAGTTGAGGTCGATCACCTGGGGCGGCTGCGTTACAGACCGGTATGCCGTGTGGGCAGCATCTCCCGGTCACGTGGGAGTTTATGACTACCGTGATGAGAGGCTCGTGAAGGGGTTCCGGCCCATCGATACAGACGATCCCACGGCCCTGTATGGTCATTGCGTGGCAGAAGCACCTGATGGGAAAGTCCTGCTTGCCATCGATGTTCCGCAGGCAAGATTCATCGTCCTTGATGTTGAGTCGATGACTGCAGTGTCGCACACACCACCCAACATCGAGGGCATCGGGTCTACGAATGATGCGCTCTTTTGGGAAGGGGAGCTGGCTGTCTTCGTGCAAGGCGATCTTCATCTGATGACCTATCCCAGATTGGAACTTAGGGAGACGATTACCAAACCTGATGCTGGTGGGGTTGGCGGTAAGGCCTGTTTGGTTGGGGGGCGGCTTTATGCCTACTGCAATGCCGATGGAGGTCTCTACGTTCTGGATCGGTCGGTTGGCAAATGGGAGGTCGCAACATCCGAATGGACGGAAGGTGGGAATACGACCATCCATCCGTGGGGAGACGCAGATGTTTGTGGGGTAACGGTTTCTGGCGAAACCCTTCGATTCAATACCGTGACTGGCGAAGTGGATCGGATGGATCTAGAGTCTACGGGACCTATGGGTTCTCACGCCCTTTGTGTGGTACCTGATAAGAATTTAATTGTAGGCGCCCCATTCATAAATCAACGGTTCTGGACTGTAAATATCGAGACCGGAGTGGGGGTTGATTGCGGTAGAGCAGCTCCTGGTGGGGGACAGATCAACCAGATTGTCTGGGAGCCGATCACGCAGCGCGTCTTGATGAGCAGTTATACAACGTCTGCGGTGACGGCTTACGATCCATCGGCTCCTCTGGACTGGCCGAATAATCCAAGTCTCCTTGCAAGTGCCCAGAACGAAGGGCAGATGCGGCCGATGGGTTTGGTGCACGACGGTCAGTATGTCTGGTTGGCCACTAGTCCAGCTTACGGTACGTTGGGTGGAGCGCTTAGTCGGATTGATCCCCAAAGTGGTGACATCAAGATATGGCGGCACCTGGTTCCTGATCAGAAGGTGAATGCTGTGTTGGTGGATCCGGAACGTCGAAAGGTATACTGTTCGACGGAGATCTATGGTGATGCGAATTCTGCGCCGCCAACTCAGACCACAGGGCAACTTGTGTCGTTTGATATGGATGAACTGGAAGCGGTTAGGATTCAGGCGATCGAGGAAGGTGAAGGTTCTGCAAGGGTGATGGCCATACTTACCTCCGGAGAGGTGCTGGCTCAGCAGAATGGGCAGTGCTACGCATGGGATGCCCAGGGAGGGAACTTGCGAGGCCTAGGGCCGGCACCGAGAGACTGCAGGGATGCGGTGATGGACCCGGTGACAAATCAGCTGTGGACTTCGGCAGAAGGGCACTTAGGTAGGCTCGAGGTGGGAGAAAAGAACCTCTCGTTTGTACCGGTGGTCGAGGAGGGCGGGTCCTACTTGCACATCGTGGGTCGGATGCTCTACTTCGCTTCGGCGTTTGAGGTATTCGGAGTAGATCTGGACGCTATACAGGAGTAGCCGTTTCTGCAGGAGTCTTGAACTGCTCTAGGAGACCGTTTTGGGAACGAATAGTGTTGAGATAATCTTGACTGCATTTTGGTAACACGGCACGTTTTGGTTAGTACAGAACACGGCTTGCTGTCCTTTAGGCGGCTGGATGCACTGTCGTCGTTTAGATGAGATTGGTTTTCTTCGCCAGCATTCGGGCCATTCGTGCTCAAGAATTTGAAAAGGGGGATATTTGAGTTGATCGGCACTGCCCATTAAATTCTGGACCAGACGTCGATCCTAATCCAGGTTCTTCTTGGTTGTCTCCACGATCCGTATTTGTGCCGCCCCAACGTTCTGCTCTAGAACTGCATCCAGAGATTCTATAAGATCTCGAGTCAGGTCTGCCACACGCCCGGACATATTCAGGAAAATCTGTTCCTTTACAGTCTTTCTGGCCCCGCTCAGCACAACTGCCAGATCAATAGAACCTACCTTTAGCAGCGCGCCTTAAACTTCCTTTTCATTCGGGTTTGAAAGGTCTTAAAACGTGTTCATCCCAATTCCTCTATTAGAGCTTATCTACCCTCTCCATATCTACCTCCGAAAGGAACCAGTCGAACACGTCCATATTCTCTTTCAAATGTCCCACTGAACTCGCCTTGGGAATGACAACCATTCCCTGTTGCACAAGCCAGCGCAGAGCTACCTGCCCCGGTGTTTTAGACAGGCGTTCAGCTATCTCGACTAGGGTGGGCTCCACAAGAATTTCGCCCCTTCCCAACGGCGTATAGGCTGTCACCGCCACCCGGTGCTCATTACACCACTTGAGCACGTCCCGCTTCTGCTCACCTGGATGGTACTTGATCTGATTCACGGTGATTGGCACTTCGGAGACCGATTGCGACTCCTCAAGAAGATTTACAGAGAAATTGCTTACACCAACATTCTGGACTTTTCCCTCATCGGAGAGTTGCTTCATTGCCCTGAATGTCTCATCCAGCGGCACTGCTTCATTGGGCCAATGAATCAGAAACAGGTCCAAATAGGATGTCTGGAGGTCCCGTAGAGATTCTTCGCACTGTTCCAAGACGCCATCGAAGTGGAGATGCGTGTTCCACACTTTGGAGGTGATGAAAAGTCTCTCCCGGTCTGCCCCAACCTCCTTCAGTGCATCTCCGATTGCCCCCTGGTTTTCATACATCCATGCCGTATCGATGTGGGTATAACCTAGATTCAGTGCCATCTTCACAGCCTGCACACAGGCCTGACCAAGCAGGTCCCACGTTCCCAATCCCAAAATTGGCATCTCAGAGCTTGATTTCAATTTCACAGATTCCATCCAGACCTCCATTCTTTTTCAATGATGTGAGCGTGAAGGGATAGGGAGCGAATAGATTATATAGTTGTGGGACTCCAACCAACCCCGACCTGCGCTTTCAAAAGTAGAATTATCACTATTCAGATAGTTCTCTGTCATCTTCTGAGTTTCGTACTTCTCAAGTGCTTCGACAAGAAATTTGTCTGCACCCAGTTCCCCGTGCCCCTCTTGGGGGGAAGCATAATTATGTGGGGAAGGTGCATAATAGACCAACCATAACAGGGACCTTATATAATGAGTACTGTGTTGGGCTGAGCACAAGCGTGACATCTAGATTGACCGGATCGAAGCGCAGATAAAGGAAGAGCCAGAGGATGGCATGGAGGTGCCGACGCTGGCTGAGGCGATTGAAGAGATTGAATACCTGCGGAGCAACCTCCAGAACTCTGATGAAGAGGCTGAACTCAAGGGCAACATCCTGGCCCACGAAATCCACGAGATTAAGATCCTACCTAGAGGCCACGGGGAATTGCAATACTACGATCCCCAGCAACACCTCCCGATGGGAATATAATAAAAAAAGACGACGGGCGGGGAGTCGCATAACGCGTAAACTCACAGGTAGAATCTACCGGCTGGACGTTTGAAGGCGATGCCCTTGAATTTGAGGCATTTTTCGTGTAGGAAAAGAACCGGATCGAACATTTTTCCGATTGACATCTGTTAAACCTGTATTCTTCTTTGCTACGCCCGGATGTAAGACCGTGGGAAAAGGGACAACAGTGAGAGGGAACAAACGCATCCGATATGGGTGCGGCTTTTTTTCTCCTGTCCACTGCGGCATATGAAGACCTCGATGGAGTTTGTCAGGTGCTTCTGACCTTCAAAGAATACGAGATCGTCTCAGATGCAGAGGCCGGTGCCCCAATGTCTGTTAACATAGGTAAGCCTACAGGGCAAACCTATATGGGGTAATTTTCTACCGGTGACCCTTAAAGCGTACGGCTATCCAAATGTTAACTTAGGTCCTAGTAAATCTCTACCGGTGGTAATAAAAAGAAGTATCCAATCCATCGGTGACATATAAGAATGGGTGGAAATGTTTTGCTGATTGCCCATGATTGCCACGATGGTAAAGGAGAAAAATGTCACCAGCAGACCAGCCTGAGAAGAGAAAAGCCCTGATCGAGGATGGATTCTGCGTCTTCGAATCCATCCTGAACGAAGAGATGCTCAGCAGGGTGTCCTGCGCATCCAACAGGTTGCTGGATGCGCAGGACAAGGAACACTTCGAAAAGCAGAAGTCAACCGGCAGCCTGATCTGCCTTTACGACGATCCATTCTTCGCGGATCTCGTTGGGTGGCAACCCGCTCTCGATGCGCTGAACTCTTTGGGCTACGTTGCACCAAAGTTCTCCACGGGTTTTGTCATAAGCAAACCCCCTCACAGCCCTCCCCTATTCTGGCATCAGGATTGGTGGGGATGGGAACACCCGCATAGCTACACCCCCAACCCTCAGCAGATTTTCCTGATGTATTACCTGGTCGACACAACCCCCCAAAATGGGTGTTTGCGTCTGATACCCGGAAGCCATCTCCACCGACACCCACTACACGACATTTCGGAGGCGCACACGGAAGAGATCCGTCTTGCCGAAGACGTCACCAGCCCGGCCTACCTCGACCATCCCGACGAGATGGATGTGTGTGTCAAAGCGGGAGACGTGGTGATGGGGGACAGTCGGCTGCTTCATTCCGCTCACGCGAACCGGACCGAAGAACGGCGCACTGTCATAACGCTCTGGTATCATCCCATATACGATGAGTTACCCGAGCCTATGCAAGCCCAGCTCGGAAAGCGCAACGCGGAAGCACCCTCGCAAAATTACCCTCCTACCGGTGTACGGACTTGGCCCCAGAATGCACAGGAGAAGATTCGGGACCTGATTCCGCTTTACACCGGAGATAAATCCCCTCTGAACTGGAACCGGACACCCGGGCCCCAGCTGAAGTGACAGCGGGAGCGGATCTCCTCAACTAACTCACTTTGATCGAGGTGCATCCGCAATTCCGTATCAGTAGCACCAAGCCTTCCATGCCAGATACCACCAGAGGACGGATGTGCTGAATATCATTGTACGCAGAGAGCTTCTTGGTTATCTCCACAGCTTCCAGTTCTGGGTGGTCTTCGTGTAGGGCAGGAAAAGAACCGGATCGAACACCTTTCCGATTGACATCTGTTAAACCTGTATTCTTCTTTCCTACGCCCGGATATAAGGCCGTGGGAAAAAGGGACGATAGTGAGAGGGAAAAGCCGCATCCGATATNGGTGGGGCTTTTTGCTTATGCCTGTTAGCCTGTTAGCCTGTTTGAATGGATCGAAAACGTCATTGGTTGGAAAAGTCCAACCGCATAGTTATCGCCAGAAATAATTAGGAGTGCCTTATTAGAAATTTTGTCGCATTGGAGAAAAGTAAGACAGGAGGGCCAATTTATATATGGCACCCTTGTTTGTTTTATTGATTTGCGGAAGGTATGCTCGGTGTTGTTCTGCCCTTCCCGGAAGGCGTCACCAGACAGGATTCGAGAGTGGTGATTAACAGCTAACAATCTGGAAACACTGAATTCCGATGTCAGATCCACAATTGAAAAGGAGTTGAACATGAGCGATTGGAAACCAGAGCCGGAATTGCGACAGGCTCTTTTCGATGCGGTGCCTAGAATTCTTGAATCTCAGAGAGTGGATGGGCAATTCGGGACGGATCCCTGGACTTGCAGAGATCAGGACATGACGTTTCCGCTTGCTGCGGCCTGGTCCTTTGAGGACAGTCCCTACTACCACGACGAGAAGGTGCTCGAGGCGATTGTGCTGGGTGGAGACGCACTGATCGATGCACAAGACGAGAATGGGATGTGGACCTTCAGGAAGAAAGACCATTCCACCTGGGGTCAGATCTACATGCCCTGGACATACAGCAGGTGGATCAGGACGTATCATATCGTTCGTGAGGCCATGTCTCAGGAAGCGCAGGATCGCTGGAACAAGGGACTCTTGCTTGGGTTCGAGGGGATCAGTGCAACCGCACTGGAACGGATTCACAACATTCCGACACACCATGCGATGGCACTGTACTATGCCAGCCTGGTGTTTGAGCGAGAAGATTGGAAGTCGCAGGCTACCGACTTCATGGCGCAGGTTGTGGCCAAACAATCGGAATATGGCTGGTGGACAGAGAATGTTGGTCCGGTGGTTGCGTACAACTTTGTCTACTCAGACTCGTTTGGTGTCTACTACCACGCTTCGGGTGATCCTATTGTACTCGAGGCCCTCGAACGAGCCGCCAGATTTCACGCAAACTATACCTATCCAGACGGTAGTTCGGTGGAGACGGTGGATGAGCGGAATGCATATAGCAAAGGTGTGCACGATGGAAATCCAGGGTTCAGCCACACGGCATTAGGTCGTTGGTATCTGTCCCGGAAGCACAAACTGATCATCGATTCAGGGGACCCATTCGACGTAGATTATGCAACCAATATTTTGCTTTACTCGGGAGAGGGCCCCACAGAGGGATTGGGTTCCGGGCCAGGAGTACAAGCCTATCGGATGGGCGAGGATGCCCTGATTTCGCATCAGTCTCCGTGGTTCGTGAGTATTTCAGCTTATGTATGCCCAATGCATGAGAACCGGTTCATCCAAGACAGGCAGAATTTCCTGAGTGTGTTCCACGAGAAGACCGGCTTGATCGTAGGCGGTGGGAATACGAAACTGCAGCCCCTGTGGAGCACGTTCACAGTTGGCGACACTTCACTGATGGTAAACACTGGGGACCAGTCGGATCCGAATTTTGGACCTTTCGAAGGATTGCTTCATATTCCCGACGACTCCACTCTTGGCGATAGTGATGAAGAGCCTGCTTTAAGTCTACAGTACGGCGAGGAGACGTGTAAAGTGACGACTCGTCCCGAAAACGATACGACAATGACCCTGATCTATGAGGCGACTTCGAACTCTGGAATGGACGTGGAAGGCCACATCACTTTGATTCCACATCTTGGAGAACCCGTTTCTTCTTCAGATGGGCATATCGAAAACCTGGGAGAGGAAGCAGTCGTGTGGTCGGGAAGTCAAGGAGGTTGGGTGGAACATGCAGGCTGGCGATTGTCTTTGCCAAAGGGATCTCGACTGGTGTGGCCGGCTCGCCCCCACAACGCGTATCGTAAACTAGGAGACGCAACTGTGGAAATTGCCCGAATTGCAATTGCGTTGTCATTTTCGAAGGAGCTAACTTACTACGAGCTCAAGCTGGAGGTAAAGTAGATTAGTGCCATTTAAAGGGGAGGTAGACCGGATCGAACACCTTTCCGATTGACATCTGTTAAACCTGTATTCTTCTTTCCTACGCCCGGATGTAAGGCCGTGGGGAAAAGGGACAACAGTGAGAGGGAGCAGCCGCATCCGATATGGATGCGGCTNTTTATTCNTGTGAACTTCTTTTAATGAATCAAAAAACTCAGTTGGTTGAATAGTCAAANTGCTTTNTACCTAGACTGGAGGTGCGTCTGCCNGGATAAGGGCGATCAAACGTTAGAATTGCCCAACGCTTCGTCATTTGGCGCCGACAAGACTACACTGCAGACAGATATGAGTATTATGACCGAATTTGTTGGTCGTCAGAGGGGATCAAAAGGCTAAGACTGAATTGGAATTAAGGCAATGTTTGACTTGGCCCCATAACAAATCGAGGAGGACCTGTGATGGAAACCGTAGAGGATCTTGCAGTCCGTGTTCGGAAACTTGAACGAAGGGTGTCAGAACAACGAATAGTAGTCTGTGGAGCGTTGATGCTTGCCGTATGTTTCGCTACCCTTGGAGCAACTTCGGAGGGATTGAGAAGAACACAGCCACTTGCCAGGCAGGAGGCCAGTTCTGCCCCGATTGTGGCATCCACTGTGCAGAAACAGGTAGCACCAGGTATTCCCCGTGCCCAGTATGCAGCTGCAAAAGTGGCAGAGCTACAGATACAGGAATATGTCATAACAAAGAGGTTACAAATTGTCAACAATAAGGGAGCTGTCGTTACAGATTTTCTGTCATCGGAAGATGGCAATGCATTAGTAGCTTGCTATGACAATACTGGGACTGCTCAATTCCTTATTTTGGCGGGGGAAAAAGGTGGGGAACTGTATTTGGCTGATGAAGATGGACTTCCATTGATTTATGCGGGTCCATCTGAAAAGGGCCACTCCATTCTCCAGGTAGGCGGCAATGGAGATAAGGGAGGATCCTTGGTACTGTATAATCGCAAGGGAAATCCGATTGTCACGGCAGGATCTTCCAACGAATCCCACGGTCGTTTTATGGTAAACAATAAGGAGGGGATGGGAATCTCGGTGACGACAGCCACTGAGGAAAAAGGTGAAGGTTATTCAGTTTTATTTAACAGAAACGGGAAACCACTTTTCGGCGCGATGGCATCAGGAGAAAGCGGCAGTATATATATCAGCAATAGTGAAGAGAAGGATCTGATCTACGCCGNTGCCTCCACGGATGGACAAGGATTGCTCAAAGTGAAACAGAGTGACGGGTCAGACCTGGTATATGCTGGTGCAGACCTAGAAAATAATGGCGTAGTGGAAGTCAGCAATCGTCAGGGGGATGAACTCATTTTTGTGGGCGCAAACACAGCTGGAAATGGGCTCATAAGGATCCTGAATCGTGAGGATCAACTTGGCATAGCAGCTGTTGCAGGAGAGAATACCAGTTTTCTTTCTATAGTCAAAAACGACGAGGATGCCGCTATAATGGCATCAGATGTTAATGGAGACGGACTGGTTGAGACTTACGCTAAGAATCGGGACCGGCTATGGTCTTCCAGCTTTGCTCAGCAGACAGGACCTGTTAGCCAATCTGGATTGCTGGGCGACCTTGATGGAGATGGTGATGTAGACGGATCCGACGTCCTTCTGATGTCTGAAAACTATGGCAATAAGCTCGGAAAGATAACATTGCAAGAATCCCTTTCGGGTTCTGCCGACACTTTGAATACCAGGGATAGCAGTAAGGAGAGGTAAGGATACCCTTGAAATATTCTAAGTTTTCAGTCTGTATCTTTGTATCTGCTCTAGTGCTCGTATATGGTTTAGCGCATACGGATCAAGCTTTTGGGCAGACACGTGAAATACAAAACAAAAAAAACCCTGGGATTCCCCGATTAGAGTCAGCGCTGGTCGACATTTACAGGGGATGGAGTAGCAAAGGACCAGCAGCGAAGACCATCGCGGACCGTTATTCTATACCTATCACACCAGAGGGTAAAGTAAGGGTCACCGTAGTATTATCGCATTCTGAGGATGCGCCGTCGTTGAGTGCAGTGGAACTTGCGGCGATGAATGCAAAACTTCTGGCCAGGTCCCCTAGTTTTTTAAGGCTTGAGATNCCCCCCGTTTCACTTGCCAAACTGGCGGGCCATTCTGGTGTGGCATTCGTTCGGAGACCGATCAAACCTCAAGCGCTATCGGAAAAAAGTGAAGGAGTTGAACTTTTAAAAGCCGAACGATTCCACAAGCTAGGGCATCTTGGTGAAGGAAGCAAAATCGCTATTATTGATGTTGAATTTGGGCGTATGAAAGAAGCTTTATTAGAGGGGGAAATTCCCCTCGACAGTGAATCCAAGGACTTTACTGGGACAGGTTTTGGCATCTCAGGCCCGCACGGCACAGCCTGTGCGGAGATAGTGCACGATGTGGCTCCTGCTGCGGAACTACACCTCCTGAAAATCAGCGACGTTGTGGATTTGGAGAACGCAGCCCAATACATTCTTTGGAACAAAATCCCAATTGTCAGCGCATCCATTGGATGGTCAAATACGTTGGGGGACGGATCTGGAGAACCCTGTCGGATTGCGAATGATGCTGCGACAAATGGAGTCCTGTGGATAAACGCGGCTGGTAATGAAGCTAACAGTACTCTTTTTGACGATTTCTCGGACCCTGACCAGGATAACCTGCACAACTTGGAAGATGGAACCGAAATTCTAAAGCTTAAAGGGGTAGAAGTTGGCTCTAGTATTGATGTTACGTTGGTCTGGGAAGGATGGCCGCAGACCTATGATGATTATGACTTGAGATTACTCAAAGTCTCCGCCTATGGAGATCCCGANCTCATAGATGTCTCACAAACCTTCCAGAACCCAGGTCCACCGTATGAGAGGATCGTCTGGAATGTTACTGAAGCTGGCCAGTATGGTGTTGCCGTTTGGAAGGCACCCTCTGCCGCGGACCTCAAGCTGCGTATTACTAGCGACGGCTATGTCTTAGGAGACGGACGACCCGTGGGTAGAAGCCTGGCTAGCCCTGCCGATGCACACCAGGTGGTGGCTGTTGGAGCCGTTAATTACCGCAAATGGCTGACAGGGCCTGTAGAGGACTTCAGTTCCCGCGGACCTACAGTTGAAAACAGAATAAAGCCTGACCTCGTAGCACCAGATGCTGTAAGGACACTTAGTTATGACAGTGAATTTTATGGCACTTCTGCAGCCTGTCCACATGTCGCTGGAGTTGCCGCGGTCCTTATGTCCTCTGATCCATATTACGACAGGCCTGATAAGATCCGAGATGCCCTTTTTTCGGCAGCTGTCGATATGGGAATACCTGGCAAGGACAATGAATTTGGATGGGGTCGCATTGACCTATCAATTCTACTTGATAGGAAAGCCCCGGAAATGCACATCTCAGCGCTGGAGGTGGCTTTTGGCAGGATCACAGTAGGCGAAGAACAATCTGCCATCATCGAGATAGAGAATACAGGCAACAAGGAGTTGCGTATCTCGAAGGTGGCGGTGTCTGATCCTGTTTTCCGCTTGGTCCCCTCTGTCTTGAACATCGCCCCTGGGTCTTCCAAGAGAATCGATGTATACTTTAAGCCTACATCTGATGGCAAAAGAACATCTTTGGCTACCATATACAGCAATGACAGCAGGTATCCTGAATTGGTTGTAGCCCTCTCGGGAACAGGGATTGCCATAAAACCAGTCCGGCCACAAATACTGGTCTCTCCTGGTAAACTGGNCTTTGGGGACATCGTAATTGGTAACTCTGGAAAAAAGGTTCTTAACGTACTTAATGTCGGAGACGGCCAGCTTGAGGTGACCTCCTTATCGGCAAATTCTACGAGCTTGACAGTCTCTGAACAGGTTTTTTCTGTTGTACCAGAAGGTTCTCACCCACTTGTTGTGACAGCCACCCCAAGCACCAAAGGGANCTTTTNCACTGAACTTACACTTGAGAGCAATGATCCGTATTCACCAAAAGTAACTATCACGGCAGCAGGGCGTGTCGTTGCGTCGCAGGGGAGTGATTTTGGCGTCCGGGCAGATCTTGATCCAAACTCTGGGAATCAGGAAGAACTGGAGACTCAGGTAGGCAAGGGTGATACTGTCGCAGTGCAGGTTTACGGCTCTAAGATGGCCAACGCACTAGGATTCGTGATCTCCCTAGAATTTGATCACGTTCAGTTTGATTTCGAGGGTTTTGATCTCTCAAGGGATCTGGTAGATGGTGTTTTATTCAGCGCGATGACTGGACAATCAAGTGTGGAGATCACAGGTGTGCCCTTAGGCCATAAAATTCAGTCAGCAGATCCTTATCTCGGAAAAATCCGATTGTCTCAATCAGAATCCTTCTCTGGTGGAAACATTCAGATTAGCAAAGTTCAGATTCGGAGAGATGGGAATTTCGAGATCTCAAAGGAGCCTGTAGTCTTGAAAGTTCTCCCCAATCAGGGGTCCATAGATGATGGAAAGGTTGAGTTCTCCCTCACTCCTGCTGAGGGTAGCGGAGAGTGGACAATGGATCTTAATGGAATCAAAAGAGACCAGGGTATCCGAGAGCTTAACGGTGTGGCAGCAGGTGACACGTTCACCATCGAACTGATCAATAATCAGAGGGTCAGTCCCGCACTTGGTGGTTCTTTCACCTTAAGCTATGATCCCGCAAAAGTGGAACCTGTAACCAGTTCTATCTCAGGGATCGCCTCGCAACTGGGTGCAGTTTTAATCAAAGACGGCACGGTAAGCTTCACCCTGGCGGGTCTATCAGCTGTGACCATTGAACAGGGTCATGTAGGACAGATCAGCTTCAAGGCTCTAGATGGATTTGACGGTGAAACTGATATAATTCTAACAAACGCTGCAATAGGTAACGCAACGACATTCGAAAATGTGGCGTCCACCCCAAACAACTCCGTTGTGATACGAAGCGGTAGAACCTCTGCAGAAATACCTTCGCCTGACTTTGATGAGGATGGCAGTGTCAATTTCCGTGACTTTGTCATGTTTGCCCAGCAATTCGGTTCCAAGGAGGGGGACGGGATGTATAAAGCCACCTTTGATCTGGACAGCAACGGGGAAGTGGGTTTTCGAGATTTTATCTTATTCGCACAATTTTATGGCAAGGACCCCTCAACATTTGTGCCGCCACCCAGCTAAAAACTAACAGGAAAGGCCCCAGGTAGTGACTCCCTTACCCTCAAGCTGGTGGGTTCAGCAGGCGTAAAAGAACAAAATACCACACAAGATGNTCAATAACAGCTGACCGAAACCTCCCGTAAAAATCACTTGAGATTNATGTTGACCCTGATCTNATCAATANTACTAGATTTGTTCCTTGCGTTTGTGCCTGAAAAGGCTCTTGTCGCATTGGAGAAAAGTAAGACAGGGGTGCTCAATTTATAACAGGCACCCCTGTTTGTTTTATTGATTTGCGGAAGGTAGAGCGACGACGATCGAGCGTAAGGAGCTTCTGAGGGAACACATTATGGAGATCCTGGTGACCAGAAATGGGCCAGCCTTGCTGGAGGCAAATCCAGCGGGGCTGCTGAGTTGCATAGAAATGGTGACCCCGAGGGTAACTGAACACAAAACAACGTCTAAGGAAAGGATTCGGCATCTGGACGTTTGAACGGGATGCCCCATGAAATTGGGGCATTTTTCATGTAGAGCAGGAAAAGAACCGGATCGGACATTTTTCCGATTGACATCTGTTAAAATTGTATTCCTCTTTGCTACGCCCGGATGTAAGACCGTGGGAAAAAGGGACAACCGTGAGAGGGAACAGCCGCATACGATATAGGTACGGTTTTATTTAATGCCTTTGAGCCTGTTTGAATGAATTGAAAAACACCATTGGTTGGGAAAGTCCACCCGCGTCGGAAACGATTACCGACAACGGCAGGTGGCAGGTATCCTTCGAAGGCGGCACGCAACCTCGATGGCATCCTGACGGTAACGAACTGTACTTCCTTAAGGACGGAACATCATGGCAGCACAGATCCGTTACAAACAGGGGTTACGCGCGGGCACCCCACGCTCCCTCTTCCGATTTTTACCTTTAGGCATAGTGGGAGGTAGAAATGCTTTCGTCAGGTATTACGATGTCGGTAATGATGGCCTTTTTATCAAGGCGGTCCGTAACCGCGTTGCTGAGCCTGCATCAGTTCCTGCGCCGACTATTACGGTGGTGGAAAACTGGATCAGGCAATTCGAAAATGAATAGAGACCTCCGTCACCATCACGGTCCAGGATCACATCAACAGCCCTTTCGATAGATGACATTACAGGTGCGGGACACCAGGCTAAAACGCCAGGTAACCTTTAAGCCTCATGGTTTCCTCGAATTAATCCTTATTACAACTCAAAAGTAGCATACATGAACCTTTCCATATCACCAGAACCGACCGCGTTATCGGTCCATGATACAGGCGCCCGGGGCGATGGCATAACGGACGATCACGGTGCGATCCAGCGAGCTTTGGACGGGCTTCACCATGTAGTCGTAATACCCTCCGGGTTCTACATCCTGGGCGACACCCTTCGTATAGGCTCCAGCAAATGTCTTCTGGTCCATCCGGAGGCGGTACTCAGGTTTGCCGATGGCGCCGGACGGGATGCCGGGAGTTTTCTGCTGACCAATGCGGATCATATCTCAGGCAATGACCACATCGAGGTAACGGGCGGCATCTGGGACGGCAACAACGAGGGTAATACACGCGGCGAGGACGGTGACCCCGAGGCGTACACAGGTGTGGCGATCAACTTTGTGAACATAAGACACCTGCGACTCACCGACATGACGGTTCGGAACCCGGATTCATTTTCTATTCGCCTGGGGGAAGCGCAACATTTTACGGTTGAGAACATCCGCCTGGATCACGCAGTTACAAGGCCCAACCAAGACGGCGTCCATGTGGGTGGTTTCTGCGAAAAGGGATATATCCGAAACCTTCAGGCGATCACTCCCAATACACCTAACGACGACATGGTGGCGCTGAACGCGGATGATAATGTGGAAAGGGCACTGAACCTCGGGATGAAACGCGGTCCGATCCGAAATATACATGTGGAGGGGCTGGCAGCCGAGAGCGCCTACACCTTTGTACGGCTACTCAGTGAGACGCATCGGATTGAGAACATTCGTGTCCGCGACTTGGCCGGCGGCTGTCGGTGTTATACCATTAATATGGATAACTGGGCCTTTCCGCAGGGAAGTGGTGATATTCGTAACATCGACATCAAGAATGTACGTATCTCCAAGGTTCCGGATGCCCCGTCGTTTCCCCTGGTGGACATCCGTCTCAGGGTGCAGGACCTGCTCATCGAAGACTTGGAACGCGTAGAGGACTGCCATGCTGCCCCCACCCTCACCATTGATAACCTGACCAACAATACGATATGGCTCGACGATGTTACACACGAGAATCTTGAGCTGTCTTCAGTGGACGCAGGAACCATTGAAGGCGTGATCCAGCCTCTCTTTCAACAGGATGGCACACAAACCGCTCAAGTACTCATCGAGATGTACGACAACAGTAAGCTTGTCCTCGCACGTGGTGGGATAAAGCGCCTGTCCATGAATCGGAAAAGTACCGATGGATAGAAAAAATCAGCTCAGTGCCTCACCGGCCGCACCGCAATTTCGCGAAGCCACGCGTTTTCTAAAAACGCTCGCCCGGGATGTGCTGGAGGCCTCCCGCGTGCGACCGGGACAGTTCGTTGCCGGGTCTGGTCCGAATACGACGGGAGGTACATTGATTAGACCCGGTGGCCGGGATTGTTATCCGGCCTTCTGGATCAGGGATTTCGCCATATCTCTTGCATGTGGATTAATGCCACCAGAGGAAATCGAGCACGCTCTGTTGCTGACCGCTCGATGTCAGGCGTTTGTTAGGTTCTCTGAAGAGATTCTAACCATTGGAAGAAACTTTATCGCTGTGGACATACAACTCCAACCGAAGCCTCTAACATCAAACTGGCAAGATAATTGGGACTTAACCTCTGATGGACGCTCGATCCAGTTCAATGATGTTCAGTTGGAGAATAATCGTGTTTATAGATTAACGGTGATAAGTGCATTGTCCCGTTCAGGTAACGAGCTTGTCGACCCTGTCCAGGCAGTGTTTGCCACAGGAAGTGCAAATATTGAAGACGTCGGCTCGATAACAGGTGAAGTCAGCTTGGTTATGCCAGTAGTTGTATCGGACTCAACTGTCATAGACACAGCAGCCAGCGTGAATGGCAGAGTGATTGCCGTTGATCCCGAAGGCCAGATCATTGCAGAGTCCTCAATTCTTGATGGAAATACTTATGAGATTGGTGGTTTGCCTCAGGACGATTATCGGTTATATGTGGAGGTAGAAGCAAACGATGGTCCTTTAAGCATTGCGGTTGATGAAGATGAAGATGATGTACCTGACCGAATCTCCGTTGACCCAGGGGCATCCCTTACTGGCTACAACGTGGTTATAGAAGACATCGAACTAAAAGATGAGGCTCCAGGGACGGTATTGTTTGACGGTAATCCTGAGCCTGAAAACCAGGAGGTGGGGGAGATTAGAGCCCACGAAGACGATACTGTCAAGGTCGCCTTGTATGGAAGTGGAGTTCAAGATCTCACCCGTTTCGAAGCCGTCGTAGAATATGACAGTGACCAGCTGCAGTTCGTAGATTTTGATATGCCCATCGACGGCGAAGAGATCGCTCTTTTGGCCACCGGAGACCAGGATCAAGCCATTGGGGCCCGTAAACAGCCCGTGGTAGAAAGGCAGGGGGCAGATGTCACGGTGCAGGAGAATCAGATCAGGATTCATGGTAAGATGCTCGACGGCAGGGCGCAGAATGCGGTAAGCGGTGGTGGGCTGTTCGGCCTGATCAGCTTCATCAAGACCGGCACTCCTAAGCTGGCCAAGATGGCAAGAGGTCAAGGGATAGGTGCAGAAATCTTGCTGAAGGAGATAACCCTGTATAGTGTGGGCGGCAAGAAGACCATAGAGGATGCTGCAACCATCGCCATAACAGATGGTGGGCCCAGGGCTGACTTCAACGGTGATGGAGAGGTAGGATTCACGGACTTCATCTTGTTTGCGAAGGTCTACGGCGCTAAAAGAGGAGATGGTCGCTACGAGGGTAAGTTCGACCTCGATTCGAATGATGAGATCGGATTTCAGGATTTCATACTGTTTGCTCAGTCCTATGGCAAATGAATTTGTTCTGAACAAGATGGAAGGAGCTTCAAGTAGGAGCTTTTGAGTGGCTTGCAAAAAGATAGAATAACAAGTCCAGTTGCTTACACACCCAAACTGGAGGAGGCAACCTGTCTACTCAGTGGATGAAACAAACGTTGATCGCTTCCGTCCTGACGGTCCTGATGACCCTGCCAGCTACGGCACAGCAACGTAGGCTATCAGGACCTACTAAAGCCGCTGCTGGAACACCGGGAAAGCTTGAGGTGCCCCCAAAACTTCAGCCGGCTTTTAGGAATGCAATAGAGGCCCAAAAAGCAGTCATTCGAGCACAAATAGCTGCTTTTAAGGCGCTGGAAAAACTCAATCTGGAGGTGGATGGTTTCGTAAAAGCAGGCGGTCATAAAGAGGAAATTGCCCCATCGAATCTTGTTGCGGCCCGTAAGGCTGGAAACGAGTCGGCAGCAAGAGGTCCCCAAAAGGAAGATGTTACTATTTCGAACCCCTATGCCCTTCAGGGTGGAACTCCAAAGAAGGAAAAAGTCTCAGAAGCGAACCCATTCGCCTTCCAGAGTAGCCAACAAACAGAAGAGGCATTTTTCAAACTCGTGACCTTAATACTACCTGCTGTTCAAAACATTTATGATACGACGGGTGGGAAGACAATGAGGATGTCTACTACGCATGGCAGTAAATCTTCATATAGAGGTGGTGGGGGAAGTGGAGGACGCGTGAACTTTGAC
>PAQK01000058.1 GCA_002709665.1 Gemmatimonadota bacterium | reverse complement strand
ACACGATGCAACAGCAGACTATGTAGAGGGCCGCTACGGATAATCGTGCCGAAGGAGGCAAATTCAGGCACATTATAATCTTGAGATGGCGTATGCTGCATTAAGGTAGATAGGTGATTCATTGTTTTAAAGTTCAGCGGCAAAAATCGCATACTGACCAACATCTTCAAGCTCAATACTCAGCCGGCCCTTGACCCAGGAGAACTCCAGGTCATCACCCGTTACCAAATCCCAGACCCGCTCGGGTCCGGAGGTAGTGTTCAAGCGCCAACACAGGGTTACTTCTGCAACCGGTGGAACATACTCGAACTGGCGGCTCAGTCGAGGCCACATGTTCGACAGCCCCTCAACGCGCTCACCCGTGTGGTTGATAAGAAACAGGACCTGGGTCCCAGGTTTTTCATTCGGTATCGCGAGCAGCTGGTCGGGTGCCTGCATCGTAACAGGACGTGCCTTGGGACACAACCAATCGACGATTGCGCCCAGGAGGTCACGGATCATTGGCATCCGGTATTCGAAGTGCAGCTGCTCCAGGGCGGGTGCCATGTACACCACTCTCCCCTTCCCAATTTCTCTCGAAGTAACAGCCGGCCACAGCAGTTCTTCCTCGCGACCTCCCCAGACAATATTCGCTACGACCTTTGTACCAGAACGTTCACGAACCATTTCGAACCGATTCGCAGGCCATATCTCCTGATTGTGGCTGCGGGCGAGCCACTCGTCTTTGACAGAACGTAAGTAGACATCGAAAACCCCCGAATGCCATAAATGATGCTCGTAATCAAGCCGGCGATCAGGTTCACACTCGATCCGATCAACGCCCAGCAGATCAGCGAGAGCGAAGTTATCCAGCAACTCACCTGCGCCGGGTCCATACAGGCTTGTCCGATAGCTGGCCAAGAGACACCCGCCAGCCGCAACGTAGTCCGAAACCGTCTGCACTTCATCCTCTTTGAGGTGCCCAATATTCGGCAAAAATAGGAGGGGATAACGACTCAGCGCTTGGGAATCGCGAAGGACGCCTTCTTCCACCATCTGCACAGGTATGTGATTCGCGAGCATTGAGGAGAATGCTCCTCTGATGCACGTCTCCTGCGAGGGTGTGTCAACCACAGCACCGTTCACGGCATCACCAGGACGATCACTGACCTTGAGCGGCTTTGTGCGGAACCGGAGGTGGTCCAGCATTTCGTAAGCCCGAACAGGTAATACATAGGGGACCGCAACCCCGCGCGTGGGGTGGAGATTGTCCATCAGGGCGTTGTTCGACTCTAGGATGGAGAAAAAGGACGCCAATTCCTCGTGCGTGCTTTGGGGATAGGCCAACGTAAGATTTACCCCGCAGGCCACCAGCACAGCCCCACCCCCGGCAAAGCTTGCCGCTGCCTCTTCAACCAGATCCTGAGAAAAGCACTGAAGCCGCGACCACCCGGTGAGCGCCCCCACATATTGCCAAACTGCTTTTCCGGAAGATTCGCCCAGGCTGGTGGCCTCGAGACGGTGGAGGAAGTCGCCTCCGGCTTCGTAGAGCAGACCGTCGTGCACCTCCATGAGCCGGGCTTCCGGCCAGAAGGCGAATCCGCATCCGTGGGTGACCACCGGAATGTCTCGTTCTTTTCGAATCCACTCTACCAGTTCGATCAACACATCGCTCACAATGCGGCCATATTCCAGACTCCATTTTTCCAAAATCTCTTGATCTGTTTTCGACAGAGAGTGGGGATCTGGCGCGTACGGTATGGGACACCCGAACCGGTCCTCGAATTTTTCCTGACAGCAGTTGCAATAGCACAGGTTCGATCTCGGTCCAGGGTGGGAGTGGTAGGGGACAGTCGAGTCAGTGTAAAAGCAGTCGATCTCGTGATCAGTGACCAATTGTTTGACAAAACGGGTGATGGCATTCCGGTAGGGCGTATTCCAGCAAACGTGGCGGTGCAGCCCACCGCCATGGTGAAAACGTCCTGTAGCCGGGACTCCGCGTGCAGGATGGTGAAGCCACTCCGGATGATTCACCATGATATTGTCGTCCGGGATGATGTGGGAAAGCGGAACGTAGGTGATTACACGAATGCCCTGAGGATGGGCTTCTTCAATCATCTCCTGAATCAAATCGCGTCCATTCAGCCCGGGGTGGGTTGGCCAATGATCGTTGGGGAACACCGCCCATTTGCCCGCACTACCGATTCGAATTGCGTTGGCGTAGTAGTACTGCATTGCCTTGACGACCTGACCGGCATCAAAGGTGATGTCCGGCCAGAAGGGGGGGTGATAATTGTCCATCAGGAATACCCTTGCCCGCCTGATCCACTCGTGTTCACGTTTCATAAGATTCAGATGCCTCACATTTTCTGGAGCTCAACCCGGGAGAAGTTGTTTCCACGAAGGTAGATATATTTCCCGATTCCGATAGTACAACATAATCATTTATTCTCGAAATGGGATGCGAATCGTGTCGATTAGGAGGGCAGAATCTACAAACTGACTGCCGTTGCCCGTGCCACCTCGTTCTGAAGACGGTCTGGGAGACGCGCGAGGGTATTGCCGTCTTTGGTTCGGAAGGTGTTCTCATTCTATTTGCGTCGAGACTTTTGAAAGAGTACCATTTGTTGGCTACATTGCTGGCAAGGTACGTCAGGACGAAAATGCGATTTGTAATAAAAGAGGTTTGTGATATCGGAAAGAGTGGAACCGTCCGCTAACTTGAAACTCGCAGAGAAGATCCCGATTTTTCGAGGACTCTCAGCCAACCAGGTGCAACAGGTTGTAAATGCTAGCAAGATGGAAACATTCAAACCGGGGAAGTTGGTGTGTAAGGAAAGCGACAACAGCAACTCAATGTTCATCTTCCTTGCCAGCTAGATGGTTGCAAAGAACAAAGGTGTTGTATTGGCCCATCTGAAACCCGTCGAGGTCCTGGGAGAGATGGGAGTAATCACCAAGTAGCCTCGTCCAGGCCACTCTTAAGGTCACTGAGAAGTCTACGCATCTCTCGACCAATAAGATCCGTTTCGATGACCTGATGAAGCAGGATATCCATATGAATTTCTTGATCTACAAGAATCACTGAGCCAGAAAGTCAGAGATAACAATGCCCTGTTGATCCAAAGTGCATCGAACTCAAACCACGAGTTAGCTGCACTCAACGTCTCATCCATATTCCCACCCTCCCCGTAGCGGTGATCACCTCTGTGTCTTACCCCCTGCCAATCCATATTAGTCTTCAGGTTTAGATCACAAGTTCAGAACGTTCGAATAAAAGAAGGGAGGTGCCGTGCCAGACGACGCTCGAGCAGTCCTGTCCTCAGACCTTGAAAACTACGTCCTCGCGCAGGGCCGAGATCAACTCGTGAAGGACGTTCGAAAGAAGATAGATTCGCTTGGCATTCAGTACATATACTATCAGTTTGTATCGGTTACTGGACGAGTTGTTGGTAAAGGCGTGCCAGCCGATCACTGGGAGAATATAGCGACCAGGGGATTCCAATTGGTATATGGGGCAACTGCTAACCTGTTCATGGACCGCCACGACAATTACATTGGTTATGGTCCTGAGGCATCCGAGTTGGTTGGCATTCCAGACCCCGAGACATTCGTTCAGTTACCTTGGGACAAACAGGTAGGAAGGGTATTCTGCACTTTGTTTCGGAACAGGGAAGAAGAAGAGGACGGCGGGGCTTTTCTAACGGCTGACTGCCGTGGAAACCTGCGTCGCATACAGGAACAGTTCCAGCAAGATCACGATGGACTACACCTGCGGCACGGTGCCGAGCCGGAGATGATGTGGCTGACTAAGAGTCCGGATGGCAAACCCTCGGATGGTTTCAGCAAGCCCTATTGTTACCACATAGATCAGTTCGAGTCTTTAAGACCGGTCGTCATGAAAGTCATCGAATATGCCCGTGCAATGGGCCTGGACATGATCCAGGGAGACCACGAAGATGCACCGGGTCAGTTGGAGTTGAACTTTACTTTCGATGAGGCACTTCGTACGTGCGATAGACTTACGACATACCGTCAAATCTGTGCGCAGGTTGCCCGTGAACACAACCTGATCGCCTGTTTCATGAGCAAACCGTTTATGGGTGTTTCAGCATCGGGATGCCACCACAACCTCTCGCTGTGGCGAGGCGGTCAAGACAAAGTAAATGCCCTGGGAAATCAAGACTTGCCGGGAATGGATGGCGTTTTTCTACATCTTAGTGACGGCGAAAACCTCTTCAGTCCCCTGGAGGGAGATAGAAAACCGGGTCCCATCGGTTTGAACTCCATTGGCGGAGTGATACAACACCTCCCGGCACTGACAGCCATTGGATGCTCCACGGTCAATTCCTACCGAAGGCTTTGGGACACCGGATTCTGGGCTCCTGTCTACGCCGATTGGGGGTACCAAAACCGTACTTGCAGCCTGCGGGTTTCCGCTCCTGGTCGGCTCGAATACCGCGTTGTTGACTCGATGGTGAACCCATACCTGATTGCTGGCGCGCTGCTGAAAGCATTTGACGCGGGAATCACCCAAGACCTCTCACCTGGCGAGCCGGAGCACCGCAACATTTACGAGGCGATCGAAGAAGGGAAGACAGTCAAGAAACTACCCACGACGCTTGGGGAAGCCCTGGATGAATTGGAAAAGGATGATGTCGTAAAGTCAGCGCTTCCGGGTGAGATGTACAAGGTCTACATGCATTACAAACGGGACGAGTGGGAGCGATTCCTCGCCACAGTAACGGATTGGGATCTCGAAACATACTGGGATTGTCTGCCATAGGGGTACCGAATAATGTGTGGGATAGCAGGAATCATTCACAGGGGAACCGTCGGGGATATCGGGAAGGAAATGACCGGAATGCTCCAGTCTATGAAGCACCGGGGACCTGACTCGACAGGATTTGCTGTTTACGGAACGCCGAAGCAGGGACAGGTGGTAATACGGTTCAAGGTGGCCGAAAAAGAAGATCTTGCAACGGGATTCGAAATCCACGATCAGATCAAGATACGGCGTTCAGAGGTGGACGAGAGGATCAACACCCTTGGTGGAAACATCATCGAGGCCCAACAAGCCACTGAATATGCCTTTCTATACAAGATCGGTTACAGCGGAGATCTTCGTAAATTTGCCGACTACATAGAGGAAATCGAGGGTGCGGAAATCCTTTCCATTGGTGACGCCCTAGAATTGATAAAAGATCTGGGGGATGCAAACCAGGTAAGCGATGAGTATCAGCTGGGCCAATTCGTCGGCACTCACGCCATAGGCCATGTTCGAATGGCAACCGAATCGGATGTCGACATATGTTCAGCACATCCATACTGGGCCTATCCTTTCAGCGACATTTCGGTAGTCCACAATGGGCAGTTGACAAATTACTGGTCCAAACGAAGGGAGCTCGAACGCCGGGGCCATCGATTTGTCTCGGACTGCGACTCCGAACTCATTGCAGTCTACATTGCGGACAAAATCAATCAGGACACATCTTTGGAAAAAGCCATGTGGAACTCGATCGACGAACTGGATGGCGTTTTCACATACCTTGTGGCCACTTCCGACAGCCTAGGAATGGCCAAGGATGTGATGGCAGCCAAGCCCATGGTTCTGTATGAAGGCGAAATGGGAATTGCGCTGGCATCGGAAGAGGTGGCCATTCGAACTGTGTTTCCACACGAAATCGATACCGTCGATCCATATGCGGGGGAAGTCAGAGTATGGCAGAACTAAAGGTGAGCGGACAGCACAGGTCATACCAGATGGGGATGCATAAGGAAACGCTTGCCGGCCGCACGTACCGGACTTTCTTCACTGCGCAGGAGACGGACCGGTTGGCGTACTCCTGGAGCTGCGACGTGGATCTCGAGAAACGTCGGGTGATCGACGCACAGGAATTGACGGCTCAAGAGGTAAATCGGCAGATCAAGGATTTAATGGGCAAGGGGTTTGGCCACATTGTGGTGCAAAACCCCAATGCGCAGCATTCCCTGGGTACTTGCATCCTGAATCGGCTCAAGCTGGAATTCGAAGGCTCATTGGGCTATTTCGGCGTAGGCCTCATCGATGGACCCAATGTTCGCATAAGAGGCCGTGTTGGGTGGTCCTGCGCCGAGAATATGATGGCCGGCGTCGTAGTTGTGGAAAAGAATGCAGGGTCTTGTTTCGGAGCGGCTATCAGGGGTGGTGATCTGGTGTGTTTGGGTGATGTGGGAAGTCGGACAGGAATAAACATGAAGGGTGGCACGATCCTGGTCAAGGGTCGAACAGGAATGCTGTCCGGGTTTATGATGCAGCGAGGGAGAATGATAATCCTGGGTGATGCAGACGAAAACCTGGGTGACTCGATGTACGACGGCGTCATATATGTCGGGGGAGAGATCAAATCGCTGGGTATCGATGCTGTGCTGGGGGAGATGACGGAATTGGAAGCACAGTGGCTGGCTGCAAAACTCAAAAGGTACGGTATGGAAGCTCCCAATGGGGTCGAGAAGCTCCAAAAGATTGTTGCAGGCAAACAACTTTGGAACTATGACAATCTGGAACCAACAGAAAAGAAAATCGTACTGTAATTTACGGCATCGTGGAGAACCTTGAATGAAGCCAAAACTCGAACAACCATAAAGAAGGATTGGCAAATGGAATCACATCAACACAGTTCAGGGGAACACGGGAAGCCCGATCGCAACCGCCAGATATTGGGTAAGAATTTCATGTTTCCCGAACACGTAATCGATGACATACACATCAAATCGGAAATGGGTCGGTACCGCATGCGTGGGATGGCCCTGTTCAAAAAGATTCCTTCGTGGGATGATTTGACCTTTCTTCCCGGTACGCTGACCCGATTTGTAATTGAGGGTTACAGAGAGAGGTGCGAAACCAGGACGGTGCTGGGACCGAACGTAAAACGCCCGCTCGAACTGGATATCCCCATCTATATTACCGGAATGAGCTTCGGGGCATTGTCATATGAGGCAAAGATCGCCCTGGCCAGGGGGGCTACCATGGCCGGTACGGCAACTTGCTCTGGTGAGGGGGGAATGCTGCCGGATGAGCGCAGATATTCCGAGAAATGGTTGTATCAGTGCATCCAGTCGNGATACGGATTTAATCCGCACCATATGCACGTGGCGGATGGCGTAGAATTCTTCATTGGACAGGGGTGCAAAGTCGGTCTCGGTGGCCACCTTATGGGGCAGAAAGTAACGGATCAGGTGGCGGAAATGCGGTCCCTCCCTGCCGGGATCGATCAGCGGTCGCCTGCCCGCCATCCCGACTGGTTGGGGCCGGACGATCTGGCGCTGAAGATCGAAGAAATACGAGAGGCCACCAACTGGGAAGTCCCCATTCAGCTCAAATTGGGAGCTGCCCGAGTTTACGATGATGTGAGGATGGCGGCAAAAACGGGGCCGGACAGCATCTATATCGATGGAATGGAAGGATCTACAGGAGCAGGCCCTCACCTGGCCACTGAAGATACGGGAGTTCCCGGAATCGCTGCGATACGCCAGGCCAGGAGAGCACTGGATGACGTTGACAAATCCGGTGAAATTACTTTGGTCTATGCGGGAGGAATCCGGAATGGGGCTGATGTGGCCAAGGCGCTTGCACTCGGCGCNGATGCAGTAGCGATCGGCACCGCAGCGATGATAGCTCTGAATTGTAACAAGGACATTCCGGAAGCAGACTACGAGGGAACCGTCGGGGTCTCAGCGGGATCATGTTATCACTGCCATACGGGATTGTGCCCTGTCGGCGTTGCGACCCAGGAGCCTGAACTTCGGAAACGTTTAAATCCCGACGAGGCTGCCACACGGGTCTACAATTTTCTTCATACGCTGACCCTGGAATGCCAGATGTTCGCCAGGGCCTGCGGCAAAACTGATGTTCACTCATTGGAACCTGAAGACCTGGCAGCACTTACAATGGAAGCCTCCGCAATGGCGGAGGTCCCCCTGGCGGGCACGAGGTTCACCGTGGGCCATCCTGAAATGAACCGGTACTAAGGTTCTGACGCAAAGGCGGTCCTTTAACCAAATGTCACAACTGGAGACGTGATGAGCAATCAGGAAGAAAAGGATGTGGATTATTACCTGAATTCGAAGGGACTGGACTCCAACCGGGAAAAGGAGATTGGTCAGCATATCGGATATAGGTATGATGTTAATCTTTTACCGGATTATACGTTGCTCACCCCGTTTCTGAAAAAGTACATGGAATTCATGAACTGGGAAGATTTGAACTGGCTGGAGGATGTCCATATGGGCTATGAGGAGGGTATGCCTGCCGTCTTCGATCGAAACATAAATGGTTGGGTGACGGTACCACAGGACGTGGCATTGCCAGATAGTCAGCAGAAACGAGACATGATTGCACGGGAAATACTGGTCAAGTTTCAGATGTCTGAGAGTCATCCTCTGATAGAACTCAGGCAAGCATACGGAGGAGAACAGCTTTGAAATTTGGATTTTCCATCGGCGCGTTGCTGGGACTGGTGATCTGCACGGCGCTGTTGACTACTGCAGCTCCATCAANATTCGCTCAGCCTGTTGACGAGCTTACATTTTTGACGGAACAATACCCGCCCTATAACTTCAGACAGGAAGGCCGTCTTCAGGGAATTTCGTTGGAGCTACTGGAATTCACTCTGGAAAGACTAGGTTCGAGCCTGAAACGCGATCAATTCACACTGGTACCATAGGCCCGCGGGTATCGGTCGAAACTTACAAAACCCAAGACGTATCTGTTCTCAACAACGCGGACCGTAGACCGGGAGCAACTGTTCAAATGGGTGGGACCCATAGCGGTTAATCGTGTCGTGCTCATTGCCGCGAAAGAGCGGAATCTCAAGATCAATTCTGTCGCTGAACTTGAGAATTATGGAATCGGAGTCGTTGGGGATGATGTCGCGGAGTAGTTCCTGCTTAATGCAAAAGTGCCGAAAGAGAATTTGGAATCCGTATCTTCAACTGCCACAAATATACTGAAGCTGATTCCGGGAAGGATTGACCTTTGGGCATACGGCGAGAATGTGGCCGCCTGGGAGATCAAGTCCCTGGGACTTGATCCTGATGACTACATCACGGTGTTTGTCCTCAACGAGAAGGAGTTGCACTATGCCTTCCACAATGAGAAGGAAGATTCGCTAATCCGGAATTTCAGGCTGCCCTCGATACCCTTAAATCCGAGGGCTTTTACCAGGCTATCCTGGATAGGTATCTGAAATGACGGTTCAATACATTGCTTCCTCCCGGTAGACCTCCACCAGACACTTGAAGTCTTCGTAGTTCGTATTGGTTGAGATAGATTGGTCTGATCTGAATAGGAAGCTGGCCTCTCCCGCTTTCATTTCTCGCATAAATATGGTGGCTTCCTTTCGTATCAATTCCCTGTCGTGCGACTCGATGATTCTTTTGTCGCCCCCCTCCGATAAAAACCAGCCTGTCCCCACAATCCTCTGCAAATTTGAGAATTCCGTTACCGGCAGCCACCTCCATTGAATTGAGGCCGTCGAAGCTGGCCTCCTGGATCAGAGGAAGCGCCTCCTCCACGAATCCGCAGCTATGCAGCAAAACCTTTACGCCGTAAGAATTGAAGAAGTCGACGACCTCCTTGTAATAGGCAAAGATGAGTTCGTTCAGTACCTTAGGAAAGCAAAAGAAACGCTGTTTGAACCCTAGGTCCTTATACAGCCACATTCCGTCCGGCACCCCCGCCTCCTCCAGGAGAATTTTGAAATGGGCATTCAGATGGTCGGTATACGCACAGTTGAAGTCGTGAATCCAACCGGGATCCAGCACAAGGCTCTCATACATACACAGGTCACCTAGGCTGCGACACATTTGCTCCCAGATAAACAGGGTCCCGTAGTAGGTCCACTTCTCCCTCTCGGCACCACACTGTAGCGCCTCACGCGAACCTTCAACATCTACCCGGTCACTGTCAACATCCAACAGGTGAGGCCGGTAGTCCCGCTCCCCAATTTCGCGACTGGTCATTTCGAAATCGACGTGCTCGGGTGTCCCGTCCTTATCTTTCCACCTCTTCAACAATGCTCCTGCACCATTGCGCTCAACCTGCCACTCGTCGGTCTCCTCGACCACTTCGTTGACACCCCTGATCGGCATCAGATCGTACCAGCCACCCACCGGATACAAGTCGAATTCAAAGTGGTCTCCGGGAGCAATGGCTCCCCCATCGACCCTGTTCGATTCCGTGTTCCCGTTTCCGCCACCCTCCCTTTTCGGGTAACCTTGAGTTACCCACTGTCGTAGTGTGCGAGGCCAGAGATTGTCATTCATCCCCGCACGCTCCGGATTCTTTGCATCAAACAATCGCCGTGTGTTTTCTCTGGTGTTAGCATGTTTTTATTTCCAATGGCGAGTTGATCAATCACTTCCTTGGCTCCTCAAAACAGAAATGTCCCGCCAGACNGTCTCATCTGAGGGGAGACGCCATCGGGACTGGGCTGAGTAGGTGGAGACGTTGACTTAATCTATGTCGAAAATTACCTGCCATCGTGCCATTGGCTTCATAGAGAGTCTGCAAACCCTCTCAAACATGGCGATATAGACTGTTGGTGAGACCCGGTCAATAGCCCGATCTGCGAACACTAAAAGAGGATGCCACCGGGACTGAAACGTGGAGACCGGTTAAGTGGCTGCATTCTATACTCGACAGACCACTTGTGTTACCAGATATTTCCTATGTCCGTCTCAAGCACCTACATAATGTCCGGGGAAAAGATGAGTTCGCCAGGAGTCAATAGATCAGGCATACAGGAAGGACTGACCAGGCTGGGTCTGCTACAGGACGATGTGGTTTTCGTCCATTCCTCCCTTAGTGCGTTTGGGCAGGTAGAAGGAGGCCCGGAATCCGTCATCGATGCCTTTCTCGGTGTTTTGGGACCAGGTGGTACGTTGGTGATGCCAACATTCACGTGGGGAGATTTCCACTCTGAACCTGTGGTTGAATTCGACCTGCAAAACACCCCTTGTGAGACCGGGTTGATACCGGAAACCTTTCGCAAGCGAGAAGGCGTACGCCGCAGTGTGCACATCTGTCACTCAGTTGCGGTAGTCGGCACCCACGCCCTGGCAGTTCTGGGAGATGGTGTCAGCAGCTTCGGCCTAGGAAGCACTTTTGACGCTTTGCGGAAATTGGATGCCTGGATCGTACTTCTCGGAGTGACGTTCCAATCCTGCACCGCCCTTCACGCGGTGGAAGAATTTGTCGGAGTGCCCTACAGAAAACACCGAGACTACAAGGACTCGACCGTGATTCTTCCTGATGGCAGTCGAATCCGTTCCGAATCCATTGAGTATCTGCGCCAGGATGGATCGTCCAACGACTTCACCAAAATGGCTGCCATACTGGATGAGAAGGGTGCCCTGAGGAAAACCAGTATCGGATCGTCCTATTGCATGTCGGTTCGCATTCGTGAATTGTTCAGAATCACACAACCATTGCTCGAGCAGGATTCCGGATTCTTGTCCAGACCCGCATCGAACTGAATGTACAGACAACAAATGGAACTGAGTAATTCGATTCTTCAGATGCGAAGGCGCTCTGCATCCAGCCAATACGCGACTGAGGTTGTATTCGCCCAGGGATTTGGAGTGTAGTTTGATAGCCCCATGCCACCAGACACAAAGAGAAACCCAATGACCCCTTTGGAGACTTCCGGTATGCAATCTGACAGTTCACCCCAACCAGCAGATGGATTCAGCAATCACGGCATAGTTGCTCCCGTAGGGATGGGGGGGTGGAGTGGCGCCATGCCTGCGCTCGATGCCGAAGGCCGCCGTATCATTGTCATCAAGCTATGGGCGGGTATCGGCAAGCAGAAGACCTACTATCTCCTCGTGGATGCCGAGACAGGTGAATCGACGCAGTTCGATCCCCAGGGCAGCGACGCAGGTGCTTTCCACAACTTTCTGTCCCCGGACAACAAGCTCTACGACACCCTTGACCATGAGCTAGTCGAATTCGACATTGCCACACGCACGCTTCAGCGTGTCGGCCCTGTTCCCCCTCAGATCACCATGTCCTTCACTATGGATGACAATGGCATCTTATATCTGGGGATGTATCCCAATGGCGAGCTGCTCTCATTCGATATAGACACCAGGGAATTGATGAATTACGGGCCGCTCGCTGAGGAAACCTGGGATCAGTATCCCCAATTGGCTGCCGACGAAAAGGGGTGGATTTACGCCGCCATCCAGCATCAACGTGGTAACATCTTGGCCTTCAATCCTGGATCTCTGGAAAAGCGTCAGGTGTATCCTGAAGAGAAACGGGGGTACTCCGATGGAAGAGAAGTCTGGCGGGCTACAGATGGAAGAGTCTATTGCAGGTTGGCAAAGGGAGAATCCTGGTATCGCTTGTACGATGGACAGGCCGAGAAGATTTCCGGACAGCCCGAGGTAGATCGAAGGGGATATACCACCACAGTGGGCCATTTCGGGCGCTGGTCGGATGGATCAAGCTTCTCGGCGGTAAGCGTGCCGAACAAAACCGCAATGGTTCTGGATGTTGGCGCGACCGAACCAAGAGAGATCCATTTTGACTACTCAAATGCGGGAGTCAGAATCTACTCGATGGTCGCAGGTCCGGACGACAAAGTGTATGGCGCCACAGGTATCCCGCTCCGTGTGTTCCGGTTCGATACTAAGACAGAGCAAGTCGACAACTGGGGATTGGGAGGCAATGGGGGCCACGTCAATCAGTGGGTCAGGCAAGGAAATAAACTGTACGGTGCAGTTTACAGTTCGGGGGCATTGCTTGAGTATGATCCATCCCTACCCTTCGATGATGTTCCCATTGGCGAAGGCGACAATCCAGGACTGCTCTATGGTCCACTGGAGGCCAGAACCACCTACGGCCGTCCATTCGCAGTACTCGCCCATCCCGATNGTGAGCACATCCTCGTTGGTGGAAACCCTGCGCGAGGTTTGGTTGGGGGAGGACTGCTTGTTTACCACCTTCCCTCAGGCACGCCAACAGTCCATAGTCGCGAAGAATTGGTTGCCGATCAGGGTGTTGCAGCCATCTCGCCCCTCCCCAGTGGAGACCTTGTTATCGGAACTACAATACGACCTGGAACCGGTGGGACAGGGACTGCGACGGAGGCGGAGGTTTACCGACTGGAATGGTCTTCACGAAGAATCGTAAACCGGTGGATGCCTGTGAAGGGACTAGAATCCATTACTGATCTCATAGTTGGGTCAGACAATCTGGTCTATGGCCTGGCACCTCCAAACCATCTGTTTGTGCTGAATCCGGACAATGGCGAGACGGTTCACCAGGAAGAGTTAACCGGATACGGTAACACCACAGGGATGCAGGCGCCCAGGACCATGGCGCTTGGACCGGATGGATGCATCTACGCACTTTTTACGGAAGCCATTGTTCAAATTGACACTGGTAATTTCAATCACGAAGAAATCGGCCGTCCAGGAGAGCCGATCACTGCAGGAATCGTAGTCCAGAACGGTCGCATTTACTTCGCCAGTGGCGCACACTTATGGAGCTACAGTATCCAGGAAATCGGGAGGGATGAAACATGAACGATAAGGCTGAAACAACACCAAACGGAACTACACAGGAAGATCCCGCGGTAATCCAGATGACAGACTACGAGCGGTTTCAATTCGACCTGAAGGGTTTCCTGGTAATACCCAATGTACTGTCGGACGAGGAAACCGAAACCGTAAGGGACCACATCGACATCCTCAGAAAAAGTCCGGAAAGTCTGTCGGAACATCAAAGAGCCCCGATAGCAGGACCCGCCGAGTTCCTCATCGATCACCCCCGGGTGGTGGGAATCTTACAAGCCCTGATCGATCCTAGCCCGGATCGATGGCGCCTGGAGAGCGTCTTTATGTCCAACCGATCATCAGAGGACACAAATGACCCTTGGACACCGCACGTTGGCGGAACGAACCTGGACCCCTCCCTCTCATACAGGTTTCACAATAACAGAATCTATAGCGCCATGACCCGAATCGTATGGGAGTTGAACGAAGTCGTGAAAGGTCAGGGCGGCACGTGCCTGGTCCCCGGCTCGCACAAGGCCAACCTGGCCTCCGCCCAGGAGGGAAACTGGCCCGAGATGGCTGATGATCCCGAATCCGGACTTTGGGAAACTTACGGATGCCCACCAGGAAGTCTGGTAATGTTCTCTGAAGGTACCCGACATACGGGATCTCGATGGACCCACGCGGGAAACCCCCGATGCGCGATACTCATTGCCTATAACCACGCGTCTGTGCGCTTCCACGAGCCAAAGCCCTGCATGAATCCAGTGGTAATTGGTGGCATGTCCGAGGACCATCAAAAGTTCTTCAAGGACGTCTGGATCCTGGCAAACAAGAGATGACTCCTGGACAATTTACCGGCTCTTGAGTTGAGAATTATAGGGATTGGTGAACGAATTGCTCGCTCAGACATCTCAATGTATATCGTCGTTGCCTTTCCCGCCAAAAACCACCGCGTTGATCCCCGATGCCCGCATCGCATTCAGATCTATCGGCACGCGGTCGGGCCTCTCAAAGTTCACAGCTTTGAGCACTTGCTCTCTCGAAGTCATTGTCAAATACCTCCTCTACCTCAACCGACACAAAGAGCATTTGGGTTCATTGCATGGGTTAGGATTCATCCTCGCTGCAAATCGACCTGATTGTCGTCTGAAAGGTCGTGTCTACCCCACCTCTTCGAACCAGCAGAAACGGAACATAAACACCTGCAAGATGTGAAGGACCGTAACCCGTGAAGATCTCGGTCTCTGGTGTACCCACAATGGTGACTTCCAGCGCCCTGCCGGTAGGCACGAACCGTCCGTCGGGCCAGCCGCCATCCTTGAATACAAAGGTTGAGTCATCTCCAGTCGTCCCACGTGATGTGTTCACGAAGTACTCGTATCCTCCTGTTTCCTGTGGCAGACGGTTCCTCACCATCTCAAGCTCAACCGGTTCGACCTTGCCTCTTCCGTGGAGAATGTAGTCGTATGTGTGCACCTTGTCGGATACCAACTCGAACAAATCTCTCAGGCCATTGGAATCAATGGACAGATTGCGTTTGTACTCAACACCCTCGTAAACCCAGTTGACCGAAGCAGATACGGTCTTCGGTGAACCCTCCAGTTCACAGGCGATGAGTTCACCAGTGTACTCGAGGTCCTGGTATACATCGTCGCCTGCTCGTACGAAATGCTGATCTTGAAAATCCACCACCACCGTATTGTGCGCGAGTGTGGTGCGGAAGTACTCCCAATGCTGCTGGCAGTGATACCCGACAGGACTACCTTCGTTTCCGATCCATTTGAGACCGTTGGCAAACAATTCGATCCCAAGCTTATCCGGATGTCCATGCCAGTCTCCGTGTGGACCGTGGTCAAGTACTACTGCCATTCCCTTCGAGTTCCAGTAATCGAAACCTTCGACCTCCTTGAGAGAAGTCCATCCAGACTGTGCAAGGGTGGTGCTCCTGCTATTAGGGGTCTCCGTACAAACTTCCGGTTCACCGAAAAGGAGTGCATACAGAGAGGTACGGTCACTGTCCTTGAACACCCATCCATAGGCAGAATCCTGATAACGGGCATAGGCAAGCTCATAATCCTGATGGAGTTCATCAAGGGAAGAATGCCCTGCATCATTGTTCACAGGAAGAGATCGATCGGGAAAGGCCATCTCCAACGGTACATCCAGCATCCTCTTTATGTAAGGCGTTTCATCCCCTTCAGAGTACAGATCAACCCCGGTGTGACGCACCATCTCAGCAGAAAGCAGGAAATTACGCAAGGTACCCCAGTGATACCCGAAACTGCCCTCCCAGTGAAGACCGTCGCTCAGGAAAGAAGTCGTCATATGACGAATCAGCCCATGGTCCGGATCGTTCAGCGCGAAGTCGACAGTTGCTTTGTCCGCAAGCACCAGCCCCGCGGCGAGCAATCCTGTACTGTGGGCTGTCTGCCAATTGGAGTCACGACGATCGTTGGTACGTAGATGCTCTACTGCAGGTCGAATCAAGTTGTCGGCTACGTGATCCTTAACAGAATCTGGAAGTGTCTCCCAGAGAAGATCCAGAATGGTGCACAGATGCGGCAACCGATGTCCTGTGGCCAGTGTGTTGCATCCGAAATCATATGTGCTCGATGAAACTGTTCCGAACAAGTCCGGAAATGATTCGGTACGTTCAAGTATGGACTGAACGTGAGAAAGATACCCGTCATCGCCCGTAATACGAAAATATATGGCGGCAGCCTCAAGGGTATTGAGGGTTGAATTTGCAGGACGTTTGCCGATAAAGATCTGATCTGCCTGGCTCTTCAGTCGTCGGCATCCGTTCTCTGCCCACCTGTGGTCACGTATCTTCGCTCTGATTGTTTCGAGCTCGGTTTCATTGACAAGCAGACCTACGTGCATGGAGACCTCCCCGAGACCTAATGCCAGCTGATCGAAATATCCATGTCGGCGACAGGCACGCCGCCAACGGTGACAGATGTTCCGCCGTAAGCCAGGACGCAATAATATTGGTCGGATCTCGATCTGAAGACGGTCGCAACACCATCGGTCCGAAGGTCACCGGAAACCGTTGGTGATATCATCACGACATCCTTCCCGTCCGGATGCTCGACCATCACGGCAACACCCTTCTCCGCTTCCATCCGTGAGAGGGTCATAACCGATCCCTTTTCCTCCCTAAACGGTTCGATCAAGAATGCCGTACTGGAAGGTAGGCAGGCTCTCGCTTCCAGTATCAGAGAACTGGTCTCCCGATCTTCTTGCGACGTCATCAAACCTCGGTAGGGGTAAACGGTTTCCCCTTGGATAATCTCGGCCGACAGTTCTGGATCACTCCAGAAAAACGCCACATTTGGGCCATCTACCTCGTTGGAATGGACGGATGTTCCATCCGATCCCAGCTCTAGCGACTGAGGGTAGAACATGTAATGCCAGCGCACGTCGTGGAGACCATCCCCCGTCAACCTGTCGATAACCAGGAAGTATTCATCCTTGATAAACAGAACCGAACGTGTGTGCGTCACTTTGAGAGATTGATCCGGCCCAAATCCTTCGTCAAACGTTCCCTCAACATAATCGAATTCAGGCGATGTATGCCATGGATTCGTGGAAGGTTCGGTGGGCTCCAGGTGTGATCGGTGCTGTCCATACCCATCTACTGTCAGCGTATTGTGTGCCGGAGATGAGATCAACTGATTCCGTTGTTCTGCTCTTCCGTAGGGTGTGATTCCAGGCTCTACGATCAGCGGTTTCCCGAATCCCGAAACTTCCAATGACAGGTAATCCTGGTGATTGTGCATCGTTCCATGCGGTCCAGCATTGAAGAACAGATATAGATCGTCCGTCTCCCAGCCGGATCGCATCGCATATGCGCCGGACCACTTCAGGGCTTGCGAGGGTGTGTCAGGATCCATCTCATTAAGCAATTTCTTCCTCCAGTCTGTTTCGGACCCGGCCATAATGTTCACACCTGTGTCTCCCAACAACGGTACGTTTCCATCCGGTTTCATTAGACGCGCGCTGTATGTTTGCATTCTCCAAACCATTTCCCGCTCATGGTCTATTTCACCGATGCTCAGCCCCTTACTAAGACCCACGGCTTGAACGTACCATGCGGATACAGCCCGGTGATACCCAGTACAGCAATACTTCAGACCTCCATCGGGATAGAACATCGTCTCAATTCCGGTCCGGAAGTGTTGCTTGAAGGTGCTCGCAGCCTGCCTGGCCATCCGAGTCTCTGGGAAAAGTGTAGCGAATTTCAGATTCACCTTGATCATACCGACAAGTGTCCCGGAGATCCCACTCCCCATATGTTGACCAACATACTCATCCATCAGCCATGCGTGGTGAACCATAGCCTTCATCAGATCCACGGCATCCCGATCCGAAAGCACTGCGGAAATCAACGGAAAGATATCCAGCCATTTCTCAAAGCGGTTCCTGGTCATCATATTCTGCCAGTGTTGTCGCTCGCACTCATTACTCTGTAGCAATTTCCAGTATGTTGGCACGCGACGGATCCAGTCCATCAACAAAGTCAAGATCCGGTCCCTGTACTGGGTCTCCGTCGTTTGGTTGTAGACTTCGGCCAGCGAAGACAATGGCTCGTGTTGATTCAGGTGATAGCGAAACATCTTCGGCGGATGATAGGTATTGCCCGGGGCATACGCGGGCGACCACTCGAACTCGCCTTTTAGGGATTCGGTAATAAATCCCCCCTTCGAATCCGGCAGGGTGAACAAGCCTTTGAGAATGTCATTTGCTCGGTTGATATGGTCCTGGCCAAGCAGAACAGTGGTATGGTCGTCGTACGGACAGAATTGGGGCTTGGGTCTCGCTCTCATCCAATCTGCTAAAACTTTGTCGCACCGTTTCCAATCCTCTGAGGCCACAGGCTCTGGTAGACCCGTTATTCCGGTGAGAATTTCCTCACCGTAGAATTCGCTGTCATCCAGAGCGCGGGCACAACTCTCGAACACCTGTTTCTTCATTCGCTGGTCCCTCCCCGGGACAATGTTCAATCCCATCGTACACAAAAATGGGGGTTAGGCACGTATGCATAACCCCGTTCAATAAAAGCAGCTCTCCTCCCGATTCAACCGCTAAACCTTCAGGCCGCCTCTCGAGCTTCCCCAGACCTGACCAGCGCTCTCCTCATCGCAATCGGGCCGACCATCTGGTTGATTGCGATTACTGCCACAACTACGGTCACAAAAGCTTCGCCCCATTCTGGAAAACGGCGTACGACTTCCAACGCAAGACCAAGACTGACCCCTGCCTGCGTCAGATACGCCATCCCGGCTATCCGGTTGAAATGTGGAGGATCACCGCTTAGCCGTCCTCCCAGATAGGCTGCTCCAAAGATCGCACCGGCCCGGACCACAGCGAGCAAAAGTGCAATTCCCCAGGTTTCTTGAAGTGCACGCAGGTTCAATCCAGCCCCCGCAAGAGTGAAGAAGAGCACGTAAACCGGTAGACTCACCGCATTTACGGCACCTATAAACTTCTCGCCTTGCTCTGAGTGATTCTGGACGGTGAAGCCTGCCGTCACACAAATCAGCAGCGGCTCTAATCGAAGAACCAAATCATGCGTATCCATTAGATACTCGGCCAAACCGTGCGAAAGACTGGTCACCAACAGCGCTGTACCTAGAAGCAGTAGGGACAGATTTGCATGGACCCTATCGGTGTAGAAGGCAAGACCTCGCCCGATGATCCATCCTGCTACGATACCCAATATGATTTCTAGTCCCAAAGAACCCAGAAAGGTGAAATCAAGCGCCCCCGACGGTACCATCACATTTTCACAGAAAGAAATTGCAGCAGCAAAAACAAGGATTACGAGCACGTCCATTACCACGGTCACGCCCAGGGCGGTTTCCGTAAAGGGTCCGCGCGCCTTGAGCTCGTTGATCACTGCAATGGCGCTGGAGGGAGACCGGGCTACGGCGAGTGTTCCGAACAGTACTGCAACAGAAAGCATCTGAACACTCGAAAATGAGGCCGTGAAGGGAAGCAGGGACTGACCTAGAAATGCAGTCAAGGTGACTATGCTGGAAACCACGACGGTAAGCGAAACAATGACCATCACGATCGCCCGCATACGATCCCTGAGTTCTGCAATCCTTAACTCTCCGCCGGCGACAAGTGCTATAAAAGTTACCGCAAGTTCATTGAGAAACCCGAGCTCGCCGACAGTGTCAACTGACATGAATCCCAAAAAATAGGGACCCATCAAGAGACCCACACACAGATACCCGGTAATCCTCGGTAAACGGAAATCAGCCATCAGGTGACCGATAACGTGGCCGGACAGCAAGAGCAGCCCGGCGATTAGAGTTATGTGGGCACCCAGGGCTTCCCCTGTCGGAAGTCGGCTGGCCCACCCCATCAAAAGACACAAGACCAAGAACACCCCGATCTGTCTCATGCCTTCTCCTCCAGAACACGCCGCGTCAACATAGGACTCGCCAGTTCGCTGACGAGCATCCCGATAAGTACGATGGATATCACGAAGTCGGTAAGCTCCGATCGGTGGATCTGATGAAGATTGACCACGATCGCCACTGCAATCCCGCCGTGCGACAGCAATCCCAGACCCAACCCTCGGGAAAATGCGGATTCAGGAAGCAGCATACGAACGGAGATGTAGCCCCCCAGGGTCTTGCCGAGAGTTCGGGCAATCAGATATACGACGACAAAGGCGCCCACCCAATGTGAGCCGATCTGCCATCCGGCGCCCACCAGAATCAGGAAAAGGATGTAGATCGACCGCTCGCCGCCAAGAAGTACGTTACGAATGCCATTTCTCGCCCGTGCTCTGCCCACATTCGCTATCACGATGCCCGAGATAAGGTTTACCAGCAATGGAGACAGGTTCAGATAGAGGGCCATTCCTCCACCAAATGCTACTGCGCCGATCACCACCAGGAGCATGTCCTCTGAACTCAGGCGATATGACGTCAGGGCCGCTGTCAGGAGCCCAACCGCCAGACCCAGTCCCAACGATACACCAACCCACAGATAAGCGGAAGAGCCGCCGTGCAGGGTCCCAAAACAGCTGATCAAACCAAAGGCGATCACACCCACCAGACCATCCATGTGAGAGATATTCTGCAGGAGTCGTAGCGTTGACCGCGTGCCGGCGGGGACCTGTCTTGCGATGAGTGCGATGCNGCTTTGTCCGGTGTCCGAAGCGGCCGCCGCAAGACTGAGGGCACAGATGATCACGATCTCTTGTTGATGACCGAAAACATCAGAAAAAAGAAAATAGAAGGGAATGGCGACTATGACCATGGTCACAATCGCCTGGAGAAAGGTGATGAGGTATACAGTCGCGGGGATGTGAGTCAGGCGCCGAATCTCGAACTGCACACCAAAAAGCAGGCCGATCCAGGAGAGTCCAAGTCCCAGTATTGGGAAAAGCCCCTCGATCGTATGTGTGTCTAGAAGGTTGAGAAAGGTTCTCCCAAGCAGTAGGCCAACCAGGACATACTCCGTGCCGGTCAGGTGCAGATTGGCCAGGCTGAGCGGAAGCTTGATCCTGACAAAGCTGATTCTGGAACCGAGGAGGGCGATAACGGCCACCAGAGCGGCGACCACAATCAGTTTCATGGATTCACCCCGTCGTCCGGTTCAATGTACTGGTCGACGGGAAGGGTAAATACCTTGCCGATCTTGGGGTCCATGAAATCGGCCCCGGCTTCCTTCAGGAGTCGAATCAATGGTTCGAACAAACTCCGATTCTCAATCTGTGCAACAATGGTTCGTGTCTGACCGCCGCCACTTCCCAGGGCATCCCATAATCCGGCAAAAATAGGGACGTGCTCCGAGAGTACGCGCTCCATGCTCGTGCCATCCAGCACTGAAGCTCCGGTGATTTCCATCTCAACCAGTGCGGTAAGCACCTCATCAAGGAGGTCTTCCCTGTAAAGTATAATCAAGAGAATTTGCATGTGTATCTCGGGGTGGCGGACTACACAGGTTCGTGTAAGCGAATGAGTTCCATAACTTCTTCTGCGGATGCGGCCGCAATCACCTGATCTCTCGTGGATTCGTCGTGGAATATCCGAGCGGTACGTCCGAGGACACTCAGATAGGCAGACAGGGAGGCCACGGATGAGAGAATGAGGAAAATGAGGTGCACCGGCTGATCGTCGAGGCTCTGAAAATCGAGATCTGCCCTGACGATGCCCAGTGCCGCGATGACCCCTTCGATCTCGTCAAAACGAGCGTGCGGAATGGCCACCCCTTTCTCCACACCTGTGGACTTGATCGCTTCCTGTTCCAGAATCCTCTTTATGAGATTGTCCGGATCAGCAATTGAAACCGACCGACTGATCAGCGCGACCATCTCTTCGATCGCCTGTACCTTTTCGGTACTCTTCAGGTTTAGCTCAATCCTATCTGGAGTCAGAGCATTGGATAGNTTCATAAACCCATTCCTTCTGTGTGCAACGCTTCTTCTCGTACAGATTCGAGCCAGCGCCTAAATGGACGATTCAATACATCGTCGGACTTCTCAATATAGCAAAGATCCCTCTACCGTACCTGAAAATTGTGTCAGGGACCTCACTAGAATCCCTTGAGTTTTTGCACGTTGCAGACTATCATAATCCATCACTTGACGGTTGAACGCATTGTTGAAATACACAGAATTGAGCCGAAAATCCGGTGGCATTTTCGGTTCATATCCAATCCTGCATACAACATAATAATTGGAGGCATGATCTATGTCAGACCCATTAAACAACAACCTCCCAGTCTTCGTCGGCACCTATACCGACGAGCGAACCGAGGGCATTCACATTCTCCGTATGGACTCCTCAACTGGTGCACTGGAAGCGGTATCTAAGGTGGACGATGTGCGAAATCCTTTCTTCTTCGCCACCGACTCCAATGCCAACACTTTGTACGCAGGATGCTGTGTCGACGAATTCCAGGGAGAACAGGGAGGCAGTGTCAAGTCGTTCTCCATCGACGCTTCCGGAAATCTGACGCAAACCAGCGAGCAGGCGGCCAAGGGAGCAACGCCTTGCTATGTGAGCGTGGATGCAACCGATGCCTGCCTGCTTGTCGCGAACTACTCTTCCGGTAATGTAGCCGCGTTCTCCATCTCCGACGGAAAACTNGGTCCTGCAACCCAGGTNGTCCAGCACGAGGGCTCAAGTGTGGATACAGGGCGACAGGAGGGTCCGCATGTNCATTCAATCGTACTCTCCCCGGACAGCCGGTTTGCCTTCGCGGCCGATTTGGGTACCGACGAAGTCAGGATCTACCGACTCGATCCGGAAAATGCGACCCTCACGCCAAACGATCCACCTTATGTATCGACAAAACCTGGTGCGGGTCCCCGTCACCTGGCATTCAATCCGGCCGGAAACCGGGCCTATCTGCTCAATGAACTGGACAGCACCATCGTGGTGTATGATTACGACGACGACGCGGGCTCACTTACCGCACGTCAGACCTTGTCAGCACTACCTGCCGGATATAAAGGTGAAAACTTCTGCGCCGATATCCGTGTCCACCCATCGGGCAGGCTTGTTTACGCTTCAAACAGGGGACACGACAGCATCGCCGTGCTTGCCGTAGACTCCTCAACAGGCGAACTCACATCACTGGGTCACCCATCTTCGGGTGGCGCCTGGCCCTGGAATCTCGAGTTCGATCCATCAGGGACCTATCTTCTGTCGGCCAATCAGCGGAGCAACAATGTGGTTGGATTCCGTATCGACCCGGCAGACGGCTCCCTGGAGCAGGTGGGATCCGTTGATGGGGTGCCTGGAGCGGTATGCGTCAAGGTGCTTGGGGCATAAGTTCAATCTGGTCTTCTATCCAAAAGCCGCGGCCCTTACTTGGAGGATCGCTGAAGCGAACACATGCTGAAACCCGGCCATGGCTGTCCCGTCGATCCCCGTCATCAGGCTGCGATAGACATCCTGTTTTGTATCACCACCTTTGAACACACCTTTGGTCAGGTCTGCAGGCTTCTGGTCTCTAACCCATGCATCTTTGCCTAATTTATCTGCAAGCCTTCCATCGCTCTTACCCGATTCACCATAGCAGTTGGCGCATTTCAACATCTGATACAGGGAACTTCCTTGTGCAGCTGCTTTCTCCGGCTTCATGAAAAATTGGGTCATGGGCATTGGAATAGGTGGTTATGGTTTNCCCATTTCTCCTTCCCCCGACAATTTCTTGAGGTGCTCGGCCACAACAGCCAGGTCCTGATCGGACAGATGAGGAAATTTGGGCATTGCCGTCCCTGGAATCCCCTGGGAAATCATGCGGGCGAGATCTCCTTCCGTAGAGAGAAAACCTCTCAGAGTCGTTTTGTATTTGTAGACGCCCGTTGTCAAGTCCCTTGCGGCCACATCAGGTACGCCAACTGGACTCCTTCGTAAGCCAATACCTATCAANAACTTGTAACCATAAAGCAAAAGNCGACCCGATATGAGGTCGCCTTTTGCTTTATGGTCTGTCTGATTGAAATCCTGGATTTACTTCCTGAAAAAATACTGCTCCGGATGCGTGTGTCCAGGAGCCAGGAGTGGATTGTCGCTGAAGGATGCCTCCGGTACATTTCGGAAATTGTTTTTCACCAGGAACAGGGCATCGAAACCGCTGCACACCCCAATTCGCCACAGATTTTCTGCGTGCAATTCCACTGCCTCTTTCACCAGGTCCGTCTGCTTCTCCTCATCTACGGTNGTCATGGCTTCTCTGTAGATTTCAACGATGCGGCCGATCTTCCCCGTAGGCTTGTCACCTGCCTTGCCGCTGGTGCTGTACCACAGCCCGTGTAGTGGTGCCCAGTAAGCCGTGGTTGCCGACGGGAAGAACCAGACAGGGTCCATCAGGGGTCGGAACCCACCAGACGCCCCGTAGACGGAAACATGATGTTCTCCTGCTGTTGCCCGGACTACCCACAGGGCCACATCTTCGGGCTTAACCGTTGACTGGATACCCAGATCTCTCCAGTGGGTGGCCACCAATTCCGAAACATCCACATACTGTGTTCCCGGGGTGAACGCCGCGATAGTGAATTTCAACCGCTGGCCATCGGGCCGGAGGCGAAACCCGGCCCCATCGCGTTCGGTCAACCCAACCTCATCCAACAACCTGTTCGCCCTTTCAGGATCGTGGGCAGTGTAGAGCGTGTCCGTTCCCGGAACACCGTAGAGCGAATTTACGAACGGTACCACCTGCCTACCCCTGGAAACACCCATAAAGAAAAGGTCGATGATCTGTTTCCTGTTCACCCCTAGCGAAAGTGCCCTTCGAAACCTGACGTCCTCCAACAGCTCCGCCATCACCGGGTCAACGTGACTATAGTTCTGGTTCAGGTAGATGGTTCCCTGCCCTGTCGTAGCAGGCTGCCATCTGAAAATACGATAGTCTCCATCCTCCCGATGTTCCATCAGCAGAGGATAGTTTTCGAACAATATCCGCCTTCCCTGCATATCGATCTGGCCCGCTATTGCCTTCAGCGTCACCGTCTCCCCGCTCTGGACTAGAGTCATCTCTATTCGATCTATATAAGGCAGTTGATTCCCATCAGTATCCACCTTCCAATAGTAGGGATTCCTCTCCGCAATAAATATTGAAGCATCGGCTCCCGTGCGGGCCTGCCAGGCACAGATTACGGGTCGATCCGGGTTGAGAAACGGGTTGCTCTTCATCTCGTACAGGGCCATCCAGGTATCATACCCTTCAATTCGCACGATCGCGTTCAAACTGTCTTCGTTGACGAAATTGGGATGATACTGTTTCAGATAATGACTGGGAGGGGGGCCCGCAACCAACTCCGTCCATGAAGCCAGCCACTGGAGAATGACGCCATTGGATTTGCTGAAACTGAACCTGATCGTATGATCATCCGGCGCGTCTAAAACACCAAGTTCGCCCTCCAACCTGAGCCAGTTCGGTTTTACCGGGAACAGATCGTCATTGAGTATGATTTCATTGTACCAGAACATATAGTCCNGGGAAGTAAAGGGATGGCCGTCAGACCACTTCATCCCTTTTCTAAGATGAAACGTGAACTGCTTGCCATCTTCAGATACTTCCCAGGACTTCGCAGTATTGGGGATCGGTTTCTTGTAATCTTGAGACCACCGCAAGAGGGGGTCGTAGGTCAATCGCATCCAACCGGCCTCATCGGGCATCCCCATATGGACACGGCGCCAGGTCCCTCCATATTGTCCAATCTCTTCGTGTGGCTTTACAGTGGCCGGGTCGGTAGGAAGCCTTTCCTCCAGAGATGGCAGCAACCCTTGATCCACCTGGGTACGCAACAAGGGGGACTCGTTCAGGTCTAATGCTTCAGACTGATGAATCCCCCAGCCAAACAACAATGCTATAACCGTAACAATTGTACCCTTACTCAAAACCAGTCGATTTCCCCGCATTCGATGCGACCTGGATGCCGCCTCCATCAGTTCTCTATACCGATCAGATTCAGCGTGTCCTGGAAATGACACCTCACGAGGTGTGGATCTTCATCGCCCGCCGCCACATTCACCAGCTCAGGCGACTCCTCTCTACAAATGTCCTGGGCGTAGTTGCAGCGGGGATGGAAGTAGCATCCCGCTGGTGTGTTGGCGGGATCCGCAACCTCTCCCTGCAGCACAATCTTCTCCTTCTTGTAGTCGGGATCGGGCTTCGGCACGGCCGATAGGAGTGCCTCAGTATAGGGATGCTTTGGCGCAGCAAACAGCGTCTCTTCGTCTGCAAACTCCACAATCTCCCCAACATACATAATGGCCACCCGATCACTGATGTGCTCTACAACAGCCAGGTCGTGAGATATGAACAGATACGTCAATCCCATCCGTTCCTGCAGCTCCTGGAGCAGATTCAAGACCTGTGCCTGCACGGACACATCCAGCGCGGAGACCGGCTCGTCACCGATAATCAGCTTTGGGTTAAGCGCAAGTGCACGTGCAACACCAATCCGCTGACGTTGTCCTCCGCTGAATGCATGGGGATATCGTCTCATGAACTGCGGATCGAGGCCCACGACACGGAGCAACTCCGAGACGCGATCTTCCAGCTCCGTCCCACGCGCAATCTTGTTCACCACGAGGGGCTCAGCAACGATATCGAATACAGTCATGCGCGCATTCAAAGAGGAATAAGGGTCCTGAAACACCATCTGCATATGTCTGCGAAATCTCCGCAATTCCTGTTTGGAAAGCTCGCAAACATTCACCATCTCGCCTTCATCCTCCAGATAGATCTCTCCACTTGTGGGTTCGATGGCCCTCAATACCGTGCGCCCGACTGTGGTCTTTCCACATCCGCTTTCGCCTATCAGGCCGAGTGTCTCCTGCNTCTTGATAGAGAAACTCACGCCGTCGACTGCCTTCACCTGCCCCACCACACGCTTCATGAACCCTTCGGTAATCGGGAAGTGTTTGCGCAGATTCCGGACATCCAGCAGGATGTCGTTGTTACCATTCATCTAATTTTCCCTTAGCAGCTAAAGGTCTCCAATACGTCCAATCAAGCCTGATCCGACCCTTCNGATCCAGGGGGGNNAGAATGCAGNAAACAGCTCACGCTATGACCATCNTCGATCGAAAGTAAGGTCGGCTCANTTCGGTCACACACNCCAGGGATCATATCCTGACACCTGGGGTGGAACTTGCATCCCTTCGGAAGTTCATAAGGATTCGGCACCGACCCCTCTATCGAAAGCAACCGCTCCTTTGACTTACTACCCAGCTTAGGGATCGACTTCAGCAGAGCCCGTGTGTAGGGATGCTTGGGGGCCTTGAAGATCATCTCACTCGAGGCGTGTTCAACCACCTTTCCCAGGTACATCACGATCGCGTGATCAGCCATTTCCGCCACAACTCCGAGATTGTGGGTAATCATCATGATCGACGTGTCGATCTCGTGCTGAAGCTCATTCAGCAGATCCAGGATCTGAGCCTGAGTGGTCACATCCAGGGCTGTAGTCGGTTCATCCNCAATCAGCAGCTTGGGACGACAGGACAGCGCCATGGCAATCATAGCCCTCTGCCGCATCCCACCGCTCAACTGGTGAGGATAGGCGTCCGCCCGCNTGTCCGGTTCTGGGATGCCGCACTTCTGCAACATCTCCACGGTGATTTCCCTCGCCTCCTGCTTGTTGGCGTTCCGGTGAAGTCGGATCGCCTCATCAATCTGATTCCCAATNGTATGTACCGGGCTCAAGCAGGTCATCGGCTCCTGGAACATCATGGAAATNTCCTTTCCACGAATGCTCCTGATCTCTCGACCGGTAGGTTTCATCTTGGCCAGATCAACCGCCTTGCCATTGGTNCTCAGATTGATCTCGCCACTGATGATTCTACCGTTCTTGGGAAGGATCTGAAGGATGGATTGAGCAGTCACACTCTTGCCACACCCGCTCTCACCCACCACACCAAGCGTTTCGCCCTTCATGATCTGGAAGTCCNCACCGTCCACCGCCCGAACCGTCCCCTCATCTGAAAAGAAATGTGCGCGAAGGTCGCGAACTTCCAGCAACACCGATGAATCCATCACTCCCCCTAGCGGGTATACGGGTCGGCCGCATCTCGCAGGCCGTCACCCAGGAAGTTGAACGCCAGAACCGCGAATATTACGAAGATCCCCGGCAGCAATAACCAGGGGTGGTGAGCTACCGCGCGAATATTCATCGCATCCTGCAGCAGAACGCCCCAGCTGATGGCAGGTGCGCGCAGACCCAGTCCGATGAAACTCAGAGCCGTTTCTCCCAGGATCATCTGTGGAATGGACAATGTCAGCGAGGCGATGATATAACTCAGGAAAGAAGGCACCATATGTTTGGCAATAATTCGCCGTTCCTTGGCACCGGCCAGGCGCGCGGCCATCACAAAATCCTCTTCGCGCAACGCAAGGAATCGCCCGCGTACGACTCTGGCAAGCCCTGTCCACCCTACAAACGCAAGGATAATGGTAATGCCGAAATAGACTCGAATAATGGGCCAATCGGGCGGAAGGGCCGCACTCAGGGTCATCCAAAGCGGCAACCCGGGAATACCCATAATGAACTCGATGATTCGTTGAATGATATCATCAATCCGCCCACCGAAGTAACCTGAAATGCCCCCCATGATCAGACCCAGAACAAAGCTGATCGAGATCCCTATCAGTCCGATAGAGAGTGAAATCCGGGCACCATACGCAATCCGAGACAGCAGGTCTCTACCCATGCGATCGGCCCCCATCAACAACATCTTCTCACCGTTCCCCAGTCCGAACAAGTGGCGATCAGACTCGAACACATCCCACAGGAGATACGAATCTCCCCTGGGGAACAGGTAGATGGGGTATCTCCTGGAATGATCTTCATTGTAGTCGAGACGAAAAGTCAACGGATCTCGATGTTGAATGTGGCGGTAAACGAATGGACGAAAATGGAATCCGCCTTCTGCGTCGAAAAACCGGATCGGCTGCGGAGGTGCGTGAATGTACCGTGTATCCAGGGAGTGTGGATCGTGCGGTGCAACAAATTCGCAGAAGACCGCCACCAGATAGAACAGGATCAATACGACACCTGCAACCTTNGCCAACTTATGCTTCCTGAACTTCCACCACATCAGTTGCCACTGGGAAGCAACCAGTACCCTGGCCTCTTCATCCACCTCCCCATTGGAGGATCCTGGTTTCCAGGATCGGATGTAACCCTTCAGTTGTTCAAATGTGGTCGCATCAGCACCCATATGCCAAAGTCACCTGTTTTTGTGTTGGACTTCGCTCTCTTCTAAGAGTACCGGATTCTTGGATCTACCCAGGCAAGCAGAATGTCCGAGATCAGCGTTCCTATCACAGTCAGCGTACTCAAAATAAGCATGAAACTGCCAGCCAGATACATATCCTGATTCACGAGCGCCCCCAGCAGAAGCGGGCCTGTCGTAGGCAGATTNAGAACGATTGAAACCAGCACCTCNCCAGCNATCAGCCTGGGCAGGAGCCAACCCAGGGTGCTGAAAAAGGGGTTCAGTGCAATTCGGACCGGGTACTTGAAAAGCAACTTGAGCTCCGACACGCCCTTTGCCCGAGCGGTAACTACATAAGGCTTAGGCAACTCGTCCAGCATCTGAGCCCGAATCACACGAATCGTTCCTGCGGTTCCCGCGGTGCCCAGAATGATCATTGGAATCCACATGTGACTGAACAGATCAATCACTTTTCCGAAGGACCAGGCTGCCCCTACGAACTCGGGTGAAAACAACCCCACCAACACACTGCCCGTCCAGGAGAAAACNATCCAGAGTACAACGAGCGCCAGCATAAATGGTGGTGTTGCCAACCCTAGAAACCCGAAAAATGTAAAGATATAGTCCCCAATTGAATATTGCTTTACTGCAGAATAAATGCCTATCGGGATGGCGACAAACCAGATGAACAACACGGAACTCAGACTCACAGCCACCGTAAGACTTACCCGCTCCCAAAGCAGTTCACTCACGGGTCTACCCCAGAGCAGGGACATACCAAAATCGCCCTGTGTCACAATTCCCTTGATCCAGGTCCAGTACTGAACATAGATCGGGGCCCCAAGGCCGTACCTGGATCGGAGGGCCTCGAGTGTTTCCTCGCTCACCGTCTCTCCCATGGTGATCAATTGGGCTAGATAAGAAGTCAGGAAGTCACCGGGTGGCAATTGTATAATTACAAATGAAACGATCGAGATTGCCACCAGAGTGGGGATCATCATCAAAACGCGCCAGGCGATGTACTTCAACATGAAGGTGTCTCCAATAGGAAATCCACGAGGCACAAGCAGGATCGGTCTGGATGCTGCGGCTTCCAAAGCCCGCAAAGACACCGAATATAATCAGGCGGCAGAGCCGTTACAAGCGAAATGGGCTTCAACCCGTCTATTTACTTACCTGGAAGACCAAAGTAGGCTTGACAGCCCGGATCGAGAGGCGCATAATGGTCGCTCGAAACTGATCAACTTATGCAAAAGTGAATTGCTCTCTATCCTTCGAGTTATACGCCTGCATCATTGGCGTAAAAACCAATCACAAACACCACTGATCTACAAGGATCTTAGCGTCCCACAGCACGACATAGGAAAGGGGAATACCCATTGGCCAAAATCGTAATCATCGGTGCAGGAAGCGGATTCGGCGGCAGACTGTCCGTCGACATCCTGGCAAGAGAGCCGCTCAGAGATGCCACGATCGCATTGTGCGATATCAATGAAACCCGTCTCTCACAGGTCCAGAACTACGTGAACCGGGCCATCGACGGGAACAACCTGCCGGCGAACTGCATTGTCAGCACCAACCGTCACGAGCTTCTTCCCGAGGCCGACTTCGTGGTCACCGCGGTTTCGATCGGCGGACCTGCATACTGGAGCGAACCCTACGCCTCCGAAATCGGGATTCCACTCAAATACGGGTTGCATCAGACCGTAGCGGACACCATAGGGGTCGGGGGAGTATTCCGATTCTTGCGCACCGCTGCCGAGCATCTTCAATTCGCCCTGGACATGGAGAAGTACTGCCCCGATGCCCTCTTGTTGAATTACACCAACCCCATGGCGATGCTGACTTGGATGCATTCTGAGTGGACCTCCATCCAGAACGTGGGTCTGTGCCATAGCGTTCAGGGCACTACAAAGAAACTGGCAACCGCCATCGACGTGCCATATGAGGACGTCAGCTTCCTGGTCGCAGGCATCAACCACCAGGCCTGGATCCTGAAGTTTCGCAAAGATGGGGAGGACCTTTACCCCAGGGTACGGGATGTCCTGGACAGGCATCCGAGTTTTGAAGAGGACAGGGTTAGGGTGGAAATGATGAAGCAATTCGGCTATTTCGTCACGGAAAGNACCCGCCACAATGCCGAATACCTGCCATACTTTATGAGAACTGAAGAACTGCGATCGACATTCGGCATACCTGAGCGCGAGCAGGTCTCAATGGAGCTCCCGGACAATCGAAAGCGCACCTGGATGGCGGACATGGGTGCGGAAGACGACAGCGAGTCACCCGTTCCGTCCCTAAAGCCCTCTCACGAATACGCCTCATCAATAATGGAGGCCAGATTGACGGGGATACCCTTCTGCTTCAACGGCAACGTCATGAACAAAGGGATGATCCCAAACCTGCCCGAAACCTGCTGTGTAGAGGTGCCTTGCGTGGCTGACCGGGAAGGGGTCCGTCCCACATATGTCGGTCCACTACCGCCACAGTGCCGGGCTCTAAATATGAGCAACGTGGCGGTTCAGGATCTTGCCGTCAAAGCAGCCATGGAGAAAGACAGAGAGGCCGCCTTCCACGCGTGCGCGCTGGACCCACTGACGGCCTCTGTTCTGAGCTTGAGTGAAATCCGAGAGATGTTCCAGGAATTGTGGGAAGCGGAGGGTAAATTGCTGGATTATTTCAACGACTAAGACAACCCGACACGGCTCAGATCCAATTGCGGGGGGCTTTAGACTAGGGTAGCCTGGGACTGAAAAATCTCCCAATTCACGATCTTCAGAACATCTGCGAGATCGAATGGCTTTTGGAGGCAATAGGAGGCCCCAAACTCGAGAATACCCTCACAGTCCATGGCATAAGTCGCGAAACCTGTGATCAGGATAACCTTTGCTGTTGGCGAGGAAGCCTTGATGTCCTGCAGCACCTGCAAACCCGACAAATACTCCCCGCGAACGGCCATTGGACTAACTAGACGAATGTCCACCAGCGCAATATCAACTGGATTTCATTTTGCAAAACCGATTGCATTCTCAGCCGAAGCAAATACCTGAATCGCGTCTTCCGGATACCCGGTAACGACCAGCCCTCGCTCCAGCATGTCCGAAATATTCGCATCGTCATCTACGTTCATCAGCTGTGGAGTCCGGAATTGCTCCGGCTCAGGTGGATCCGGCGATCTTTGTGGCGTATCGATAACATCGAACATATGCAAGATCGCCTCAAGGTCTTGGTATTGGCGCGGGTGGATCCCCGGCCTCTCCCAAGCCTCGAGGTAGCACTGCAGACTCAATCTGTGAGGCATACCGCCTCCCCCGAATAAGACTTCACAACCTTCAGCCCTTCCAATTCAACGGGACCCTGCTTAGAGCATGTGCCATTCTGATTCCAATGTCAACTCCTCCAACGAAGACTTCCTTGATTAATGTGGGAATAACGGTCGCAATTTCTGTATTCCGGAACGAAAGCGTCGGGTGGTTCCGTTAGCGATCAATAAACAGGTCTCCTGCCCAGCCTTTTCAGTTTGCCAAATATGACCTGCGTTCTCATATTGGCCACACGAAGTGTGATCCCTGGCCTGGAATCCAACCATACCCTGGCTATCCGAGGTCTTCGCCCCATTCAATGCCATTGCCGGATGCGGGCATTCCTGTTTCCTTAATCGATAGTGCGAGTGAAATGGTCCATCATTACACCCCCGAGCGTCCTACAGCCTGGTTGTTCATCTTCCTTACTCTAGNTTGTGTTACCAGCCCCTTTGCCGAACATCCCGTGCCGGCCGACTTTCAGGAATCTCCTTCCCTCAGACGGCAGGTTGAGGCGGGAAACCTGCCACCGCTCTCTACTCGCCTCCCGATCGACCCAATGGTAGTAACGCCTGTCCACGAGACGGGCCGTTATGGTGGAACCTGGCACCGCATGATGCGGAGTCCCAGCGACTTCCATGCGTATGGAAGATGCGTGTATGAACAAATCCTGAGGTGGACACCGGCACCAGGGGGCGGAATTCAGATCGGCCCGGGTCTGGCAAAATCGTGGACATATGCGGACTCGAATACAACTCTCATCCTGCATCTCCGAAGGGGACTGAAGTGGTCGGACGGCCACCCCTTCTCCTCCGACGACATCCTATTCTGGTGGGAGAGAATAGCAAACAACAGGGACTTGAGCGGCACGCTACCCAGAATCTGGCGACCCGACGATGTTCCCATGCGACNGGCGCGTATCGACAGCCATACCGTTGCCCTAATGTTCCACAAACCCTATCCCCTGGCCTTAAAATACCTGGCACACATTGGGAATCANTGGCCTCTTCTCTTTGAACGTGCTGGGTTCTTTGCCCCGAGACACTACCTGGAACCCTATCTACCGGGCAATCCCGAGAATCCCCATAGTACCACCTATACAGAATTCGAGGAAAGAGCCTCCGATTTCAATCCGAACCGCCCGGTCATGTCCGCCTGGAAGGTAATCGAATGGGATCCGGGCAGTCATCTCCTGGCCGAACGAAATCCCTATTACTGGAAGGTGGACTCTGATGGCAACCAGTTACCATACCTGGATCGCGTCGAGATGGAAATTTTCCTGAATCCTGAGATGCTGAAATTCCGAGCAGTGGCAGGAATTCTGCAGATGCAACTCCGCCATTTCACATCGGAAGACCGGGAATTGCTCCAGTCATTCAGCCAGAAACGCGATTACACGCTGCTGGAATGGGAGGGGACAACCGTCCGGGGGATCATGCCCAACCTGCAATACGCCGACCCTGTGCTTAGAAAGCTCTTTCTGAACAGGGAATTTCGGATTGCCCTATCCCACGCGATCGACCGTGATCTCATTAACAAACTCTGTTACAAAGGGATGGGTAATACCAACAGAATGGCCCTCCACCCCTCATCTCCCTGGTACGTGAAGGTCGACAATCTGCCTGACTACACCACCTACGATCCAGACCTGGCAAACAGGATGCTAGATCAAATCGGACTCGACAAGCGCGACAAAGGTGGCTTCAGAATTGGCCCGGACGGAAAAACGGTCAGCCTCATCATGGAACTCTACAACGTCCAGGGACCCGAGATGGACGCCGTGGAAATCGCTCGATCCAACTGGGAGGCAGTGGGGCTGAAGACCGCGATTAAGCCGGAAGAACGAACCCTTTATCACCAGCGTATCGTGCAGAATGGCGAACACATGATCGCCGTGAACGGAATCGAAGGCAGCTTCGTACTCGTCAATTCCGCCCGGTGGTTCGGTACAAGCTTGTGGGACGAATGGGGTCATCACTGGGCCGAATGGTTCATCACCAAGGGCGAACGTGGTGAAGAGCCACCTCCTGAATTCAAACGCTTACAAAACCTGCAGACACTGCTCTCAGTGACTGTGGATGAGGAAGAATCCAAGAAGCTCTGGGAGGAAGTCATCCGATTTCACGCGGAAAACATGCTGGTCATACCTCTTCCAGTACAAAGCACCTCGATTGGCGTCTTGAGCAACAAATTTGGGAATGTGCCGGAGAAGGCGCTCGCCTCCTGGGTTACGATGACACCAGGGTATTTGAATCCGGAGACGTTCTACTTTAAGAGGTAGTCCGGTGTCCTACGTCTGGAATCGAAAGTCACCCCGTACGTTCGAGCGGCGGCGATAACAGAAGATCGGTATAACGAATTGTAATCGTGGCCTGTGGACAAGCTCGAAGGGTGTAAGAGCAGGGAGGACACATAGGTCCTCCCNTACAGNATTCAAAGGTCAGCTCGATATCGGGTACGACAAACGGGAGGACACACAGGTCCTCCCCTACAGAGTAATTGNATGTTGATTCAATGCGTGCCCATACCATCATGGAATTGAGCGGCTTATGCTAGCGTATACGATTCGACGATTGTTGCGGATGATTCCTACGTTGATCGTCATTTCTATTCTGAGTTTTGTAATCATACAGCTGCCGCCGGGGGATTTCTTTGATTCCCTTCAGGCGCAGCTGGCGGAAAGTGATTCTAAGGCTGATCAGGAGGCGTTTACCGCCCTGAGGGAGCAGTATCACCTGGATCAGCCGCTTTGGAAGCAGTATCTCTATTGGGTGGGCGGATGTATTCAGGGTGATTTCGGGTATTCCTTCGAGTGGCGGCGACCCGTTTCAGAGCTTATTGCAGAGAGACTCGGACTTACCTTTATCATGTCCTTCGGCTCACTTTTGTTCATGTGGTTTTTGGCGATCCCTATCGGCATCTATTCAGCCCGGAACAGACTTTCACCCGGGGACTATCTCCTGACCTTCCTCGCATTCATTGGTCTCTGTGTCCCTGGATTCGTGATCGCCCTGATTGCCATGTACGTATCCGTATTCTGGTTTGGCGGCAGTGCCGGAGGCCTCTTCTCACCGGAGTATCTCTATGCGCCGTGGAGTCTGGCACGTATCTGGGACCTGCTTCAGCATCTGTGGGTCCCTGTCCTGGTCATTGGCGCAGCAGGAACGGCTACCATGATGCGTCTGATGCGAACCAGCATGTTGGACGTACTGGGTGAGCCATATATCACAACCGCACGCGCCAAGGGATTGGCGGAACGTTGGGTTATTTACAAATATGCCGTCCGTGTCGCCATAAACCCAATGATCAGCATCCTGGGAATGCAGATTCCTCAGCTTGTCTCCGGGTCCATCATTGTTGCCATTGTCCTTGGCCTGCCCACAACCGGCCCCCTCTTCTATCGTGCACTGGAAACACAGGACATGTATCTGGCCGGTACCTTCTTGATGCTGCTTGCCGTGCTTCTCCTGCTCGGCAACCTCCTGGCGGACATCCTTCTCGCCTGGGCCGATCCGAGGATTCGACTTGACTGAGGAAACCGGTGTTGTCTACACGGCCGGACAGTGGCAGCTGGCCTGGATCAAATTCAAGCAGAACAGGGTTGCGCTCGCCGCGGGCGTGGTCCTTTTCCTCCTCTATGCGTCCACGCTCTTCTCCGGATTTATCGCTCCATACGGTGCGGACCAACGCTTCTCCAAGCGCGCGTATGTTCCTCCGCAGGGCTTGCACCTGTTCTCCCCCAAGGGGTTTCAGTGGTGGCCCTTCGTCTATGGCCTCCGGGTCACACGCGAACCTGAAAGCGGCCGCGACATCTACATCGAGAATATTGACGCCTTATTCCCGGTGAAGCTCCTGGTCAAGGGCAGTACGCACAGCTTCCTGGGAGTCAAGACTTCCTGGCACCTATTCGGAATCGAATCCCCGGAAGAGGAGGGCATCTTCCTGTTCGGCACGGACAGACAGGGACGGGACCTATTCTCGAGAGTTCTCTACGGCGCCAGAATTTCCCTAACCATTGGCCTGGTCGGCGTCACCATCAGTGTCATCCTTGGTGCCATCCTCGGCGTTGTGTCCGGCTATTTTGGTGGGTGGATCGACGAAATCCTCCAGCGTACCATTGAAATGCTCAGGGNATTCCCCCAGATCCCCCTCTGGATGGCCCTCTCAGCGGCTATTCCTCCCGACATCGATCAGCTTACCACCTACTTCATGATTACCCTCATCCTCTCGTTCCTGGGATGGACTTCACTCGCAAGAATCATCCGCGGGAAGGTCCTCTCACTTAGAAATGCCGAATATGTCCTTGGCGCTCAACTGATGGGCGCCAGTCACAGGCGTATCATATTCCGTCACCTCATTCCAGCGGTATTGGGAGAGATCATCGTCATCGCCACGATCGCCGTACCTTCGATGATACTGGCTGAAAGCTCCCTGTCGTTTCTGAACCTGGGAATTCGCCCACCGATGACCAGCTGGGGTGTCCTGCTGCAGGAAGGACGAAGTCTCAAGACGCTCTACTTTCACCAGTGGCTGCTGATTCCCTCCTTCTTCATAGTCATCGCAGTCCTGTGCTTCAATTTCCTTGGTGACGGGTTCCGAGATGCCGCGGACCCCTACTCGGAGTAGCCCATGCAACCCGATCGGAACACCGTCCTCGAATTATCTGACCTGCAAGTGGAGTTTCAAACACTGAATGGACTGGTCAGGATCATAAATGGGGTGGACATGGTGATTCACCGCGGAGAGCGTGTTGGCCTAGTTGGGGAGAGTGGCTCCGGAAAAAGCGTTACAGCCATGACGATTCTCAGGTTGCTCCGGGAACCGCAGGCCCGCATTTCCGGCTCGATGCGTCTCCATAGCACCGGTCAAGCCGCCATCACCCACCTCGACAGTCTGGATCCAGCGGGAAAAGAGATGCAGGCCATCCGGGGCAACGATATCGCAATGGTCTTCCAGGAACCCATGAGCTCGCTTTCACCCGTGTTCACCATTGGCCATCAGATTGCCGAAGTCATCTGGCTTCATCAGGAGAAATCAAAAAGGGACGCCCTCAACGAAGCTGAACAGATGCTCGAGCGTGTGGGCATCCCGGAGCCCGCTCGCACATCAAGGCTCTATCCACACAATCTCTCGGGCGGGCAGTTGCAGCGCGTGATGATCGCCATGGCCCTTGCGTGCAAACCCTCTCTCCTCATCGCCGATGAGCCTACCACCGCATTGGACGTGACCATACAGGCACAGATCCTGGACCTGCTGAAGGAACTGCAGGAGGAGCTGGACCTAGCGATCCTCCTAATCACACACGATCTGGGGGTCGTAGCGGGTTTTTGTTCCAGAATCAACGTCATGTATATGGGACAGATTGTGGAAAGCGGCAGCGTGGATGAAATCTTCCATACTGCAGCCCATCCTTACACTCAGGGACTGCTCAGGAGCGTACCGTTGCCCAGGCAGGACCACAAGGAGCGCTTTCCAGCGATTCCGGGCAATGTTCCCGACCCCTTCGACCTCCCGTCGGGATGCTCCTTCGGTCCCAGATGCGATCAATACGAGGACGACCTGTGTAACAGGCCAGGTCGGGTAATGATATTCGAGCTCGGGCAAAACCATCACGCACGGTGCTACAAGATCGGCAGTGGCACATCAAGGGGAACGGGATGAACAATAGGGAAACAGGATACCGTGGAATTTGGTACTACAATCAGGCTTCCAACGACGAATTCGTCTACAAGTACAGCGGCGGCCTTGGAACATACTGTGCCAAGCACCGTCCATTTGCTGTCCACCGCCCGGAGGTCAACAAGACCTTCTTCTGCTATGGCGGCACGTCGGAGGACGCTCATCTGAATCACTCTGAAGAGGATCTCGTGAATGATAGGAAGTTCTCTCGAGGGAGGGAGGGGTTCCTTATTCATATGGTGTCGTACTTCGACCACGATACAGGCCAAGTACCACGGCCTACGATTCTTCTGGATAAGATGACCGCCGATGCGCATGACAATCCCATCATATCCATTGATGATGCGGGATACGTGTGGATCTTCTCGACCTCGCACGGGCGGTCCCGTCCATCCTATGTCCACCGGAGCACTGCCCCCTATCGCGTCGATTCCTTCGAGAAAATCGACGTTACCCGGATGCAAGATGGTGTACAGACACAGATGGACAACTTCTCTTATATGCAGGCCTGGCACATACCCGGGAAGGGATTTATCGCCTTTGTCACCAGATATTCCGATCCTGTGGACAGAACCCTCTTTTTCACCACCAGCGAGAACGGTGTAAACTGGTCCGAGTGGACCCGACTGGCTGCGATCGGAAAGGGCCATTACCAGATCAGTATTCATTCTGATTCCAAATGCTGCACTGCCTTCAACCATCACCTGGATCCGCAGGGCGTCAACTGGCGGACAAACCTGTACTATCTCGAAACTACCGACTTCGGAGAATCCTTTCAGAATGCGGCAGGTGAAAAAGTCATTCTCCCCCTCACAGAACCCGGAAATCCTGCATTGATCTACGATTACGCATCCGAAGACCTGAAGATTTACTTGAAAGATATCAGGTTGGACTCGAACGATCGTCCGGTAGTCCTCTACCTGGTGAGCAAGGGATATGAAGCAGGGCCGGAGAATGGTCCGAGAACACTCACTACGGCCAGGTGGACGGGAACCGAATGGGTGATCCACCCTGTAACCGAATCCGACAGCAACTACGACACCGGCTCTCTCTACCTGGAGACCGACAATACGTGGCGTATCATCGCGCCGACGGAAAGCGGCCCACAACCCTACAATCCAGGGGGTGAAATGGCCATGTGGATCAGCCCCGACCAGGGAAGGTCGTGGGAGAAATTCAAGGACCTGACGAAGAACAGCCCCAGGAACCACACTTATGCAAGAAGCCCCGTAAAAGCAAATCCGGGCTTCTATTCGCTCTGGGCGGATGGCCATTGCCGGAAGCCATCAAAGTCACTTTTATACTTCAGCGATCGTGATGGAAACGTCTACCGATTGCCGGAAAAGATGGATTCAGAATTCGCAGAACCCGAACTGGTGCATGCAGACTAAGTATCTCCTCCCGACCCAATACCAAGCATGCAAACTGACTGGAAATCCGTGTCATACGACAACCAAGATCTCATCCTGAAGGTGCGAGGACTCAAGAAGCATTTTCCCGTACTAAAAGGATTCATCAAGAAGCAGGTTGGCAGTGTCAAGGCTGTGGATGGCCTGGACATGGATGTCGTCCGGGGTGAAACCCTCGGGCTTGCGGGTGAGAGCGGCTGCGGTAAAACGACGGCGATTCGCACTATCATTCGTGCAATGGACCTTACCGAAGGAACCGTGGAATTCCATGACGGATCGGAATGGCTCTCCGTGCCAGACATGAGCGGAAGAGAACTCAAAGTGCTTCGCTCTCAAATCCAGTACGTCTTTCAGAACCCTTACAATTCTCTCGATCCCAGGATGACGATCAAGGACATCATCGCTGAACCACTTGTCATCAACCGCCTCGCCAAGGGCCAGGAGCTCACCGAACGCATTGCGCAGCTGCTCGAGCGCGTAGGCTTGAATGCGTCACACATGAACCGGTACCCTTATGCCTTCAGCGGCGGCCAGCGTCAGCGCATCGGCATCGCGCGCGCGCTGGCGCTTCGCCCTCAGCTCCTCTTGCTGGATGAACCGGTCTCAGCACTGGATGTATCCGTCAGGGCCCAGATTCTGAATTTGCTGATGGACCTTCAGGAAGAGTACGAAATGACCTACATCATCGTAGCACACGATCTGGGTGTGCTCGAGCGAATATGCGACAGAATCGCCGTGATGTATCTGGGCCAGATCATGGAAATTTCAGACAGCAGGACGATCTTTTCGGAATCCGCACATCCCTACACGAAATCCCTTCTCTCGGCCATCCCTATCGCAGACCCACGTGCGCAAATCCAGCGTGAAATCCTNGCGGGCGACACACCCAATCCCGCAAATTCTCCCGTAGGCTGTAAATTCAGTGGACGCTGTCCGGTTGCAATCGAACGGTGTCCCGACGACGAGCCCCCGCTTATCGACATCAATGAGGACCACCTCGTGCGGTGTCATCTCGTTGACGCGAAGTAGGGAATTCCACCCTCCTCCTGTACGCCACGCATCCAGTATGATCCAACCAGGAGTGCCCATCGCCCACTGGAATCGATCCCTGCGATCGCCAGAGGAGTTACAATGTTGGCAGACCTTTTGTTCGAGTACTATTCAGGGTGCGCCTCCTCTTGCGGCTCCTGGACCTTCGGGATAAGACCTTCCTGACCAGATCTCAAGGAGATAGAAACCAAAAAAGGGCCAAGAGGCCCTTTCCCTGTGTAACATTGATTTGCCGCTACCGCACCGCTGCATCGAGAAAACCGATGTCCCTGGACCTGTTCATCTCAACCAGAAAAATAAAGTGCCGGCGCAATAGNCTGAAAGGATCTCTCCCCCGAAATCCGAAACAGGCACCGCACCGGCGACATTATAATACGGTAAAACTTCCGGGGAGACAACAGCAAAGCTACCCCTTTTCAATTTTTTTTTCAATCTCTCGTAGCAACCATGACAGAAACATCAAAACCGATCCAAATCTCCCCCACTGACACCCCTTAATCCATCCCCCCGGCCCTGGCTCAACCCGGTTTCTTACCCATTCATCTTGGCACTGATCACACCAGACCCAAGCTCCTGAACATCCTCTGCATCGATACCAAGCACCTCGACAAGTGCGCTCGCCGTCGGGTCATTGGCCATCAGCTTGACCGGGAAAGCAGCCTCATCCGAAATCCCTACGTCACCGAATCCGGCCTTCTCCATTTCCGACAGATACTCCTCTTTCAATATCGCACCTGGCAGACAGCCGACATAGGCCTCAACCGATTGGCGAATAGCCTTGGGAAGGGGTTGATTCAGCACGATATCCGACACCACCAACCTTCCTCCGGCTTCAACACTCTGAAGGCCTCCTTGAACACCTCGGGCTTATCAGGTGAAAGATTTATTACAAAGTTGGATATCACCACATCTACCGTATCGTCCGGCACGGGCAGGTGCTCGATCTCTAACAACCAGAACTCCAACTGATCATATCCACCCTTCGCTGCATTGTCCCTAGCCTTCTCTATCATTTCCGGCGTCATGTCCACACCGATGACCTGCCCTGCAGGGCCTACACGTTCAGCCGCCAGGAAACAGTCGAATCNGGCACCGGAACCCAGATCCAGGACCCTTTCTCCCTAGCTCAATGAAGCCAACGCAACCGGATTCCCACGGCTCATTTTCGATCTCATCTATTATAAAAACAATAATTTATGTCTCGTCATCTGCAATCAAGATAAGGGACTCAGCCACCCTACCTGCCATTGAAGCATCTGACCCTACCAAATCCGATTCGTCCAATTTTCTGTATATCCTTATGATTTAATACGAGATATGAACAACCTCCAATGGGTTCAATGACTTTTATATTGTTGGTTNTGAAAAATGTGGTTNAATCGGAACAAAACTGGTTCATATTCTGNTCGGATCGGCACGACCTTGCTTTAAGCTCTCTGAATACCTACATTTATGTGAAATTTTATGGAAGTTAAGAGGACGGGACGAATGAGATACATACCGGTAGTGATCGCTGCTTTGCTCGCTGCACCCTGTTTAGACGCGCGAGACCTCAAAATAGCATCGTACAATGTCTATTTTCTTGATGAAAACATCTCCGAAGACCGACAGAAGGCCCTTCAAAATGTCATCGAGGACTTGGATGCGGACATCATCGCCTTTCAGGAAATAAGCAACAGGGCTGCTTTAGAGAATATACTCCCTAAAACGTATCAAATCGCAATACTTGATGATCCCCAAGAGATTCAGGAAGTCGCACTCGCTTTAAGGAACCCTTTCAAGCTTGGCAAATTTCAACCGGTTTTTCCCAATAAGAACCTGAACGATGCCTTTCCCAGGAAGCGCGATCTTCTCCAGATAGAAGTCGAACTCAACGAAGATGTGCTTTTCTTCCTGGTTCACCATCCCAAGTCGAGACGCAGGAGCCGTGTTGTCACGGACAAACGCAGGGCCAGCGCATCGGAACTCATCCTCACACATATCGATACAAAGCTCTCCGGAAAGAAAGTCATCCTCCTGGGGGACTTTAACGACAACCCGGACGACAGGTCCGTGAACATTCTGGAGCAGGGAGATCCGAAGGCGCCAGCCGGCATCGACAGAACGCCGGACACATTCCTCTACAACGCTACAGAAGGCCTGTTGGCTCAGGATGTATGTTCATACGGTTACCATCATATGTATAAAAAACACACGGGGAAGACCTTTCCACTGCCCGTCGATGGCTCTCGTTCGGAAAACAACAAGTGGAGAGACATTGAGCACAGCTACTGGGACGACCTGAAAATCAAAGCCATTCTATTTGACCAGATTCTCGTTTCGATGAACCTCAAATCGAGGGTGAAGGAGTTGGGAGTTTTCAACCGCACTACCGCCGTTGCAGGAGAGTCCTCAAGGATCAAATTCGAGAACGACCGAATAATCTACACTAAACGTGGGAGCTTCGCCTCAGACCATGTACCGGTGTGGGTTATCCTGGATCTCTAGCGCTTCAACCTTCCCGTCAGACCATTCAACGAACCCTTCATTGCCTGAAATCCNCTAAAGGTATAGGTTTCACTCAACATTTGGAAACGAGGACCAAGTATGCTCCTCAGTGAACTAGGAAACAGAATACGTTCCCAACGCGAACGCCTTGGTCTCAAGCAGCAGGACATCGCCAATGCGCTCCAGATCAGTCCTCAGGCAGTTTCAAAATGGGAACGCGGAGAGAACGGACCCGACATTGCTGTACTTGGTGACCTGTCAAGACTCCTTGGTGTTTCAACAGATTGGTTGCTGGACGCCCAGAACGCCGGACTCGACGTTTTCGACGCAACCGTGTTCGCCTCAAGTGTAATTGGTGCCTACGAGAAATCCCTTGAAATGGAAGCCAGGGATTTCGCTTCCTGGGCAAACGGCCTCTTCTCCCAACTCACCGAGGCCATTCTCCGAAACGACGGAGTGCCGGTCAAATACCTAGGTGACAAACTTCTCGCGTTTTTTTCCGGTGTCGACCACCACCTGCGCGCAAGCCGTTCTGCCCTCCTGGCGGAGCAGGTCGTTACCGAGGAGCTTGTTGTCGCACTCAGCAGCGGCGAGATCTACCTGGGGGCAATGGGACACCCGGACTACGCACGTCCGGATGTAATGGGAGAGGTTGTCAACCTGGCGTTTCTCACACTTGATCGTGCGGAGAACAGCCAGAGCAGCGGCATCTTTATCACCGATCCGGTATCACAAAATCTGGGAGAGCGATTCTCGCTTGGATCTCCGAACCAGGTGGACTTCAAAGGCATCGAAAAAAAAATCACCATTTATGAGGTGGAACACGAACTGGCGCAGTAGTCTGTCACGAAACGGAAACCTGGCCGCAATTTATTGGCGGCAGGTCCNGAATACCGGGGGTATGCCCCGTATGCCCCTATAAAAGAAAGGGTTGTAGAATGGCGGAAAGTGTACTGACGGAAATCCAGATACCCGACTACTCTGGCTTGCCATACAAAGTTGCTGACTTGGGCGAGGCAGATTTCGGACGAAAAGAGATTACCATTGCCGAACAGGAAATGCCGGGCCTGGTCGCCGTTCGCGACAGGTATGGTGCGGAAGCCCCTCTCAAGGGCCTTCGCATTACAGGCTCACTCCATATGACCATCNAAACCGCTGTCCTCATTGAATCGCTTAAAGCCCTGGGGGCAGATGTTCGATGGGCGTCGTGCAACATCTTCTCAACTCAGGATCATGCCGCAGCCGCAATTGCCGAGACAGGCACACCGGTCTACGCCTGGAAGGGAGAATCTCTTGAGGAATACTGGGAGTCTACCCTTCAGGCGCTAAGCTTTCCAGATGGTAAGGGTCCAAACCAGATCGTGGACGATGGCGGGGACGCCACGCTACTTATACACAGAGGATATCAAGCCGAGAAAGACGCCTCGATCCTGGAAGAGCACACCGACAATCACGAGTTGGCGGTTATCAATGCTGTATTGAGACGTCAGCTCGGGAGAGACCCCAACTTCTGGCACAAGATCGCGGAGGACTGTAAAGGTGTTTCGGAAGAAACCACCACCGGGGTTCACCGTCTCTACCAGATGATGAAGGACGGCGCCCTCCTTTTCCCCGCCATCAATGTGAATGACTCCGTAACCAAATCCAAATTCGACAACCTCTACGGCTGCCGTGAATCCCTGGCGGACGGCATCAAGCGGGCCACGGATGTGATGGTCGCAGGCAAAGTCGTCTGTGTCTGTGGCTACGGGGATGTCGGCAAGGGCTGTGCCCAGTCAATGCGCGGATTCGGTGCCAGGGTNCTCGTCACGGAGGTCGACCCGATCTGCGCGCTGCAGGCCGCAATGGAGGGTTTTGAAGTCACCACGGTCGAAGACGCCCTCAGCGAAGCGAACATCTTCGTTACCACCACCGGGAATTTCGCAGTGATCCGGATGGAACACCTGGAAGGTATGCTCGATCAGGCCATCGTCTGCAATATCGGACACTTCGACAATGAGATCGAGGTCAACAAACTCGAAGACTTCCCAGGAGTCGAACGGGAAACCATAAAGCCGCAGGTGGATAAGTACACCTTCCCGGACGGCCACTGTATCTACCTCCTTGCCGAGGGAAGACTGGTCAACCTGGGTTGCGCCACCGGACATCCCTCATTTGTGATGTCCAACTCCTTCACCAACCAGGTCCTTGCACAAATAGACCTGTGCAGGAATCCCAAGGAAGTGGGCGTCTATGTCCTGTCCAAGGAGTTGGACGAGGAAGTCGCTCGCCTTCACCTCGAGAAACTGGGTGTAAATCTCACCAGACTCACGGAGGAGCAGGCGGAATATATCGGCGTAGCGGTCGATGGTCCCTACAAACCGGATCACTATCGCTACTAGTCTCCAGGACACCAAGAACATAACGGGTCTGCACCTGTATGGTGCAGACCCGTTTTCATTTTTGACGATCCGAATACGGTTTATCCCAGAATACTCTTGACTGCAGTCAGTAAATCTTCNACCTCGAACAGCTTTTCCAGAATCCATTTTACGCCNAGTTCGCGCAGGTACTCTGACCGGGCGTCGGTCAGGTGTGCGCTCAGTACCATAATGGGAACCTCGACGTCCTCCTGGTCCAGAATCAGAATGAACTAATCTCCGGGAGTTGGCATTACCAGATCAGTGATAACCAGGTCGATTTCATTGAAATCGACTTCTTCAAGGGCCAGTGTAGCATCCTCGAAAGCCAGCACTTCGTGCCTATCCATTTGCAAAGCACGCTGCAGAACGCCCCCTACCGATGCTTCATCGTCCATCACCAGGATTTTGGCCATCGCCCCTCACCTTCGTTTGCACCCACCCAAATCCAAGTTTGTCCCGATTTCCGATCAGAAAGTAACGCCTGAAATTTACACGATCAAGAGATTATTCAGTTTTGGCGACCTCCCAAAGGTTTAGGAATCTATTAACAATCCTACGGCCTGGAGCAACTTCTGCCGATCGACAGGTTTGGAAAGTGAGTTTGAAGCACCCAACTCTCTTGCGAGCGCAAGCATTCCCAGATCACCATTCTGATCATACCCAGAGGCCAAGATAATCTTTACACCGGGGAAACTACCCTTAAGTGCCTTGATGGTTTCCAGCCCGTCCATCTCCGGCATTACGATTCCGGTGGTAACCAGATCGGCGGGTGACCATTCGAACTTCGCCACATCCAGTTTCCCATTGGAAGCCTCCTCCAATTCGTGACCAGCCTTCTCCAGCACCTCGCGGAGCTTTGCGCGGGAATACGAGTCACTGTCTATCACAAGAACCTTCGCCAAAGCAAATACCCCCTCTAGGAAATGTAGAGGGGCATCACCCGCCTGCTGTGATTCATATCACACGGGGATTGGGCATCCAAGTCATATCATAAGTTATGATTTATCAAATAGCTGATCCGAATTTCTCCTTGAAGGCTTCATAGCAAGCAAGGGGCTGTGCCAGTGCTTCATCCACAGACGTGACTGCCAGGCGCATTTTCACGGTTCTCCTGCTACCAGGCACCATATCGTCGCCAAACAGGGAGAAATCGAACGCACTGTAGTCGGTCATTCTGTCCGCCTCATCGTCCACGTGATACCTCGTGCTGATCCCGTAGCAATCCTCCGGCAGCGACATCAAGACAATCCCTACGCGATTGCCTGGATCCGTCAGAAATGCTATCGGATATTCATAATACCGCACCGGGCACATCTGCACCGTGGGCGCACCCCATTCGCTCCGGTTCCAGCGGCCGTCCACGCAGCGCCGCGCCGAATGCGGGTCCCTGGGAAACACGATCACCGTTCCACGGAACACGTCGTTCACCATTGGGACCACCAGCTCAGGGTCAGAAGACTCTCTCCCGTAGCGTGCTCCGTAAAGGTAGATGTGAGGTCGGAAGGACTTGTCGAAATAGTTGGACAGGAACAGCTCGTAGCCCTCGTAGGTCCCTTTGCTCTCCACGCTCACCGAAAGATCGATACAGCTGTCACCTGCCAATTCATATCGCGCAGTCAACTCCCCCTGATGACCCTCCGAGGGTGCCCAGGTGATTGCCACACCGCTCTCGTCACTACTTACCGTTCGATCCATCAGTCTCGGTTGATCCAGTCCCTGGTGAACAGCGAACAACCTGAACAAGTTCAGGGCCGAGAAACTGGGGTGAATCACCTGAAGTCCCGTTGCCTTGTCCATCAACTCCCACACCCCGTGGTAGTTACCCTCTGCGCTGATACTCCCTGACATCACCGCGGTGTCGAACTCATACCTACCCGTTTCTTCATTGTAATCGAGCGCGCTCACATCTCTCTCCCGTCCAGTTCAGCTGATGACAGCTGCTATCTTTTCGGCCATTGCTTCAATCAGAATCTCCAAACACCCTTTCCCGAGACTTGACGGCTCCTCCTGGTAGAGTCCTTTGCCGTAGGAGGCCTCATCCAGGAGATACGCAACCTGAATTGTCCCGGCAAGCGGTGAGAACAGGAGTGTTTGATTTGGAAAGCGTTTTCGAAGCACCTGCTGCACAGTGTTGTAGGGCTCACCTCCGCAGCTCACCCACACCGCGTCACCCAGGCGCTGTACAGTGAAACGATAGGGATAAGTCGGACCCTCAGGCATTCCCTTGAGCCGACCCATCCATCGCCTCGCACGCTCCGCCCGGGCCCCGTAATCTCGTGCCTTCACCACATCTCCCTCGGCGTCGGCCTCCTTCTGTTTCTCCGTCCACTCTGCCATTTGCTCCTCAAATTTCTTCGTATCCAGATCCGTACGCTTTGGCAAATCCACCGAGTGGATGCCTGTATTGAAAATGGCCGAAGCTTCACGTCGGTCCTCTGTGAGTGGTGTATAAGCCCAGGTACCAATCGTGGCCCCGGAAATCACCGGACCTTGATACGCATAATCCGTCCCTGGCGGTCCCATGGACATCAACGCCGACAGAGCCGCAAATCCCAACTGTCGACCATTCTTGTCCGCTACGTTCAGATCACCGACAAACACGTGACGCGGTCCCTGATTGCCGGAAGGCGCCTGTGCGAAAACGCACGGACAATCGGTCACGTGCTCGACTTCCTCACGCATTGTCCCAACGTAGTCCGGACTCAGGAGTGTATTGTCCCAGGCGAGTGTCGTTGGGTGGCAGCCGTAATTCACCAGGGTGGCTACTTGGCGGTGCGCCAGATCCGTCACGCGTCCGACCAACACCGTTTCGTCTGGTTCCACATCCGGATTGAACCCACAGACGTGGCCTTCGAATTCTTCGTCGTAGCAGTCCCTGTTCGCCGCCATATTGCAGCGCCCGGTGGCGTAGGTTATCACCGCTACTTCCAGGGCGTCCCGTGCTGCCGCACCCGCTCTACTCACCTTCTCGGCGACCTCTTTCAGGTAGTCCGGGATCAGTTCGCCGCCGGGCAACGCCACTCGATCCGGCATATAGAATCCGGAGGAATGACTGTGCGAATAGGTCAGATCGATCCGGTCCTCTCCCACCCCGACCACCTTGGCCAGCCCATCCACAACTGCATTGTGATCTGCGGTCACCAACCCCACCAAATCGATATGCGCCCGGACGAGCAGATCGGATTCGTCACTCAGCGAGCCGAAAATCATAACGTCAGCAAGAATTGGCCTGTGAACTCCGGTCGACCTGTCGTGTCTGGCTGCACCCCACATTCGGTGATAGATTCCAACGGGTGGTGTAATATCCTCTCGGCCGTGTCCAAACCTCACCCTGGAGGTCGGTGTTAGCACCTTCCTTGTCTTCATCGTTCACTCCTGTCCTCACTCACCTGATCCATTGGCCAATTGATACGCGATGGCGTAGGCTACGATATGCTCACCCGACTCATTGGGGTCGGCCCTGTGCCAGGTGTAATTTGTGAAAAAAGCGGCGTCTCCGGGTTCCATAGGCAGTTGAACCTCCTGCGACCGGTCAACCGTCTCCTCCGGAATCCGCCAACGCATAAACGGCTCGCCTGTGCGCTGGTTAAAGAAATTGGGCTCGTCGTAATACCGCTCGTGCTCGACGAGTTCCCAGGACTCGTGTGTTCGGGGCAGAATTGAGAGCGCACTGGCATTGGCGCCAACCGTGTCCATTGCGATCCACGAGTTGCACCCCAGCTGTGGTTTTATCTTCCAATAGTAGGAATCTTGATGATAGAAGGATTGACCGTCGATCACTTTGTTCTTGATCAGGGCCTGATCCGTGAACCGCTTCACCGGTCCTCCCAGAAGCTGAGCCATTGCAGCCTGAAGATTCCCGTGATCCGCGATATTTCGGAACACCTCTTCCTGCTTTGACGGTCTCTGCACACCAATGGGAACTGGTCCACCCTTCTTGTTCTTGTAGGTGCCCGGATCCAGGACCTGAAAGTGCGTGTCCGGCCAATCGTGTTCCCCGTCGAGCAACTCCATCAGTCGGGCTCGCACGGGGGCGAGCTCCTCTGGCGAAATCAGTCCGCGAACCCACGTGTATCCTTCTGCTTCGTATTGCGTCTTCTGATCTGGCGTCATTTCCATTCCTACGTCCCCTTGCTTCGAGGTATACGTGCATGGCTCTCTTTCTACGCTATTTAATTCTTCCCAAAGATCTCTGGCATCGTGGCGCCTATCAACACCTTCCAGTGGCGTACCCCATTCCCGTTTGTCCGAATCCGTTCCCGGTGTACCAGCACCTGTACTCGTCGCCGAACTTGATCACGGAAACGTAGCACCTCTGTTTATCGTCGAAGCTCCCGCTGTTACCGATCCCGAACTCGCCCTCAACACCACTTTCCTGCCACTCCCAGTTCATAGCATCATTTCCCACCAGACTTCTCACGCGATAATTTGTCCCAAACGTGTGCAGCCACATTCTATACCCTTCAGCCTCCTTCAACAGGAAAGGCTTGGAGCTGATATACTCATATGGCTTTGTATCAAACCCCCTGGGCGAAACCATCAGATCATCCTGTGGCTTCACCCACGCAACGCCGTCGTCCGAAACCGCGAACCCCACGCCGATCCTCGGAATCACGTCACCGTGTCCGGTCTCAACACCTTCCGGCTTATCGAAGTAGTGTCCGATTGAAGTGTAGTACATCTGCAGCTGCTCTCCGTCTCGCAGGACGAAAACGCTGCCGGTTCCCTCCTTGTCCCAGTGACGGTCCAGCGCCAAAATTGGTTCATCGTGACAGTAATAAAAGCTCTCCCCTTCATTGTCACTGAACGCCACGCCGGTAGTGTTCGGTAGTCTCCCGTCGGGTCGGGGCATTCCCCAGCCACAGATATACATCAGCCACGAACCATTTTCGCGAGGTAACACGAACGGGAATCCCGGACCCTGGTCATTGTATTGCGTTATGGGTTGTCGACCCAGCACGCTCCCGCAGGCCTTCCACCCGTTTGGATCCTCAATCGAAGTCTCAGCCAAACAAATGTGGTGATACCCGTCAGAGCCAGTTCCCCAATAGTACATTCGGTAACTGTCACCCACCTGAATCACGTGCCCCGCACCAGCCCGTTTGGCATCTAGATCGCCGTGGAGCCCGCCGGGTTTAATCACGGGCTCTGCGTAGGGAAATGACCAGGCTATCTTCTCCAAAACGTCCCCAATACAAAGGTCTTTGAGTAAAATAAACTTGGGACCGGAATCTTTCACCGTATCTTGACTGTGGGGTTCTGACTCTTCTCTCGATGCTCGACAAGCGAGCGACTCTGAACTTCCCTATCCCCTCAAAACCTTCCCGCTCCGTGTACCAGTCATCTCACCGTCCCTGATCACGAACGACCCATTCACCAGAACGTGACGCATTCCCTGTGCAATCTGATTCGGCTCGAAAGTCGTCCCACCTTCTGAGAAAGTATTCGGATCGAAGATCGCGAGGTCCGCCCAGGCGCCCTCTTTGACAGTGCCTCGGTCGCCCAGCCCAAGGCGTTCGGCAGGCAGCGACGTAAGCCTGCGAACTGCTTCCTCGAGACTTAACGCACCGGTCTCGCGAACGAAGTGGCTGAAGAACCAGGACGACCAGGTGTAGGCCCCGTGAAAGGTATTTTCGCTCAAGGGACCGTCCGGAGCGAGCGCCGTTGCGTCCGACCCGACCATACAGAATGGGTGATCGAACACGGGTCGGATATCCTCCTCGCGATAGCTGAAGGCAATGACCATAATCTCGTTCAGGTGATCGATTCCATCAAGCAAAATGTCGTATACTGTTTCAAGCGGATCCTTCCCTTTGGCCTGCGCGATCTCGGAGATACTTTTTTGACTCAACTCAGGCTGATCGGGTGCGTGAAACACGACAATCCGCTCCCAATCCTCCTGGGCGAGCGCTGTAATAATACTCTGATACCCTTTCATCTCCTCTCGGTCCGAGTTCGACCGAAGCCTTCCAGCAATCTCCTTCTTTTCCCCCGCGAGCATCGAGGGCGGCAGAGCTGCGCTCAGGTTTGTCGTCCCGAACAACCTAGTGTGCATATCGAAACCGACGTCTAGACCTCTCCCTCGGGCTTCCTCAACCTGGTCAAGCGCCTGCTCAACAGCCCACCGACCATCCTCGGCCAGGCGAGCCACGACGGAAATGTGGGAGATCTGCAAAGGCACCTCCGCCAGGGAGCACGCCCTGATCGCCTCCGCGATCGTCTCCTCTGCCTCGCCGGCGCGATTTCTCGTGTGTGTGGCGTAGAACCCTCCTGCCTCGGTAGTCACCTTGCACAGTTCAGAGATCTCCTCTTCCGAACACCCACGCTCTAACCCGTATTCCAAACCGGTCGAGAACCCGATCGCCCCTTCTTCTAACCCCTGGGCGAGCAGCTTCCTCATCTCAGCGAGTTCACTGGAGGTGGACGAACGATTCGCGAGCCCACAAGTAGCCAACCTCAGATTTCCATTTGGCACCAGAGTCGCCACGTTCACCGCCGGAGCGACCTCCTCCAACCGTGCCAGATATTCGCCGACAGACCGCCAGCCGATCTCGTGCTCTTCCTTACAGCCGTAAATGTTCGACCGCGTGATCTCTGGATCAACAATCGGTGCACACCCATGGCCGCAGTTTCCGACCACCTCAAGTGTAACCCCTTGGGTGATCGAGCTGACAGCCCTGGGATCAACTACCAGGGTGAAATCCGAGTGACTATGGATATCGATGAACCCCGGTGCTACGATCAGACCGGAGACGTCTAGAACAGGCACGCCCGGGGGGCACTCAAATTTCCCAACTGCGGAGACTCGTTCGTCGTCAATCGCTACATTCGCCTGAGCGGGCGGGCCGCCAGAACCGTCCACGACAGTCGCGTTTTGGATCAGTAGGTCCACTTTGTCCCCAAATGTAAACACACCAAAGAAAGACAAGGTGCACAAATGGTAAAGAAGAGGTCCCGTAGTTTCAAGAACTAACGGGACGGGTGAATCCTCTACCAAGAAATGGTGTGAACAATCACATTGGCATCAAGTGTTCCTTACGTATGGAATATTTTAGATTACACATAAATTGTGTAATATAGATATCTACTTGGAAGGGTTGTCATAATTAAATAATACTACATAGCAGTATTATTTGATGCCGAAATTTAGCTAAGGAAAATCAGGACCATCCCAGGTGGCGGCAACATAGACCATTGCGCCCCTGATTATCACCAAAGCAACCAGAACCACGGGTCCAGCATCGCTCTTCTTATCTTGAATGGTCAAACTTCGAATATCAGAGATCTGAATTTCGAACACGGTCCTTGAGCCAAAATTCGGGAGATCCACCAAGTTGACCACAATCCAGCTAGGCTGCACCTCTCGGAGGGCTGAAATACGTGGCCGGGGGATTCATAGTAGCACCAAGGCTGGTCTTGAAACGGATTTTCCTGTCTGTCACACTCACTATTCGTCCTACGTAACTGGACTCATCAGTTATACTAAGATTCTGTATGTTCGTGGAATCCGGTATATTGAGCCGGTCTTCCAAGGCTGCCTACGAATAACTCGTGGTCACTAGCACCAGCAGAAGGCTCGATAGATGTGACCTGGCAAATATCATTATTCTCCTCCGGAGTTTGCGTGACACCAATGATGGCCCTGATCTCATACCTGTGTATCGCAACAGTTGTGCCGGTGGTTTCGAACACCTGAGACACAGAATCAACTTGTTTAATAACAGTATTTTTTTGAATTGCCTCGTTTTCCTTCACCAATCCCCAACCATGAAGGCTTTCCGTGACCTTGCGCCAGATTCCGCCCACCTGCTCGCTGACTGGGCTACCTACCTCAACATAGAACCAGACGAAATTACAGTCCACCGTTGACACGAATGCTGGGCAATTCTAATTTTCAGTTGTTATGTGAACAGCGAAACCTGGCTAGTTCGCATTCCCCTCGTAATTTCGAGCGAATACGATAAAATCGCTGAACGCTACCACACCATCTCCTGTGAGATCGAACTCTGAATTCTTTTGCCCAT
>PAQK01000057.1 GCA_002709665.1 Gemmatimonadota bacterium | reverse complement strand
TTTACCCTTGCTTATTCCATTTCGCAACCGTCCTGAAGATGTTGGCCAATGGTCAGATGGCAGGCGCGAGGCCCATCGACAGGCAAATCGCCCGAGTGAGAGGGCTGGTAGAGCTTCTGAATCCGATCTGACTTTGAGTGAGGCCCTCAGGACCAGATCCTATTGGATCATGATAAGCGCGACGGCTGTCTTCTCCATGGTCGTTACGGGAATGACGTTCAACACCGTGCAGCTCTTCCTCGATCATGGCCTCTCGGAGAGGACTGCAGCCGCAACATTTATCTCGACGGGAATCGCTTCTGCCGCCGCTCGACTGGGAGCTGGGATCCTGGCAGATCGTATCCGCCTGAACATCTTGCTCAGCATATCGATGACCGTTACCGTATTGGGAATACTACTGGCCATAGTGATGTCCACACCCCTGGTAGCGCACGGTTACGCCGTGGTAACGGGTATCGCACGTGGCATTTATCTGGCGGTGGATGCCACGCTCTGGGTGCGTTATTTCGGCCGTGCGAATCTTGGGAAAATCAGAGGCTCTTTGACCACGGTTGGTGTGGCGGCATCAAGCCTTGGGCCGTTCCTTATGGGCTACGCCCACGATTCTTTGGGGGATTACGATTTTGTTCTGTGGATATTCGCCCTGGTTCTGTACACACCTCTGGTCATGATCACCCTTTTGGCGACACCACCTAGGGAGAAATCGCAATGAAACTACAAACTGTAGGCCTACTGAGTCCGGACAAGATGGCGAGTATCGGAAGATAGGAGAAAAGCTCTCGAGGAATTGGTGCAGGCACTCGCCGGCAGATGCGCTGTCCTAACGCATCAAGGATCGGAGAGCGGCCACATAAGACTTGCAGACCGTCAGGTTGTCCAAATCAGGATAGCTTCCGGACATGTGTGTAACGAATCCGTCGAATCCAATTTCTCTGGCCACATCGAAGATTTCTCCAAAGTTTACTCCTTCTGGATCACCCGGAAGCACCGCCACGGAACTGCCTTCCGCCTTCCTGTAGTTCTGAACACAAATCGTAAAGACCTTGTCGCTCAGAACCCTCAATGCTTCACCACCCCTAGGTTTGGACTCCTGTAGAATCAGGTGGGAAGCCTCGAAATTCAACCCGAAATTTTCTCTGTTCACCGTATCGAACAGTTGCTTGCAGTTTGCGACAGTATCGTGTAGCGTCTTGTCGTGAAGCTGGGGACACAGGCGCACACCCCTCTCCGCAGCGTGGTCACATGCCCGCTGAATCCAACGAATCTCGGATTCCTCTCCAACACTGGGCTGCACATGCCCACACCCGATGCTGGCGGCATCATCGATCAGCTTACACAGGCGGCGATACCCTTCCTCGTCACTTGCCCGTCCCCCCATTGCGAAAGAGCAGACAGTGTCCGTCTCGATCAAAAGCTCTCCAATTCTGGCCACTTCCTCCGACGTGGCCCGCTCGTCCAGTTGTCCGGGGCGAAGTGCTATTCCGTCATACCCGGTTTCCCTGGCGAATCGGACAAACGCCTCGACATCAAGTTCGAACTCATCGCGTGTACCTGGCACTGTGAACATCCGTGACGAGAGACATAGTTTCATTTCGGCCTCCTTTTGTGGGAGTACTTGGACCGTGTGACTGTTGCAATATATGTGTCGAACGGGCACTCAGAAACAGAAAGGGATCTGGTGTCAATCGTGCCACCAGAGGATTTACACGAAATCAGCTCCAGACAACACGTCTGGGGCTGATTCCTGCGATTCACGAGAATCCTTAAATCCATTCGCATGTACGATGAACCTAATTGTGCCCCAAAAAACCCGGGTGTTCGCATCCCATCAATAAATTCCCTAACCCATTGCCCTGGTTGACATTCCAATGGGCAGCAGGTATATTAGGCCCGTTTTTAGTCGCCAAATAATAGGAGATCAGCATGGTAGCCGCACAGATAGTCGGGCAACGAAAAGTGGAGATTGTCCAGGTCGAGGAACCTCCTCTTCCGGAATCGCACATAATGGTACAAATCGAGAGGGCCTGTCTCTGCGGATCGGATGGGCCATTGTTTTCGTACGATTTGACCCGAGAGGGGAACGGTAGGCCGGCTACACCGTTTTTGGACTACACCCGGGACGACCCGTATCCGCTGCGTGTTGGTCAATCCATCCATGAGTGCCTCGGTACGGTAGTAGAATCCCGATCGGACAGATTCAGCAAGGGTGAACTTGTGCTCGCCCTCCCAAATGCGATGGACGGGCTCTGTCAGTTCATCTCTATCCCTGATACGAAAGCAATACGTCTCCCAAAGGAAGGGATCTCAAGAGAGGAGATCCTGATGTCACAACCCTTTGGTACGGTGATCTGGGCGTTTTCCAAATTGGGCAATCTGCTGAATCAGGATGCCGTGGTCCTGGGACAAGGCCCCATGGGTCTGATGATCTGCCACCTTTTGAGCAACCTGGGTGCAAGGACCATTATCGCCATGGACAAACTGGACAACCGGCTGGATGCAGCGATGAGGATGCGGGCAACGCATACAATAAACGTCGACAAGAGGGATCCGTTAAGAACTGTGGAAGAACTGACCAATGGCAGAATGGCCAACCTGGTTTTCGAAGCTGTCGGACACCAGACCGATACGATCAGCCAGTGCATGGAAATGGTTCGCCCTCGGGGTACGCTGGTAGCGTTTGGCGTTCCGGATGACGAAATTTACCGCGATTTTTCCTACACTACGTTCTTCAGGAAAAACCTCACCCTGATCGGATCTGTTGGGCCTGAGGTAGAACCGAACTACAGTTTGGCAAGAGACATGATTTCCCAGGGAAGGATAGACGTGTCACCACTTATCACCCACACAGTTCCTTTCCAGGACATCCAGAAGGCATATGAACTGTTCGTGGACCGCAAAGATGGAGCTATCAAGGTCATTGTCGATTATGACACTTTACCATAGTCGAATTGACCCGGTGATACGTCACGCATCACCTGTTCTTCTAGAAAAGGCTTGACAATTGGGGCCCTGCTGGTATAATGACCTAGTTCGGATTTATTCACCCGGTACTGAAAGATGGAATGAAGTGGGAAACGGATTTCCTCACCAAAAAAACAGATTTTAGGAGCCAGAGGTGCCCCTGTGCAACGCATGGGGGCACCTTTATTGACCGGCTGGATCGTGATCGGAGATAGCGGATTTGGCATCCATTTTTGAAGAGGCGGCGGTCGTCGGCCAGCCAGAGGCAGACGCAGCTGCGGTGAACGTGCTTAAGAAAGGCGGCAACGCCGTTGATGCAGCGGTGGCGGCCGCTCTTCTTTCTTGCGTGGTTATGCCTCATAAGGTTGGGATTGGTGGCTATGGGGGCATGTTGGTGGTCCATATGAGTGGTGAAACCAACTGTATAGACTTCAACACCGTCGCCCCGGCTGCCGCTTCAGGAACCATGTATAACGTGTCGAGATCCGANGGAAGGTTTGGNTCTGTNGTCAAGGAAAGAGTCAANGAAATCGGGTATAAGGCCATTTCAGTNCCCGGTGTTTTGGGTGGACTTTCTATGGCCCTGGAGAAATTCGGNAAATTCTCCCTGGCGGATACACTTGCACCGGCCATTCGAGCGTGTAAGAATGGGTTCCGTGTATCCGCGGAGTATATACAGGCCACTCAGGACAATCTCAAGCGCATCCAGTTGTTCCCGGAAACGGCCAAGCTGCTTCTGGAAGACAACGAACCGCCTCCGTCGGGTTACAGGGCGTCGAATCCAAATCTCGGAAAAATCCTCGAGCAGATCGCTGCCAAGGGTGCAGATGAGTTCTACAAGGGCAGACTTGCTGATCGGATTGTGAAGAACATACAGGACAACGGTGGGCTGATTACCAAAGAAGACATGGCGGCATATGAAGCCAGGATCGTAGATCCTGTCCATGCATCCTGCAAGGGATACGACCTGTATGGTGCACCTCTGTGTAGCAGCAGCAGCAGTCTTCTTCAGATGTGTCGTATTGCAGAGGTGGCCGAATTGGATCTCTGGGCAAGAGACGCGGCAAGACTTGCTCACGGAATGACGGAGGTAATTCGGGCTGCTTGGCTGGATCGATATCGTCACTTCGGGGACCCTGGGCTCATCGACGTGCCCCTGTCCACCTTGATGTCTGACGTAAGCATCGGCGCCACAGGCATCGAGATCTCAAATCACATCTCAGAGGGCACAAGAGGCCAGTCCCTGTTGAGGCCTTTGTATTCCGGTGGAACCACACAGATAACCGTTGTGGATAGAGACCGGAACATGGTCTCGCTCACGCTGACGCACGGGCCCACATACGGGTCTTATGTGACTTTGCCCAGGATGGGTATACTGATGAATGCAGGTATGTCCAGATTCGATCCAGGCCCTGGTCTCAAGAATTCCATAGCACCGGGCAAAAAGCCCATTGTCAACATGTGTCCCACCATCATATTGCGGGATGGGAAACCTTGCATGACCATTGGTGCGTCCGGCGGAACTCGAATACCTTCGTCCCTCTTCCAGGTACTTGCCAGACGATTGGTTCTGGCTGAAGACCTGGAGTGGGCGGTAGGTGCGCCGCGGGTCCACTCTGAGGGTAACGAGTGGGTGATGATGGAAGAGGAATTTGGTCAAATGGCACCAGACTACCTTGAAACCGTGGGGTACACACTCCGCAAAGGCAGGGCTTCAGCACACGTAAGGGCTATCGAGATTACCGAATCCAACCAACTGCTGGCCACACTGGACCCCCGCATCCGAGGGAAAGAACGGGGTATTTAGCACACCCACCACATTGTAGTTTTTCTGGTCTACGCTCCACATCTTCCAAAACACCACAAGCTCAAGCAGATCAAATGAATTCATTTCCTTTTGGCAGCGGCCGACCCGATCCGGAATCTTTCCCAAACCGAGGGCTTGCGGAAGCCGCAATGCGCATCCTGCCTGAACTGGGCGACGAATTGGCGCTCTATCCGGGAAACCTTGGGTTTGAGCCTATGCGCCGCCTGATGTCACAGCGCTTCGAGAAACGTGAAGGTGTTCCTTTGCCTCCCGAGCAGATCGCCCTTACAACCGGTTCGATGCAGGCAGTAACGCTTATGGCCCAGGCCTTTGTCGATTCACCGGGCGACGTCATTCTTATGGAAGAGTTCTCGTACTCAGGTACGATTGGTGCCTACAAACAGGAGGGGGCGGAACTGGTTGGCATCCCACTGGATGAAAACGGGATGCGAATGGATGCGCTCGAGAAGACCATAGACGAGTTGGGTAACGCAGGCAGGAAGCCCAAATTTATTTATGCATTGGTAACCTACCAGAATCCCACGGGCTCCATCATGCCGATAGACAGGCGGCTGGACCTACTGGATATCGCAGGCCGACACCAGATACCGGTGGTCGAGGATCATTGTTACGCAGACACAGTCTACGAGGACTGCCACGAACCGGCACTGTATACCTTGGAACATGAGTGTCCTGTGGTCCACATAGAATCCTTGTCCAAAATACTCGGTCCAGGTGTAAGAATGGGTTACCTGGCGGCCCCTCAGCCCCTGCTGAACGAGATTCTGAAGTTCCGTCGTGACGGTGGCGCAAGCACCCTCAGCGCCGCCATTGTTTACGAGTACTTCCGGGAGCAACTCTGGGATCACGTCGGCAACATAAATACCATAGTGAAAGAGAAGCGAGACCTGATGTTCCACATGCTCGCAGATTCCCCTGATGTGTTTGAGTGGTTCAGCAAGCCCAAAGGGGGATTGTTTATCTGGGTGAAACTAACCGATGGAGTAGATCGGTCAGCCCTGTCATCTTTGGCTGAATCCAGGAACATAGACTATGCATCGGGCAGCGCATTCCATGTTCGCGGTGAAGATGTTCCATTTATTCGCCTCGCGTTTGGGTATTCCTCACTGGACCAGATCCGAGAGGGAATACCGCTATTGGCCGACTGCGTACGTCAATGTCGTATCGCCTCCTGAACTACAAATCTCCTATAGCTTGAAGAGGAACGATTATGAACACTCAGACACAGATTCCGCCACGACTCCCTCTCCCCGGAGTGGGTCGCCTTCTTGCTGTCGCCAGTGGAAAAGGTGGAGTGGGCAAATCCACAACCGCCGCCAACCTGGCTGTAGCCCTTTCTCTGGAAGGCTTGCAGGTAGGCCTCCTGGACGCGGATATATATGGCCCGAATGTCCCTACCATGATGGGAGCGCAGGAAAAACCAAGCATGACGGATGAGGGACGTATGTTGCCTCTCGTTCGGCACGGGATAAAGCTCATCTCCCTTGGCATGATCGCAGAACCCGGATTACCCATAATCTGGCGTGGTCCGATGTTGGCAAAAATGGTAACACAGTTCCTTCAGGACGTGGACTGGGCTCCTCTGGATTATCTGATCGTAGACCTTCCACCCGGAACGGGTGACGTGCAACTGACACTTACCCAAACAGCCCCTATCGATGGGGCGGTAATCGTCACCACCCCTCAGGCGGTCGCCCTGGAGGATGTACAGCGCGGCATCCAGATGTTCAATACAGTGAGTGTGCCGGTTCTGGGCGTCATCGAGAATATGAGCGCTTATGTTTGTCCGAATTGTGACACCCAGACAGACATTTTCGGTCACGGTGGCGCCGCGAGTATGGCCAGCCTGTACGATATCCCTTTCTTGGGCGAAATCCCGCTGGACCTGGCCGTCAGAACAGGTGGAGACCAGGGCACCCCGATCACCATTTCTCTCCCGGAATCGTCACCCGCCATCGGATACCGTGATATCGCCAGGAAGGTGCTTGCCTCGTTCTGATCTGGTACGACGCGACTGTCATATTGGGCTCGGCAAGTGTCACTGCTGGGCCTTTTCTCACAGGCATTTCCCTGAGCATTGTGGTTTTCCTTGGTCTGATTATGCTGGCGGGCATCGTGGTAAATAATGCAATTGTTTTTGTCGATTATATAAACCACCTGCGCGCAACAGGAATTGAGAAGGTGGATGCGATTGTGCAGGCCGTCTCTATCCACCTCCGACCCATCCTGATGACGACTGCAACCACCGTTCTGGGTCTTCTGCCTATGGCCCTCGGATTGGGGGAGGGCGCGGAGATCCGGACACCGATGGCCATTACTGTAGTGGCCGGGCTGATCAGCGCAACATTGTTGACGCGCATTATTATCCCAACGGTGTATTCCGATCTGGATCGGAAGGAATAACATATTCTAGCTGCCGGCATTGATCCAAGTTTCCTAATTTCAACAAATTGCACAACTATTATGTTATTTTTCCCTTTGCTTATTGATGTAAATTCTGTTTATTCTGGACATCTGGAACAAAGTAAGTGAATACTTGGTAACTCTTTCGGAAATGCATTGTCTGATATATAAGTGGCACAGACCTTAAGTCCCAATACGCAACTGCACGGTTGTAATTTCTGAAACATAGGGGAAGGATGTATGAGCCGTGTAATTCGATGCTTTGTTATCTGCGGAATCACGCTGATCGCATTGACAGCAAAAGCCCGGGCAGAAGATTCTGCACCCAGGCAAATGAACCTTCGTCTGGCAGAATGCATAGAGATCGCGCTGAGCAACAACTCGCAGATCGTCCAGGACCGGTACAATGTTGCTCTCTCCGAGGTTTCCGTGGATGACAGTCGGAATGCCTTCTTGCCGTCAGCAACGCTCAGTTGGAATGCCTCGCGAAGTATCCAGGGACCTAGAGAGGGATCTGTTCTTGACCCGGAAACAGGCGTCTTGATCACCAGTTTGGGAGAAAGCCGCGTGAGTGGTGGGCAATCTGTAAGCCTTGGTGGAATCAGTATCCCACTTTATAATTCGCAGAGTTTCTCGAACCTATCAGCCAGCAAACTCGGGTTAAAAGCCACACGAATGTCCCAAAGCAACAATCGCCAGCAGACTATTTACGATGTCAAGCAGAACTACTTCAACCTGTTGAAGGCGATAGAATTGCTAGAGGTCCAGAAGGAGCAGATACATGTCTCCGAAGAGAATCTTCGAAGGCAGGAGACCCTGTATGAGATCGGATCGACGGCAATCCTCAATGTGTTCAACGCCAAGTCAACCCTGGCGAGTTCGAAGGTGACGCTGATCAACAGAGAGAACAACGTTGAGATTGCCAGAGCGAATCTGAGTTTTTTCCTGGGACTGGGTCCGGAAGTCAAGCTGGTACCGACTCAGGAGCAATTCGAGATTACCCCACAAACTGTTTCTTACGAGGATGCACTGGACAGGGCGATGGATTCGCATCCTGACCTGCTTCGCTGGAAATACACTATGCAGGAGGCACGGACGCGATTGCGTGGAACACAGCGAAATGCGAGGCTGCCCTCTGCGACCATGAGTGCAAGCTATGGGTGGAATTTGGGAAAGGATGAGCAGTTTCTGGGCATTGAAGACCTGTTTATGAAGAACTACAGCTACACTGTATCGGTAAATATTCGGCTTCCTGTGTTCAACATGGGAACCGAGAACAGCATTCGACGGCAGAAACTTCAGTATCTCCGAACTCAGGAACAATTCGACCAGGCCAAGCGACAGCGCATCCAACAGATTCGTCAGTCCTACCTTAGCCTCGAGCGCACACGAAGGCTGATCAGTGCCAATGAGGCGGCGGTGAAGGCGGCTGAAGAATCCTTCAAGCTGGTGGATCAGCGATACAATCTAGGCGGCGGTACTTTTCTTGAGAGGCAGACAGAGGAAGCCAATCTTTTCAGGGCAAGAAGTGATCTGGTCTCCGCAATTTACGATTACCAGATAGAATTGGCACAATTCCAATTCAGAACAGGCATCCTGGCAGAGAGAGACTAGCAAGGCATCCAGGAAACTCCATTTTCTCGGAGGAATTCATGAGACTGTGTTTCAAAATCTCCAGCCTTTTTCTGGTGATGTCATTGATCCTGGCATCCGTCGTGCCATCCCAGGCGAAGGCGAGAGATTTTCTATTTTCCAAGAAGTTTCACGGTTTTGTATCTCTGGGTGCCAGTGCTTGGTTCATGAAGGAGGCCTACGACGCCCGCAAAGACGCAAATGACAACTTCGACCTGTATAAGCAGGCCATATCGGCGGCAAAAGCCCAGGAACTCTATGACGAAAGCAAACGGAAAGACACCCGCAGCGCCGCAATGTTAGGGTTGAGCATTGGAACTCTCGCGTTGTCCATTCACTTGTTGCTCTCCNACAATGATGATGAGCTTGCGCCTGCCAAAAAGAAAAATTGCATCGTTGAAATGAAGGGCGTCGCGTTTGATGTAGGTGGGGACCCCGTGAGTAGGAAGGTTCGGGTGAAACTGAAGCGGGGGTTCTAGATCGACAGGCGATTTCTTTTAGCCAAACAAATGGCCGGCCTCATAGTTAAGAGGTCGGCCTTCTTGTTACGTGGATCCCAGTTTCTACCAGATTTGAGTTATGTGTGGTGAAGCCCTGTGGCCACTATATGCCGAACTGGTCGAGAAGCCGGTCTGCAATAGTCTCCCTCACCCCTTCCGAGTCATACTCACCTGCCTCAAGGCGGGCCCTGACTTCGGCAACCTTCTCTTCACGCACTTCCGGAGCGTTCTTGGCTTCCTGTACCAATCTGCTCTGCAGTTCTTGAGCTTGCCTGACGTTGCTGAAAAGCTCAACACTATCGCCCGCAGCTTCAGGGCGGGAATCCTCACGCGCTTCCTCAGAACGTCGTGTCTCGGACCGTTCCACCCGCCGAGGATCGTCTGGCTGAGCGAGATCATTTATTCTTGGCAAAACTGCCCCCTGAGTGTCGCTGGTTACAGGTTTGAGACCGGGAATGCGAGCTAACTCCGCTTGGTCTATAAGATAAGGGGATTTTTATTTGCAGTCAACCCCTTTCTGCCTTGTATGATCACCTGAACCCTTTGACAAATTGGGACTTAAGGCTTATTGTTACGCTGAAAATCGTTCCCTTTCCGATATTCGGGAGACGGGCTCAAAGGTGGCATCCGCGATCAATATACCGCGAGCCACATAACTGCTCACGTGGGATCCTGCGTTATGAATCACCTGGCAAGAGCGATGCAATTTATCGGGTTGCTGGAAATGGGATACGGGCTTTTCATTGGCCTGTACGAAGGGGATATAATTTGGGAGATCCGTTTTGCGGGAATCGGCGGGGCACTGTTTCTAATCGGTTGGTTGCTTCAAAGACGCCTCGGAGGAAAATGAAAACCTTCTGCGGCCTGCTTACACTTGCAGCACTGACGATCAGCTGCCGAAACGACATCGGGGAACCCCACCAGAATACAGCGGATCAACCTGTGGCAGTGGCCGCCAATAATGCACCATATCGCTTGTTTGGCGACACATCCGCAGTAGAATCTGTAAGACTGCAGGCAGGAATGGACATCTCGCGCGACACAACAGGTCCGTCCTACCTCTCCGAAAAGTACTTCTCGGGACAGCCGGCCCTCGTCAGGTCCATACTCGACTCCCTTGAGAAATCAGATAGCAGGCACGCCGCAAGACTTGCTGCTTCACTTTTAAGAGATGCACCAGGCGAGCAGAAGATAGCATTTGAAACCATACTGATCAGATTGGGTGAGCAGGCTGTCGATCCGCTGACCGATCTNATTTCTTCAGATGTAGACTGGCAGACGCGGCTTCAGGCACTGGATGCNCTCGGCAAGATTGGATCGCACGATGNATTCGAGGCNATTGCGANCTGTATCCAAGACCCGAATACCTGGGTGCGAATCGGTGCGGCCCACGCACTTGGAAATCTGCATGACCCTCGTGTGCTGGAACCCCTCTCAGACGCACTGCGGGACACGTCAGATGTTGTGGTATCAGCGTCGTTGGTGGCACTTGGGAAATTCGGATCCCCCCATTCCATTCATTCCGTGCATCCCCTGCTCTCCCACAAGGGCCCCAGGGTCCGCTCGGCTGCGGTATCGGCTTTAGGCCGGATCGGACAGCCTGAATCTGTAGCCCATTTGAAGCCACTGCTGGAAGACCCTGACGAGGGTGTCAAATACAAGACACTACGAGCGATCAACGCAATAAACGAAGCGTCTACGACACCCATCTCGAAATAATCCTACCATTCGCAGTTATCACCAGGTTGAGCAAATGATCGTCTCGCGGCACCTGCCCTTTGTCCTACTCACCATATCCACCTTATTCATTTCTGCTTGCGGTAAGGACAAACCTTTTGCTGATGATGGGATAGATGTGCAGGAAGCCACCAAACCTGGTCCTTCCGATCCACCTTACTCAAATTCGGTCAGGTATCCCAGCGGATTGCAACTGACGCTTGTTGGTGACACTGAACTTACCAACAGTTACCCATCCCCTCAAAGCAATCCCTACGGTGGTGCGCGTCAGGCACACTACTCCCGAGTAGCATTTTTCATTGATCTCAGCACGACCCCTGTTGCTCAGCAAATTGCCACAAACTTCCGACTGTTGGAGTATGTTGGGCCGGTCCAGCAGCGAGGCTTCACGCGGGCATATATAGATCCACAGGTTGTGCATCATGCTCAAGAGATNCGATCAGGACTTGGTCGTGCCCTCGTGGTCAACAGCGCTTACAGATCCCCGGAGCACAATGATGCAGTGGGAGGAGCTACCTACAGCAGACATATATACGGTGATGCGGTAGACATAGATATCGACCAGAGCCGGCCCGACGCCAATCAGCGTGCGCAGGAACTGTTCAACGAGGCCCAGGACGTGGGTGTGGATTTTGTCCTGCCACTTGCCGAGACATCCATCGACGTGAATGGCGAGCAGCGTGTATCGTGGGTCCATCTCGATGACAGGGGCTTCTGAAATGATCAAGTTCCTGCCCTGTGTTTTCTACGTGCTTCTGCCATTGTGCAGTGGATTTGCACAGATGCATTCGGTTTCACCCATATCGAGTCCTCGATATGCCTCCGACGACTTCGATGGAGATGGCATCCCGGAGATTGTTGTCGGTGGTAGAGTGGGACCGTTCAGGGCAATCACGGACCCGCTTTCAACCAAACGTGCACGTGTGGATTTGCTCAAACTTGAAGGAAACGAACTCACGGTTCTTGCCATTGGTCCGGAATTGAATCAAGTGGACGATGTGGCCGCCGGCAATCTGGATGGCAAACTGGGTGTGGAGATTGTGGCGGTAGGTGCGGGTCGCCTGACAATTCTTGGATGGGACGGAAATCACCTGCTCCGACTGCATCATGAGCAATTGCCGTCTGACCAGACACAAAGAGTCGAGACCATTGATATCGACAATGACGGAGTTGAGGAATTNGTGTTGACACTGTATGACATTGGTGACGATGATGACACGGGTGTCACAAGCCTGAACGTCTATTCCTGGAATGGCTCTTTGAAACAACTCCAATCTCTGGTAGTTCGTTCCCATATAGGAGATATTGTGGTTGTGAAGGATGCCGAACCAAGGCTCGTTCTGGAAAGGGGTACAGGGGAGGAAGGGGGAGAGGCCCTGATGATAGGACTGAAGAAATATCAGCACAGGGAAATATGGAGAGGATACATAACCAATCGAGGCCAGCGTGCACTCAACCTGGCGACAATGGAGACATCCGGACAACTCGTGGTGGGCGCGACGAACGGATCCGTCAGATTGTATCAGATTACAGAGTCCGGGTTACACTTTAGAGGACACGGTCCAAGCATTGGGAACGCCGCGATGGTACTGGTCCACCGCAAGCAAGGTGGAATCTCCCTCATTGGTGGACGTGTCGTAGGCTCTCAAAGCGTATCCGTATCGCCAATTTTCTTTTAGCACCATCCTCAAATCTCAAGCAATACCNGCAAGCCTGTCTTGTTCCTCCCACATCGAGCCCACGCAAGCCACTCAAGATTCTATGCCTTCAGGACGAACGCACCGACGCATCGACCTTATCGCGCTGGGTGCTCTTATCGCCGTCGCCATTTTCTTCCGGTTCGCGCTAACCCGGCAATTCGGTCAGGACCGAGCATTCGAGTATTGCCTGGTCTTTTTAGGCACCTACCTCTTCAGCACCTTCCTGTTGTCTCCCGACCTGGATTTGGGTCGTAGTGAACCCACGAACAATTGGGGCCTTTTCAGATCAGTCTGGTTGCCTTATTCCGCCTTGTTCAAGCATCGAGGTGTTTCACACAGCCCATTCCTGGGACCTTTAGTCCGAATACTGTACTTGGCTGCATTTATATACATACTTTTGGCTTTTCTGAATACGCTTCTGGATATGGGTTGGAAGATGTCTATTGCACAATTGACCCACTTTAACTGGGCATTCGCAGTCAGCGCACTGGGTGGACTGTGGGTACCCAATCTCCTTCACATTTTGGNGGACAGATTATCCGGTAAACGCCGTTGATTGTTGACAATGCAGGACTTACAATATATATTTGGTTTTTTTCTGACTTTATGTGAGTGCTAAGGAGCTACGGATTGTCAACNCAGCGCCGCAGGCAACTTTCNGTTCTTGTGATTCCGGATGATGGGTCCCGCACGCTTGAATTCAAACTTAGCTACTGGACATTACGCCTGGCTTCCGGCCTTCTGATCATGCTTGTTGCCCTTGTAGTTGTTGGGGGCCGATACTACTGGCTCTCCCGCTCCTGGGAGCAAGTTGCACAGTCACACAAGCGCGAGAACAGAAGACTTCGAGCCGAGGTCGAGCGGGTTGATGAATTGGCCTCGATGGTATCACGAATGAAAGAGGTGGACCAGCAACTCCGATCCATGTTGTCACCAAATCTTTCTCTGCCACCCTCTTCATACAGCACCCAGCCAGAAATCGAGAATCTCCTGGACGGATCAGTGGTGACCGACAAGTTGGCGACGCTTAAGGTGCAACCTGTTTCTTATAGACAAGAAGCCCTGGACCCTCGCTGGGTACCCTCTGTCTGGCCGATTCCCCGGTCGTCTGGTTTTGTAACCGCGGAATACGAAGCCACAAGGGGAGTGCTCAAGAACCAGCATCTGGGCATCGATATTGCCGCCCCCGCGGGAACGACCATTCANGCAACAGCAGATGGCAGGGTTGTATTTTCCGATGTGCACGCAGATCTCGGACATATGGTCGCCATAGATCATTACGGGTCNTACGTGACCCGTTACGGACACAATTCGCTGNTCCTCGTTTCGCTAGGGGAAAACGTTCGCAAGGGTCAACCTATTGCACTGGTTGGCAGTTCTGGCCACAGCAGTGGTCCTCATCTACATTACGAAGTGCTTGATGGCGGAAGATCACGGGACCCTAGAAAGTACCTACCCTGATTAATCCTTAGACTACTCAACCGATCAGGCTTTTGAACATATACTGGAAAAACGGGAATGGCTGCCAGAAAACAGGATGCAGAAAAAGTTGCTGTCAACACTGTCGTAGGAAAAGACTCTGTTCTGGAAGGTACCTTCGAGGTAGAGGAAGGCATTCGGGTGGACGGAACGCTCAAAGGTAAGCTCATTTCCTCCGGCACCCTCGTGGTTGGTCCAACAGGCTCCGTGGAAGCCGATCCGATCAGAGTTCGGGATGCAGTAATCGCGGGTCGACTTACGGGAAGGTTGGAGGCCACGAGCAGGGTGAAGCTGGAATCCAGTGCCGTACTGATGGGCGATATTACAGCCCAGGTGCTGATCATAGAGGAAGGGGCAGTGTTTAAAGGCATACGCGATTCTGGCGAGCCGCTTGAAGTAGAGGTTCCTGCATTAAGGCCGCCCAATCAGATTAAAGAGGTTAGAAAAGCTGCAGGCTGAAAAATACAAGATTCATATCAAGAAAATAAAGGGGAATACATCTGTGATGTATTCCCCTTTATTTTCTTGATACGCTCAGTTAGAGTTCTGCTACCTGGAACCTACCCTGCGGCAAGAGCTGTTTCGCTGCCTGGCTGCTGAGCTTAACCTCCATATGCACATCATTACCCTCGTATTCAATGCTCAGAATTTCGCCAACCCTATGTAGATCGGAAAGTAGCTTCCCCTCAGCCTGGGGGATCTTGAGCCTTAATGCAACCCTTCCCTGTTCAAGCCTGTTATAGATCGCAGACCTGAGATCGTCCAACCCCTCTTCTCGGCTGGCAGATATCCAGACGCCTTCCGGATATTCCGCCTCTATCGCGGATCTCCTGGCAGCGTTTTCCAACATATCGACCTTGTTGAAAACCATCAGAGTCGAGTGGTCCGCGATGCCCAATTCGTCCAGGGCTTCCAAGACCGAACCAATCTGGTCCTCACAGGCAGGATGACTTACATCGACCACATGCAGCAACAAATCCGCTTCGACCGCCTCTTCCAGCGTGCTCCNGAATGAGGCCACAAGGTGGTGAGGCAACTTTCTGATAAATCCCACGGTATCCGTAAGCAGGATCTCCCGGTTGTATCCTAAGCATACACGCCGAGTAGTGGAATCCAATGTGGCGAACAACCGATTTTCGATGAGAACATCCGCGCCAGAAAGTGCATGCATCAAAGTCGACTTCCCCGCGTTGGTATATCCCACCAGCGCTACCCTGAAGACATCTGTGCGACCCTTCCGGCTTACCTCTCTGTGGTGTACGATCCGATCCAATTCCCTGGAGAGTGTTCCAATTCGGCTTCGAAGTGCCCTTCTGTCCACTTCCAGCTGTGTTTCGCCAGGCCCCCTGGTGCCTATTCCCCCAGTTGTTCCACCGTGACCGGCCTGCCTGGAAAGGTGTGTCCATTGCCTGGTAAGCCGTGGTAAAAGGTAGTTCAGCTGTGCAAGTTCAACCTGCGTTTGAGCTTCGCTGGTTTTCGCACGGCCTGCAAAGATGTCCAAAATCAGCCGGCTGCGATCTATGATCTTGATCTCGAGAAGCTCCTCCAAATTCTGAACCTGGGCGGGCGAGAGATCGTCATCAAAAATCACGACATCGGCTTTTAGATCTTTCGATAGTTGTGCAAGCTCTTCAGCCTTCCCCTGACCAATAAAAAAGGCCGGATCAATGCGAGGACGTTCTTGCATCAACCGACCTACTACTTCTGCACCTGCTGTATCGGCCAACAGAGCNAGCTCATCCAGTGTATCNTNGGCTGGCCAGGACGAAATCCCTGATAGCCGCAACCCCACCAAGACCGCCCGTTCCTTTTCTGCCTCCGTTGTCAACTCATATCGTGCCAATTGTGAACTCCGGTTCTTCAGCACGGACAACGTATGAGGCTGAAATGCCTGGTCAGCTTTCAGGCATTGCCCGAAGGCGATCCCTCAGTTCTGCAGCCCGCTCAAAATCTTCCAGTGCTACGGCCTCCCGCAACTGATCCTTCAGGTCTTGCAGGAGAGACCTGGGCTGGTCCTTGCGAATCTCTTCAGCCCATTCCTTCAGAAAGGTAATCTCTTCGCTCTCGTCTACAAGATCCGGCCTATCGAATTCATTGAAAAAGCCGCGAATCTCTTCAATTCCATCCTCGATCTCACCCAGTGCAAGATCGAAATTTTCCTCTTCTAGATTTTGCAGCACCGCCGCTCTTACACGGTGCCCAATAACAAACGGTCTGNATTGCTCGAGAACTATTCTGTCTTCTTCGTCGGCTGCATATTCTTTGACGAAGTCGAACAACTCCAGGTTGCGTCCGGCGTCTTCCTGAGCACGTTTGTATTCACCCAACTCCAAGAAGCTGATCCTTCGGTGATAATACTGAAGGGCTTCCATCTGTAACAACATGCAAGCTTCCGCATCCAGCAAAAATCCTTCGTCGTCGTCCTCGGAACCCTTGCTCTCCAAAGCCTGTTGCTGATAGAAACTCAGAAGCGATTCGCTGCCATGTGGGCGCTGTCCATCCGGACGACCGGATATGTCCATCTGAAGGATGCCCATTTCAATGCGAAGCTGAATCTTTTCGTGGCCATCCTCACCCTTGATCCTGCGTACGCAAAGCTTTTCCGGATCGTACTGCCAGTCGTCCAGGAGGGGCTGAATATCTTTGCCCATTCCTTACCTCCAAAACTGTGCTTGTCTACCTACTTCATCCGCTTGGTAATCACAGAAACCAAGCTTGTTATCGATGATTTTACCATAATGATTCCGGGTTGTCAAGCGAATTTCCCTATTGTAAGCCCTGCATTTGCGGGNATAAATTGTGCATTCATAATCCGGAATTCTGCAAACTACCCGCCCTATGAATCCACCGAAGCGTGAATCTGACCCGGGAGCACAATGCGGCCACTACTCACTTACACGAATCTAGATTCTGCCCGTAATCTGCGGTTTGATTTCGCAAGTCTCACACACCTTCCTCAAGTGCGACCGCCTGGCCTTCCACACCTCAATCGCTGGCACCAGCGTGGCTACTGCCAGACCGACGTTGCCTTTCTTTTGCAGCCCACGTCTATCCAGAGTAAGGTTCAGTTTTGTGGGTGAAACGGGACAAACCTTGCTTCTGAAGGCGAGTCCAGGAACCTCTTCCACATGCCCGTCCTCAGTTACGATCCTGTCCACACTGCTCTTTGGTTCTATACAGCCGCAAGGAATTGAGAGCTCTGCCACATGATAGGCCGTTGTTGCATTATGATCGACGCCTAGAGAGAGCACGTAGCCGCCGTTATGCACCAACTGACCAATCGGGCTGTCTTCAGTCCACAATCCCTTGTTTATGTGGTCGCGACAAATCTCTTCCGCCATCGGACCAATTGCAGCGACAGCATGTGTAGGGTGATCGCTCCTAACCACACCGGGCTTTCTCCAGAAGCAATCTGGAATTGCACCATTGGTAGTGGGTGTCGTCTGTGCGTTGTAGACCTGAGCGCCTCGGTGATTGAACGAGGGCATTACGAGTGTCCCACGCCGACCAACAACTGCCATAAGAGCATCTACAACAGTGTCGGCGCCACCCACAACGTGACCGATTTTTGAGAGCGAACTGTGAATCATTACCTCCATTCCACTGCGTACGCCCAGCGACTTCAGGTCGGCCACCAACCTCGTGCGTGAAATCATGTCCTTTGCTTCAACAAGTTGCACGTACTTCAAATCCTCGTGTGCTTCGAAGTAATCCGAAACGCGATCGACCGAAATTGAGGTACCGGTCTCGCATGATATGGCCTCGGCGATCTGGGAAATCGTCCTGTTCCCATCTGCCCAGAATAGGGCCCAGGGCGAAAGCCTAGCCTTCCCAATTCTTCTCGCGATGTTCCCTGGCACGTTTTCAGATATTGGACTCAACAGTAAGGTACGTCGTGGGACTCTGTTGTCGCTCTTCACCCGCCTCTTCCTTGTTTTCCTCCTGCGAGTGAGTCGTTCTGATATGCTGCGTACGCTAGACGCGCAATTACCGAGAACAGACAGTGTAAATTCCCTGTCACCGCCCCACATCCACCGTTTGAGTTTTTCGATGATCACACCGTGCTGTTCACACTCATACTGGATCTCGGCGCACGACAAACCCTTTGCACCCAAGCGCGCAGTCGATCGTTCGGTCTCCACCTGTGCAATCTCCAACACCTCTCGGCTACCCGCATCCGCAAGCCAGTACAGGTATCCGGCCATGCTCGCCGCGCTTACGCCCAATCCGCGTCTACTCAAAAGTGAAATCTGATCCGCAGAGGTGTGGTAGGCATCGAAGCCTCTTCCTGACTTTCGATGGTGGGTGGTGATCCAAGGGCAGGGAAATCCATACTTGGGATCTCCAATCAATGTGTCTGAAGTAGCCATAAATGGCTCAAGGCAGAGCCGATAGCCAGGGTTCCCCAAACGTAAGCTCGAACGGATGATGGACGCCCCAATGCGATCCACAAAACCCGCAGACATTGGGATTGTGGAATGCCATTCCAGTCGACCGTCGCACACGAAAGGTTTGGAGCCAATTGTATCGATAACCACGCCGGCAAGGGGTTCCTGGAACCGACGAACGTCTTCCAGATACTTGAAGAACCCGTGGCACTCGTAGGCATTGAGTAAGCGAATCGTCCTTTTGGGTCGCGGCAAAACCCCGCTACCGATCAAGCCTTCTATTACCCGCGTGATTTCTACACACAACGCTACCCCCGAGGCATTGTCGATTGCCCCCGGTTCTGCGGAATGGGCAAGGGCCCACACCTCGTCCTGCGGATCTCCGGATCCTTTAATGATGCCACTCACCTGATCGTGCGTACCCACGTACTTCCTGATGTCGACCCGTGTGCGCAGCGTCAGCGAGCCATGCTTCCTCAGTTGGCTCCTAAGCCGTTTTCCCGCATTGTGCGACAGTACAAGGCCCACCAGCTGAAATGCGGCGTTGTCGATAGGGATCCCGCCCCAGCCGAGCTTCGAGCATGCGGTGGCGTTCGGAAGGTTTGCGATCCGCCGGTCTGTTATCACCCCTGCTGCGCCTGTCAGCGCGAGCTTTCTGAGCAAGCTGCGAGGCTCCAATTTGGTGAGCACTATCTTTCCTGCGAGCGCACCGGACCTCAGATGCTCAAGATCGTCTTCGGAATCCATCACCACCAATTCGCTCACCAACCCGGATCTGGGTGTAGATCCCGCCCATTGGATTACGTGCCATGGATTCTCCTTATAGTCTAAGACACGCTCGCGGAAAGGCTGAATCACATCTACGGTAGCCGACATCACGTCGGCAGCCTCGTGTATGATCCATCTCCCCGATCCAATGGCTCCTCCGGTCTGCATCGGATAGACCTCCACGTCTGCGCCGGACTCCTCATACCGTCGAACGAGCGTGTCGGTAGTGTCGTGGAATTTGTCGAAGGAATTCCACTTGTCTGTTTCCTGGATTGCCGCCACATCTTTCAATATTCTGGATCCGCTTGTATTTCTATAGATCAGGGGCAATACATCGCGACAAAATTTTGAAACCGTACGTGGCGTTCGTGCCATCTATGACCTCCCGGTCGTCTGAGGATTAGCGGGATCTCCAATCCCGCTGAAGCAACTTTGAATCTTGCCGATAGTAATGATACTACCCACTCCATTAAACCCATCGGACAGACTATGTCTCTCGGATTGCCATCAAACCTCTCTGAAATCCCATCACCTCAGGCAGGACCGACTTCATTATCGGCCAAACCTACGGAATCTCGGGCAGAGGCACCTAAATCAGAACGCGATTCATTTGCCCTGATTCGGACTGTGCCTACCTCTAATCAAAGGTCAGGTGTTGCCCACGCATTAGACAGCGTGCTGAATCTGAGTGACAGGGGTGCTTCGAACCTGTTGGGAGCTCTGGGTGAACTTTCACTAGAGAATATGGAGGGGTACTTGAAGTCGCTGGCCGATCTCCTGAAACGGGGGGTGGTTGGTTACGAATATCGCGAAGTCAATGGGAGGCCCACCAAGGTATTTGTCGAAGTGGCGATTGGCAGCGATCTGCACCGTGCTCCGCTAGTTCGGGATGGTCGGTTGGACACATTCATTTAGACAACCCCATTCACTTATCGGGATGTCCTAATCGGACTGCTTTGCTCCACTCCAACTTCTGAATTTTGCCACCAAGTCCGATGCGTGCTCAGCTATTTCCTCCGGTAGCTTGGCATCTTCCGGCATGGCCAGCCAAGTCTCTCGCTCTCCATAGAATTCCTGAATTTTGGCCTTCAGCAAGGCCAGATCCTCCTCGTACAGCGAATCGAAACCAACAAGATCGCCTGTGTGCCTGACCGACAGGTAGAAATCGATCAGTTCCCCAACCGTCAACTTTCAACTCCGACCCGCGGGACAGCCATCCCCAGCTCCGCAGAGACCTCCAGAATATCCTCCCAGGTGCTATCCTCAACAAAGATGCCATCACGCTCCCTTTGGCGGCGTGTTTGATCTTCGACCTCACCGGGTAAATACACCTTCTCAGCCCCTGGCAGCGTAGGAGAGGATCTGACCCAGTCAATCAGGATCTGGATCTCCTTCTTGAACTCATCCAGGTCTATAAACCTGTCGATCCGAATGGCAAGCGCGAGGTATCCACTGCCTCCCCGAGTGGGTTTCTCTGCACTGCATCCTGCCCACGACAATCCCCCTGCAATTGCGTCAATCATCATCCCTAGGCCATACCCCTTGTGACCTACAGGTCCGCCCAGGGGCCGCATTGCAGCCTCACCATCCCGGAACGCCTGGGGATCCGTGACCTCGTTCCCTTCCCCATCAATGAGCCACCCTTGGGGTAAGGATTCATTGCGGGCAAGATAGATGTCGATCTTACCCCCGGCTACCATGCTGGTCGTAACATCCAGCATCATAGGTGGACCGTTGAGTGTGGGTACGCTGATCGAAATTGGGTTGGGGGGCAGCCTCCTGGCTGTACCGCCGAACGGTGCCGTGAATCGTCCTCCACCATTCAGAAGCAGCACCCCGATACAATCCTGCTCCGCCGCTCTAGGCGAAAAATCTCCAAGCCGTCCAATGTGACTGCTACGGTGCACAGCGACAGCGCCTAACGTGAACTCCCGGGCGCGGTCCACAGCCATCTGCATGGCCTGGTTCGCAACGACGATTCCAATACCCCCGTTTGCATCTATCGTCAATGATGCGGGGGATTCCCTCACCACCTTGTGATTCCCTGCCGGCTTGATGTCTCCTGAGTTAATACTGCGCGCGTAACCTGGCATCCGGATAATGCCGTGCGAATCGTGTCCAGTCAAATTGGCATCAACAAGGTGATCCGCTACAATCATGGCCTGGTCCGACGGCAGGCCGGCGTTCTCGAATATTTCGTATCCTAATGCTCTTAAGTCTTCAGGGGATACAACAGGCACAGGTCATTCCTTGGTTTTGGACAGCAACCGACGATCGGTATGCCAGGCTAAAAGATATATCGCGTTCTGATATGCGACGAAATGGCATCCACAGTGGACTCAGTAGCACCTATCGCGTCGTGAATCCGGGAATGCCAGGGCCCCGGGCCGAGTCCCTCACGCCATGTCCGGATGGCATTTGTATTCTCCTGTCCAGCAGATGCCAGTTCCTGAAGATGGTTCAACATCCGCTCCTGATCCCGGGGATTCTCCAACCCATTAGCCGACATGAGCTCCGCCACATGGTAGATGCATCTGGCCAGTTCTATATAGGTCCTGACCACTCGAGTCTCGTTGGCAAAAACAGCATCCTCGAGTCTTTCCGATACCCTGAATGCCCGGTCGCAGATCTTCTTTTTTTCTTCGAAAGATTCTACACTCTGGTAATACCGAAACATCCCTTCGCCCAGGTAAGGTCTCTGTTTATCTCGGATCATTTTTGCGGCCAGACCCCACGAATAGCAGACAGGAAATTCGGAATCGTAGACGTCGAATTCGATCGGTCCCATCAACTCCGCCCATTCACCAATGGCCTCGGGATCCTTATAGCCCTCTCGAGTCGCCCACGCTTGAGCGAACTCTTTCTCGGTGCGTCCCTCGGAATTCCAAGACCACTCCGCCAGGGCGCTCACATTGAAACCGCATACCTCCCGGCCCTGAGTCGCCCAGGCCATCATGCCATAAGCGCCGCTGTATCTTCTCCTTACCAGTTGCCGCACATAATCTTTGATTCGGTGCGCCGAACAGTGGGGCACCTTGGTCTCCGGCGTGTCCACGCTTCCGTACGCGCCAATTGGTACATCATATGTTGCGATCCACCGCCCCATACTCGCGTAATGATCGAACAGAGGGTTCGCCATTAGGTCCCTTGGCAGACACGTCACGCGTTCCAGCCCGGTCGCACACGCACGTTCGAGTTTGACCTCCGGTGGCAGCTCAGCCAAAATTCTGTAGTTCCGGACGGTCGTTGTGGTAGACATGAAAATCCGTATCCGAAATTTCGGAAAGCTCTCACGCACCTTTTCCCAGGCGGCCACGAATGCACGCGCCTCCAACACGAACTGACCCACCGATGTACAATCCCTGCATTCGCACTGCCCCGGACGCTCACTGAGCCAGCAACTGACCTCCTCCGCACCTTGCCCAGCGATATCCCCCATCCACTCCGACAGGATTCGGGTCAGCAAAGGATTTGATGCACAAGGCGCCCTATGCTGATTCCCTTGTTTGTGGGCAAAGTATCGCCCAGTGAGGGCACCTTCGCCCACACCGGCCAGTTCCGGATATGTCTTGAAGAGATCGCAGTCGTGAAGGAAATTAAGATGCATGATATAGGGAACGTAATTGAATGCTCTATGTCGCGAGGAAACCATCAACGTGGAATCGATTCTTGCCCTATTCGGCTTCCCTGCCTTTATCGGGTCCAATTCAGTGGAAACCATTTTTCCATAGTTCAGCTTTAAGGAGGACATCCAGGGAATCCATGTTCCGGGATCCGGAAAGTTCCACATCCCCCTCTCATCCAAGTCCGGCCAATCTGTCACATTCGCCAGCGGAACAGCAGCTTCGTTCGGGTGGACTGAAGCATCCAGCAATTGGCAAAGGGTCCTTACAGCATAGACAATGCCCCGTTCGGAAAGTGCCGTCAGGACAATTCTGTTGTTACCAACAGGCCTTATCAAATAAGCCTGTTCGCAGTTGGGCACCTGCCTGAGATCCAGGAGGTCTTCCTCGAACTCAGGATTGTCAACACCCAGGTGGACCTCAAAGCCACCCTCACCCTTGCATTCCACGCCGTGGTTCACAACTTGTTCACGCAACTCGCCAGCCGCATTCTCCTCGATGGCCCCAGCACCCTCCCTCAGCACAACCCCTATTTCTCGCTGCTCAAGGACAACGAGATCGACGAAGTCGATCTGTTTTGGCAGTGGGAGAAGATGGCGGACAAGTCTGTGCTCTACTTCCTCAGGGATCGCCAATTGAACGGACCTCCAGTACTATTCCCCTACGATTTCCTGTATCGCCTCGACAAATTTCTTGATATGAGGAGGCTTGGTGAATGTCTTCAGCGCACCGAGCCCTTTGGCGACATCCAGAGCATCCGGTTCATAGCCGGTGATGACGATTACTTTCACCTCCTGGTATTTTTCATTCAGTTCTTTGATCACCTGCAGACCATCCTTGCCCGGCAGCTTGATATCCGCCACCACAAGATCTATTTGAGATTCGCCGTACAATCGAACACCATCTTCTACTGTTTCGGTGCCCACAAAATCGTACCCGGCCAACGCCAGTGAGAGCTGTCATGTTTGATGAACCATTTCCTCGTCATCGATCACAAGTATGCAAACCATCGGAATCCTCCTGCATTCCAGCCTGTCAGATCCCTGAAACTTCGGCCATGATCACAAAGAAACCGCTCAAAGTCAAGCTGTATCCATACGGTTGCCGAATGGGCGGAATCTCAGACTCAATTGAGTTGACACCGTGATCTCCCAAAGTTAAACTTATCCTGCGAACAGATGGAGTTCAACTTTGGTCCAGGGAGTTTACGATATGGATTCATTGGGATTTGGTGTCATTGGTTGTGGGAATATGGGTGTGAGCCTGGCTCGTGGCACTGCGCCCCTCGAATGCGCATCGGTGGTATGCGTCAGCGATGTGGATGAGGGAAAAGGAAGGCAACTTGCCTCAGATTCCAAATGTGATTTCGAATCCGATTACCGGAAAATGCTCGCAAGAGAAGATGTGGACGCAGTCCTCATCGCCACGCCAGGGTTTCTTCACGAAGAGCCAGCCATTGCCGCGGCGGAGGCGAATGTGCACATCTTTTCCGAAAAACCGATGTCGCCCACGCTCACAGGCTGTGATCGAATGACCCGGGCGGCGAATGAACACGGAGTCCGGATGGGGATTGGATTGGTTTGTAGGTATCACCCCGTTCACCGGAAAATCCGCGACCTCGCGACGAGTGGCAAGTTGGGAACACCGACCGCCATTATGGTGCATCGCCTGGGAGGCGGATGGGGCGGCGTCTGGACCGCGGAATGGCGAATGGCGAGGGAAAAAAGTGGCGGGAACCTGATGGAAGTGAATGCACACGAAATTGACTTCATGCGATTTGTCATGGGGAATGTGGTTCAGGTTTACGCAGTCGGCGGGCAGTTTGTCCAGACCAAAGCGGACTTTCCGGATATCGCGCTGGTCTCGCTCAGTTTCGCCAACGGATCCGTCGGCGTACTTCACTCGAGTATGGCCAGCACCCTGGGCGGGTATGGCGGGCGCCTGGACTGCTTGGAAGGGTCCATCACCTTTCCTTCATTCTGGGGTGCAGACGGTGGTCTTAGGTACAAACACCACGACGATGATGAGGTCGTGATCGCAGCTTCTGAACTGTCGACCGAAGAAGACCCGGTTACTCAGGAGATCCAGGCATTTGCCGAGGCGGTTTTGAGTAACCAGGATCCGCCTGTAGGACCGGCGGATGGCCGTGCGGCCACTGAAATTGCACTGGCCGCATACCACTCCATCGCTTCTGGCAAGGCCGTCACATTGCCGTTCGAGGAATCTTGACTTGTCCGGACAGCCGCTACCCATACGAATCAAAAGAGTCGACCCTGCTCTCCCATTACCCAAACACGAAACACGTGGTTCGGTGGGTTTCGACCTGTTGTGCCGTAACCCGGTCACCGTACCCCCCGGGGAGATCCGGCTGATTCCTGCAAATATAATCGTTGCTGTTCCCGAAGGCTTCATGCTGATGGTTGCATCTCGCAGCAGTCTGGCCATCAAGAAGGGGCTGATGTTGGCCAATTCGGTAGGCATCATCGACCAGGACTACCGGGGTGCCAATGACGAAGTTATGGTGCAAGTCTACAATATGAAGGATCAACCCGTTGACGTCGAAAGAGGGGAACGACTTGCACAAGGCATTTTTGTAAGAATTGCTCAGGTCGAATGGGAAGAGGTCTCTCAAATGGATGACTCGAGTCGCGGCGGCTTCGGAAGTACAGGGTAAGACATATGGCGCGCCAATTCAACATACCGGACTTTTACAAAAGCTCGATCATATCGAGTGTAAAGAAGTCCAGACAAATCCTCGACACGAAAAAGAGGGACCTGTCACCCTCCGTCCTGGACTTTGGCCCGGTACGGTTCTATCTCGCCCGTCATTTCGGGTTCTGCTTCGGTGTTGAAAACGCCATCGAGATCGCCTATGAGACCCTGACCAAGCATCCTGAACGCCGGATCTTCCTGCTCAGTGAGATGATTCACAACCCCAACGTGAATACAGACCTAATGGATCGCGGCGTGAAGTTCATCTTCACACCATCGGGCGAACAACTGGTTCCCTGGGACAGTCTTACACGTGAGGACATTGTCGTTGTACCCGCTTTCGGAACAACACTCGAGATTCAGGATGAATTGGCAGGTCGAGGCATTGACCCCTACACCTATAACACGACCTGTCCTTTTGTTGAGAAAGTTTGGAATAGGAGTGCCCAGCTTGGTGAGGAGGGATACACCGTTGTCATCCACGGGAAGGCCTCACACGAAGAGACACGTGCGACTTTTTCGCACAGCGTAAAAAGTGCCCCCACCTTTGTCGTTCTGGACCTCGCCGAAGCCCATATCCTGGCGGATATCATAAAAGGTAAGACCGCTCTTGCTGAATTTTACCGAAGCTTCGGCCACAAGTGTTCTGAGGGATTCGACCCTTCCGAGCATCTGCAAAGAATCGGTGTTGTCAACCAAACCACTATGCTCGCATCCGAAACCCGGGAGATCGCCCGGGTCCTGCGGCAAACCCTCGCTGACGTTCATGGAGAGGAAGAACTGCAGCAGCACTACGCCGACACCTCGGACACGTTGTGTTACGCAACAAACGAAAATCAGAATGCGACATACACGCTCATTGAACGGGGGGCAGACCTTGTCCTGGTGGTTGGCGGATACAACTCCTCCAACACATCACACATTGTAGAGCTTTGCCAAGAAAAGATACCCACCTATTTCATCTGCAATGCGGAAGAGATCCTATCGGCGGATACAATTCGCCATTACAACCTGGACACCAAAGAAGCGGGAACCTCCGATTACTGGATGCCGGAAAAGAGACCTCTTGAAATCGCCCTGACCTGTGGCGCTTCCTGCCCGGACGCAATTGTGGATGAGGTGCTGCTGAAGACACTCAGTTTCTTTGAAGATACCAGATCCACCGAGGAGGCCCTGGAGCCATATGTTCAAGGGTAAAGGGCTCACATATCTTCAGCCAAGACAAAAGGCCCCTGCATCAACACCCGGGGCCTTGCTCCATTGCCTTCCGCTTCTGTGACCTATCCTATAGGTCTTCCATCGGCCCCAGTGCGACCAGCGCGGATTCTCCATTTACCGGAAAGGCCTCAAGGTAGCCGGCAATTCGTTCGGGCGTCACCGAATCGATCTCGGCAAGCTCTTCCTCGAGACTTCTCAAAGGCGTGTCGGTACTGAGTCGGTCCACGATTTGCGAGAACCGGCGTAGCCCGTTCTCCCCACTCGTCACAAGGGCTGTGGCCAGTTTGGTACGGGCCCGTTCAAGCGCATCTTCATCTACTCCCGACTTCAGCTTATCCAGCTCATTCTGAATGATCTCCATAACTTCGGTCACATTTTGGGGATCAACAGACGCGTAAATGTAAAAAAGCCCGGTGTCGCTGAACCCGTAGTAATCGGACGTGGCCTCATCCGCGAGTCCCTTCTGAATGATAGACCAGAAGAAACGACTGTTGCTGGGAGCACCGAGGTAGTACGCCAGAAGATCAGCGGTCGCAGCCCAGTCGTCGGCGTCCGGAGGTGCAGCGAAGGCCATTGCGACGTGTTCTCGGGCAACGCCATCTCGCTTCATTACCTTTCGTGAAGAATGAAAAGTGGGACACGGTTGCTCGCGCTCCACAATTCGCGTCTCCCATCCCCCACAGCTATGATCCACAGCCCGGATGATCTCTTCTTTGTCAAAACTTCCTGTTATGACAAACGTCAGGTTGTTAGGTGCGTAGCGCTCGCTGAAGTAGCTCACCATCCCTTCACGGGAAATACCCCCAACCGACTCCTCGGTACCCAGTACGCTTTGTCCCAGCGGGTGTCCGGCATACGCCTCCTGGATCAGCTCGTCGATAATCAGTGCGTCAGGCTGGTCTCGATACATTGCGATCTCTTCGAGGATGACTTTCTTTTCCATATCGAAGGCATCCTGAGGAATGGTAGACCTCATCATATCGGAAAGAATCTCAATCGAGTCCCCGGCCTTCTCGCGTTGCACCCAATGGTAATAGGCTGTGCCCTCCCACCAGGTATAGGCATTCCACATCGCACCTAGATCATCCACATCCAGGCTGAGCTGGTGCCAATCCCTTTTTGCCGTACCCTTGAAGCACATATGTTCGAGAAAGTGCGACACGCCTGCGAGATGTTCAGGCTCATCCCGAGATCCGGTATTCACGAAAAAACCCAGTGCCGCTGAGTGAATCCTGGGTATGGACTCGAAAACCAGGTTGAGTCCGTTGTCCAACGTATGAGTGGAAAACGGTGAAGCCATTCATCTCTCCTTTAAAAGCATAAACAAACCGAATTCGGTGAATTCTATTGTGGGATTTCCAACGGCCTTGGTCCCAATGTCGCAATCGTCAAAGGATTCGGGGGGAAAGCCTCGATATACTCCCCGATCTGATCGAGTTTTACGCTGTCGATCCCTTCGGCGATCTCATCGACAGATTTCGCAGTACCCTCCAGGAACAGGTCCTCCATCATATTCCCCGCTCTTCCCTCCGGCAGGTCGCCTGTGGTGAACAACCGTCCCTTCAGAACAGTCTTGGCTCTTTCCAGTTCGCCTTCCGTCACGTCCTGGCCGAGTCGATTCACCTCATCAATACAAACTTTCAATGTCTCGTCGGCACGATCAGCCGTGGTTCCCGCATAAAGCGCGATCAATCCGCCTCTCTTGCGAGCACGGTAGAACGCCGAGACATTGTATACCAGGCCTCGTTTCTCCCTCACCTCCGTGAAAAGCCTGCTGGACCCACTTCCAGAAAGCACGCCCACTGCCAGCTGACACGGATAATACAGGTGATGCCCTCTGGGTGCAGAGCCGAAGAGCAAACCGATATGTTCCTGTTCAGACTCCTTCTCCTCGTGCACTGAGCGAGCCGCAACGGAGATGTCGTGCGCGTCTTCCGTGTAGTCATCGCCAGGAGCCCAGTCCGAAAAGGCCTCCTCGACCGCGTCAACCATGTTGCCAAGCGCCATACCTCCGGCCACCGAAATAAGGAGACGCTGAGGCGCGCAGCCGACACCCCAGAAATTCCGTATGCCCGCAGGCGTGATCTTCGGTACGGATTCAGCATCGCCGAGGGGAATCCTACCCATGGGATCTCCAAGGGCGGTTGTATAGGTCAGATACAGAACTTTCTGAATCGGATTGTCTTCCAGCCGTTTGAGCTCCTCCAGCGCCAGTGCTTTAGAGATCTCCACCTGATCGTCCGGGAAGGAAGCTGCTCTGAAGATCTCCGAATAAAGCTTGAGCGCATCGCTAAAATTCCTCGTCAACATTTGGGCCTGAAAGTCGGTATTCTCCACAGAGGTGGCCGATCCCCTTCGAATACCCATCCCGTCGAATGCGTTGTAGATGTCACGCGCATCTCTGGAGGGTGTTCCTTTGAACGCGGTATCCTCGGCGATGCGCGCTGTTCCGAGCCGATCCGCTGGTTCATCCTTGGCCCCACACGTAAACCGGAATGCCACAACTACCGATTTGGCACCGACCATAGGTTCCATCACAAGCTCAATCCTGTTCTCCATCCGATGCCGTGCTGGTGCGCTCATTCACATCCTTTCACTGTCTTATGTTGCCTGTCGGCCTCGACCATCGCCAGTACGCTTGAGTCTTTCCATCCCAACACTTGGATTGGGGTTGCTCCACACCAAATTCAGGTTTGGAACCAGCGACTGAAATGAAGCCTTCGGCGTATTGATCAAACAGAATTGCTATACCGTCCCCAGGGAGGGGAACGCTTTTCGGAATGCCCTTCTAATATAGTCACGATTGGACAAGTGGTTCTCATAGCTGCTTATAATCACGTAATGCATGCCTTCCACCTGTGCTGTCTGAATGATATGGTGCATGGGCACCTTGATGAAGTTCTCATTTTCCATGCGCAGACTGCTGTAATTGAGCACATCTACCAAGAGAGCGCGCTCGTTCCTCTTTCTAACCTCCACCAACGTGAAATACCCCTTCCAGGACCCGTCCGAGATAAGCGACCGCTTGTCCTCCGTGGACATTTTCCCGTCCGTCCTGAAGGTCTTGACCAGCTTACCACCGGTCCTTACCAGTCCTTGCTGTCCCTTTCTTCGCTGTCTCTTGCCCTTGATCAAATCCTTTGTCTGCAGACGTCCTTGAAATGCGGATCATATTAATTTATATCAAAATATGGATAGTCGGACAACCATTGTCAAGCCACCGGTTTACCAACCCGGAAGGGATTTCCGTTTCGCCTTGACCCATCCCGACGGAGGGTGTATTATCCGGCTGGACATCATTGAGGGATTAGCGGATGCGACAAAGTGTAGCCGAACTCCAACAGCTCTGCAACGACATCTTGCAGCGAAACGGACTTTCCGAAGAAGATGCCCATATCGTAGCGGACATCTTGATAGAGGCGGAATTGCGCGGACGAAGTACACATGGACTTGCCCGTCTACCAGGCATCGTTCACCGGGTCCGGCACGCAAAACGAAGACCCATGAAACTTGCCCGAGACGGCGGAGCTTACGCGCTGATTGACGGCCAGGACAACCTCGGGTATCTGGTGGCGCACCGTTGCGCGAGAACCGTCATCGGGAAGGGGGATCAGACCGGTATCGGCATTGTGGGTGGTTACAACACCGGTCATTCCGGGATGCTGGGTTACTATACTACCATGATTGCGGATGCAGGGCTCATCGGACTGGCCATGTGCGACACCAGCCCCAGAATGGTCCCCTGGGGCGCCACCGAAGCAGTGCTGGGGTCCAACCCCATCTCTGCCGGCTTCCCTGCAGGGAAAGGCCAGGTGATCGTGGACCTATCCTGCGCAGCGGTAACAAACGGTCAACTCATGCTCGCTATGAAAGACGGAACCCCGATCCCTGACGGATGTGCACTGGGTCCCGATGGACATCTTACCACGGATCCCCAAATGGCGAGGGAGGGTGCCGCCCTTCCATTTGGCGGGCACAAGGGATATGCGCTGTCCTTGATGGTCCAGATCCTCTCGGGTGCCCTGGTTCGTGCCTCGGTCGTACCTGAACGGGGGTCGAATTACGGCCTGCTGATGATCGCAATTTCACCATCCATCTTTTTGGATCCCAGATTCTTCAGGACAGGCGTGGAAGAGTTGATCGAACGTATAAAGTCCGCCCGGAAGGCGGAAGGGGTAGGTGAAATCCTAATCCCTGGCGAGCGTTCTTTTCGCCTTAGGGAAACCCAACTCAGAGATGGGATAGAACTCGACGAAGATCTCAGTCTTGAACTGGCAGATCTGTAAGTTCATCTAGACCCTTTTTCCTTGACAGCATACAAGGCATTGGGTAAGTTTCGGACCCTTATAGGCAAGGGTAGAGGCGCAGTCCTTCAGAAGTAACCGGCGCAAGGATACGGAACCATATTCGCCGCGAGAAAGGGAAGGTCTGCCGAAGTTTCAGACCTGTTCCGTAACGGGTTGAAGCTGGTCCAAATGGATAATATCTATTGGACTGTCACAGGGCAGACAGATCCTGTGGAGCGCTCTCTTGCACGCAAGTGATCCTCGCTGCAGATACTGCAGCCGGCGCTGCCTCTGCCCCTCGATGCCGGCTGTTTTTTTATGTGGATAGTCGTGCTCCGCTGCTCCCGGCAATCGCGCAGAATCCAACATTGAGGAGGTGCCAGATGTTCAGTGGATGTTACACCGCTCTGATCACACCCTTGAACGCCACAAAGGGAGTGGACGAAGCCGGATTGGAGAAATTGGTTACGTTCCAAGTATCCCAAGGGGTCAGCGGCGTTCTGGCAGTTGGGACGACCGGTGAAAGTCCCACCCTGAATTGGGAGGAGCATAACAGCATCACAGAGAAGGTGTGCCAGCTCGTGAAGGGTCACTGCCGTGCCATAGCGGGAACGGGCAGCAACTCGACCGAAGAAACCCTTCGTGCAACCGAACACGCCGCCCACGCCGGCGCCGACACGGCCCTGCTGGTGGATCCATACTACAACGGTCCCAGTTCGCTGGAGATCAGAAAAGAGTACGTGTCACCGGTGGCCGAGGCATTTCCGGAAATTGAGATGATCTCTTACGTCATTCCGGGAAGGTCCGGCACAAAGCTGCTGCCCGAGGATCTCGCCATCCTGAACCAGGACTTTGCAAACGTCAACACCGTGAAGGAAGCCACGGGTGATCTGGAAAACATGGCTCGAACGCGTGAAGTCTGCGGCGATGACTTCAACATCCTTTCGGGGGATGATGACATAACCTATAAGATGATGACGAACGACCGCATCAGGGCCTCAGGCGTGATCTCCGTGATGTCCAATGTCGTACCGGGTCCAATCCAGCAGTTCACCGAAGCCTTGAACAACGGAGATATGACCAAGGCCAATCAGCTGGCTGACGCATTAAAGCCCCTGTTCGGTATGGTTACAATTATATCCGAACAGGATACACCCTTTGGGAGCACCCAGGTAAAGGCGCGGAATCCGCTGCCCATCAAAACACTCATGAGTATCCTGGGAATGCCATCGGGGCCTTGCCGACGTCCCCTTGGAAAAATGAATCAAAGCGGGCTTGGCGCAATCTTGGAAATCGCCAGGACTGTACAATCCAACAACCCCGAAGTCTTCGCACCGATAGCAGATTTTTTCGGGGTCAATATCGCCGACCGTCTCGAAGACCGGGCTCTGCTTGCAGACCTGGCCTACGCGGACTAAGACTCATTAGGAGTGTCGTATGAATGATGCTAGCACGAAGAATCAGAAATTGGTAAGCTGGGTGAAGGAAGTCGCGGAACTGTGCACTCCTGCAGACATACATTGGTGTGACGGGTCACAGGAAGAATATGACAGCATGGCGCAACGGCTCGTGGACGCCGGGACATTTGTGAGATTGAACCCGGACCTGAGACCGAACAGCTATTTGGCGCGATCCGATACAGGTGACGTCGCTCGTGTTGAGGATCGAACCTTCATCTGCACGACCAATGAAGACGACGTGGGTCCCACGAATAATTGGACCGAGCCCGAGGGAATGCGGAAGAAGCTCAAGGGCCTGTTCACAGGCTCCATGAAGGGCCGCACTATGTTCGTGATCCCATTTTCAATGGGGCCTGTCGGTTCCGAGACAGCCAAGATCGGTGTAGAGATCACGGACTCGCCATATGTGGTCTGCAACATGCGCATTATGACACGGATAGGCTCAGAAGTACTCGAGGCCCTCGGAGAGGACGATTTCCTGCCCTGCCTTCATTCGATCGGTGCCCCACTGGAGCCCGGCCAGGAGGATGTGTTCTGGCCCTGTGATGCCGAGAACAAGTACATCGTCCACTATCCCGAAGAACCCTCCATCTGGTCGTACGGATCCGGCTATGGCGGCAATGCCCTTCTGGGAAAGAAATGTTTCGCACTTCGTATCGCCTCCACGATGGCCCGCAACGAAGGATGGATGGCCGAGCATATGCTGATCCTTGGTCTGACGTCTCCTGAAAAGAAGAAGACCTATATCGGAGGCGCTTTCCCATCTGCGTGCGGCAAAACAAACCTGGCTATGATCCAGCCCACAATACCCGGATGGGAAGCCACCTGTGTCGGCGACGATATCGCATGGATGAGACAGAAAGCCGATGGGAAGCTGTACGCGATCAACCCCGAAGCCGGTTTCTTCGGCGTTGCTCCCGGAACCAGCGAGCACAGCAACGGAAACGCCATGACTGCGTTGGCCAAGAACAGCATCTTCACTAACACCGCACTCAAGCCGAACGGCGATATCTGGTGGGAGGAAATGACCGAAGAAACACCGCCGGAACTGGAAGACTGGCACGCCGACAAATGGACACCGGCTTCAGAGGGAAAGGCCTCAAATCCCAACGCCCGATACACGGCTCCCGCATCACAGTGTCCCGTGATGGATCCTGAATGGGAAAACCCTGAAGGGGTCCCCATGTCCGCCTTTATCTTCGGGGGCAGGCGCTCCAATGTCGTACCCCTGGTCTTTGAGGCAAAGAACTGGTTACAGGGCGTATTCCTTGGATCGATCATGGCATCCGAGACAACCGCTGCCGCTGCGGGGGCGGTGGGCAAATTGAGACGTGATCCGTTCGCAATGCTCCCCTTCTGCGGCTATCACATGGGGGACTACATCAAGCATTGGGTGGGAATGGGAGAGAAACTTGGTGACAACGCACCTCGTATCTTCTACGTGAACTGGTTCAGAAAGGATGCCGACGGCAACTGGTTGTGGCCCGGATTCGGTGAGAACAGCCGCGTGCTCAAGTGGATTTGCGAAAGAATCGACGGCAAAGCCGACGCGCAGGATACTCCAATAGGCTTGGTGCCGACTCTGGAATCTCTCGACCTGAACGGACTGGACATTCCCGAGTCCGACGTCTCAGAATTGATCGCGGTTCGAGCGGAAGACTGGTTGCAGGAAATTCCAGAGATACGGGAGTTCTTCTCCACCGTTGGGAATCAATTGCCTTCGCAGGTCCTTGCGGAACTCGACAGCCTGGAGGCGAGTCTCAAAGGCTAATCAGAATCATCCGGACTTGGAGTGTAAGTATGATCAAAATTGTAATCTGTGGCATCGCGGGAAGAATGTGCGGCCGAATTGCGGCCCTCGCCGCGGAAGAGGATGATTTGGAGATCGTCGGAGGGGTCGAATCCCCCGGGAATCCCTCTATCGGTCAGGATCTTGGCGAACTCCTGGGTACAGGTCACACCGGCAGGCACGTTGTCGAGGACCTCGAATCTGTCATTGGTGGGGCAGATGTTGCAGTGGCATTTACCGCCCCCCCGGAGGGAACCCTGGACCACGCAAAAATTGCCGCCGCATCCGGTAAAGCCATGGTTGTGGGCACCACCGGTTTCTCCAACGACCAGTTCTCCGAATTCAAAAAGACCCTGGAGCCGGTCCCGTGTGTTTTCGCACCCAGCTTCAGCGTCGGCGTAACGGCATTGATCAAGCTCGTCGAAGAAGCCGCTAGAATAATGGGCGACCAGTACGACGTGGAGATCGTTGAGGCCCATCATCATTTCAAGGCGGATGCACCAAGTGGTACGGCGCTCGTTCTGGCCAAAGCCGCAGCGCGAGGACTGGAGCGCAATCTGGATGAGGTCGGCCTCTATGGCAGGCACGGAGATGTAGGTGCTCGCACAAAAGAGGAAATTGGTATCCACGCCGTAAGGGCCGGAGATCTTGCAGGCGAGCACACTGTAATGTTCGGTGGTACCGGTGAGATGATTCAGTTTGTCCATCGCGCCCAGAGCCGGGACTCCTATGCCACCGGCGTACTCAGAGCGATTCGTTTCGTGCAGAATGCCCAGCCCGGGATGTATGACATGAAGGACGTTCTGGGCATTAGCTAAATGCCGAGCCGAAGTGATTTCCAAAGGCGCCCAACTCCTCGTTTCTACCTAAGAAACCCGAGTTGGGCGCTTTCTTTTTTTATCCCTTGTTGCCCCTTATCGATTTGGATATATTGGTCACCTGTCACCCGTTTATGGGTTTTTCAATCAGGCGAATTTGCCATCCCGGATGATGCTTGATGGCAACTGTTGATCCATATTGTTTTGTACATCAAAGACGTGAAGGAGGCACCCAGATGTCAGTGAGTGAAGTGGTTGAAGCCCTTGAGAGCGGACAAACCCTCGCGGTTGCCGATCAGATTCTGATCAATCCTTCGCAAGGTTCCCTGGGTACGCGAGTGAATGAACTCGTAAGCACGATTTTAGGAGCAGGGGCGGACGGAGGAAAGGTCTGCCAGTCCCTCATCCGTCTGGGGATGAATCTGGCGGGTCGAGATGCCGAAATCGTGGGCTATGGTGCCGCTGAAGTGAACTTGTCTTTCGATACCGTTCTAGACGCCATCGACAATCTGGATGCCGAGGTCGGATCCGCAATGGGCGAGGTGGTCAACGGCTTCCTGGCGGAGATGAAATCCGTAAACCTTGGCGACAGTCTGGCAGGACTCCTTGCCGAACGGATCGAGCCAGGGCTCAATGACAATCCCGGTCGCGAATTCTTAACCGGTTTGAAAAGGGAAATGCGCAGTGGTGTCTACTGGGAGATCATCGGGAAGAGCTACGGAAAATTTGGAAACGACTTCGCCCGTGGCCTGGAATACCTGCGGCATTACGGCTTCTGTCAGGTCTCCACGAATCCGGTCCTGGCGGCCAAGGCATTTGACGAAGACGACGAATTGACCGAAGAACTCCGTAGCGAAATAGCGAAACACGAGGACTGGAAGCAGGATCCGGAAGGACACGCCGACGAGATCGCGATGGCTGCAACCCTGATCGCGCTCTGGCCAAACCTCTCCATTTTCCGTCCCCTGGCAGTTCACAGGAATCTCGAAGACTACATGGTCAGCTTCCAGTTGAATCCCAACATCGCCGACCAGGCCGAGCCCAGCATTGAAGACGCAAAAAGTGCATACAACCTGGCCGGCGACTTCTTGAAAAACTACGACAGGCTCCTTGGTCTGGGTGACGATTCAGGAAAAGTAAGACCAAATATGGTGTTCAAAGTCGCAGCGAGTCACCAAGCGGCTCGCAAGATCACACTCGACCTCAACTCCGGAGCAATCGGCACGAACAACACCGTCGTTTATACCGTAGCCCAGGAGGTCCAGCTTGTGCTGGACGCCTTCGAAGGCAAGGCGGCAGCGATCAAGGATGGCCAGCAGGTCGTCAGGACCTATGAAACCAACATGGGCGGTCGTTTCGTCAGCCACCTTAGAGAAGTGGAAGCCGAAAACATATTCAAGGCTGTAGCAAGCTCGGCGGAAGAGGGCACCGCAAAGGGATTGCTCAACGCATTGGCTGCCGATATCGGAGTAGATCAAGATACGCTGGACAAGGCCCATGGCATCGACGGAATGGCCGAGGCCGTCTGTGCCTACAAATTCCTCAAATCGCTTGACCATCCCACGGTGATCGAGGCGGCGGAGAAAACCGGCCAATCGGCGGAGGCCATCAGGCTTCTAGAGGAGGACCTCAAGAAAGCCGGCACCCTGGTCGCACGACGTGTCTACGGCGTTTTCTACAGCCCGGAGAACCGGCCGAAATGGGTCAGTTACCTTCAGAAAACCCACGGCATTTCGGAGGATCAGGCAAGGTGGATTCTCGAATCCATGGACGTGCTTCCTGCATCCAAACGGATCCCCGAAGACACCTTTCATACCCTTAGTGAAAAGAACATGTGCAACACTGAGTTTCCGAACCATGCCCGAGCCGTGCAGATTGCCTCCGAGCAGGATGGATTCGACCTGGAGGAATTCAAGGAGGCTGTCCTGGATTCCTACGAACCGGGTGTGGCGCAACGACTCCGCGAGCTGCCCGACTTCTGTCGTGGATATGACCTGACGCCATCTCTCAAGACCTTCCTTAAAGAAGTGGGTATAGATGTCTCAGGCTGGCAAACTCAGGGACTCGAGCCAGTCGACTGGCCCGGATTCGGGTCCGTCCAGAAAACCAGTGGGGAATTCCAAGCAGCCTATGATGAATTCGCGGCCAAATGCGTCGCTGTTGCGAAGGAAGCTGCCGGTTAAGCAAAACCAGGAATCGTTCAGGGCTCGGCCAGTAACACGGCTGAGCCCTTTTTTTGTGTTCCTGTTTGGAACATGCGCCACCTAATCAGGAGGTCTGCGGCCGACCCACGGTCGTGCCTCCTCGAGCTGAGACGCCAAACGGAAAAGAAGAGACTCATCGCCATACTCAGCCACGAAGTGGGTACCTATCGGCAATCCGTCGTTATTCCAGAAAAGAGGGACAGACATGGCAGGCTGCCCGGTTGCATTGCATATCGGGGTGAACGGAACGAACTTCAGCGCACGATCGATGGTTTTCATTGGATCATCACCAGGCGAAAACGTTAAAGTGCCAACTGGGAGCGGAGGTTCGCCAAGAGTAGGCGTAAGCCATATATCAAAATCTTCCCAAAATCTTGCAATATCTCTTGAGATCTTGTGAATATCCTGCTCGGCCTGCAGGTAATCGGAGATTGTATGGGAGCAGGCCCTTTCGTAGACCGCTCTGGAAAACGGCTCCACCTGATCCATGACCTTGTCGAAGCCGTGGGTCTCCATAAGCGCGTCCAATCCTGATGTCATCCCCGACGTGAACACAAAGACGAAGGCCTCGAACAGCCTTTCCCGATCAAAGATCGGCTCGGCCTCCACCACCTCGTGCCCCAATTCATCACAAAGCTTCGCGGCATCCTCTACCGCCGCAACACAATCCTCATCCAGCTGACTTTCACCCTTAATCGCCCTGCTGAAACCGATCCTGAGTTTCCCAGGATCGTCCCCGACTTCCTTCAGAAATGATCTCTTCGGCGGTGGCGGATAATAGGGATCGCCCGGTGCCGGTCCCGCAGTAGCATCCAGCAGGGCCGCACTGTCCCGTATCGATCGGGTGACTGCGTGTGACGCGGCGAACCCACCCGGTGATGCCCCCCTGTCTGGAGCTTGCGTGATCCGTCCTCGCGTTGGCTTCAGACCGAACAGCCCACAACAGGATGCCGGTATCCGTATGGACCCTCCCCCATCGTTAGCGTGGGCCATTGACGTCATCCCTGCCGCAACCGCCGCGGAGGACCCCCCGCTGGATCCTCCGCACGTGAAATTGGCCTTCCAGGGATTGTGACAAGGGCCAAAAAGAAGGGGCTCCGTGACCGGCAGCAAACCGAATTCGGCCGTATTTGTCTTCCCAACGACCACCAGGCCCGCCTGCTTTAGCCGCTCGACGAGATCGCTGTCGTGTTCTGGCACGAAATCTCTGAACAAGCGCGATCCAGAAGAGAGTTTCACCCCTGCATATATCCCTCCAAGGTCCTTCAGAAGGTATGGCACCCCGGCGAACGGACCTTCGAGGCGACCCTGAGCGTTGCCCCTTGCTTCTTCGAACATGGGTGTAACCACCGCGTTGAGCGAAGGGTTGACCCTCTCGATTCTGGTGATGGTACCCTCGACCAATTCAAGCGGGGTTACTTCCCTGCGTCGCACCAGATTGGCCTGGGCGGTTCCGTCCAACCATAAAACTTCCTCAAAATCAGACATCTTATCCTCTCGTACCACAATTATCGATCGCAGAAACCTGTAGGATGCCCACCCATCGATTAACCGGGCCGGAATATAGTTCCCCTCAAATTGTGGTCAAGCCATTCCTCTGTGTGGATATCGCAATGGTTCGAAGGAAAAAAATCGGCACTCAGCTACCGTTTCGACGATTCACACCCTACTCACATCGAAAAGGCCATTCCGATGTTGAATGAGTTCGCCTTCGTGGGCACCTTCCTGATCAATCCTGGAAATCCTCGATATGCTCAGTTCCAGGAAGACTGGGAGAGCATACGATGCTTCACAGGGGGGCAAGAACGGACGCAGAGGCGGAAGCACAGATTGGAAAGTGTGCCGAGCACATCTGGCATTTGCAGCCGGACGAGAGCAAAGTCCTCTCCTTTCAACAGGGCGGCGTATGAACAGTTCAGCGCAGAGGGATTCACCAGGCGCCTCGATGAGACAATCGAAAAAGGCGAGTGGATGGAATCTCACTTCCACGGAATTGACAACACGCACCTATACGGTTGCACACACATTCGCATCCTTACAACGCACTCCCCAACCAGGGCAACTGTGGATGACCGGGAGCACGAATTCACTTTTGATCCCACCACTCAGATGGTGCACATTGGATTCCACCACGGTGGCAAAATCAGATTAGCTGTATAAACAAGAAAGGAGACGAGCATCTTCTCGCCTCCCCCTTTACGCATGACCTGGTTCAGAACCGTCAGGTCACAATGTGCTAGACCGGGTCACAACCTTCACATTGCCCTGCATCAACCCTGACCAAATTTCGCTATTAGTGAATGTAGAGATCGCTCTGGGGCTGTTAAGACAGCACGGACATATTCCCACTAAAAAATTTAAAAACAACCTCTTGGACTATTTGCGATTTGAATCAATTTGCTCGATCAGCACCTCCACCGCCTTGTCCATCTGTGAATCCACGCCTTTTGCGTTCTCCCCGGGCGAGCGCTCCACGTGGATATCTACAACTCTTGGTGCGAGTTCCAGATCCTCGTCCCCTTCCGCGGAAACACGAATATACGGGAGTCTGAAGGTCGTCCCATCGAGAAGACTCCAACTTCCTGTCCAGATCACCGCGCCCATTGTCGGCGTGCCCACCACCTTCCCCAGACCCAGGCGACGATATCCTTCACTGAACATCTCAGCATTACTTCCCGAATGTTCATTCGTAAGCAGGACCGTGGGCTTGCCCAGAATGCGATCTCCCGCAAGGTTCGCCGAAGACGTCTTGATCTTCCCCCGGTAGGTGCTTGACAGGTAATCTCGCTTCGCGAGAACGTCAAGGATAAACGTGGCAATGTGTCCGCCACCGTTGTATCTCACATCCACCACAACACCTTCCTTGCTGTGGGCTTCTGTATCGAGATCAATGAGGAATTGATTCAGGTCCTCCAGGCCCATCGCCTTAATGTGGACATAACCCAACCGGCCGTTGCTGATCCTCTCAACATACTCGGTTTGCTCGTAGACCCAATCCCGGTAGGCCAGATTGGCTATTGCTCCGCCACCCAGGGGACGCACCTCCACCTCCCGCCGTTCTCCTCCCCCGGTCACCACACCGAGCCTGATTTTCTTCCCCGGTTTGTGTTTGAGCGACTCCCAGAGGTTGGATCTACTATCCAGGTCAATCCCATCCACATCCAGAAGTCGATCTCCCTGCACGACTGGATCCTCGATCGACTGACAGGGGCTATCGCGAAGAATTCGGTCCACCACATATTGCCCATTGGCCAATTCCCCGGGGTCAAACCTCAAGCCCAAATATCCATCTCGGACAGAATTTCCGGATCCCACAGCACCAAGGTGTGAGCTATTGAGTTCACCAACCATCAAATTCAGGATCATCTGCAGATCGGCCTGGACCTGAATTCCTGCAACCAGCGGAAGGTAGCGTTCCTTTATCTGGTTCCAGTCCGTACCGTGGTGCTCGGAATCGTAGAAATGGTCACGGATCAACGTCCACGCTTCCTGATACACGTGTCGTTTCTCGACGTGAAAGTTCACATCCATCTCGGCGCACACCCGAAGCTTCTTTGTCTTCCCATCGGGAAACTCCCGGTAAGTGATCGCACCCCCGTCCAGGAAATAGAGTTTCTTCCCATCTTCGGAGAAATGGACCCAACTCTTTTTACCCTTCGTATCTGTAACTCTTTTCGGTGGATCGTTCTGTTTGGCTTCCTCCAGAGAGATACGCCAAAGATTGGGGATGCCCGAAAGCGAACCCTTGAGCACCAGCGTCTTGCTATCGGGACTGATCGCCATTGCTGCCGCGTCATATTCACTCGGCGTGAGAAGTCTCAACCGACGCTTCAAACCTTCGAATTCTATCTCGACCGGCTCGATCTCCTTCTTTGCCTTCCTCGTTTCCTTGCCATCCTCAGGATCTGAATCTGTCCCTTCCTCATCCTCTTCGCTCTCTTCTTCGAAAAGTTTTTCGAAATCATCTTCCGTGAAGACAGGTGGAACAGGTGACAGGTCTACCCGTGCGATCTGACCCTGAGTCCGGTACTGCTGTGTGCTGAAAATGATAAACTTGCCATCAGGAGACCATAGTGGCATATGGCAGCCAATCCGACTCAAGAAGGTCAATGGGCGGGCTTCCGACTCCCCCACCGCCTGCACGTAGAGATTCGTGAAAAAATTCTCATCCTTTGCGGCGTAGACGATCCATTTGCTGTCAGGCGACCAGGCGAACCCGTGTGAAGTAGCGAAGAATGTGAATACGGCGCCCGTCACCCATTGGCTGACCTTTCCGGTCTCCCGTTCGATGAGACGGATCTCCTCATTGTTGTTTACAAATGCAATCCACTTACCATCTGGAGAGTAACGTGGGCAGTGTTTCTGGGCCTCCTGGTCATCGGTCAGTCGTTTTTCCTGGCGCGTGGAAAATTGGTACTCCATGACTTCGTTATTCCCGAATCGGTCGGAAAGGTATGCTATGGAGACACTTTCCGGGTGCCAGGTGGCGTTCTGTTCCCGGAATGGGGAATCCGTCACACGAACGGCATTGTAGGTCTCCTCATACTCCGAGGGGGCGGCAAACAGCTCGCCGTGAACACCGAAAAGGACCTTCTTGCCATCGGGAGACAGGTGGAACTCGTCATCCAGCCCCTTGGTGAATACCCGATGCGTACTTGACACCACCTTCTGGTCTGGCACGATCTCGATGTCCAGTCTCGAAGATTCGCCGCTCTTCAGATCGTGTCGCCAGATTTCAGCCATCCGATCAATGACAATCCAGCTTCCATCCGCCGAGGCACCGATTCCCAGACACCTGCCATTCTCGAACCTTGTGATCGCCTCCTCGCCCGAACCGTCAAGACCGCCGGTCCAGACATTTTCCCTTCCACCTTGATCCGATATGTAGAAAATCCTGTCTTCATTTATCCAGACAGGATTCACATTTCGACCGGAGTACGTAGTCAAGCATTCGAAATCATCACTGCCTGGATCAGCACCCAGCGCCCAGATCGACGACGGCATTGGGAGGGGACCCCGCCGCCAGAACGGACTGGCATCGTTCACAAAGGCGATTCGTTTTCCATTGGGGGAGAATACAGGCTGGCTCTGGGTTTCTCTCGAATCGCTGAACACCTCGATCGGTGTCCCGCCATCAAGATGGACCTTGAAAATTCCCCCACTCAGTCCGTCTCTCCGCGAGGCGAACAGGATCCACTCACTGTCGGGGGACCACCCCCCAAAACTGTTACCACCATCGAAATGTGTAAGCCGCTTCAGATCAGCGGTCTTCAGATCGAGGACGTAGATATCCCCATTGCCTGTTCTGTTGGACGTGAACGCAACCTTGGTCGCATCGGGTGAAACACGAGGGCTTCGGTCGTATCCAGGACCAGTCGTAATGGGATGAGCTCGGCCACCGTCCGCTGCCACACGCCAAATGTCCCCAGCGTACACGAACAGGATAGTTGTACCATCCGGAGAAATGTCGGGAGAATGAACATACGGAACAGGATCGACGTCGGCAAAAAAGGGATTCTCTGACATCAACCCTCCGCTAGTTTCCTCTTGTACGCTTCGAGATTTCCTCTTATATCTTCGTCGCCCAAAGCCAGAATCTGGGCAGCGAGCACGGCAGCATTCCGAGCATTGTCAATTCCGACACACGCCACGGGAACACCTGGCGGCATCTGCACGATCGCGTAAAGCGCGTCCAAACCGTGCAATGCCCCGGAAGCGACGGGAACTCCAATGATCGGTAAAGTTGTGTGGGCCGCCAGCACCCCGGGAAGTGCCGCAGCAAGTCCCGCTCCTGCAATGATCACCTTGAGGCCCCGCTCTTTTGCCGTACTTGCATATTCACCCGTACGCTCAGGGTTACGGTGGGCGGAACACACTGTCATATCGTATCCGATTCCAAGTTCGTCAAGAATCCCAGCCGCCTTCTGCATTGTCGGTTCGTCGGATTTGCTACCCATAATGATGCCAACTTCTGCCTCTGCCATTGTATTCCTCCTTTTTGGTTCGCCCCTGTTTACTCGCTAATTCTGGTGAAAAATTGATAGGTCTTCTGGTGATTGCCGGAATCTCGATACGTTCGCTTCGTGAGCTACTCGACCGTAAGGGAGTGCTCCTGGTGATCCTCTAGGTCTCGACCCAACTTCGCCACTTCATCGCCGAGGTGCTCAACGCGTACATTAGAATCCAAGGCGTCAGGAGCAACGCCAGATACATATGGATTCTTCGGACAACCTTAGAAAACACTGCGACCTCCGGAAGATGCAGCCACCAAATCTCCTCGAACGAGTGACC
>PAQK01000056.1 GCA_002709665.1 Gemmatimonadota bacterium | reverse complement strand
CTGCCGGCACAGCACCGATCGCGATTGCGCCACCCACCAAAACCGCCACACTTCTGACCGGAAGCTGTGTGTTCCGCGCCCTGATATTCAGGAACAGGAACACAGCAGCGGCAATAAATGCCAGTACCAGCAACCAGTACGCCCACACCTGCACATTGACATCCACCCACCCCGCCCCGAATGCCACTCGGCCCTGGGAATAAAGCAAACCGTAGATCTTGAGCCGGTACTTCCAGGCCAACACCAGAAGAAATACTCCGGCAAGACCGGAAAGGTGCGCCATTGGACGTGGCATCACCTCCAGTCCCTCCTGGAACCGGATGCCGCCTGCGGCCGCGTAAATCAGACCTACTGCAACGGCAGATACCACAAGAGCACCGATCAGGAATCCTGCCACGAATTCATAGAAGGGCAGGGAGAACACATAGTAAGCCACGTCCTGAGAAAAAATGGGATCCGAAACGCCGAAGGGATGATCATACATGTAACGAAGCAGAAGCGGCCATTGGCTGGCGCCGATATTTCCCAGGACGAATACGAGTGCGCCCGCTGCTACGACATACGCCATTCTGGATCGTAATAAGACTTCTCCAGGTGCCTCCCCATCTTCCCAGGGCGAGCCGCCCAGTCGAAGCGCCTGTCTCGTGAATTGGCCTGCCAGCCAGATGTTGGTGCCCACGATCAACAAGGCGATGGCACCAAACAGAATACCCGATGCGAATCGGGCTTGCAGCATACGCCAGAACACGGCGGCATGATCCAACCCGCCGAACCATAGCCAGTCGGTATAGTACGAAACCAGAAAATTAATCCCAAAGAACCCCCCTAGCAGCACCGTCAACACAATCCATCGCTTTGATCGCTGTTCCATACTTTCTCCTGTAGTGAATACCCGTATACCTGAATGGTATGCAAGAAAACAAATAATGCCTGCCGTGTCAGTAAAAAAAAAAGAGGCGAGCAAATCGCTCACCTCCCTTGTGCACTGCTATGCCTTTGCTAAGGTCAATTTCAGTCTACGCGATGGAATCTCATTCCTTTCCCCTTTTCCAGGCCTTCCTGCCACATAGCACACCACCTAGAATGGTCCGTCAGGACAGACTCCGGGTGGAATCGGCTTCGGGTTACGAATTCAGGGTGTGCCGGACGTCCGGTTGGGGTTCCCGTAGGCTGATAGCGCAGGTCGATACTCCACCTGACCGTTTCGCTCACATTCTGAGTTGATCGATGGGGTGTTTCCTTATGCATCAGGACGAGATCTCCCCGGCTCACCGGAAGGGAAATACCTTCCGACTGGGGCATATGGTCAGGCAAAATACTGGTACCGGTAGGTCCCTTGTAATGCGTCTTCAGCCCTTTCACCCTGGGGATGACCTGGAGACAACCATTCTCAACAGTCGCCTCAGTCACAGGTAGCCAGACGGTCAAAATGAAGGAGTCATCTGCTTCTTCAAGCGTCACCCCTGCATCCTGGTGCCAGGGAATCACCTGATCGTCCCTTACGCCCTGAGGAAGTTTGGCCCTGATGTGCTGGATTGGGCTGCAGGTGATCTCAGGCCCAACCAGACCTTCCACAACATCCATCAGGTTTTCATTCCGAAGGAACCCGAACATAGCCTCGCCGCGAAGTTTCATAATATCCAGTTGGCCGTAAAGATCGAGGCACTCTGAACTGATTTTCCAGATCCTACGCTCGAAGGGCTCCTCCTCGAACAGATCGCTTATCTTACCCTCACTGTGCATTTCCTTTGCACGCTTGTCGATAAACGTAGTGTACTCCTCTATCACAGGTGACAGATCTTCCGACGTCAGTGCGCCTTTGACTACCAGATACCCATCATTCTCGAATTGCTCAATTTGAGCCTGTGTCAGCTTCATTCATCCTCCACTTGTATCGTTGCGGAAACCAGATGGTGCGGGAAGTCCAGAACAGCATGTCCCTCTCACCAGAATCAATAGAAAAACATCGGTTTCTGCAACGCTTCATTAGTGTGCCACATCAAAGCGTCTTTGCCTTCGGGCATAGCCAGAGGGTATATTTCGTTCCAATTGATGCCTGCAGGATATCGAAAATCGGTTGTGCGAAATGGATCAGGTCTTTGGAAAGGAGTAAGCGATGTCCGAGTTCCAGGACAAATCTGTAATTGTCACCGGTGGCGCCAAGGGGATTGGTAAAGGAATTTGCCTGGCATTTGCCAAAGAGGGCGCACGGGTAATCTGTGCAGACATTGATGAAGACGCAGGATATCAGATCGAGCGCGAAGCCGACCAATTGGAGGGGGCTATTGTGTTTCAGTCTGCCGATGTGTCTCAGAGCATCGACTGTGAAGCACTGGTGGCATCCGCCATTTCCCAATCGGCCGGCGTGGACATCCTATGCAACAACGTGGGGATTCAGCCCACTGGCAGTTATATCCCTGCTCACGAAGTCAGTGAATTCCTGTGGGACCGGATCCTTGGGGTCAATCTCAAGAGCTTCTTCTTGATGACCAAATTCTGTGTACCTTCAATGAAATCACGAGGCGGCGGCGCCATCATCAACACGGCCAGCGTCCAGGCTCTGCAGTCAATGAAGGGTGTATCTGCATATGCCGCCAGCAAAGGTGCGATACTATCGCTTACACGTCAGCTCGCCCTGGAATACGCCGAGGACAACATCCGGGTGCTCGCCGTAAACCCCGGGACGATTGACACCCCTTTGTTAGGCGAAGCCATTGCAGCTTCAGGTGGAGACGACTCGGAAATTCGAAAACAATTGGCGGAATCCTATCCAGTGGGTCGAATTGGACAACCCGAGGACATCGCACAGGCTGTGCTTTTCCTCGCCAGCGACAGGGCCTCCTTTATCACCGGGGACTCCCTGTGTGTCGATGGAGGCATAATGGCAAGGGGCTCCTGGGCCTAGCCAAAACTGAAACCCGATCGATTCAAGGAAAACGGAATGAAATCCCGCTATCCCCTGGTCGACATCGCGGGCACCCCCAGTGAAATGGGGGTGTTACACGGGAAGCAGCTTGCGGATAGAATTCACCTGACGGCGAGATTCATGCGCGAGAAGATAGGACCGGAACCGTACGAAGCCTGTTGGGAGGATTTCCAGCAAACGGTCTGCCACTGCAGAAAATATGTCCCCTGGTTGATCCAGGAAATGGAGGGCATTGCCAAGGGCGCGGATATCCCCTTTCGGGAGGTATTCCTGATCAATGCACACCTGGATCTGAACGTATGGAAGCGTGTCGTCTGGGATTGCCCCAAAGAAGAGTCCTCCGCCTGCTCGAGTCACGCCTTGACCACAGAGGACGAGGTCTACCTCGCCTGGAACGGGGATGATTGGACGGGATGGCTGGACTGCGGGGCGGTGGTCAGGGGGAAGCCGGACGACGGTATCCCATTCGTGTATTGGTCACTTGCAGGATCGGTCGGTCGCCCGGGCATGAACAGCCACCTTGCCCTTGGAGCCAACAGTTTGCCCAGCCCGGAATGGCACGCCGAAGGACTCCTGTATCCCATATTGTCTCGCCTGCTCCTCTCCTGTCAGTCGGCCGGCGAATCCGTAGCCTTGCTTCAGTCGAACAAGAGCTGCTCCGCAATGAACTACATGGTCGCGGACAAGGACGGCGACCTGGTGGACATCGAAGTGGGTTCAGACAGCATTGCCCTTCGGAAACCACCGATTGAGACCAGCCATCTCCTTCACACGAATTGCTACCTTGACACGGGACTCGCCGGTGGGACCGTGGATGAGAACACGGTCTGTCTTCGACTCGGTACTGCCCGGAATTTGTATAGAGAACACCCACCTGGGAATGCCGAGGAAATCACTGCGATACTGTCGGACCACACAGGTGGCATCTGTGTGCACAGGGATGGAGCCGCAACCATTGTCTCCTTTGTTGCGGAAATCCACAGAGGGAATTTTCACGTCATCACTGGCAATCCGTGTCAGGGATCTCCCGAGACCATTGACTTGCTTCAGGACACATGATCGGGAATCCCCCCGATCAGATGGAAGTTAAAAGGGTAAATCATGTCAAAACTAGCCTGCCTTGGCGGGAAACCAGTTACCACGAACCTTTTTGGAAAAGCGAAACTGCATACCAGACCCGATCTTGAACGGAAGTACTTGCTGGAAGAGTACGACAGTGGTGTCTGGGACGATTGGCCCGGTGGCAACGGACAGGCGTTCAAATTTGAGAAGGAATGGGCAAGATTCAGCGACTCGAGATTTGCTGCGCTTGTGAACAGCGGCACCCACGCCATTCAGCTCGCACTGGAAGCCCTTGGGATTGGTGCGGGAGACGAAGTCATCCTCCCGGGACTGACCTGGCAGGCGACTGCCTGCGCGGTCGTCGACATAAACGCCATCCCCATTTTCGTCGACGTAAATGACACCCTCTGCATAGACCCTCGCAAGATCGAATCCGCGATCACACGAAATACCCGGGCCATTATCCCGGTTCACCTTTACCACAGACTTGCCGATATGGACAAAATCCTCCGAATTTCCAGAAAGTACGGGCTCAAAGTTGTCGAGGACTGTGCGCACGTCCACGGTGCACGTTGGAGGAAAAAGGGCATTGGAACACTGGGTGACTTCGGCGCGTTCAGTCACCAGCGATCCAAGCCTATGAACTCGGGGGAGGGCGGATCTGTCCTGACCCAAAGCGAGGAATTGTATTGGCGCATCGTAAGTCAACGGTCTTGCGGCAGAGCCTTTAGCGACGAAAAGGTGCACAATGGATCCTACAGGATCTCCGGGTTCCAGGCCGCGATCCTCCGGGGACAACTGGCTGCAATGCGCCGGAGAGCACCTGTGATAGATCGGAACGGCATTGCGCTGGACAAGGCGATCTCCGATGCTCCCGGCGTGAAGCTGCTGCGCAGGCTTAAGGGAATTACGCGACAATGTGGTTACGGGTTCGCTTTCCTGTACGACCCCCGAGCATATGGTGGACTCGCCCCTCAGAAGTTTCGCGAAGCCCTTGCGGCCGAGGTCGGCCTCTCCTTTGGCAGCACCTATGCGCCACTCCATCACAGCGAGCTTTACTATCCGCACCTGAAGAAGAGACATCACCTCAACAAGTCCTACACCAGGGCGATTACGCCCTCTCGCTGGGAGCTTCCCGTTGCGGATGACGTTTGGCATCGATCGGTGGTCTCGCCCTGGAGCATATTTGCCTGTCCGCCATCTCGCTCGCACCTTTTGACTGACGCCATAGTCAAGATCCACGAGCAACGAGACGATCTCCTCGCAGCCGCAGTATAGATTGCTGTTTGCCGGACCACCTTGCAGTTTGATTGCACTCGGCTATCTTTTCTGTGTCAATACCTAACACCCTAACCAGGGATGATGCATGTCCAACTATAGAGAAGATGCCCTCGAGTATCATAGGTCCGGTCGACCTGGGAAAATTGAAGTCGTCTCGACCAAACCATTCACTACCCAAAGAGATCTCTCCCTTGCCTACACCCCGGGAGTAGCGGATCCCTGTCTGGAAATAGAGAAAGATCCTGAGTCGGCCTATGCATACACTGCAAAAGGTAATCTTGTCGCGGTTGTTACCAACGGCAGTGCGGTTCTGGGTCTTGGGAATATTGGGGCGCTCGCGGGCAAGCCCGTGATGGAAGGGAAGGGAGTTCTATTCAAACGATTCGCCGACATCGACGTATTCGATATTGAATTGGACACTTCCGATCCGGATGAACTCGTACGTACCGTCAAGATGCTGGAACCGACGTTTGGTGGAATCAATCTGGAGGACATCAAGGCACCTGAGAGCTTCTACATAGAAAATAGACTCAGGGAGGAAATGAACATCCCTGTGTTCCACGATGACCAGCATGGAACCGCGATAATCTCNGGTGCAGCGCTTCTGAACGCCNTGGANATAGTTGGTAAGAAANTCCACGAAGTCCGTGTCGTCTACAATGGCGCAGGTGCAGCCGCCATCGCCTGTGCCAGGCTCCATCTCACCCTGGGCGTGGAGGCACAGAATCTCCTGATGTGCGACAGCAAGGGAGTGATCTACAAGGGTCGCAAGGAGGGAATGAACGATCACAAAGAGCCGTTCGCAGTAGAAACTGAGGCGAGGTCTTTGGTGGACGCCATGGCGGGTGCGGACATTTTCATTGGACTTTCGGTAAAAGATGCGGTCACACCCAATATGTTGATGTCGATGGCCCCCTCGCCTATTGTCTTCGCATTGGCAAATCCCGATCCGGAAATCGACTACCATTTGGCCCTGGAAACTCGGGACGATGTCGTGATGGCCACCGGAAGGTCGGACTTCCCCAACCAGGTGAATAACGTGCTCGGTTTCCCCTTCATCTTTCGTGGAGCCTTGGACGTGCGAGCGACTGAAATCAATGAGGAAATGAAGATCGCAGCCACCCACGCCCTGGCCAGACTGGCGCTTGAGGATGTCCCCAAACCGGTCCTGAATGCCTACGGACTGAAAGAACTTGGATTTAGCGCAGAATACATCATCCCCAAGCCGTTGGACCCTCGAGTGCTTTTCTGGGTCGCGCCGGCTGTTGCTCGGGCGGCGATGGATACCGGAGCGGCACGACGCCGGTTGGATATAGTGGAATATAGTGAGGCACTCGAGCAGCGTCTTGGTGGGTCGCGGGAGGTCATTCGAACGACAATCCAGAATGCGAAAACAGACCCCAAACGAATCGTGTTTCCGGAAGGCACCCAGGAAAAGATCCTTCGGGCGAGTAAGATACTGATCGACGAGGGCATCGCTCATCCTATTGTGCTGGGATCGGAGTTGGACATCAGGGAAAAGATGGAAGGGTTGCGTCTGGAGATTCCTGGTCTGATGATCGAGGACCCCGCCGCTTCATCCAATCTCGATGACTACACGGAGGAGTTTTTCCGATTGAGACAGCNCAAGGGCGTTACACGTGCCNAAGCTGAAAAATCAGCNCTGAATCCCAATGTATTTGGTGCGATGATGGTNCATATGAACGACGCGGACGGACTCGTTTCGGGGCTCACTCAGCACTATCCCGAGACGCTCAGACCCGCACTTCAAGTCATAGGGACGCGCGAAGGTGTGAAGCACGTCTCCGGACTGTACTTGATGGTCCTGAAGAACAAGGTATACTGCTTTGCCGATACCACGGTGAATATCGATCCCACAGCAGAAGTACTTGCAGAAATCGCATTACAAAGCGCGCGCCTTGCCCGTACGTTTCATATCGAACCGCGTGTGGCAATGTTGTCCTTTTCCAATTTCGGGAGCGCGCGCCATCCGTTCTCGAACTGCGTTCGCGAGGCGGTCGGCATTGTCAAAGGACGCGAACCCGATCTCATCATCGATGGCGAGATGCACGTGGACACCGCATTAAATCCCACTCAAGCTCGAGAGAATTCGCCTTTCTCTGCAATCCAGGGAGATGCGAATATTCTCATTTTTCCGGATCTCCAATCGGGGAATATTGCCTACAAGCTGCTTCAGGAACTTGGTGGGGCAGAGGCCATTGGCCCTATTCTTATGGGTATGAAGAAATCCGTCCACGTACTTCAGCAAGGATGTGACGTGAATTCAATCGTCAATATGGCCGCTATTGCCGTACTGGATGCACAGACACAGACTGCCTGATCCCCAATGCGAGAGACCTTGCGAAATGGACCTGCATCCTTTCGTTGCACACTTCCCGATATCGCTTCTCATAGTAGGAGCGATCTGCGACACAATTGGGATCCTCGGCCGGAGAGACACGTTTTTGAGGACCGGCTTCCTGCTTGTCGCCCTTGGAGCGGTTGCGGCAATTGTCGCTGCCGTCTCTGGCGACGCCGCATCTGAAATTGCGGAGAGGATTCCAGGCATAACGGAAGACCTTGAGCAGCACGAGGATTTTTCCACTCTGGTGGCTCTGCTTTCGGTTGCGGGGGTACTCCTTCGGACCCACCTGACACTCAAATCCAAATTTGTGGGTGCCGTCACCAGAATCTATCTGCTGTTGATTGTTGGGGTGGCCATTTTGACAGCCCTTTCGGGTTACACGGGTGGAAGGATCGTGTACGAATACGGAGCAGGAACAAAGAAAATAACCTCTGAGATAGAGGTCCCCGATTCACCTGAGTAGTAGATCAGTATTGGCTTNTCCGCATCCTATCAACGAATTCCATCAAGGGGAAGACCACCGTGGCACTGAACGAAAACCTGCGAAGACTCGATGTCGAAGGATTCTGTGTCCTGAGGAACGTGATCCCTAGTAGCGAACTGCCGGACATACGGACCGCTCTTGTAAACGTGCAAGAGGCCCAGCACGAGCAGGCTGAGAGGGAACTCGAGAAGATTCGTGAAAAGGGTCACCGGGTGGGAGCAAAAGGTGTGGCCCTGCTGAAACAGGCGATAAACCATACGCAGTGTTTTGCACCCTATGTCGCTTCTAGGGCGATTCTTGATATCGCGGATTCCGTCTTTGGCAAATTCACGCGCATCTCCTGCACGGATTGTGTGATCAACCATCCCGGAAACGAGCGGGGATACTGGCATTCGGACTGGCCTTACAATCAAACCAATGCGTCACATATCCCTGCGCCGTACGCAGACAGCATCATCCACCTCTCCTCGATATGGATGCTCACACCCTTTGGTCCCGAAACAGGGGGCACGTTTCTCATACCTGGTAGCCATCGAAACACCAACAACCCATCAGCCGGTGTCCTTCAGGGCGTAGACGCCGATGCCCCTTATCACGCGGAGATTCAGGCCACNGGCGAGGCCGGAAGTGTCCTGCTGTACGACAGTCGTCTTTGGCACGCAGTAGCGCCCAATCTGAGCAACTCGCCCCGGGTGGCGCTCATCATCCGATACGCGCCCTGGTGGCTGAACCTGAACCCTACAGTGGCCGGAACCTCTGAACACACACAGATGGTTGCAGAAACGGGTGGGAAGAATTATGAGTCGGTTCCTATTACGCGCGAGACCTATGCCAGACTACCGGACGACGTCAAGCCGATGTACAGACACTGTGTGAAATAGCTCCAACGTTTTCAAGAATTCCTTGAACTGAAATCCAGTGATATAATAATTCCACTCGTGTGGAAAAAAATGAAATCTATTAAACCTTGATCGATTCGCATCAAAATACCGTTATAAATTCAGGTTTTTTTTGATTAATAGGCTGACTTAAGGTATCAATTAATGCTATTTAATTTGAATATAGTTTGTCTCTCATTTTGAAGCATGACCAGATCCCTGCCCCCAATCAAGGTCTGCAGACACACAAGAATGTCTTCACCAGGTCCCAACCCTGGTACGGGTCAGGTGTATAGCCATCACACACTCCTGCATATGCTGTTGAGTTCAACGTCCAATCCCTTGCCACGCTTTCAAGTTTTCTGTACTTTAATCCCCGTTGTCAGTTGAAATCATTCCAATGTCAACACACGGACGTAAAGGACTAGATCATGCTATCCCCGGCCGCAACCCATTTGCCGTTCCGAACGGCGGCAGTTCTTGGCGCAGGTGTTATGGGCTCCCAAATCGCCGCTCATCTGGCCAATGCCGGTCTCACCGTTCATCTGCTCGACATCCCGGCAGGTGGAGAGAACAGGAACGACATTGTCGAGAAAGCTTTTGAGAAACTGCTGAAAGTCCGTCCGGAACCTTTCTTTACGAAAAGCGTATCCAACCGGCTGATCCTCGGCAATTTCGACGACCACCTGTCCAGAATTTCCGATGCGGACTGGATTATCGAAGCCGTGGTAGAGGATCTCGTTGTCAAGCAGAACTTGATGGAGCGGGTAGAAGCGGTCGCAGGGCCATCAGCCGTGATCTCTACGAATACCAGCGGCATCCCGATCCAGACCATCGCAGAACACAGATCGGATGAGTTCAAAAAGCGATTTCTGGGCGCTCACTTCTTCAATCCTCCGCGATACCTTCAACTCCTGGAGATCATCCCCACACCCGATACGGACACAGCAATCGTGGATCGTATCGACTGGTTTGGGCGGGTTCACCTTGGGAAATGCACCGTTATCCCGAGGGATGTGCCGGGGTTCATAGGGAATCGAATCGGCGTTTTCGCTTTGATGCAGTGTATACACTGCTTGGGCGAGTACTCTGTGGAAGAGATCGATGCCCTTACAGGTCCATTGCTTGGCAGACCCAGATCTGCTACTCTCAGGACTGCGGATGTTGTCGGATTGGATACCTTGGTTCACATAGCCGATTTCCTCCACAACGCCCTCCCCGAAGACGTCCAGAGAGAAATGTTCGAGGTGCCGGAAACTCTAAAAAAGCTTATCTCACGGGGAGACTTGGGAGCAAAATCCGGCGCGGGTTTCTATAGGAAAGAGGGAACAGCGATACATTCGGTAGATCCGGAGAGTCTTGCCTATACGCCTCCCTTAGAAGTAGCGCTTGATGGCTTGTCTGCAATCCTGAAGATTAGAGATCTTCCCGAAAGACTAAGGGCACTCTACAAGGACGAAGGAAGGGCTGGGGAGTTCTTCAGGAGGCACCTGCTGTTGGTCCTGTCCTATTGTCTGCACTGTGCACCTGAGATTGCGGAAGATACGGAAGAAATTGATCGTGCAATGAGATGGGGATTTGGCTGGGAGGTCGGGCCATTCGAAATGTGGACTGCCATAGGGTATCACTCCGTCCTGCAGGACCTCAGAGAACTGGACCAACCCTTGCCGGCATGGGTCGAGCAAATGGAGACCGGGGAAACCGATACCGACGGAACCGGCCTCGACGGCAAACGTCACAAAGGTAAACGAACAGCTGTGGGGTCCNCGCTCTCTGCAGAAACCAGATCTCCGGCTGATATCAGGGCTGTCGANGGTTCTGAACTCTGGCNAAACGAGGAAGCTGTCCTGCTCGATATGGGAGAGCAAGTAGCGCTCTTCGAATATCGTTCTAAAGCGAACAGTATGGGGGAAGCCCTGGTTGCTGGAATCGTTGAAGCCATAGACTACGTTGAACAGAACGACTTCCGTGGGATGGTCATCTGTAACGAGGGTAAGAATTTCTCTGTAGGCGCGAATCTTCAGGAAATGCTGAGTTACGCCCAGAATGGTCGATTCGACCGTGTAGACAGGCTCATAGAAAACTTCCAGGGCATGATTCAACGTGTCCACTACGCCGCCAGACCCGTTGTCGTCGCGCTTCACGGACGGGCGCTGGGTGGAGGGTGTGAGCTCACCCTGGCCTGCCCCCACCCAGTTGCGGCTGCCGAATCTTACATTGGTCTGGTGGAGCTCGCGGTAGGACTCATCCCTGCTGGATGCGGCACGATGCGGATGGCTGCACTTTCTCACGAGTGTTCACCCTTCGATGAGGACCATCATATTGAACCATTTCTCACACGGGCATTCGAGACTATTTCCTCGGCCAGGGTCTCAAACAGCGCCGACGAAGCGGTTGAGTTGGGGTTTCTCCCACTGGGCACTCCAATCGTGATGAACCTTGATCGCAGGCTGTATGTCGCGAAGGAGGAAGTTCTGAGATTGTCCAATCAGGGTTACTCCCCTCCTCCCGTAAGGAACGCCGTCAAAGTCCTTGGGAAGGATGTTTGTGAGAAGCTGGATGCTTCGGCGCGGCATCTGCTCGAAACCGGATCCATTTCCGAATACGATTGCCATCTGGCAACCAGACTGGCACACGTAATCACGGGTGGAGACGTTCCTGGATCAACCTACGTCCACGAGAATCACCTGATCGACCTGGAAAGGGAGGTCTTTGTCTCCCTTACAGGGGAAGCGAAGACCCAGGACCGGATCGGCAGTATATTGACAACAAACAGGCCGCTCAGAAACTGACATGGCAATATATCTGAAGAATCCCCACAGCATCCTCGCCGTACTGGACAAACGCCCACAGGACGTTTATGAGATNAAGCTGGTGAACAGCAGCGGANTNTGGGACGAGGTAAAGGCCAGAGCNGAAGAGATAGGCATNCGAATCGATACTTCCGGAAAGACNCGTAGAAACAGGAAGGAAGACAGCGCGCGAGGGGGTACATCTGAGGCTCAGATCAAGGAACATCCGGGTGTTTCACTGGATGCCATTACCGTGGAAGTCTCAGACAATCAGCCGGGGCTCTGGATTGCTCTTGACACACTCCAGGATCCACGGAATGTTGGGGCCATTTTCCGCAGCGCGGCATTCTTTGGAGCAAAAGGTATCGTGTTGACGCGAGACCGTTCTGCACCCCTCAGCAGCGCAGTCTATGATGTGGCCTCGGGTGGAATCGAACATATGCCCTTCTCCGTGCAAACCAATCTGAGTCGCACGTTGGATGAGGCAAAGAAGGCAGGGCTCTGGATCCTGGGCAGTTCCGAGCGAGCGGATATGGATTTGTCTCAGGTGAATCCGGATCGCCCGTGGCTTCTTGTTCTTGGAAACGAAGAACGAGGGCTGCGCCGGTTGACCCTGGAGAAGTGCGACACGGTCTGCCAGATCCCGTCTCGAGGGGATTTGCCTTCTCTCAACGTCGCGGTTGCTGCAGGAATATTGATGCACAGGCTCTCTGTTTAGTCGATGTCCTGTCAATTAATGCAATCATTTCTGGAGACCGCTGAAACTCACTTGGTGGANAAAATACGTGGNNGGCACGATATTCTGGGACGTGGATACGCAGTACGACTTCATAATGCCCGATGGGAAGCTCTATATCCAGGGAGCTGAGGAGATTCTACCCAATCTTTCATTGTTGACCAGCTTTGCTCGGAGAAACGACATCCAGGTTCTGGGATCCATCGACTATCACACTTTGTATGACCCCGAGATTTCTTCGGATCCCGATTTCCTTCACTACCTTTCCCCCTCACTGCCTGCGCGATACGCCCGGACAACTCAAAGTGGATTCCGCTGCACCTGACAATCCATATTGGGTTGATACCGGCCCCTGCGATCCGGATTCCCTTCTGACCGCTGTTGGCGAACACAAGGGCGAAATCTTCTTCCGTAAGCAGGAAGTGGATGTCTTCGCGAACCCGAATGTGGACCCTGTTCTGAAACACCTGTCGCCCGACAAAATCGTCCTGTAAGGTGTCGCGCTCGATGTCTGCAATGCCTGCGCGATAAACGGTCTCCTGGAACGGCGCTCTGCCCAAATCTATCTGGTTCTCGATGCAACCAGAGCCATCATACCCGAACGTGGCGAATCCTTGGTCTCCGAATGGAGAGAACGCGGCGTCGAGGTATTGGACACCGCCTTAGTAATCGAAGCCACACGCTGAAGCCTGTTCGGTCAAGCTCTCCACACAAAAAAACGGGATGTCTGAATTCAGACATCCCTACCCTCACCCCACAATCACTCCCGTACGACCGAGCCTGCATCACCCCCATACGTTCGAGCGTGCCAGTCCGACGGAGCCTTGGCGAAGTCGGATCGAGAACCGGTAATCACCAGAGCCATCCCGCAATACCTACCGTAACCTTCTCCTCAGCGGCCTTGTTGAAGACGAAGATGCGGACTTGATCTCCTCTACAAACTCCTGGATCTCTTGCTCATACGTAGAAAATGGATCCCTGAAGCTCAAGTGATGTTCATTCTCCAGATAGACCGAGTCCCAATCCACAATGTACCTGACTCGGTTCTTCGACAGGGCCTGAACGACCTCCGACCTACCCTTTGCCCTCGTATCTTGCGGCGGTTCGAAACTTGCCTTGTCGATCTGCTCATCTGTGAGTACCCTCGAGATCATCCCCTTGTTTTCCATGTCGTAGAAAAAACCACGCTTGGGATCTATGTTGTGAAATTCGAGATCAAGACTCTGTAGCCAGGGGTCGTTCCACGACAGTCCCTCCGATTCTACGAACATCTCCAGCATCCACTTTTTCGCCACCCAGTCCAGTCGGTCCTTGAGATCCATTGGATCCTTCTCCAGTCCATCCAGAGTGCGTTCCCACTCCACCAGTACCCAGTCCGATTCCTCGTCGATTCCCTGAAGGTGACGTTGAGCAAGTTCCAGGTATCGCCTTTGAATATCTATGGCAGAAATTGTCCTGCCATTTTTCCGCTCCAGAACCCACTTGAACGTCGGATCTCTGGAAATCTCCTTGAGCGCCCATACAGGGTCTCCGAGGCCCACATCTTGAGGGAATATCTTACGCTCCAGCAGATTCAGAACCATCGCGGTCGTGCCGACCTTCAGCGCCGTTACATACTCCGACATGTTTGAATCACCCANCAGCAGATGTAGTCTGCGATATCTGCTGTGATCCGCCAGTGGCTCATCCCTGGTATTGATGATCGCCCTGGAAAACTGAATCCACTGATAGATTTCAGTTACAATGTGATCTGCCCGCTGGGAAATCTGAAACGCAACGGGGTCCTCGCGGTAGTCGTCCTCTCGATCGTCCCGTCCATAGTAATAAAAGCTGTCATCGTAACTGCCTACCCGTCCGGCGCCGCTGAATACTTGCCTGGTAACCAGAAAGGGAAGCAGCGCAGGGATCACCACCGTGGAGAACGGCACGTTCCGCCGAATCAGATAGTTTTCATGACAACCAAAGGTGGCACCCGTAAAATGATCTATGTTGTTCTTAAGAAAGGAGGCCTCTTTCTCAAGCCCCAGCGAACGCAGGGCTCGCTGCAAAATGCGCTCTCCTGCGCGGTCGAATGCAGCCAGATCAAACAGGCCCTTGCATTCTGGCGTCGTGTACTCGATGTGACCCATGTCGATGTATACACGACCGGAGTTGAACAGGAACCCACCGTTCCCGGGAGGCTCGTCTCTTCCTCGGTAGTGTATATCGACAATCCCGATTCGTTCCGAATGGAATATGTGGTCCTTTACCTTGACGGATATTGCATCCGGACTCACAAATCCCTCGTGTTCGGGAGCCATGCATCCGAATTCGGTTTCCAACCCGAATATCCGATTCTCCATCTGATTCCTATCTGAGTATATGTGTCAGTTACTGTTCGTCACGATAAGGCTTGAGAGCAGATGCCAGTTCTTTCTCCGTCAACGAACGAAACTTGCTCTTCCCGGGATGGGAACGGTCGAAGACTGCAGCCTCCACCACGAGGTCTTCCAGCTCTGACTTGAGCAGGCCTGGAAGATCTGCATCCTTTGTCGCTTGAGCCAGATCTTCGCCCTCAGGCATCTCATTGTGATCGCTCATCCACCGTCCGGCGGCCCAGGCCAATAGGGCGGCTTCCAACGCCTTACCCAGACTCAGCTTACTCCATTCCAGATCAGCCAGATGTCCTTGCATCACTTGGTCCGCTTCGGTAACGCCGGCAAGCGCTGCAAACCCGACAGACTTCTGGAAGGTGCCATCGTAGTCCACGGTATAGAATGTGGCACCACCCACCTGACCATCAAGTTCGGCAAGCAACACACGAACGATGTAGGGTGACCTGTATACCTCGTCAAACGAGGTTTTCACCGCGGGGCCAAGGCCGAAATGCACAATCTGCTGCAGGGTTACATCGGAGTCGGAGTAATTGAATCCCACTACCGAAGCCAGGTCTACTGCAGATTGTCGGAGCTTCTCCATATCCGTTGGGTGACCCAGAGAGGCCATTCCGATCCGGTCGTAGATTTCGTAGATTTTCTGCTGCGCCTGTCCCAGAGTCAGCAGAAGGGCGCCACCCTTATAGCCCAAGCCCACCACCGGACTTCCACCTCTAAGCTGGTCCTCGATATATTCACGCCGATTAGAGACTGCGTCTGCCCAGCGATAGGGTTCATCCAGCATCATACCCTGGGTGTCCTTTCTATGTAGCGGCCGTAGAGTTCACCTAGCTCGTCACCGGCCACCTCTTCGAGGCCCTCGGCTGTAATTGTTTTAACCGTTGGGAATATGTCGGCGCCCTGCTCGAATCTCCCTGTAGCGGAATCGTATTCTGAAGCCGTGTGTAGTAGCCTGAGAACCAATCCGATGCCGGCATCTCGATCCAGTTCCGAGAAGGGCTGGTCTCCCCACTGATTCATGTAAAACATCACCCCTCGGATCGCTGGAGAACCGGATCCCGTCGTGGAAAAATCTGCGCTCTCGAATTGCGCCCCGAGGGCATCGTAGAAGTAGATCTTCCCGCGTTCGTCTAACTTGTCGAATGTGGCGAATATGGGGATTACAGCACCAATTCCCTGCACCGCCATGGGCAGGTTGTCTCGGATCAGCAGAGATAGACGACGGAGTTTCGCTTCCAGGCTCATCTCCTGGAGTTGGCGTCGCCGGTGATACTGGAAGGAGTGCTCCAGAACGCGGGCGATCTCGTACGCAATGGCAGGCGATCCCGATATGGCCAGAACCGAATAGTGGTCGATATCGATAACTTTGTCCGCCCGGTCGTAAATCCCCGTGTGGCCCGCCGTAGCCCNCCTGTCACCCGCAATAAGAACACCATCCCGGTATTTCAATGCCAGGATGGTCGTCCCTTCAGTTGGCTCAAAGGCCGGCGTAGCGCCCGAAGAGGCACGTCTCTCGGGCAGGTCACCCCCAGGGAGCTTGTAACCCCCTGCCTTCAGCAGATCTAGAAAATCACCTTCTGCGGCCATAGGCTACTCACCCGTCCGTTGGCGGTATCGTCTTGCCTGATTCGGGTCTACCCTTCTCATTCTGCGCAGGAGATCCTGTGTGTCCGGCCTGTCGACGTCTGGGCGTGAAGGCCCCTCGTCACCGTCATTCGGAACGCCGTCCTTCGGTCCCACGCGTCGTGTCCGCCGCTCGAAATCAACCGAGTCCTTGACCATACCTGTCCTCCAGGGAGAATATGTCACAGATCTTTGCATTGTGCATATATAGCGTCCAAAAAGTCCTCTAGCGTATCCGATTGGTCCAATACTTCATTATACCGCTTTACCTTCTCCGGGTCCACCATATCTTTTAGATCCACGGATCGCTGCTTGCCATTGGTCGAGAATACGATACGATCCCAATTGATGGATTTCACGTCGGATCCGTACTTTTCGAGGCACCCGCCACGGAAATACGCTCGCGTGTCTTTTGGTGGCGTGGACATTGCCCTGGCGATTTCATCATCCTCTACAAGCCGAACCATTCTGCCCTGTGTCTCCAGCAGGTTGTATAACCCTTCTTCCCGATCCACGTTGTGGTATTCCAGGTCCTGGCTCTGGAGCCAGACCAGGTCATCTGAGTTTTCGAGGTGCAGTCCCTCGGATTCGCAGAAACAGTCCAGGAGCCATTTCTTTGTCACCCAGTCTACTGTTCCCACAAGACCCATCGGATCCGATTCTAGGCCATTGAGCACGTCCTCCCACGCGTTCAGGACCCAGTCCGTCTCTTTGTCTTCTCCTGAGAAGTGCTTGGAGGCCAATTCCAGGTATGCCCGTTGGATTTCGACGGCTGGCACGAGTCGATCCGACTTCCGATCGATTTCCACTAACCATTGATAAGACTGGTCCCTGGCGATNTTTTTTAGGGCGGCAATAGGATCCTTAAGGGTAATGTCGGGCAGAATATCCCGTTCGATAAGCTCTACGGCCAGCGCGGCGGTTCCCACCTTCAGCGCGGTGATATACTCCGACATGTTCGAGTCACCTACAATAACGTGCAGGCGACGATGCCGGTCGGCATTCGCGTGAGGTTCGTCCCGGGTATTTACCAGTGGACGTTTGTGCATGGTATCAACGCTGGCGATCACCTCGAAAAACTCGGAGCGTTGTGAAAGCTGATATAGCCTAGCTCTGTCTCCTCTCTCCACGCCCATTTTACCCGCACCCGAATAGATCTGGCGGGTGGCGAAAAAGGGCAGGAGTCCTTTCACAATTCGTTCAAAAGGAACCGAACGATCCATCAAGTAGTTCTCGTGGCACCCGTAGCTGTGACCTTCGAAATCCGTATTATTTTTGTACATACGGACTGTCCCGTCCGCAATCATCTCCGTCCTACGGCGAGCGCAGATGTCCACGATCCGTTCCCCTGCACGATCCTGGGCAACGAGCTCGAACAAGCTAAGACACTCTCCAGTGGAATACTCGGGGTGAGTGTGGTCATTGTAAAAGCGAGCACCATTGTAGATGATCAGATCACTCTTCAGTTCCTTGAATGGAATCTTCCGCTTTCGATCTTTTTGCAGGTGGACCTTCTCGTCGGTATCGTTGAGCAGCTCGTCCACTTCGAAACCGCGCACGTCCTTCCGCGGATTCTCGNGTTGATAGTCCCAGAGCGGTACGAAATCGCCTTGTTGGTAACACCGGATCAACTGCATGGATTCTTCAACCACATCCATCTTGTCGACGCCGTCAATCGTGATTCCGTATTCCGTCTCCAGACCAAAAAGTCTTTTCATATACTCCTTGTTCAATTCGAGTATGGACAGCTTGGGGGCGCCGGATCGACGCCCCTCGGGACTTGCAACTGCCTTATGGTTACCTTCACTTATCCCTGAAACTAAGTAAAGGCAGATAAGTCTTTTGATTGTGGCGAGCACATCAGAGAGCCGTGGCCTGGCAATTGGGGAGCGTGGGGGCCTTCGTCCGCNGTCTATCGTCTGTGGTCAATGTTCTGCCAAAAGCCTTTCGGGCTAGATCACACCACTGGAGCGCTTCCTGGCTTCTCTGAGTGGGCGAATGGGAGCGGCTCTGACCACATTTTCTGGATCATAGTCCAATAGCTTTAGCCAGTCTTCGGTGTTGTCAGTGGGGGGGAAAATTTCGTTTTCAGCGTATTCTGTCTCGANCGCCTGAAGCAGGTCATCCCCCGAAATGCCTTCTTCCGTGCCCAACGCGATGGATTTTCGGATCGCGAGTTCCTTTGCTCGGCGCACTATCGACTCCAGAATCGCGCCACTTGCGAGATCCCCTCTGTGCAGGATATCCTTGCGACCGCTTCTGAGCGTCACCTCCAGGAATCGGTTGTTGTCATTTATCGCGAAGATCTCCTGAGCCGCGAGCTCTACAAGTGAGTCCACTGCTGCATTGATATCACCGTGAGATTCGATTTCCTGCTTGTCAATCGGGAGATCCGGAGTAAGATATATCTTCAAGATGTCCCGACCGCCCTCCTCGTCCGGCCTGAGCACCTTGATCTTGCGGTCGATCCTCCCTGGACGAAGGATGGCTGGATCGATCAGGTCAGGGCGATTCGAGGCGAGAATGATCACAACATCCTGAAGTGATTCGATCCCATCCATCTCCGAACAGAACATAGGCACCACGGTGTTCGATATGCTGTGGGAACGCATCGCCATGCGAGTGCCCAGGACGGATTCCGCCTCATCGATAAAGACAACCGGAAGGAATCCCTCTTTGCGTTTCTCTCGAGCCCTGGTGAATATCTCCCTGACCTTTCGTTCCGACTCACCCAGCCACATATTCAGGATCTCCGGGCCTTTGACGTGCATGAAGCACTCTTTGAGCTTCAGGCCCGCTTCCTCCTGAGCGTCCTTCACCAGATTATATGCAGTCGCCTTCCCTATAAGGGTTTTGCCACATCCAGGAGGACCGTACAGTAGAAATCCCTTTGGAACGCTGTACTTGAACCTTGTGAACAACTCCGGATGCAGTACGGGCATCTCGATCGTGTCCTTGATCGCCCGGATGGCCTCTTCCTGCCCACCGATCTTCTCCCAGGACAGTTCGGGAATTTCCTCTAGGTAGTAATCCTTCACTTCCTGGCTGGGCATGCGTTCCAGCGCAACTCTGAAGTTCGGGTCCACGCGGACCTCCTGGCCGGACTTGAAGGTCTCGTCCAGGAGTTCAGTCGACCTACCGAGGATCGCCGCCTGCATGCCATGTTCCTGTCCTATGCGCAGTCGTCCATCATCCAGAATGTCTATTATCTTCGCGACAGGACCGGACGTGGCGTATCCCAGGTCGCCTACAACAGCAAATGCATCGTTTACCAGAACGCGGGTACCTACCTCAAGATCATCTTCATCAATTCTGGCGTCCACATTCGCAAAGTATTCGGACCCACCGACACTGATGTATGCAACACCGTTATCAGGTGCCTCCAAAAGCGTGCCCACACGATTCGCAGGTGCCGTCACCTTCTCCAGGGCGGCTTCCATCTCAACAATGGCCCGCCTGGCCTCCTCGAAGGTTATTTCATCCTCCTGGAGTTGCCTCCGAAGCTGGTAAAGCAGGGGACGCCTCTTGTCCTTTTCTTCCATCGACATCAGGATCTGATCGATAATCGTCAACGACTTGAACGTGTGCTGCATGTCCACGTAGTCTTGAAGAAAATCGTCCGGCGTCTTTCTCTGGCGATTGGGATCTTCCGAATGGTTGATGGCACTCACCTCCTGGGGAGCAAGTTGCATCGGATTTTGGGGATCGTCCGGGCGTTATCCTTAACTGCTGTCTGCACCTGACGCGCACAGTTTAGCATATGACGATTTCAAAGTCAAGATGGCGCGGCCAGAACAGCTGTACACTATCTTATTTCGTCCAACTTGCGCTTAAACTCCAGCTTCATCTTTGCTTTGGCATCTTCAACCATCTCATCCGGTTTCTCGAAGGCCCAATCCACGGTGGTCACATCTACTTTGTCGTACTTGAGTTTGACCTCCTGGGATAGCACAATGCCATTGTCGACATCCATAACCCACTTCACCTTGCCTCCCCCAACCGCATCCACCATAATGGATACCCCACTTGAGAACAGCCAGCCGCTGTACTGGACTTCCCGTACTTCCTCGATTTCTGCCTTGTTGACTCCGTCTTTCATCTTCATTTTCTTAATCTGATAGGTGCTGCTTGACTTCACAGTCCCAATCTTTTCTACCTGATTGATTGGCACCTTGATTAATTGCTCCGATGTCCACGTATCGCCCTTGCCGACAGGGCCATCGGGCAGGCCTATCCGGTACTGTGGCATCCAGAGCTGATGCAGGTCCGAAATGAGACTGTGGCTGGAGATCTCGTATGTCTTGAATTCGGGTGCGAATTGGTCCAGTGTCCCATCCGGCGTTATCCGCCAGCTGAATGCCCTGCCCCGTAATTGTTCCATAACGTGCGGGTAATTATTCAGGTTGATCTTCGCGTTATCCTCGGTTACGGTACTTTCAGCATCCTGTAAAGTTGCCTTGATCCTGACCGTTCCGGGAGCATCCCCCTCCTTTGGCGCCTGCTGTTCCTCAATGCTGACCCAGTCTCCGTAGTGCTTCACGTCCACCGTGCCGGTTTCCTTATCCTTGTCTATCACGTCCGCCCGTTTGCTGAAGTATTGGCTTGTCCAGGAGTTCTTATAGACCAGCGTTTTTGAGAAATCCTGACGAATCTCTACTTTGTCAGCGCAAATTCCCGCCAGTGGAAATCCTACAGCCAAACAGAGCCCGGTCAGGGGCAGTAACCTTAGTGCCTTCATTACTCCCTCCATTTTACATGCCCACCGAAAAGGCTGCCGCCAATTGCCTCAGGCGACAGCCTGTTATCACCGTTCTGTGAATCAAGTTTCTCAAACCACAACGTCAAATCGATTGCCTGACGGCGTAGAATTCTGACTCCTCTGATCCTGCTCTGAGGGCTCATTCGAGTCCGGTTGCCGCCTCGTTCCCCTTGAGCCGCCTTCCGCCGGCCGTTCCTGGTTTGGATCCACGATCGCGTTCTCAGTTTCGGTCGTGGGACGGGGCCGACCCAGATTCAGGACCTGCTCAGCTGCTCCTGCCTGGGAGAGTTGCTGCTGAGCCCTTTCCGGTTCTCGTTGTAAAATACTCTGTTGCCGTGCACCCTCGACCGGAACCCTTGCGAAATTCTCCTGAAACTCTATTGCCCTAACCTGCATAAAAAATCACACCCTCTCGACGTGAATCTCACCAGATCTAGGAAACACCATTAGCAGCGGTAAGGCCTTATCCTATATAAAAATACCTACCATTGTGTGAGTTGTCAACTCGATTTACTCCGTTCTTTTCAATTCGGGATTCCCACCATCTCGGCTGCATTGCGCCATGCAATGCAATCCTTAATGTGGGTGGGTTCGTCGAGTATCTTCAGCTTTAAAATGGAAGGGCCTGGCGCCTTGAATGGCATACCACTCCCGAATGCTAGCATCCTGCTGCTGCCATTGCGCATCAATTCCTGAACATTTTGTTGGAGCACGCAGGTCATTCTTGAAAACTCTACGATTACACTGCACTCTTCGGGAATGTGCCGTGGCTGGATGCCGATTCCATTGAGAACCATCCATTTGATCCTTGGGAACCTGCTGAATGTCTCCGCAAGCTTGTCTGATCTCAGGTCATCGGCCAGATCCCATGGATGTCGTTGTCGACGGTCAGCGATACGCATTGGCAATTGTACGGGCAAACCCATCTGGCCAGTCGCATCTATCAATGCCATTGATTCGGAGCTACCCAGATCATACCTGTGATACTCCGGTTGGAGCCTTAACCCTTTGAAACCGAAGCTTTCAAAGCTCTCGTGAAGGTCATCCAGCCAACCGGGATATGCCGGATTGATTGTGGCAAAGGGAATCAGGCGATCTCGAAAATTTTTGGTCGACCTGTGAAGTTCCTCATTTCCAGCGTGGGCGTTCTTGTAGAACATGGCGTTGATCGACGACACCAGTGCCTTGTCTATATCATATTTGTCCATCTGCATAAGCAACTGCTCGGCGGTCCTATTTCTTAAGGGTCGAAATGGCCAATGACCGATCCACGTGTTGACGTCAATGATCAAATGTCCGCTCTCACTTTGGCAACCTAAACGTACAGGTCGCCTACCAATTGGTTATATCCATTGTAAAGTAACGTTGGCCTTCACGTGGGTTTTCCTACATCCGAGGTGATAAATCTCTCGCTGGCCTGCTACCACCTTGGATGTGACCCTTCTTTCTCAACCTTGGCGATGAATCCATACTCCCTCGGCACCAGCGTGTTCCAAATAGTGGCCGGTTGTTAATCTGTAAAATCGATGCTTGCTAGGGACTTCACGCCCTTGAAGCCGTATTTCCAAGTCACCACCAGCCTTATGGGCGCACGGTGCTTATTTGGTATTTCGTTCCCATATGATACCCGTAGCAAGTAGTGTAAGTTCAATNANGGCCTCCTCGATGGGCAAACCCTCCACATACAGCCANGGTCATTGCGGATTGTTGAATTGGCCGGGGGCTTCCTNNGGATTGATAAAGGTGGTCATCTTCGCGTGGGTGGCTTAAGAAAAAGGGTCGCCGGACAAATTGTCCGACGACCCTGNACCCAGACATATTGTTGGGTTATTTCAGCAAGAGCATCTTCTGTGAATGCGAGAAGGTGCCCGCCTCTACCTGTGCGATATACACACCGCTACCTACGCTCCGTCCCAGATTGTCCCTGGAATCCCACTGGATCTGATACCTTCCAGCGATCGTCTGCTTGCTTACCAGACGACGTACTTCCTGTCCAAGTGCATCGTAAATTACGATCGATACGAGAGCATCGCTTGGCAGGTCATACGAGATTGTAGTGCTTGGGTTGAAGGGGTTCGGGTAAACGTTGGTGGCAAATTCCGTCGGCAAAGGCATATGCCTTGAACCAAGAATCACTTCCACAGCACTTGAGCGAGTCAAGGTTCCATCAAGGTCAACCTGTTCTAGTACATAGTAGACCTTGTTCACTGAAGGAAGTTCCTGATCCTCGAAGTTGTAGTTCAAGAGGGCATCGGACGTGCCTGCACCCTGAATGAACTCACTGACTGCCTCGAATTTCACACCGTCGACGCTACGCAGCAGCCGCCATCCAGCGTTGTTGGTCTGCGATACCGTCGTCCAATTCAGTACAACGCTATTGTCGACCAGCTCACCACCGAAGGACGCCAGCTCTGCTGGGTTGGCTTCGGTAAAGGTGAACGCAGCTGCGTCGGTTGTTACATCCCCCGAGGTAGCGGTCACGGAAACCGAAAGGTCGCCAGGGCCACTAACTCTGAGTGTAATTGAAGTTGCTGCTCCAGCTGCAATGTTTCCATCAGCATCCAAAGCAGTTTCAACTCCGTCAACCAACACGACCAATGAACCGTCCCCAACTGCGGTGACTGTCCAACTGATCTGTGCATCAGCATCAAAGTTAGTTGAAGCTACAGTAACATCACTAGCCGTTCCCTTATTAGGGATCACCGCTACATTCCCGGCCTGCAACCCTTCACCACTACCTCCTACAGAGGGTTTCGGGGGAGCAGCGAATGTCAAAACAGCATCACTCTCGTCCAAAGCATCCTGCTCAAATGTGGCCAGGCCAATTGAACAATCTGTGAAAGTGATTTTAGAACCTTCGGCGATATCAGCTTTTGCAACTAAGACAAGGGTTCCAATAAGGCCACTAGCGGGGACAGTAACTGCTGCCAACCCACCAGGTGCAATTGAATTGGCACCAGGTGCTCCTAAAACAGCTAATCCACCCAGATCTTCTAGAGTCGAAATTGTCCAACTGTCTGAAAACCCATTGTCTGTATCGTCGAATTTAATTTCGTAACCAATGATGGCAACTCCACCAGCATCTTCAACGTATAATTCGACTCGAACTTCAGTATCTTTCGCCACTGGTGTGGCTGTAACCACTCCGTCATTGACCTGGTCCGCGTCCTGAATTGTAGTGTCAATGAGGAGCTTTTTATCCTTTAGCGCCCCTGCCTCAGCACCCCCCACCATACAAATGATAAGGAAAGCGAAGGCCGCGACAAGGCAGCTAATCTTTTGGAATCTGGACATCAGGCTCTCCTCTTCTACTGAGTTTTGCTCCCGTAAACGAATCCCTGAAGATTCACGCTCCGGGCAGTTTTTCAGATGCGGGAGTCCCGTGAGGGACTCCCGCTACCTGAAGCGATTACTTGAGCAACATCAACCGCTTGACATCCTGGAACTTACCCGCAGCCGATACCTGGTAGAAATAGATTCCACTCGACACGGCCACTCCACGGTCATCGCTGCCACTCCAGCGGACCTGATAGCGTCCGGCGGACTGGCGTTCGTTAACCAACGTGCGAACCACCTGACCTACGATATTGTAGATACGGAGGCTCACGTCACCACCTTCAGCCAGATTGTAACCAATGGTCGTCTCTGGGTTGAAGGGGTTGGGGAAGTTCTGGAGCAGGGCAAACTCAGTCGGAGTGCTCTCGACGGTCAACGCGCCTTGAGTCACTACCAGATTCTGAAGCTGGTCAGGATCGAACACCACTCCCTGGCCAATTTCGAACCGAGCATTGTTTTCAAACTCCCGCAGGACCTTGAAGGTCAAGGTTGCAATTTTGCCTTCGCCGCTAACGGCGGAGCCGTTAACAACCGCGTTTGCAACTGTGACTTCGCCTGATGTTGGCCAATGGTGGAACAATGGTGTTTCGCCACCAGTGGACTTCAAAAGGTCTTCCTGAGCGGGTGTTGCGGTTACGAATTCAAATTTGTCCGTGTCATATGAAAGCACCATACCGTAACCCGTAAGGGCTTGAGCATTGGCAACTGTCACGTCAACGGTAATCATCTCGCCTGCCAGTACACGATCACTGCCGAGGCTCAATTTGAATTCAGCGTTATCGTTGATTCCAGGCCTTGCGGGAACCAACGCACGTTTGCCAGCCGGGCCCGCTGCTTCCGAGTCATACCGACGTGCAAACTGGATGAAGTCAGCGAACTCAACTACCTCATTGTCATCAATATCGGCCTGAGGGTTGAATTTGGCATCGCCGAGCTGACTGCTATAAGCCTGAGCAAAGGCTATGAAGTCTTCGAAGTCCTGCTTCAATGGCGTGTTGCCGTCCAGCTTAACAATGTAGACTGGAGTCTCACCATCAGCTTGCAAGAACTTCTTCCGACCTTCTTCCCCAACAGCCACGTCAATGAAAGTACCCATTGTCACGTTGTCGAGGTCGAGGGCATCAACACGGTAAGATACGGTTCCAATTCCCGGATCCGGAAGTTCCGAATCCACGAATTCGCTGGAGTTTGCAGGCAGGGTTGCCAACAGTGTGGGCTCTTCTTTAGACGTCGTTGCTCTCCACACCTTATAGTGTTCAACACCAGCAATCGGCATGGTGTATCCACGATATGTNGTGAAGGCAACAATTCGATCGTCCGCCGAAGGCGCCCATGTCAGAGTGACCTTCTTCTCGGAAGGCTCCGACACACCAGCGACCTCGCTGACTGCTGTAGGCGCAATATTGTCTACGGAAGCCACTGGCTCTTCGGTTGGAGTCTTGGCCGAAGTGATTCGGACGCTAGCATCGGTCCGAATGCTCTGCGGCACAGCGCTCCCACCCACGAGACTTGTGACGTCAGGATCGAGTGCGGCAAATTGCAGGTTCTTCTGGTCACCCAGGATTGACTTCACATAGTCCTGGGGTGCAGTGAACTGTTTCATCAATTCCGTGTGTGAGAGGATACTTGTCTCCACACCCAGAAGTTTGACGATCTGCTGCACGCTTTCCTTGGTGAACACACGTTTGCCGGCTACCGTGGCTGCGGATGTCAACGAACCCTTCTCAGCTGCAACCGCCCAACCCGTCTTTTTATTACCGAGCGTTGGGATGACCGCGCGCTGTACATCGACACCAGGAATTGCATCCAAAGCAGTCCAAGGCACCCACGTGGCTGTTGCCGTTTCACCCTTAACCACATTCCCTTCGGCATCCAGGCTGGTATTTACGTCAATCTGCCTGTAGATTCTGTAGACTTTGGCACCGTCTGCAGAATTCGGGAAACTGGCCAGGACGTATCCACCGTGATCACCATTACCATCGGCGCCCATATAATCTTGGACAACGAGGTTTTTAGGTGCTGCCGGTGCGGCTGGATCTGCCGCGGTCGGATCTGGTGGTGCCTCTCCGGCGGCTGAAAATGCCAGGTCGCCAGTGCTACCCTGAGCCGTCAAGTGTTTGGCCTGAGAGTTGGCGTGGCCGGAACTGTCTGCATTTGCATTATAAGTCCGAACACTTACCCTGAGACCTTCACCGCTTCGGTTAGGTGCAGCTGCTGTGAAGTTGGCCATTCCGGATCCAATGGCTTGCGGGCCTGATGGGACGGATGCGTCACCATTATTTGTACTGAAAACTACCAGGAGTTCGTCAAGCACATACGATGCATTGATCCGCGTGTCCAGAAGACCCGTGGAGTCGGTAAGTGCAATTGATGTACCGCTGGCAATTGAACGCGTCTTGGTGCTTGGGTTACCGTGCGCATCCGCGGCAACTACGGAAACCGTAAAGTCACCGGACACGCCCGATACCGCCTNGNCACCTTCCTTGGCAACTACTTTATACTGAGCCATCTCAGCGGCGTCGACTGTAACAGAGTCCTTTGCACCGTCAAAATTCACCACTGTAGTTGCAACTGCATCAACAGTGGTGGTGGTGATATCCTCNACCACNACGTCGAAATNCTCTGCTGTAGCGGTCGAGGTAAAGAACAGACTTCGTGTGCCAACAATCCACCCGTCAGCGTCCAATGTCGCAGTACCGTCGCCATTATCGGTTACGCCTAAGCCACCGAATTTAGCGGATGCCACACCATCGGCACGAATTCGCGAAGTGCCCCCATACGTAACGGCCAAAACATTGGATCCCTGCTTGTTGCTCAGTCCGGTGTCAATCGCAGTGAGGGTCAACTGGAATTGCTGACCAGCGATTACAGAGTCACCGTGCGATGCGCCGGATTTAATTGCAACAACGAAGGAATCCGCAGTTGGGTTGTTGAAAGCACTTGTAAAGGTCAACGTGTCCGGGGCGGTGATAGATGCATTCTTTGCCTTGTCAATGAGCACGATCTGCAAAGTGTACTGTTTGCCGTCTACAAGAGCAGTGGACACTGTTGCAACGATATCCTCATTCACCTTGGACAGTTGATTATTAGATGGGCTCAAACCCTGAAGCGCGATACCCGGTGGGTTTGCAGCAACCTCGACATAGCGAATGGAGATCGAGTCCAACGCCTCATCAACGCGGAACACCGGATCTTTTGTGACCGCATTAATTGTGGGCTTGTTACTATTTGCAGAGTTCTTCGGTGCACCGCTCTGCGTCGGGAACTGCTGCGTAATCGAAGGGGCTGTCTGATCTAAAGTAACCCCTGATATCGTAGCAGTTGCTTTGTTGCCCACACTATCTGTCGTAGTCAAGACGAGGTCGAGTGCCTTGCCAGCTGCTTTAGTATTGCTGAGAAGACTCACTGCAGAAGAGACTTCCGTATTCTTGGTAAAGCTAGCTGCAGCCAATGTAAGCACTGTATCTGTACCGGCGGCACTACCCTTCTTGAAGGTGGCGGTAACAGTGTTCGCATTCTCACTAACCTTGAACTTAAGTGGGTTACCGTTAAATGTCACACCGCCCGCAGCCCCGGTCGTCGATGAACGCACGTTAGCTAATGAGCTTGACAGAGCCCCACTAATTCGCTTTACCGTGCTATCCGGATGCGGTACAATTGGGGTGACCGTTGGCGTAGTAGAGTCAGCGAAATATGTCAATCCGCTGGTGAACCCGGCAGGTGCGGATGCATTGGCCGTCGCAGCGCTCAAGTTACCCGCCGCATCTTCGAGGAAGGCAACAGGCATTATACGCTGATTGTTACTGAATTGACCAGCAGCTGCNGTNATGGTATCACGCAGAATTGCGCCANCAAACAAATCGGTAAAGACTTTGTTGTAGCTCAGGTTACTGTCGATCACCGAGGAAGAGCTGATTGACTGACCTGTATCAACGAGGACAACTCTCGCTTTAGATGCACCGGAGGCGATCACCTGGCCAACGTCAATATGCAGCCTTACGATAACCTTGGAACCAGTCTTGATCGTGGCAGCCGTGCCAGCAAGACCGGCTGCGAGGCCCGAGGTATCAATTCTAACACTGTCCAAAACGGCCGTGCTGGTTGGACGTTTTCCGTCCATACTGAACTTTTTACCGTCGCCGACAGGAATAACCGCCAAAGAGGAACTTCCAGGCAAAATCTGGAATCCTGTAAGCAGGTTGGTCAACTTCACATAGGAAGTCGATGCCGCTGCCGACAAATTGGCATGAACCGCTACAGCTAGTTTCGTTGCCGACTGAAAAGAGGTGTCACCTGGGGTCACACCAAATTTCATTTTGAAAGTGTCCCTGGTTCCCGCAGCGGCATCTGCTTNAACTTGCATATCAGCAAACACGACTTTTCCGGTACCGGAGGTATTCTTCCCTTGATCTTGTCCAGCTGTTGCTTCAATTGCTCTTGCCTCGCCAACGGTTGCTGAAGTGTCCGTAACCACAGAGACGAACAGCGTATCGATGATATCGTTGAGCGAAAGAACGTTTACACGAATTGTATCCGCAATCTTTGCGAACCCACTCGAGTCCGGTGACAAAGTGCGGATCCAAACGCCCTGTTGTGACGGATCAGCTACTTCCAAAGCTGGAGCCGGGCTTGAAAAGCCAGCGACCAGCAGGATCGCCACACAGAGGCTTAAGGTTTTCTTCAGATCCATCTTAACCTCCTTAAACAAAGGATCCATCCCTTAACTAACTATANACAAATGGCTAACAAGCACAAATCCACATTCTAGCTATGGACCTAGAACCTCTCCTTGATTTGTTGCAGTGGCCAGTTCCGCAATTGAAACTGAATTAGGGTGCAAATGCGAGACCAACCATGGAGAGCTGCAACTCATGTGCAATAGTAATCCCCCCCTTCTGTAAAATTATTTTAGATTACCTAAATTCTTGTTTATTCTCGTTGTTATGCTGCCGTCAAGACCAAATATTCGTCCAAAAGAGTGATTTGTATTTTNNATATGTTCTNCCCTCAACACCTCCTTCACTTAGCACAAAAATCCCGCANAACATCCTGAACTCGGGACGAGNATTACTGATTTANCTTTCTCTTTGGGACCTTCAAAACCAGCCTTTTCTTACTGTAAAANCTCAACTTGGCANNCCATTTCNACCCANAGTCAGCCGGNGNGATGGCCTAAGTATACGCAACGAAAATACCCCTGTCAAGCGTTTTTTTAGGTAAATNCACACCNCCAANATTACTCCCAAATGGTGGAATATTCTTCCCAAAACTCATACGGAATTTGTCACACAAAATCTAGTATCGCTAATCAAGACATGTACAACATCCTGTTAATAGGCACAGCCAAATTACCGATCAATGCTTTCGTGCTCAATCCGTCCAATCTCGTCTCTCAATTTGGCTGCCTCTTCGTATTCTTCCTGCGCTACTGCCTCCTGGAGTTTTGCCTTCAAATTGACAACTCGTTCCGGCACACCCTCGGCTGGAGACTCCAATGCCCTTGCTACCTCGACCTCTTCAACATCTCCAATTCGTTCTAACCCAGTCTCCAGATCCTCGAGAGACGGATCCAGTTCGTCTTCTACATCCAGACCGGCCTCTTGTATAACCGACTCCTTTACATATATAGGTGCGCCCACGCGCAATGCAAGTGCTATTGCGTCACTCGGCCTCGAGTCAACCTCTATCGTCTGCTCGCCGGAGGACAGGGATATCTCTGCGAAAAAAACATCCTCTTCGAGGGCGTTGATCAGAACATGATCCACCTGCGCGTCCAAACCCTCCAAAATTGATTGCAGAAGATCGTAAGTAATTGGTCTTGGTGGTGGCTCATTGTATAGTGCCATATAAATTGCCGTGGCTTCAAAATTCCCGATGGCAATGGGCAGAAAAACTCGCTGATCTTTGTCCTTCAGCCACACAAGGGGGCGATTGCTGTTCGGTTCAAGGGCTACACCGACCACTTCCATTTCAGTCATAGTTTTTTAAATCCTTCCTTGCACCAGTTAGAGGAGATCAGGAACGGTAACAGAGTGCATTGGGGAATGGAATCCACAGATAAACAAATAGATAGTAGGATTCAAGAGCTAATATAGACCGAATGATGGTCAAAAATCAAGCAAAAAAGCCCAGTGTCCCTTGCCCCTTCTTCACTTGCCGATGCCAGGAACCAAGGTTACATTTTACTAACACCAGGTATAGAGCTTTCTCAACCAACCAATTTGGTTTTGCATATTAAATTTTGGACGAAAGGAGCACGATTTGATTCACGTACAGTTCTTGAAAATGGCAACATTACTCTTGGTAGCACTTGCTCAACCGTCACACGCGGAAGTTCCACTCCTCCTAAACTACCAAGGATTGATCAGAACTACCTCCGATTCCCTGGTGACAGGAACCATCTCGGTCTCTTTTAGCATATACGATTCGCCGACAAACGGAGAAAGGCTTTGGTCAGAGAGCCAATCAATCGAGGCGCATCAAGGCAGGTTTCATACCTTGCTGGGTGGGTCCAACCCGATTCCGACGAATCTTTTTGCTGATGCAAATCGGTATTTGACATTTTCGGTAAATGACGATGCAGAATTCTTGCCAAGGCAACGGATAACCAGCGTCGCATATGCCATCGTATCGTCCAGCGCCGACACGGCCTCATATTCCCAAAGATCGGGTCAGGCCGAGAATGTTAACGACAACAATATCACGCCTCGGAGTTTATCTCTGTCTGGGGGGAAGGCTACACTCGACTCCACTGGATCATTGACCGCAGAGATAGTAGAAACGGACAGTGTGGTCATCGCGGGAACAGGGGTGATTGATCGATTAGGAAACTGGACTGGAATGCCAATGGATCCGGGGTTGGAAGGTATGGTTCTGGATACGGTAATCGTCAAGAACGCCCAGGAATCCCTGACAATTTCAACCGGTGACAGCGACTGGCGAGGATTGGAGGAGTTCACCTTATTCGTCAGACTTGATTCACCAGGACTTATGAGTGCGCAGTTCAGCGGATTGGTGACCGTGCTCGGTGGATTGGAAACCAGATTGGTGATCGAAAAAATCGTGAACGGAAGACGGACAGATCGCCAAGTAAACCAAGGCAACGTGTCCGGAATTTTAACTGACGGCAACCAGGTATATAGGAGCTCGAGTATCAACAATACCGCAGTGTACTACTTGGAGGATGGGTTGTTTCTCGTATCTGTGGAGCGAAGGATAAATGGATCAAATCCAACACTGAACACCGGCATCTTGGTCCTGCAGATTTTTACCCGGCTGTAGTCCAAATTTTCAGGTTCCATAGAGTCTCGCAAATGCAACGAAGTCTGAAAAACCCACCATCCCATCTCCATCCAAATCCAATTGGACAACGTAACCTTCATCGCCTTCCGATCTGGCATACCCTTGTGCGAAAATCAGAAAGTCACTGAAATCAACTTTCAAATTCCCATCGAAATCACCAGAGATGGCAGGAGGTCTATTANGTTCAANCACGAAAAATCCGGATGCAGCACTAAACATTGGGGATGTCAGTTGTCCTGTTTGGTAAGCGCCACCTAGCGATCCCGTTACCCGCTCGAATCCGCTCGACTGGGACGCATTACCCCCTGCCGAATTCAGAATCCCTGAGATCAAAGAATAATGGCCTTCCCTTTGCTGAGACCAGACAACACAACTCAATAACACTAGGACCGCAAATATCATTACACATTTCACCATATTTTCACTCCAAAGGAATAAGTAATGATATGTGATAAACTTGATCTGTAACAATTCACATCACAAAACCGCCACCCATTTCCCCTTGCATCAACGAAACACCAATCCATAATGCCCTTACGCAAATCTCGCCGAAGATCAGTCCAAGGAAAAAAGGCCGTACTGTAAGATACGTTCTGGCTCCGCCGTACCGAGCGACGACCCATTTGCAGAACCATCCAACAAACGACGCACCCCAAACGAACCAACCAAATCCGGTTCCATAGATAAACCCCATCGGGTGAAGCGGCCACCTCAAGAAACGCTGGCGCAACACCACCAACAACCAGGTGACTAAAACTCCCAACCCGTGAAATATGAGCCGATACCAATCCNTCGAACCCTGACGAGTGGCGACATCTGCATAGAGATAGTGATAGTATCTTCCAATACGTGCAGAACCGCGTCCGTTTCCTTGTTGGCCCAATACGAAAAGGCCATAGTCGTATATAGTTTCCAAGGTAAAAAAGTATCCCGCAGTAAGCCCCAAGATAAGGCCNAATACCATCCAGCGAGTTAATCTGCCCACCCTGACACCATTCTCCAGTGCCAGTTTCATTCCCTCCATCTGTATAGCTGGCCAGGCACCTATCGAAGTATACCCCAAAACCNCCAGNAACGCGAACCCAACGTANGTTTCATCATTGAAGACTCCTGTNNCGNTACCCCATATAAGGAANAATAGGTAGCCGACGATAACAGGAGCTCCAGTCACCGGCAATCCTCCATCAACTCTGAGTCGGGCAAAGGCCAGACTGAACAGAAAAAAGCCTATCAATCCTACTTATAACGGCAACCAGTGAGATTCCAACAGCCAGAGCCCAAAGCCAGAGCAATGCCAATCCAAGCAGGAAGCCCGCGCTTAGTTGGGTTTTCTGAGAAAGTGCGCCAATCAGTGCTGATCTTGCCGACCAAAGACTGTATGCGACAAGAAGAAGCAGACCACCTCTGGCCTGGCAAATGAAGAACGGAAAAGTGTTTGGCCAGTCCAGCCATTGTGAGCCCAATCCTACGAAGGTACCATTGGCTTCAGAACAATCCGATCAGGTGTGTCCCTAGTAGCTGAACTCTTGTGAGCAGATAGAAGAACCAGGTGCTGAAAGACACCTCCACAGGCATTAGGAAAGCGATTCCAGTGAGTAAGGGTGAAAACTCAAATCTGAACGGAGAGGTAAATGGAGCCATCGCATTCCAAGGCACGTCCAAAAGGAAATCTCGGAAATCAAGAGTGGTAGTGACTTGATTCATAGCCGGGTAATAGTGGTGCAAACCGTTGATACCAAAAAGGGCTGCTGGCACGGCCATACCCCACCAGAATATCTTGTTTCTAAGCAGTGGAGCACCTGCCAAGGTTAGGAACTGAAAGGGCAATACCAGAAGTGGAAAGCCAAGTCGTTCGATATCAATCCATCTCCTACGTAGCAACCCGGTTAGGCAGAAGCAGGTCAGAAACAGAATCACAAAGAAGAATCCCCAGAACAGAATGGAAGGCAACCATTCGATCCATGGGACGTCCGCTCCGCCTTCGAATGCACGTATCGCCAGTTCCGAATTCGGCCCTCCGGGTGCGATCCACCTTGGCATTTTCTCGAAGAACAAAGCGTAACGACTATTCGGATTCGCGAATCCGCCATAGAACCCCGTAACCAGTCCCGGCAGAAACCGGTGCATCAATCCGGATGCGGTCAACGGAAGACCAACGAGCAGGGTACAGTAAANNAGCAGTCGTTCTGTTCTTCTTATCCACCGACCCAACAANCCGGATAAGGCTAGTACCAACATCGGAATGGTGGGATAAATACCCCCGACAACTGCCGGCCCACCAAACACAAGCTCAATTGATTGAGCTAACCAGGCCGCACCCAGGAGAACCGCAACAACAACTGTTGCAATAACCCATTGACGATCTGGTATTTTGTTTTCGTCACGCATATCTCACTCGATCAGCTTGACGAACTGCTCCTGAACCACTTAGATTGTGTATAATAGAATCAACACGACAGGATATATCTTCATCGAAAGGAGAAAAGAGCGCGTCCAAGAATTCTAACCCTTCTGCTCGTAGATAGTCTATTGCTCGGGTCATTTGCAGCTGGCAACTACGCTTAGGGGCAGTCCAAAAAGAAGAAATCCAAATGGGAGTATACATCCATAAGACACAGCCCGTATCCAAAGTCCACGGGAAGCGATATGAGGAAGATGAAGGCCCCTGGCGCCGAGGGCTAGGAACTGGCATCCTCGTATGGTGTCAAAGGTGAAATCGTAACTTCAGTCTTCAAGCGAAAGAAATAAAGCCGCTCCATATTCCCGTCGCAAGCTAACTTTGATCGATCGAGGGTCGACCCTACCAACGATAATTGAATTACGTGTCTTTGGCCTAGGTCGAAGTTGGTTAACCTTAGTGGAACCCGAACCGTTCTCCCATAAAAGCAAAAGCGAGGGACGAATCAATGCCGTCCCCCGCAAGAAGCCGATTAATGTGCAAGCAGCCTATTCTTTGACTACCCAAACCTTTACTGGGACCTCCACTTCCGCGTGTAGCCGGATAGGCACATCATACACACCCAGTGAGCGAATGGGCTCTTCTAGAACAATCGCTCTCCGGTCAATATCAAATCCCTGCTCTACGAGTAGATCCGCAATTGCCTGAGNTGTTACTGAACCAAAAATCCTGTCACCTTCGCCCACGGCAACGGGAACTGTACAGGAGGCCTTCTCTAAGGTCTTGGCGAGGATCTCTGCCTCACGTTTCGCTTTGGAATCCTGGGCGTCTCTCTGTCGGTTTACCTCCCCGTAAACCGACATATTGCTCTTACTAGCCACCAATGCAAGTTTCCTGGGCAAAAGAAAATTGCGTGCATAACCATCCTTCACATCCACGATGGCGCCGGCCTCACCCAATGTGTCCAATGTCTCTGTCAATATGACCTTCATCTTAGTTTCATCCTGTTCTTTGTTTATGGACTCAATAACCTGAGTCTACGCCTCGTCCTCTTCGGCTTCCTCTTCTGGCCCCTCGCCATCACCTTCGTCCGAATCGATTTCATCAGTTTCAGCTTCTACCGGGCTCTCGTCATCTGCCCCTTCTTCTTCGTCCGTCGATGGCAAATTGTCGATCTTGACAATCATATGACGAATCACTGACTCATCGAGTCTACAAGCTCTATCCAGCTCAGTAAGTGTTGACGGGGCTGCCTCGAACTGCATAAAGGTATAATTCGCCTGCTGTTGCTTCGCGATCTCATATGCCAATTTCCTGACTCCCCAACGATCCACAGTGACCTTGGATGCGCCGTGTTCCGATAGCAATCCTTCATATCGCTTCGCCGCCTCATCTCCTCCTTCTGAAACCTGAGAATTGACGAGAAGGGCCAGTTCATATGCCTTGGCCATACTACACCTCCCCTTGGACATAGGGCCCAAGACAATTGCCTCGAGCGGGGTTAAGAACCGACACCTAAAGAGACTTCAATAGGGGTGCCAGCACAAGAGAAACGACCGACATCAACTTTATCAAAATATTCATGGATGGTCCTGAAGTGTCTTTCAACGGATCACCGACCGTGTCGCCTACTACGGCTGCCTTATGTGCATCGGAACCCTTGCCACCCAAGTTGCCTTCTTCAATCCACTTCTTGCCATTGTCAAGTGCGCCACCGCTATTGGCCATCATCAGTGCCATTAAAACACCCGTCAATGTAGCTCCCCCCAGCATCCCACCGAGGGCCTCCGGACCAAGCAGAAATCCGACAGCAACAGGTGTCAATACAGCGACCAGACCTGGTGCAACCATCTCCCGTAGTGCAGCTACAGTACTGATATCCACACACCTTCTGGTGTCTGGCTTCCCGGTACCATCCATCAGTCCGGGAATCTCACGAAACTGTCTACGTACCTCTTCAACCATCTTGAAAGCAGCATTGCCTACAGAAGTCATGGTCTGAGCCGCCACCAGGAATGGAATCANACCCCCAATAAACACTCCGATCACAACGATGGGNTNNNTTANATCGATGGCATCCAACCCNACGGTNGCCGTGTANGCGGAGAAAAGTGCTAGCGCNGTCAGGGCCGCCGAGCCAATTGCAAAGCCTTTTCCGATTGCAGCCGTTGTGTTTCCAAGCGAATCCAAACTGTCAGTGATCTTCCGAGTATCCGGACCTAGCTCTGCCATTTCTGAGATACCGCCGGCGTTGTCAGCTATAGGTCCATAGGCGTCAACGGCCATTGTGATGCCGACGGTTGCCAGCATACCAACTGCGGCTATCCCTATCCCGTAAAGACCTGCGAAGTTAAAAGCCAGGTAAATGGCGACGCAGATCCCGATGACAGGAAGAGCTGTGCTTTCCATCCCAACCGCTAGACCAGAAATTATGTTTGTTGCGGGACCCGTTTCCGAGGCCTTTGCGATCCTCTGGACCGGACCTCCACCTGTGTAATATTCTGTCAGAAGACCAATCACTATTCCTGTCAAACCGCCAAAAAGGATGGTCCAGAAAACGTCAACCGAAATGCCGAGTTCTTGAACAGCAAAGTAACTCCCCGCGAACATCAAAGCGGCAGCAACGAAAGAAGCGTAGCGAAGCGCAGCCGCCGGATCCAGATACTGAAGTACGCGCATAGAAAAAACACCCAGGAGCGAGCTTATCAAACCTATCATAGCTACTATCAATGGCAACTGCATTACTGCAAGTCTAATCTCCGTAGTTCCTGCCGCAGAAAGTTTGGTAAGCAATGCTGGACCGGCAGTAGCAGCAATGGCTATTGTGGCAACAATGGATCCGACATAGGACTCGAAAATGTCTGCGCCCATTCCCGCAACATCACCTACGTTGTCTCCCACGTTGTCCGCGATGACCGCAGGATTACGCGGATCATCCTCTGGAATTCCAGCCTCCACTTTCCCAACCAGATCTGCACCCACGTCAGCTGTTTTGGTGTAGATTCCGCCGCCGACACGTGCAAACAATGCTATTGAACTCGCGCCCATTGCAAACCCATTAATGATCACTGCCTGGCTGGGATTACCGTAGAGATTGAACAACACACCTACGCCGAGCAAACCAAGACTCGCAACTGCCAGCCCCATAACTGTACCACCGGAAAACGCTACGCTAAGAGCTCTTGCCTGTCCGATTTGGTTGGCAGCAAAGGTCGTCCTGACATTTGCCCGAGTGGCAGCCTTCATACCGATAAAGCCGGCAAGGATTGAGCAAACTGCTCCGCCCAAGAAGGCCAACGAAGTCTGCGCTGAAATTCCCACATAGAGCAGGATAAAAACGATGGTAACAAAAACAAAAATTACGGCGTACTCCCGTTTCAAGAACGCCATTGCGCCTTCATGAATTGCGTCCGATATTTCCCGCATCTTCTCGGTCCCAATGGGCTGACGCACAACATAGAAGTAAGTCAACAAAGCGAACAATAAACCGACAAGACCAGAAATTGGTGCCCAAACCATTCCATCCTCCCTTCCTACAAGATACCCCCGGTCAACCGGTCTGCAGGACCAATCGATCCGCGAACCGGACTCCGTACCTCAGAAGATACTCAGCCCTCGCAGTTGAAGTGATTCATAGCCTCTTCCAAGCCACGGCCCACCCAACACTCCAATGCCTCTACTGCTCTTTTGATCTGTGCATCGACGACCACCAATGCATCACTTGCAAATTCGCTTAGTACGTAGTCTATGAGATCCGATCCTTCCGGTGGTGATCCAACCCCCATCCTCAACCTTGGAAAACAGGAGCTTTCCAGCGATGCCTGGATCGAGGTCAACCCGTTGTGACCACCATCGCTCCCTCTTCTTCGTATTCTATTCTGGCCCAAGCTTAGATGGACGTCATCTACCACAACCATTAAATCGTCTATCGACGGGGAGAACCGTAAGATCACATCGGCCACCGCCTCGCCACTGCTGTTCATAAACGTGGAAGGTTTCACCAGGAGTAGAGGGTCGGATTCTGAATTAATAAGCGCAAAAAGGTATCTGTCCCCTTTGGCCCAAGTTTCTTCGTAGGTGGCGGCGAAAGCTTCAACGACCCGGAAACCCAGGTTGTGTCGGGTATTGACATAACGCTGTCCAGGATTCCCAAGGCCAACAACCACCCGCACACCAGCCTCCTTCTACTCCTCTTCCTCTTCTTCGTCTCGCTTGCCCCTCTCGATCACTTCAGGCTCCTGCATCTCTTCTTCCTCAAGGGCCTCCTCTTCCTCTTCGTCCTCTGCAACCTGAGCCACCGTAGGTGGTACAAGAACAAACACTGAGCGATCCGATTCGGTTACGATTTCAACATTGCCTTCCACAACCAAATCTGACACATGGATCGTGTCACCGATGCTCATCTCTGTCACATCGAAAACAACCTTATCCGGGATATCCGTAGGTAAACACTCAACCTCTAGCTCATAGAGCATATGTTCTAGAATTCCACCTTCGGTCCGTACTCCTACCGGATTCCCCTCGGCCTCTACGGCAACCTCAACAATGATCTTTTCCGTTAGGGAAATACGGTGGAAATCCACATGCTGCATCTCCCCTTTCAGGGGGTGATGCTGAATTTCTTTGATGATCGTAGTATCCTGTGCCTGTCCGTCGGGCAGGTCGAGCGACAGAAGTGCATTTCGCCCCTGATCATGTAAAATTACTTCCAGCTCTTTCCTATCTACCGAGCATACAATTGGGTCTTGTTTCTCACCATAAACTACCGCAGGAAGCCGGCCTTTCAGCCGCAGGTGTTTTACCGCCTGCTTGCCAACTTGTGTTCTGCGATCTGCCTTCAAAACCACGTTATCTGCCATTTTATCAATCCTCCATCCACGGGGGGTAACGATATCCAAAATCTTGACCGTGGGTCCAATATTTCTGCCGGGCAGGGATTCGAACCCCGATAAACGGCTCCAAAGGCCGCTGTCTTGCCATTAGACGACCCGGCATCGAGATCATTCTGGCAGTAAACCGCCGGAAACGTCGATATTTTTGCGCCAGGAGTGACAATGATATACGGGGTATCCCAAGCTACGCAGACGTACCAAAGCCTTCTGGGCCTGAGATTGGTCTCTAAACACACCGTACAAAGCGGATCCGCTGCCTGACAATGAACTCGCTACCGCTCCAGCTTGAGCAAGCTCGTCAAGCACCCTGCCGACGACTGGAAAGTTGTCTTCTACCAGAGGCAGAAAGTCGTTCTCCAGACAGGCTAACAGACTATCCGGGCAGCAGTTCCCCGAGTCTTCCACAGAGTGGAGAAACCTACTATATACAGAGGAACCTGTCAAGCCAATTCTCAGGTTCTGATAGGCCCAGCTGCTGGAAATTTCAATGTTTGGATAAACCAACACGTAGTGGAAATTCTCGCTCCAATCAACAAATTGGATATGCTCCCCTCTGCCGGACACTAGTGCCGTACCACCCTGGAGAAAGAAGGGTACATCTGAACCAAGGGACTCTGCTACATCGAGGAACTGCACATCTGATAGTCCTACCTGCCACAGCGAATCCAGAGAAAGAATTACTGCTGCCGCATCTGAACTGCCACCCCCAAGACCAGCGCCAACCGGAATCCCTTTTGTCAGGGTGATCCTGATGCCATTTTCGGGACGCCCCAACTTCCACATTGCATCGGCTGCCTGAAATACCAAATTCTCCTGTCCGGTTGGAAGAGTATCGCAAACGACCTCAATACCCTCCTGCCCAACAGGCTCAAACAATAGCTCGTCGAACAGATCGATGGTCTGGAAAATTGATTGAATGTTGTGAAAACCATCCAACCGCGTACCAAGCACTTTTAGTCCGAGATTAATCTTCGCGGGTGCCCTTACAAGGTGGCGGCTCAAACCTGATGGTCTCCAGCTATGGATTAGGATCTGCCAAAGTTGCAGCCTTTTGGGTCATGCGATCATCTTTATCACCAGAGGCACAAAATGGTTGATCCAGAGAATCAGAAACTTACAAAATAGACATTGACCCGTGATACCAAATGGGATAAATTGATGGGGACATCATAACCATCAGATAAACATAATAAAAATTTGGGTTTTATGCCTGTTTTTCGCATCAATGAGGCGTCCGAATAATGTGGACTAAATTAACTAAATTGCTACTGGCAAACCTGGGTATTCTGATGCTCGTCACGAGTATCTTCGCCCAGGGTCTGCAGGACGAAAAGGAAAGCTTCGATCTTGCACAGAGGTTATTTGACGATCAGAATTATGCCAATGCGGCGCAGGAATTCATTAGGTTTTTCGAGAATTATCCCACGAGCGACCGCCTGCCTACTGCCTTGTTACAACTCGGACTAGCCCACTTCAAAGGTGGGGATTTCAGAAGGGCAATCGAGACATTTCAGAAGTTCGTTGATCAGTATCCTAAAAGGCTCGAAGTAGCAACAACCATGCGGAAGAAAGCCAAATCTCTGCAGAGGTTGAATGAGTACGCAAAGGCAGGTTTGGCATACCAGGAAGTTTACGACAGTTACATGAGTGGCGAGTACGCCCCTCAGGACCTGCTCTCCGCGGGATACAACTTCCACAGGGGAAACGATTTGGACGCCTCGGAGGCTGCCTTTCGAACACTGATCTCACAGCACCCCGAATCCCCCCTTTACCATGAGGCAACTTTCAACCTGGGGCTAGTTTTGCTCGAGGGCGACCACCTCGAAGAGGCCCTCACTCAGTTTCGGACAATATCAAACTACCCGGAGCCCACCGAGAGAAAGCCCGACGCTCTGCTTGAGATCGGCAAAATCGCTCTTTTCACCGAGGAGTTGGGAGATGCTGAGAGGATTTTCTCAGACCTGAGAAGTAGATTTCCAAACAGTGGGTCGGCTCAGACCTCCTATCTCGTTCTCGCCTCTTGGTTTGCGTCGGCCAATGAATGGCAAAGGGCCGAGAATGTGTATCGGCTTGCAAGAGAGAACCTTCCTCGAAATGAAAACAAGCAACTCGCAGTGTTGGGACTAGCTCACGCCACCCGGAAGCTGGAGAAGAGCGAAGAAGCGCTGAATCTTTACACCCAGTTCTTGAAGGTGTACAGAAACAGTCCATATCAGTCAAGAGCGTGGCTTGGACTTGGTCGATCATCAGCAGACCTTGGCGACTACAGGAATGCATTAACTGCGTTTCAACGGCTGCAAGAGGAGTTTCCCGAATCCGAATCTAGCATAGAAGCCTACAGTGATGTTGGCGATGTTTGGCGTGAGTTGGGTACGCCAAAAAAAGCCCTGATCGCCTATAAGACCTATCGAGATCTGGTGGAAGGTACTGGAGCTAAGGCATCCGCCCAACTGAGAATTGGCCTTACCTACGAAAACGATCTAGCCTGGTACGATCTTGCACAGGAAACATTCAAAGATGTGGCTACGAATGCCCCTGCCTTGTATGCCTCGGAAGGGCAGTTTGGGATTGCCAGGACGTTTGAGAGAACTTTAAAGCCAACACTAGCCATCCGAGAGTATAGTAGATATATACAGCTCCATCCCGACGGCTCGAGAGCCTTGGAGGCCGAATCCCGGATCAAGTTATTAAGAGAGTTTCCACCCAATTCCCAAGACAGGCTTGCAGGATCGCTGGTGGGTCTTATCTCAAAGATCCCGGAAGTTTCCAAAAACCCAAGATCCATATTCCATCTAGGTAAATATCTTGCACATACCTCAAGTTACGAATTGGCCACATCGCTCCTCGAGGCCTCTATCACTTCAGACACACTTTCGAATCATGCTTCAGAGGCCGCCTTCCTACTGGGCGAATGCTTGCTGGCGCTGTCGAGGAAGGCAGAATTAACTGGCAAAGGTGCCGAATCGAAAGCGTTGCGGAAAAGAGGTCTCGATACTCACCGGAAGGTTGTTGCGGCATACGCAGATAGCCTTTGGTCTGATTACGCGACCATATCGATTGCAGAGGAGGAAGCCCGGCACATCGTCTCGGACACAACCCGAGCACTGTATCTCTTACAGAATTACCGGGATTTCTTAGACACCTATCCACATAGTGCCAGGAATCATTTCGCCTCACTGAGAATTGCAGATGCGCATCGCCTTCTTGGAGAACAGGATCCTGCTCAAGTTTCCTTGGCTCTAAAGCTCTATAGCATGGTTGTGACAAGTGATGCGGAGCAGTCAATTAGGGAGCGGGCGGCCTTAGGAATTGGCTTATGTCAATCCAAGGCACAAGACCTCGTGGCCGCTGAAGAAACACTCCGTACTTTTCTTTTTGATTATCCAAATAGCTCCCTGACTGACAAAGCACAATACGAACTAGGCCAGATTCTTCTAGAAAGAGGATTCTATCGAGGGGCTGCCGATGAGCTGTCCGAACTCCTGTTATCCCCCTCTTCACTGGAACTGGAAAAGGCCAGCCGTTCTTTGCTCTCAGAGAGCTACTTCAGGTTGGGTGATTTCAAGAAGACAATTGAGATCGATGAAGGGTTGCTAAGTAGACGGCTGGACGCACCTCTATTGAGAAGGCTTGCCAAGGCCTACCAGGAGGACCAGCAACCCAACAAAGCAATAGAGACATATTCGACCTTTCTGCGAAGTTTCCCGAAAGTCTCGGATGCCGATTCCATCGCCTTCATCCGAGCAGATTTGCTATCGTATTTAAGCCGAGAATCTGAAGCGATTTCGGCATTCAAAAACTTCGCGGGACAATTTCCGAATAGTCCCCTTCGCGACGAAGCAAACAGAATTGTAGCAGGGCTACTCTTTACGTCAGGAGACTACAAGTCTGCTCTCTCGATCTATCGAAAGATCCCCCAGAATTCACGAAACCAGTCTGTGGATGGTCAGGAGGTGCTTTGCCTGTTCAGACTCAAAAGAGTCAAAGAAGCCAAAAAAGCAGCCTCCAGGTTTAAGAAAGCGCATCGTGGATCTACGAGCTGGCTTGCCCGGTTCAGAATTGAGGAAGGAAAATTCGAACTTAATTCAGGAAACTACAAGAAAGCGCGAAATATATTTGATGATGTAATCGGAAAATATGCCTTGCAGGAAGCCAAATCCGAAGCCAGCTATTATCGAACCCAGGCCTTGAAGAAAGAAGGGAAACACGAAGACTATTTGGGGGCACTCAGCAACTTTACCAAACACTATACCGACAGCCCGAACTGGTCAAATGCCACACTGGAATTGGGGGATCTGTATTTCGAAGGTGAAGACTTCGCGAGGGCATCCAGGGCGTTTCAGCAAGCTCTCGATAAGGGTGTGTCTGAAAAGAAACGTCCAGCCGTGGTCTTAAAACTTATGAAAGTACACAAGAACCAGAAATTCTTTGACACGGCTATTGCCTATGCACGCCGCTTTGTGTCTGAGTACCCCCGACATGGCGCAACTGTCGATACCAGGATGGAAATTGGCAATATGCTCCAATCCAAAGGGGACCATCTGGAAGCCATCAAGGAGACCACACCCCTCTTGAAGGTGGTAAAAGGGGACGATTGGTCAAGCATTCAACACGACATCGCGAGAAGCTACTTTGCCCTTAAGGACTATGAAAGTGCAACAAGAGAATTTCTTAAGTTGCAGTATCAATTCCAGGGTTCAACCAATTGGCTTGCGAGTGCCCATTATGGATTGGCCGATTGCTATGAGGGCCGTGGCGAATACCATCAGGCCATCAGAGAGTTAGACGAGATTAGACGCAGATTCGGATCCACTAGTGATTTCGGTTTGACAGCCGGCGACAGGATTCGTCAATTAGAATCCGTCATCGGCAGCATCCGGGAAATGCCAACACCCGGCAGACAGGAGTAGACTAACTATAAATCGGAGGGAGTCGCATGCATAGTGAACTCCTGAAAAGAGTATCCCTTTTCGAAGGGCTGAACGATGAGGAACTCAGCACCTTGTCTCAGGTCGCATTACCCCGACTCTTCCCAAAGGATCGTGTGGTAATCATGGCGGAGGACGAAGGTGATACGTTGTTCGTCATTTCCACCGGACAGGTTAAAGTGAGTATCGTAAGTGAAGATGGACGTGAAGTGATCCTGTCCATGCTGGGAAAGGGTAACTTCTTCGGGGAAATGTCATTGCTCGACGGCCATCCGAGGTCAGCCAATGTAACGACCATGCAGGAGACCGAACTGCTGATGCTCAGGAGAGCCGATTTCCTTCGACTTATACAGAACAAACCCCAGATTGCGGTGAAACTACTTGCCGTGCTCGCCAGCAGATTGCGCAAGACGGACCGGAAAATTAAGGGACTTGCCCTCTCCGATGTCACAGGAAGAATCACACAAACCTTATTGCAGTTGGCAGAGGAGCAGGGGTCCACAACACCGGAAGGGGTCCTTATCCACAACAGACCAACGCACCAGGATCTGGCGAATATGTCTGGTACAACTCGTGAGACTGTTTCTCGAGTTCTTAAACGGTTGGAAAGCCAGGGATACATCGTGCACAAGGGCAAGGACTTGCTCATAGTCGGGGCTGATCTTCCTGTATCAGACTCCTGAAGTTTCATTTACGGAACTCGAATTCCTGATGCTAATCTTTCTCTGAGTCCATCGAATGGCTGAATCATCTATTTCTCCTAGAGATGCTCTTGTTGTTGTTGCTGATGCGGAAGTTGGCCGAGCGGTCAGGCGAGAGATCGAAGCCGAAGGCTGGCAGACCATTGCTACCAACACAGTAGGTCCAGCCAAAAAGCTGCTTCAGCGTGGGACAGTCGATCTCCTGGTCATTGACGAGCCCAGTCTTCAGGAAGCCTCCGTACATCTCGACCAGTTCCCCACCGCCCTCGTGAATGAGGCATCCTTGATTGTCTTCGCTACTCTTGAGGGCCAACACGACCAGACCTTGCTTAAGGGTCTGGATCCCAGCGCTATTCTGGATCTGCCGCCAAATCCTGCGCAACTGAAGCAGGCGCTTCACCGGATTCGAGAAAAGCAAGTTAACGCTGGAGAGTCAATAATTCTGGGTCAATCGGAAGGCATGCGACAGATTCGGGAGACTATCGAACAGATCGCCGCAACGCCTGTCAGTGTCCTGATTACAGGTGAAAGTGGATCTGGGAAAGATCCTGTTGCGCAATCAATTCACGCATTGAGCGAGCGCAGCAACTCGAGGTTCGTTACGATCAATTGTGGAGCGATTCCTGAGACTTTGCTGGAAAGCGAATTGTTTGGTCACGAAAAAGGTGCATTTACGGATGCACGTACACAACGTCAGGGAGTATTTGAGGCAGCTGATGGGGGTACTGTTTTCCTGGACGAAATTGGGGAAATGTCCCTGTCGGCCCAGGTACGGTTGCTGCGGGTGTTGGAGTCCAAGGAGATTACCCGTCTTGGGACTACCCAACCTCTAGCGGTGGATACTCGGGTTATCGCCGCCACCAACAAAGACCTAAGGCTGGCCGTTGAGAATGGTACATTCCGTAGAGATCTTTATTATAGACTTAAGGTTGTGGAAGTCCAAGTTCCGCCACTGAGACAGAGACCCCAAGATATTCCAATACTCGCTGAGCACTTTGTCCGCGTTTATCATGAGGAACATGACGTACCACCCATCAGGTTTGATGCCAGCTCACTTGCCTTACTCCAGACATACCGCTGGCCAGGGAATGTACGAGAGCTTAGAAACCTCGTCGAAAGACTAATGGTATTATCTGTCAACCGAACGGTTGGCACCGAGGAGGTAACGAATCATCTGGAGGATTTGGACTCCGGGAGTATCGCGTCCGATAACTGGCCGTTGCCCGTCCAATTGGCTAAGACTCCTGAAGAATCTCAACGTGATCTACTATACTGGGCAATTCTCGAAGTAGCACGAGACATGAAAGAGCTAAAAACCTTTCTGATGGAAAGTGCTCCTGAGGTTAAGTCCCTCCCAGTGTATCATCCGGAAGAAACAACTTATGTCGACAAAGGAAAGGAAGTCGAGTATACGGAAACGGAATACTCCTCAAACGATGAGATCCGTCCGCTCAGAGAAGTAGAAAAAGAAGCCATCGCTCGGGCCCTGAGATCCACCGGTGGACATCGGAAGAAGGCTGCCAAACTCCTTGATATGCCAGAACGGACGCTCTATCGCAAGATTCAGCAGTACGACTTATAATCAGATACGCCAGGAACAGCCAGGAGCTTGTCCGGGACATTGGATATCTCTTCAACTCCTGGTCATTTTTATGTCCGGAAGCGACACCAAAATTCATGGAACTTTTGGAGACACAGGTGGGTTTAATCGAAAAACCACGCACTTCAGAGAATTCTGATACAGAATACCGACCAATCGAAAGGAGTTGGGCAGGATGAATTCAAAACTGATCATTGGATTGCAGGCTTGCATCCTCACAGGTGTCCTGGGGTGGTCACCACCGTCCTATGGGTCAACTGACCAGGAACAGGCCCTGGCGCAGCTCCATAACTTCAACAAAGCGTTTACGCACATCGCATCACAAGTAACACCTACGGTAGTCACGATCAGTACGAAACAGACCGTGGTCCGGTCGAACCGTGGACCTAGAGGATTCCCCTTTCAACCCTTTTTCCGCGAACCCAACAGGAGAGACCCGAGGGGGAGCGAAGAAGAGCGGGATGGCCTTGGTTCCGGGATTGTCATTACCCAAGATGGTTACATACTGACAAACCACCATGTAGCCGGGAAGGCTGACCAGATCACCGTGATATTTAGCGACAACAGAGAATTTGAGGCAGAACTGGTTGGCGCGGATTCCCTCACAGATGTGGCAGTCATTAAGATCAACGCCCAAGGACTGCCTTCAGCCAGAATAGGTAACTCAGATGACCTGGAAATAGGTGAGTGGGTGCTGGCTGTCGGTGCCCCGATGGATTTACGATCCACCGTGACATCGGGTATCGTAAGTGCCATTGGCCGAAACCTGGACATTATTGCCGACCGCACGGGTTTCGCTATTGAAGATTTCATTCAGACGGATGCTGCAATCAATCCGGGGAACTCCGGCGGAGCACTTGTGAACTTGAAGGGTGAGCTCGTCGGAGTAAACACGGCGATCGCAACAACCAATCGTGGGTTCGTTGGGTACGGCTTCGCAATTCCTATTAACCTTGCCAAAAAAGTTATGGACGATATTGTCTCTCACGGCAGGGTACTAAGAGGATTTCTTGGCATTGGACTGGAGAATGTAACGGCGGGAATTGCTGACGCATTCGGGCTTGATCGTCCGCGAGGTGTCCTGATAGCAACTGTCTACACGGAGACACCTGCGGAAGCTGCCGGACTCAAGGTGGAAGATATTGTGCTCAAAGTCGATAACAATGAAGTCAATCGCCCAAATCAAATCCAGAGTCTGATTGCCCGGAAGCACCCCGACGACATCGTGCATCTGGAAATCCGCCGGAAGGGCAAGACGCTCAATTTACGGGCAAAACTGGGTGAGCAGACGGATGATTTTAGAACCGCATCCTCCGCCCCCTCCGAACCGGGTAAATCTGAACACTATGGTCTGACGATCCAGAACATCACACCGGAGATCATAGAAAGTTTTGGACTGGACAGAAGCGTCGAAGGTGTGATTGTAGTGGATACAGAGCCACGAAGTCCAGCCCGTAATGCTCAGTTCAGAGCTCACGACATAATCTTCAAAGTCCGGCAGGGCAATATGGAGCGAGATATAGGATCTGTCGATGATTTCAATGCGGCACTGGAAAAGATGGAAAGAGGAAGGAATGCTGCATTTTCGGTCAGGCGAGGACGTTCACGTATCTTCTTGACGATGAAAATACCAGAGTGACAGAATCGACTTCCATTGTTTAATCCTCAGGGACGATTCGAAAGGGTCGTCCCTGTTCTTCGTTGGGGATAAGGAACCAGACCTTCAATCAAAACCCTCATCTGACAACTGATCGAGTCACCCTGTAAAGCACCCACCTGCCCAAGCCGGACCCTGTCGACTCGTAGTAAAGCTGAAAAACCTGCCCATAATCGGAAGTTACGTTGTAGTAGTAACGCCCATACTCGGGATGTTTTCGGTTGGCCTTCCGGCTATCTCTCCAAAAAGCTATTACACCCTGGGTGTGTACCCAGCCTCCGCGCCACTCGAATCTGTGTGGCGGACGGAACCCCTTTTTGGCACGGTCTTCGTACGCCGCAATATACACTGCTTGGTTAATAAGACTCGACACTCTGTCGCATTCCAATGACCTGCAGTAGCATTCAACAACCTCCCGCCCAGAGACATCCTCACGGGCCCGGGGACTACAAGTCGGTTTGGATGCTTCTGCCACTCTAGATCCTGATCGGGCCGTTGAGCCGACCCAGACCAGGAATTTAGTGAGAACCGGCAAAGGTCTCTCGCATTCCCACTACAGGTCGACTATATCAATATGCATCAACTCCAGGTTCAGAATCCCGACCGTACGTCTACCCGTTACCCAACCACCCGCTTCACCCGGATTGACGATAATTGGATCTCCAATTCTCAGATCGATCCAATGAGTATGGCCATAGACGATTACATCGAACTTTCCGCTCGCCGCCAATGCCTCGACTTCGTCCGGCTCATGTAGAACCAACAGACGTTTGTCCATGTGGTCAAAGGAATATGGCGCCCTGTGAATGGGCCCAACGCCCTCGAATTGAGCACGTAGCCCAAACCGTTCACCATCATTGTTACCAAATACCCCCAAAAAGGGCATCTTCAAGTCTGCCATCCACTTGGCGTTGAAAGGTGCAATATAATCACCCCCGTGGATCACGAGGCCTACTTCCAGGTCATTAAAGAGTTTTACCGCTTTCTCAACCGAATCCTTGTTGTCATGTGTGTCCGTTATGATTCCCACCAGTTGTGAATCGCTCATAAAATGCACTCCAAATCTTTTTGTTGCTCAAGCTGTGGGCGATTGTACCACAGGATACCAGATCCAATCAATTTACCAGCTATCCGATGAGCCTGGAACAAAGCAACCGAAATCCCTGTGGAATTGATAAAGTTTCGCGGTTTACAACCGAAGTAAGATGGAGGACCTCGCGTTCAAAGTGGCTACCTATAGGCGGGAAAAAGGGGGGAAGTTTGTGATTGACAAACGACATATATTAATGTAAAATAGTTCAATGCAGCGGATTTTGCCAAATGACGGAGTTCCCATAAGCGTATATTATCTAACCCCTTCAAAAAGGGTGGCGGCGGAAAGAAACGGACCTCACTTGAGACCATTCTGAACGACCTCACTCAAAAGGCCCCGATTTCGGCCAACTGCAGCCTGGTGAAAACGCATCCAGGCGAGGAGGCGAATGAGGACCTTGGACGTGCCTTCCTTTTCAAATATAATCAGGACCTATTTGTTCACAACAAGAATAAGGTGTTCTGCATTTCCACTCCTGACGGAATCAAGGCCCAGGACAAGTCCCTTCTCACGGGAAAGGATGAAGTTTTACAATGACCCTTCCGAATATTCGGGAGACACCTACAGTTATGATCGGTTGGAACTCATTTGAGATTTCAAAGAGAACAAGCATTTTAGAGAGGTTCACAATTCGCTGACCGGACTCATCGCTTACCTTGAGATCCAGCAGCATATAGATTTCCCTGTTACCCTACGGACTGTCTTTATGTATATCCCCTCAGGTAAGACCCAAGACCTACCCCAATTCTTCGCTGATATCTCCTGTCGCGGGGTCCATCCGCATCATCATTAAGCAATCCACTCTCGCTATCAAAATTGAAATCTGCTAAATCCACCGGATCGGCTGTCTTTCCTGCTCTGGTGGAATCACCTACATATTTGGAACCAAATCAGGAGAAACAGAAGATGCCAGTTCTAAAAGTCGGCCTCCCATCTGGTAGCCTTCAGGAATCTACACTCAACCTCTTTGCCAAGGCGGGTTACCGCATCCGTGTAAACCAAAGGTCCTACACCCCATCAATAGATGATCCGGAACTTGAGGGTCTCTTCTTACGTGCGCAGGAAATCGCACACTACGTAGAAAGAGGCGTATTGGATGTAGGACTTACCGGACAGGATTGGATACTAGAGCACAATGCTGATGTAGTCGAAATCGCAGAACTGCAGTACAGCAAGGCTACAACACGTCCAGCCCACTGGGTCATCGCCGTGCCAGAAGATTCACCCGTTCAGTCAGTCAAAGACTTACAGGGAAAGAGAATTGCCACAGAACTGGTCAATGGAACACGCAATTACCTCAAAGATCAAGGTGTTGAAGCAGAGGTGGAATTCTCCTGGGGATCTACGGAGGCAAAGGTGCGAGTGCCCGGGCTTGTCGACGCGATTGCTGAAATCACGGAAACTGGATCTTCTCTGAGGGCAAACAAGCTTAGAATTGTGGATACAATTTCCGAGACCACTCCCAGGTTCTTTGCGAACAAGGAGTCCTGGGAAAATCCGTGGAAACGGGAGAAGGCCCAAAACATAGCTACGTTACTGTTAGGCGCCTTCAACGCGGAAGACAAGGTAGGCCTCAAAATGAACGTGGAAAGGGGCAATCTCGACCGAGTCGTCAAACTCCTGCCTTCCTTGAACAATCCAACCATCTCAAACCTGTTCGACGGGGATTGGGTCGCCATAGAGGTGATCGTAGATGAACGCGTTGTGAGAGATATTATACCCCAACTCAAGAAGGTTGGTGCGGAAGGCATAATCGAGTATCCGCTCAACAAGGTAATATACTAACCATATGAATTATATGCGCTTATGATCGACACTATCAACTACGAGCCAGACGGCAATTCTGAGAAGTTGAGTGCCATCCTAGGGAGAACCACCGACTTCACGCCTGAATTGGAGAACTCAGTCCGAAACATCATTCTCGGTGTCAGGAACCGAGGCGATGAAGCGGTACTGGCGTATACGGAGCAATTCGACAATGTAAAACTGGACAAAGAGGAGCTCCTTGTCCCGGAGCGGGATATTACAAGGGCTTACGAAAACACTGATCCGGCATTGATCGAGGGATTGTCATCTGCCGCAAAAAATATCGAGCGGTTTCACCAGGCTCAGATGCAGAACTCCTGGTTTGTCGAGGATGGCGACGGTGTGGTCCTGGGCAAGCGAATTCTGCCGATCGAAAGCGCGGCCGTACTGATTCCAGGTGCCAGCGCGCCACTTTTCTCAACACTTCTAATGGCTGCGATTCCTGCCGGGATTGCCGGCGTTTCTCGGATATGTATGGCTACACCTCCCCAGCGCGACGGTTCCGTACACCAGGCAGTGCTTGCAGCGGCACATATGATGGGAATCACCGAGATATATCGAGTTTTCGGAGCACAGGCGGTTGCCGCACTTGCTTATGGCACGGAGGCCATCACGCCAGTAGACAAGCTCGTGGGTCCAGGACATCCCTCGGTCCAGATTGCCAAGAAAATGGTCTACGGAACCGTTGACATAGACATGGTAGCGGGCCCAAGCGAAATCGTCATTTTGGCAGACCGATCAGCTGACCCGGTTTTCGTTGCGGCGGACTTGCTTTCACAGGCAGAACATGGCAGTGGATTTGAGGCATCAGTTTGTATCACCACCTCGTCCGACCTTGCAGCACAGGTAAGTTCGGAACTGGAAAGGCAACTTGCCGACCTCAGTCACAGCGATAGCATTGCATCGGCATTGGAAAATTTCGGTGCCATTGTCGTTGTAAACGACCTGGAAGAAGGCATCGCGCTGGCAAACCGGATCGCTCCCGAGCACCTTGAGCTAATCGTGGAGAATCCATGGTCAAAACTGGATCGCATCCGTAACGCGGGAGCGGTCTTCTTGGGAGCTGCGTCTTCCGAGCCAGTTGGCGACTATTTTGCCGGTACCAACCACATATTACCAACCGCAAGATCTGCCCGATTTGCATCTTCCGTAGGTGTCGATACTTATTTGAAGAACATGAGCATAGTGGCCTACACCGACGAACGGCTGCAGAAGTGTGGAGGAAGGATAATCGCATTGGCAGAAGCCGAGGGATTGGATGCGCACGCCAACGCAATCCGAGTCCGACTCACGAATTCCAATACCTAATGAATGTACTCGTTGGACTAACATGAAGAAAAATTGTGATACGTGAATTGACAAAACTTCCCATAAACCGGATTCGAGCCGAGGTTCGCTCTGTCGACGGCTACCACCTAAAGTCATACGACTGTCCGGTAAAACTCAATCAGAATGAGAGCCCTTTTGATGTCCCTGATGACCTGAAGGATCGGATTCTTGAACGCGTTAGGCAGCGTCCGTGGTCACGGTACCCGGAGCCTATGCCCATGGACCTGGTAGCTGCCCTGGCCCATCGATCAGGATGGGATCCGCGTGGCACCATGGTGTGCAATGGATCGAACACGCTTGTACAGCTTGTATTGTCGGTAAGTACTAGCCAGGGAACGAAGGTGGTGATACCTTCGCCCAGCTTCTCGCTCTACGGACTCTACGCCGGCATCTTTGGGGGTGAAGTTGTCAATGTTCCGCTCACTCAGGATTTCCGGTTCGACACAAATCTCATCCGTGAGACCGTAACCAAAGAGGATGCAAATTGCGTAATCCTGTGTTCGCCAAACAATCCCACAGGCTGTGCAATATCAAATGGAGAACTTGAGGAGCTTCTCGATACAACCGATGCTTTGGTCCTGGTAGACGAGGCCTATGGGGAGTTCAATGATTGGTCGGCACGTGACCTATTGGCTAACCACCGGAACCTGATCATCTTGAAGACATTCTCCAAAGCCCTCGGTACCGCAGGGATCCGAATAGGGTATCTCCTTGCGCATCCTGAGCTCACCCAGCAAATTCTCAAAGCCAAGATCCCATTCGATATCAATGTGTTTTCACATGTTGCAGCAATGTGCATTCTTGAGCAAGAAGGTCTGATAAAGAAACGCATTGCATACATTAGCAGAGAACGAGATCGTGTCTTCAATGCGCTGCAATCGATAGAGGGCGTAACACCTTATCCTTCTCACGCCAATTTGATACTGTTTGAAGTTGAAGACCCACATTGGATCTTCGAAACATTGGTTGAGCAAGGGGTGCTGATCAGAAATGTAACCGGCTACCCGATGCTCTCGAGAGCCCTCCGTGTAAGCATTGGGCAACGTGAGGAAAACGACCAATTTCTGGAAGCGCTTTCACAGTCCCTCAAGGAGCCTGCAGCGGCAAGACGCAGTTAAGACTTGGCTCAGGAATCTATGGAAAGGCCGAATACGCATGCCCAATCCACGAACTGGAAGGATCCAGCGCAAGACTACGGAAACGGAAATAGACCTGGAACTCGCATTGGACGGGTCTGGCGCCTGCAAAGCGGAAACAGGGATCGGGTTCTTCGACCATATGCTAAATGCCTTTGCGCGCCACAGCCTTCTGGATCTGCAGGTGACTTGCCGAGGGGATCTGGAGGTCGACGCGCACCATACGGTGGAAGACATTGGAATCTGTTTGGGCCAGGCCCTCTCAGAAGCCCTTGGCACCAAATCGGGAATCTCGAGATTCGGGCACAGCTATGTGCCTATGGACGAGGCGCTGGCAAGAAGCTGTGTCGATCTGTCCGGCAGACCCTATCTGGTATATGAAGCGGAACTTGAAGAAGAGAGGATTGGCGAATTCCCTGCGGTGCTATGCGAAGAATTCTTCCGGTCACTCGCAGTCCACGGCCAGATGAATCTCCATGTCGATCTGATAAGGGGCTCCAACGCCCACCACAGTGTCGAAGCAATGTTCAAGGCCGTTGCGCGTGCCCTGCGTCTGGCCTTCGAACCAGACCCTCGAGTTGGCGGAATCCCTTCCACCAAGGGTATTTTGTGATCAGGCCGGCAGTCTTCCTCGACCGCGACGGGACCGTCAACGTAGAGCGAAGCTACATCACCCGTCCTGAAGATATTCACCTGATCCCTCACGCTGCCACCGCAATCGGCAGATTGAAGGCTGCAGGCTACGCGGTGGTGCTCGTCACCAACCAGGCGGCAGTAGCAAAAGGTCTTCTCACTGAAGTGGAACTGGGCGGTATACACAAACACCTCGAGTCATTGCTGAGCTGCTCGGGTGTTTTCCTGGATGCGATTTATTATTGCCCGCACCATTCACAATTCCCGTCCTCCTCCTCAGATCCCGAATGTTCCTGTCGAAAGCCAAGCCCAGGTATGATTCTCCAGGCGGCCCGTGATCTAGATCTCGATCTAGGTAAATCGTTTATGGTTGGTGACAGCCTGAGCGATCTCCAGGCTGGATGGAGCGCCGGGTGTCGTGCTGCTCTTGTTCTGACCGGTCACGGAGAGCACACTCATCTCGAAGCTAGCGATGAAGACCTGCGACGAGTGGACCTGATTGCCGAATCCTTGGCCGACGTCGGGGAGTGGATCTGTGGATTACAGCCGAGCATTCCGTGAAAATCCTGCATACCATCTACGACGACGTCGACAACCCCTGGTGCGGTGGTGGAGGTGCACTTCGTGCTATCGAGATTAACCGTCGCCTTGCAAAACGGCACAAGGTCAAGATGCTGGTGGGAAACTATCCGGGTGCACTCAGGGAAGAATCGAAGCACGGTATTCAGATCCTGCGCCAGGGGAGCAGCGCGAACTACGCCCTGAGTCGCTTGTCCTTCACGGCACAGGCATCCATTACACTGGCCAAGGAACAATTTGACCTTTGGGTATACAACTTTTCCGCTTTTTCACCTATCCTCGCCTCATCACGACTTCGAAGAAAATGTGTTCTGGAGTTCTTTCATCTTCTTGCGGATCACGCGTTGAAGAAACGTCCTCTGCTTGGATTGCCAGCCATCGTGATGGAACGATACACGCTGCAAGCATACAGGCAACTAGTAGGCATCTCACCAAGTGTTATCCAACAGATTAGAAAATTTGCGAAGGTCGACGGATTGCAACTGGTCTATACCGGAGTGAACCAGACGTGCTTTGAGATTACGGGGACCGAGGAAGATTACATCCTTTATTTCGGGAGACTGGACACTTACACGAAAGGGATCGATCTGCTTCTGCAGGCTTTCGCGCGCGTCGTTTCCAAGCACCGGAATGTCCGTCTCTTGTTGGCTGGTCGCGGAACGGATCAGCGAATTAACGAACTTCGGTCATTGTCCGCCGAGTTGGGTATGAAAGAGCAAGTAGAGATCCTTGGACCCGTGTCGGACGACCGGAAACAGCAACTGTTTGGCGGCGCCATATTCAACTGCATGCCATCGCGATACGAAGGATGGGGAATAGCCGCAATTGAAGCCAGCGCCGCGGGAAAGGCCATCATCGGGACCCGAATCCCCGGACTGACTGACGCCATCAAGCACAACAAGACGGGTCTGTTGGCAGAACCTGAAAACATCGAATCTCTTGCGGATGCAATGGACCTTCTCCTCTCAGACCCTGAACTCAGAAGCAGGCTGGGTTCATCGGGAAAGAAGTGGGCGCAGAGGTTCACATGGGATCGGGTAGCACGCGACCAGGAATTGGTATACGAAAAGATATTGGCAAGGACGGGAGGTTTCAGTGACTGAGATCTCGAACAAAGCTTCAGCTTGGTGGATCGGCGTTTTTTTTCTCTCTTGTTATCTGCTGATCGCAGGAGGTCATTATGGTGGGGATGGCTTCTGGAGTTATCTAACAGCGGAAAGTCTTGTACTGGATGGTGACCTCGTCCTGGGTGATCGGCCTTTTCTCATTCCTGAGATGCAGAACCAGTTCACCAAATCAGAAAGGGGCGGGGTCACCGGGGCTGTTGGTAGGCGACACTCTCTGTATGGCTTGGGATTGGCTCTCCTTGAGATTCCCTTCTACCTGGTCGGGTTGGGGCTTGCCGTATTTCTTCCGGGGATTCCCAAGGACTACATCACGATGTTCACCGTATCTATGACCAATGTGTTTGTCACAGCCACCAGTTGCATGGTTTTCTTCTGGTTTGCGAGTCGGTTCTACCATAAACGATCAACGCTTCTCTGGATTACGGGTGTATTTGGATTGGGCTCGTTTGCATTCCCATATGCGTCCTATGGCTTCTCGGAGCCCTTGCTTGGGCTCTGCTTTCTAGGAGCGTCCGCGGGCCTCCATCACTATGCACGGCATAAGACTGCATCTCCTCTGGTCTGGTCTGGTACTCTTTTGGGTCTTGCTGTCCTCACCAAGATCTATTCGGTCATAGCTATCCCTATATTTGCTGGCTACCTGTGGCTGGCTTGTAAGCCCACGTCAACCAAGGAACTGACGAGGGTTCTCGTCTGCTTCGTGGCTCCTGTGTGCCTGTTCGGCCTGCTGGTTGCGTGGTATAACTATGCCCGCTTTGGCGGCATATTCAAGACGGGTTATCATCTCGTCGACTTCTCCAAATTGGACGGCTTCCTCAGCTACTCACCGTTTTATGTATTGACCGGGCTATATGGACTGCTCGTGAGTTCGGGACGGGGGCTGATCCTGTTTTTTCCTGCCGCCGTCTTGGCACCGTTGGCGCTGGTCCGATTTTCAAGAAGCCAGAGACTTGAAGGCCTCCTGTTTGCCTCACTGATCTGTAAACACCTGCTCTTCTTTGCGGGCTACATTAATTGGGACGGTGGCTCATCCTGGGGTCCACGATTCTTACTGGTCATTCTTCCCTTCCTAGTTCTACCCCTGGGATCCCTGATGGAGGGACCGGATACACGTAAGGTGATGGTCAAGTTCCTAGGTGTGCTGGGCCTCCTTGTTAATCTGCCCGTAACCCTGGTGAATTATCACTTCTTCGTACGGTTTGTGCTGGAGAAGCAAATCGGTACGCAGACCCATCCCGTAAGTCTGCGATCTTCTCCTCTGCTTTCGCCAATAATTGGCTCATACTATCAGCTCACATCAGCCATTCACAAACTTTCCTATGGCAGTTCGCTAACGTATCCGATCCCTTCTGCAGTGGATGGACAACCGGCCTCCCTGGCAACCTACGACTGGTTTGACATCTGGTGGATAAATGCTCTGGAAACCGGTTTCCTGGGAACTTATTCTACAATCTGTCTTATGCTTTGTGTTTCGTTGATTCTGGCGTTACATATCATCTCTGTTAGGAAAATATACATCTGGGCGAAGTATACTGCCGGATCGACATAGTGCAGTGCCTGTTCGCTTCATCCTTTAGCATACAACTTATTGTTGAATCGCAATTTATGGCAGATTGGGCTTGACTCCCGGCGTGCACTATGCTACACTAAATCGTCTGTATGCCTTGGAAATTATCATTCTCAAATCTACATTCCGGTTAGGTGACACGAACGCATGATTCGTCTGTCGGTCATTGTTCCAGCTTATAACGAGATAGCAACAATCGAAAAGATCCTGACCCGTATCCGGGAGCAAAAGATACAGGACGTCGAGATCGAGATCGTGGTAGTCGATGATGGATCCACCGATGGTAGTCGCGAGTTCCTGTCGGAAAATCCCAGCTTATACGACACACTTTTGGAGAACCCTCAGAATCTGGGAAAAGGTGGAGCTGTAAAAAGAGCGATTGAGGTCTCCTCCGGCGAGTATATCCTGTTTCAGGATGCAGATCTGGAGTACGACCCGGCAGACTACGGGAAGTTGACCTTCCCGATACTGAATTTCGGGGCCGATGTGGTCATGGGATCTCGATTCCTTGCACCCGCCTGGACCCGAATCTTCTATTTCTGGCATAAGGTAGGCAACGGCGTTATCACCAATTGGTTCAACCTGCTATACAACACAACTTGGACAGATGTCTACTCATGTTATCTGATGTTTCGAAGCAATTTACTGCGCGCCGATGAACTCCAGACCGTTGGCTGGGAACAACATGCCGAGATTCTGGGGAAAGTGTGTTTGCGCGGCACCCGTTGCTATGAAGTCCCGATCAGCTATGACGGTCGTTCCTATGACGAGGGAAAGAAGATAAGGTGGTATCACATGTTGCCCGTGCTCTCGACAATGATGAGGGTTCGGTTGACCAAGTGAAGAACCGCCGAATTCGACTCTCGTTAGCAAGGAGATAGATGATGTCTACATCCTCACATATGTTGTCCAACAATGGTGTCAAGCACCTATTGGCGCCGGTTTGCCTGATAGTAAGCCCATCTCCATTTCTTCTGGATGAGCGAGTATTTATGTCCCTGGGCATTTTGAGAATTGCCGCCGTCCTCGAACAGGCCGGGATGGATGTGGAAGTCTTGGACCTTTCGGGCGTCGAGAATTACCAGGAGGCAGTACGCGATCACGCTGCGGTCACCAATGCAAAGGTCTTTGGTATCACTGCTACCACACCCCAGATGCCCGCCGCAGCCAACATTCAAAGGACAATTCGTGATGTCCGTCCGGATCTTAGGGTCATTCTGGGGGGACCACACGTAACGCTTGTGAATGCCGCGGCGAAACGAGAGCTCGCCCTGAACACACCAGGTCGTGCAAGCAAGACTCTAGACCGTTTGCTCGACCAGTTCGACGTCTTGGTTGCCGGTGATGGAGAGAATGCGGTCTTCCTTGCTCTGGCAGATGCCGCGACCGGCCTGATCGATGCTGACGATCCCAAGTCTGAATTGTTTCTAACGAATTCCTCGCTAACGGAATTGCCTTTCCCCGCCCGGCATTTTGTCGACGTCGATAGTTACAACTACACGATAGACAATGTACGTGCATTGAGCTTGATCGCTCAGTTGGGATGTCCATTCTCCTGTGGTTTCTGCGGCGGCCGAGAAGCACCTTCACTACGACGCATCCGGATGCGAACCACAGAATCGGTTGTTCGGGAGATTGTTCACCTTCACGAAGCCTATGACATGAACGGATTCATGCTTTACGATGATGAGCTGAATGTCAACCCCCAGATGGTACCATTGATGAACGAGATTGCGCGCGCACAGAAGGATCTGGGAACTGAATTCAGGCTAAGAGGTTTTATCAAAGCGGAACTGTTTACGGACGAACAGGCAGAGGCGATGTATGGTGCAGGCTTCAGATGGATACTAACCGGATTCGAATCAGGATCTCCTCGGATTCTCGAGAACATAAACAAGAAAGCAACACGCGAGGAGAATACCCGCTGCGTTGATATAGCCAGACGACACGGCCTAAAGGTTAAGGCCCTGATGTCTGTCGGTCATCCTGGTGAAACAGAAAAAACGATCAAGGAAACGTACGATTGGCTCTGCGAATCCAAACCAGATGATTTCGATGTCACCATCATCACCACTTACCCGGGCACACCATACTATGACCATGCCGTCCCACATGCCACCGAGCCTAATACCTGGACCTATACTTACTCTAAGACAGGGGACAGGCTTCACTCATACGATGTCGACTTTTCTGAAACCGCCGACTATTACAAGGGGGATCCTGATGGTGGCTACAAGGCGTTCGTATTTACCGACGAGCTGTCTTCCGAAGACCTTGTACGTCTTAGAGATTTTGTAGAGCGCGATGTGCGCGAACGACTCGATATTCCGTTTAATCCTGGTGCGCCCGCCCTTCGTTATGAACATTCCATGGGCCAGTCCGGCGAAATGCTCCCATCCAATCTCCTTAGGTCGACCCAGCAGGTTTCACGACCGTAGGTAGCTTCAGTCAATGCCCCTTTTTTGGGGTGATTCAAGCCTCAAGGCAAACGTCCATACGGAACCCTAATTGGCAATCGATACCCCTTCGCAGGTAAGTACCTCGGTCCCATTCGAGTTAGTTGCTTTCAGAAAAGCGTTAAGATACCAAAGGTGGGTGGTCGATACCGTTCAACCCTATCTTGGCAACAGGATATTGGAGGTTGGAGCGGGAATCGGAAACACTTCCAGAAGTCTCCCGGTACGGGATCTGCTTGTACTCAGCGAGGCAGACAAGCATCTGGCAGACATTCTCCAGCAGACAGTTTCGAGCAACTTCCCCCAGAATGCCCCAGTAAAAGCGCACTGGGTGGACCTTGACTCGAACTGGACCGAACCCCTCGGAGAATACAATTTTGATACTATCATATCGTTCAACGTAGTTGAGCATGTTCAGAATGACCTGGAATTATTCAGACAGTTCGCGCGAATCCTGAAACTTGGAAAAACAGATGGTCCAAAACGTATAGTAACATTTGTACCTGCACACAATTGGGCATACGGTAGCCTGGACAGAATCCACGGACACTGCAGGCGCTATTCAGAGGACCATTTCAGGCGGATAGTCAAACAACTGGATCCCAGTGCTTCACTCTATACCCGATATTTCAATCTATTTGGTTTACCGAATTGGTTCCTGATGAGCCGTGTGCTGGGAAGAACCACGATAGGAGAAGGCCCGATCCAGGTGTTTGAAAAAGTGTGTCCCTGGGTTCGTCCTATAGATGACTTTCTACACCACGTGCTGCGACTTCCCTTTGGCCAGTCGATAATCGCGGTGATCACGATTTAGTGCGTTTTCCGTTGACCTCCCCAACGGAGACCTCCTCCACCTGAATACCCTCACGAGATTTCACTCCACCACCCACTCGGCCAGCGGATGCCAATGCCTTCCCAAATACCAGGTGTGGCTGAACCTATCAAGTTTCGACGGCTTAGCGTACTTATTCCAGTTTATAATGAACGTTACTTTGTGTCGCAGCTGATCGACCAGGTTCTCCAGGCCACTTTGCCCACAGGAATGGAGCGCGAGCTGGTCATTGTAGATGACTGTTCTACGGATGGTACACAGACGATTCTCAGTCAAATTGCCGAGAGATACCCCGAAGTCATTCAGCTCCATTTTCAGGATACAAATCGTGGAAAAGGCGCTGCACTTAGAAAGGCAATCGCACATGCCACTGGAGATGTCTGCATTTTCCAGGATGCAGACCTCGAATATGACCCTGGGGATTATCAGAATCTGCTTCGACCCATATTAGCTGGTGATGCCGATGTCGTTTACGGGTCCCGCTATCTTTCGAGCAACTATCGCAAGGTTCACTTCTTCTGGCACACCTTCCTGAACCGATCACTCACGACTTTTTCCAACCTTTTCACCGACCTCACGTTAACCGACATGGAGACGTGCTACAAGGCTGCCAAAAGTAGCATACTGAAATCCATCCCCATTCGGAGCGATCGATTCGGTGTGGAGCCGGAGATCACTGCCAAATTTTCCAAGCGAGGCTGTCGCATCTTCGAAGTACCCATCTCATATAGGGGCCGCAGCCAGGATGAAGGCAAAAAGATCAAATGGTTCGACGGAATTAAAGCGGTCTTCGCGATAATCTACTTCCGATTTGTTGACGATATTTACGAAGCTGAGTACGGCAAGTCCATACTCTACAACCTATCTAGAACCCACCGAACCAATGCCTGGATGGCCCACACCGTTAATCCGTGGATCGGTGAAAGGGTGCTGGAGATTGGCGCCGGACTGGGAAATATTACGCTTAAATTGCTGCCGCGTCTGCATTACACTGCAAGTGACAGAGAACCCCTGCAGCTCGACTACTTGCAGAGCTGTTTTGGCGGTTACAATTGGATGGATGTTGCCCGGCTGGATCTTGAGAAGGAGGAGGACTTTGATGCACTCGACGAGGAGTACGACTCAATTGTCTGCGTCAACGTATTGCAGCACACAGAAGAGGACGAACAAGCCCTCATGAACATATTTGGGACACTAATCTCCGGGGGAAAAGCCGTAATAATTGTTCCCCACGGCAAATGGTTGTACAGTCAACTTGACCGGGCGCTTGGCTACATCCGAAGGTATTCCCGCAGTGACCTGATAGTGAAGTGCAGAAGAGCTGGATTCGAAATGGAGAGAGTGTTCTCCTTCAATCGTGCAGGCCTGTTGACATGGTTCGTTATTGGCAAGATCCTAAGGAGGAAACGGTTCGGCAAGCTGACGTTGAAGTTTCATGACAGCCTCGTTTGGCTCTGGCGAATTTTGGACAAGATCTTACCTCTGCCGGGTGTGTTTCTCGTAGGGATCGCCATAAAACCGACAAGCCCCCAACCACGAGGGCAGCATCGCTAACCAGAGAGGGCATTCCCACATGCGAACGCTGGACCTTGGATGCGGCTCCAACAAGACCGAAGGTGCACTGGGTGCAGACCTGACCAAGGGGTCGGACGCAGATGTGATCGTCAATTTCGATCAGTTCTACTACCCCTTCAAAGACTCCTCATTCGATCACATCATTTTTAACCACGTTATCGAGCATCTTACTAATGTCCCTCAGGTAATGGAAGAAATCTGCCGCATCTGTTCACCTAACGGCATACTCGAAGGGGAGTCCCCCCACTTTTCATCCTCCGCTTCTTATACCGACCCAACCCATCGTCATCATTTCAGCTATCGAACCTTCGACTTCCTGGCGTCTCCCGGTACATCAAGACAGGGCATGTTAAGACGCGTTCTAGGCAAATTCTACAAACTTGATGAACTGAAACACCGTCCCAAAGTTGTAAATCAGTTTCAAAAAATCGATGTACGACTCCGATTCAACCCACTCTACCGTCGCCTGGGAATCGAATGGTTGGCGAACATTTACCCTGAGCTCTACGAATCGTTCTTTGCTTTTATATTTCCAGCCAGAGACATCGTTTTTCGACTGAGGGCAGTAAAGTGACCGCATTTTCCTGCAACCGAGGTAAACTGTGAAGACAAAGAGACCGTCTGGGAAGGCTAGGCCGGATCGTAACCTGCCGCAGGCCAACAAGAATGCCAAGAAATTTACGCAACTCCTCTCCTCCAACTGGGCTCCTGCTGCGTTCTTCCTGTTCCTAAGCCTGGTGTACTTTTCAGGGTTTGTCTTCTCCAACGATGTTATACGGGGTCTGGACACCGGTGAAAATTTTCATCAAGGCAACGAGCCTTTCATGGAGAAACTGGTGAACCTCGCGGTACCTGAGAACTGGAACCGATACATGGGTGGGACGCCGACTTCCGGTGCCAGACAATGGCAGTACTTCCTTCCTCTGCACCTGATCTCCCTTTTTACAAGCCATCACCGATACCTCGGTTGGAGGTATCTATTTGCGATGTTCTCTGCTGGTTACTTCATGTATCTGTGCATTCGTGGATTCGGCCTGCGCCCCCTAACCGCACTGGTTACCGGAACCGCATACGCTTCAGCCCCAACCCTGATGACCTTCATTTATGCCGGACAGGATTCGAAGATGCTGGTCATTGCACTTTTCCCGCTAATGGTCTGGGGACTGCATCGTGGGCTCGAGACGTGTAGACCAGTCTATTTTATGGTCCTGGCCCTCAGCGTCGGCGCTGGAATCTTCACTCCACATTTGCAGCTTGTCTTTTACGCGCTATGGGGCCTTGGAATCATCTTCATTTTCAGTGTCGTCGCCTACTACCGCAAGGAATCTGACACCGGTGCAGCCGTACGTCGCAGCTGGATGAGTGCAGGGGCCATCTGTCTGGGACTGGCGGTTGGTTCCGTTGGCGTCTTCCCGGCATACTGGTATACAACCACCGAATCACGACGTGCCGGTGAACAGGGAGAGGGCGTTGGAATTAGCTACGCCCAATCATGGTCTCTGCATCCGGAGGAGATCGCCTCCCTCCTCGTGCCCGAGTTTGTACACTACAGAATTCCGGAAGGAAAGAACCACTACTGGGGACGCAACCCCCTGAAGCTTAATAGTGAGTACTTCGGAATTGCCGTAATTTTTCTTTCATTATTTGCCTTGGGAAAGGTACGGAGCGACTCGAGGATTCTCCTTTTTCTAATTCTCTTCCTGTTCGCAATTGCATTTTCACTCGGTCCACATACACCGGTACACGGACTCCTCTATCGATTCATACCCGGTATGAAGGTATTGCGTGTACCGGGTATGATCGCCTTCCTGTTCGCTTTTCCTGCATGCTGTTTGGCTGCCTTCGGCTTTGATAGGCTGATATCTGATTCTAAACCTGATTTGATAAGAAAACTCACAATAGGTTCTGCGATATGTGTCTGCCTACTGCTGATCGTGTCTATTGCACCTAAAGCGGTCTTGAATATGTGGACCAGTGTGATGTGGTCAAACATTCCGTCATTTAATCTACAGATCGCAGAAAGCAATCTGGAACTCTTGGCCAGAGGATCATTGCTTTCCGCAGTATTTCTGATCATTCTTTACGTGATTACCCTCAATCGACTTAAAGGGACACTAAAACCTGCACTTTTTGCAGCTATTCTCATACCCCTGATGCTTGTTGACACGTGGCGCATCGACAAGCAGTTCTTGAAATATGTGAACCCGGACAGGTCACCACCTGCTGAGCGCATCTTTCCTGATGTGGTAAATCACTTCCGGAGGGACACCAAACTCTACCGCACACTGGTATTGCCTCAGATCTACTTCCCAAAAGATCTTATAGATCTGGCAAACGTCTTCCACCACGAGCCATTTTCCATGCAGCGGTTCGATCGGATATCCACTCCCCTGAACCGCCCACCTCAGGAGCTCTTGGGCCTGCTCGGAAATGTACAGTTCCTCTCAATATTGAACCTGCTGAATACGAAATACATTGTCTCACCTCAACCTGTGGATGCCCCGGGGTTATCTGGACCGGTATCTGCCAACCGGCTTCACATCTATCAGAATCCGAAGGCATTGCCTTGGTTCTACCTCGCATCCGATTACGTCGTGGAGAATGATGGAGGTGCCATTTTCGATCTGCTCCTGAATCCCGAGTTCGATCCATCTGCAACCCCAATCGTGGAGTCTGAACTACCCGATCTGATAGGCAATCCTGCCAATACACTGGAAAGTAAGATCGTCCAGAAGGAATATGATTCTAGGAGAGGATACGTCGAGTTGGAGGTATCAGCAGGCAGTCCCAAGCTACTCGTAATCTCTGAGAACTTCCATCCTTTCTGGAGCGCCGCAATTGATGGAAATCCAGCATCGCTCTTTCGTGCCAATTACGTTTGGAAAGGTCTGGTGGTACCGGCAGGGAAGAGCACCGTACAACTGACTTACCGGGATCCAATAGCTGTTGCATGCCGATGGATCTCTCTTCTATCCTCCGTATTCCTGATCGGGTCGATCTTCTGGCTGCACAACAGAGCTCGAACGGAAGCATCTCATGCCTGAGGAGAGATCCCCCCTTCAAAGAATTGTGAAGGGAACGCTTCACACCCTGGGTAGCACATACCTGGGTCGAATCATCAACTGGGTAGCCATAATCATTCTCACCCGTCACCTGAGTTACACGGACATTGGTCAAGTATCTCTCGCCCTCCATCTTCTCGCCATAATCGTTGCCCTCAGAAATCTTGGCCTTCACTTCGCATTGATCCACCAGCACGATCGGGTTGATCAGATCGCCCCGACTCATTTCTTCCTCAGCACAGGCTTAGGGGCGCTTGGCACTCTAGCCGCAGTCGGTCTCGCCCTGTTCGCACAACATTCACCAACAGGCATACCGAATCCATTCGAAGTCGATTCTGATGGACCGTCCATAAATGCAAATTCCATGGTGCCAACAGCACTGATCGTATTCGCCATCTTCGACCTGTTTCGTGCAGCCTCATTCACGGCCGAAACGCAGTTGCGGAGAGATCTTGAATTCATTCGGCTCGCCGCTTCACACGCAATGGCGACAATCGTTGCAGCAGCAATCGGCATCTCTGCCGTATACCTGGGTGCAGGCATCTGGTCGCTCATCCTGAGTCACACCGTAGCCAGCGTAGTATATGTAACAGTCTACTGTATCATGCTGTGGACACGGCGACCTCCTCCTCTGACCCGTTTCAGCGAGTTCAACCGCGGGGATGCCCACACCTTATTGAAGTATGGACGGTGGTTTTGGGTCGGCTGGATTTTCGAAACCCTGGTTCTCAGCTATGACAAGATTGTAGTCGGCCTCGTCCTCAAGACGAACACGTTGGGATTCTACGATCGCGCGCACATCTTTGCCCAAATGCCTACAGGGGCCATTACACACACCATCGCCAGCGTAACAGGAACTGTATACGCACGGTATCAGCACAGCCGTGAACAACTCTCTTCCGCCTTCCGNCGTGCGCTCCGNTTCATCCTGCGGTCCACCGTACCCATCTCATTGCTCCTNGCTGTCGAGGCACCTACGCTNGTCGTCCTCTTGTTGGGGAATCACTGGTTGCCGCTTGTCCCTATCCTTCGGTGTCTCTTGCTCTATTCGCTGTGTAGACCCGTTCAGGATGACATCAACGCCCTCTTACGGAGTGTTGGCGATCCCAAGCGGATCATTCGCTATTACGGCACTCAGGCGGGCATCCTGTTGATGGCTACACCAATTCTTGCCTTGCGTTTCGGAGTAGAAGGAGCTGCAATTAGCATGAGCACTGCCGCACTGATCGGCATCGTCATCGCCCTTAGAAGTTGTGTGCACTATGTGGATGTACCTTGGACGAAAACACTAGCACCACCGCTATTGGCCGGGGGCGCAGCAATCGGCGCCAGGATGCTCACGTATAAAATCACTGATTCCTTCTCCCTCCTGGCTGGTGGATTGGCCGGTGGAACGATCCTTCTTATGAGCTATGGAATTGTACTACTCGCCTTGGAACGAGGACAGCTTTTGAACGAGCTGAAGACACTTTACATCGCTGTGCGAACAGGCGGCGACTTCGGCGACTAGCCCAGGTATTGGCGTCATCTGTCGCCGATTTGACCTTTGGATCTGAATCCTATATATTATTCCAATTTTCACACGTAACTCTCGCGTATACAAATTCTTGCCGCAAATTCTCAAAATGCTTTTACATATCATCAGAGAAACGAAATGGGCCAAGACAAGATACTGATTCTAGGGGCGGGACCAGCAGGAATGGCCTGCGCCATGGAACTCCATAAAGCNNATAAACAGTTCACGATCGTTGAGAAAGACGAGCAAGTCGGAGGGCTGTCCAAGACATATCAGCTGGGGGATTTCCGCACGGACAATGGCCCCCACAGATTCTTCAGTCAGAACAAATATCTCTATGACTTCATCGAAGACCTTCTGGGTGAGAAATGGATCACGGTTGACCGATGTACGAGGTTCTACATTGACGGGAAGTTCTATCAGTATCCTGTCGAATGGAAAGACGCTTTGTCCAATATGGGCTTGTTCAAGGCNGGGTGGGCGTTTCTNGATTATCTGGCTGCGAGAATCAGATTCCNCAACAAGGAATCTGACAACTTCGAAGACTTCGCAGTTTCCAACTTTGGAAGGACACTTGCAGAATTCAATATGCTCAATTACACCGAAAAGATCTGGGGACTACCGTGTACACAACTTTCGGTAGATTGGGCGCAGCAAAGGATCAAGGGTCTCACACTGAGGAGCTTGCTGGCAAACGCCATCCTAAAGAAGAGCGGTCCGAAGACCCTGGTGGACCAGTTCTACTATCCGAACCTGGGAACGGGTCTAATCTACGAAGCGATCAAAGACAGGATATCAGAACAGAATCCGGTACTGCTTTCCAACGAACCCGTGAGATTTGAGCATAATGGATCCAGGATGAAGAAAGTGACGCTCAAAAATGGAGAAACATACACGGACCCAAAGTCTGTAATCTCCTCCATTCCAATGACATCGTTGCTTGACATGCTTGATCCTGCCCCCCCAACACCTGTCTCCGAAGCAATGGCAAATCTAAAATACAGGTCTCAGGCATATCTCTTCCTTACCCTGAACAAACCGACTATCAGCAAGGATCAATGGATCTATTTCCCCGATAGAGAGGTGCCGTTCGGGAGGATATCCGAGATGAGAAATTTCTCGGAATTGATGTCACCCAAAGGCAAGACGTCTCTATTCGTTGAATTCTTTTGTTGGAAAGATGACGAGATTTGGAACATGACCAAGGAGGATCTATTCGAGTTGGCCATTGCGTGGTTAGACAAACTCGAGTTCGTCAACCGAGAGGAAGTCATCGACATCTACCATATCAGAAAGGAAAATGCCTACCCGGTTTACGACCTCGATTATAAAAAGAACCTAGACACTGTGAAGGAATTCCTGGATGGCATCGAAAACCTGATCTATATCGGTCGACCCGGACGGTTCAAATACACCAACCAGGATCACTCCCTCGAAATGGGTATTCTTGCAGCCAGGAGCATTATCGATGGAAAGAAATACAATATTGAAGATGTAGGTGCGGAGGAAGAATACTTCGAACGAGGCTATGCCAAATCTTCTTAAACCAAGAGACTCGGGTGAATTGAGGCAGAACTTCGGAGCCATTCTCGCGTTTGGACTGTTCTCCACGTTCTTGGCAATCAATCATGAGCCCTGGCGGGACGAAGCCCAGTCCTGGCTCATATCTCGCGATAGTCACTCCCTCTCGAACCTGTTCCATTGGATGGGATATGAAGGTACGCCTGCGCTCTGGCACATCCTGATCTATCCGCTTACCCAAATGGGACTGCCATACGAATCCATGTTTCTGTTTCACCTGTTACTGTCTTTGCTCGCCGCTGTACTCTTCCTCTTCTACTCCCCATTTCCACAAGCTCAGAAAACGCTTGCCGTCTTCGGATACTTCCTTCTTTATGAATACACGGTAATTGCACGTAGCTACGTTCTGGTTGTTATTCTGCTCTTCTCCATTGCGACTGTCTATCAAACCCGGTTCTCCAGACCTCTCACCTTTGCCACGCTCATCGCTCTGCTCGCAAACACCTCCGTTCACGGCCTCGTAGTTTCGTTGGCACTGCTGTTCACCTTTTCCCTAGAGCTTCAAAGACACCACAGGACCGTTAAACAAGTATTCGCTGCTATGATCCCCATCATCGGGTGTATCGTAGCTGTGCTTCAGGTTCTACCGCCAATCGACCTGAATCCTGCAACGGCCGAATGGCATCTCGATTTCAGTCCCCGAAACCTGGGTGGCATTCCACATGCGGTCCTGGGGGCATTTGTACCCGTACCTCAACTGAAGACCACGTTTTGGAACTCCCGTCTCATCTACTCCTTTACGCCGGTAATGACCCTGCTCGGAATTCCGATTTTCCTGTATTCACTGTGCCACCTTGCTAAGAAACCAATCCCGTTGGCTATATATTCACTTTCCAGCGCCGGTCTTTTTGCTATCATATTTCTCAAGGATCGAGGCAGCTTGCGCCATCACGGGCTGATATTCATATTGTTCATTTTCTGTATCTGGATTTCACATTATTATCCAGATTCAAGACTCAGGCTGAAGCCACTCAGTCGTTTTACTTCAAGTCATTTTCTGAGCCGAACCCTAACCCTCTTCCTGTCCTTGCACATTGTGGCTGCAGCCGCAGCTTCCTTCTTTGAGATCCGGTACGACTTTTCAGCATCCAGAAAAGCCGCAGGATTTCTCGCTCAAACCGAANTGGATAATCCAAATACCCTTGTGGCTGCATACCCGGCATATGCGGCGGCTCCGGTATTGCCATTTCTCACCCGAATTCGACGATTCTATTATCTTGAATACGAAACTTTCGGTAGCTTCCTCATCTGGAACAAAGAGTACTACCAGAATAGGGAACTTACCATGCGACAGATCATGAATCGTGTCGGGCGAGTCCCCAGGGGAGAGAAATCCGAATTGTATCTGATCCTGAATTCGCGGCTTGACGAGCACCCTCAGTTTATGACAAAGTTCGAGTTGGTGGCCCACTTTGACCAGACGATTGTCCCTGAGGAGTCCTTGTTCATATATCGCTCAAAAGTTTCACCGGAAGTCGAGGGTGATTCAAATGAGGTGGACGTTGGGGCAAACAACGGAGGGAATACATGAAGATACTGGAGTTCGTGTGTCACGAAGGCGTGCAGGAAATGATGTTGCGTCAGTGGCTTGAACGCGGACATGAGGTATATCTCACTGAGGCAGGCAAAACCTGGAACAACACTTACTTTGAGGTACCGGAAGGGGTAATCCGAGAGAGACCATCCAACCCGGACCTGATATCGGTTGGATCCACGCCCGACCTGGCAAAGGCCGTGATCCACAAAATCAAGCATTTCCATCCCGGAATACCGATAGTCATGGTCCACCACTGGTTCCCTTCGGAAAAGAAACTGGCGGGAATGTTCTATCGTCTCGCCACCAATATTACACTAACTAGCTATCAGCGACAATGTCTGCTGGACATCTGGAATGTGGANTCCGAACTGATTTACTGTCCGATAGANGCCGACGTTTTCCGCCCACACGATACCGAGGCAGATCCAAAACTCTTCCTTGCGATCGGGAATGGGTTTGTACCAAGACTGGATATGGGCTGGCAGAATCTTGTAGAAATTATGGCGAAAGTCTATGAAGAAGATCNCAAGATCCATTTTCAGATCCTGGGAATCAATCCCGAAATCAAACCGGGAGACTTTCCAAATGTCTCAACCCTCTCACTCAAGCCCGGAGAATTGCCCGCTCACGAAGCCGGCGCAAGAGCGATAATATTCCCCACCATCCGAACATTGATTCCACAGTCTCTAATTGGTGCTATGTCCATCGAGAAAACTGTGGTCTCCTTCGAGCTGGATACTGTCGTGGATCTCTTGAAAGAGGGTCGCAACGGGCATCTGATCTCCTGCTATGATACAGACGCCTTTGCTGACAGGATCCTAGAACTCTCCCGTCAACCCGAGGACAAGGCCCTTGTGTCCAATGCCAGGAAAGATGCCCTGGGGAAGTGTGACCATCGTGTTGTAGCCGACCAACTCGAATCGGTCTTCAATCGCCTTGTGGGATAGTCTCAAACTGGCCGCAGATAGCCCTGGCAAGTTCGCGAGCGCCCTTATCCCAGGTATCATATGAGGGAGGTTTAACCTTCCTCCGGGAGGCAATGGTTGTCAGGATCCCCTCCCTGAGGCACTGTTCGGTCGGTTCGATATAAACCACCTCTGATCCCCCTGCCTCCCTGATCTCCGGAACATCCGTGGCGACCACCCTTGTGCCACAGGCAAGCGCCTCCAACACCGGAATACCGAAACCTTCGTAAAGAGATGGAAACACGAAGATCTCTGCACCTCCATACAGGGGCGGCAAATCCTCGTCCGGTACATAACCGAGAGGCAAAATACCGCTTCCACCCTCCCCCTGAATGAGAGATACAAGCCTGTTGTCCTTCCATCCTCTTCCCCCGGCCAGAACCAATTTGTGATTTCCTAACAGACCTTCCTTCTTCAGCTTCAGGAAAGTCCTCACCAGCATTTCGAAGTTCTTGCGCGGCTCCCAGGTAGAAAGTCCCAAAAGGTAGGGCCCGTCTATGTGATACTTCGAGATTACTGCCTGCACCGTCTCCTTATCCTGAGGCTTGAAGGCATCGCCTACACTCGGCCTTACGATCAAGGATGCGCGTCTGCCGAAATGTTTAAGCATACGATCGGAAGTCCCCTGGGAGATTGCCAGCGCAGTCCCCGTCCTCTTCACATCGCCCGAAAAGAACAACCGATTTGCCCAGAGAAATCCATAGCTCATGGTATCGGGAACAACAATGTAGTTGAGGTCACATACCGTGCTGACTGTCCGAATCTTGCCAAGCGAATAGGGAAGTATCGTGCTTGTTGCCCAGAACACATCCAGATCGTCGTCCCGAATCATCTTACCCAACCCGAACTTCAACCAGAGAACCGGTTTCATCTTTTGGAAAATCGGTCTGGTCTCCAATCNGGGAACCCACTTTCCATACTGAGTTGGCAATTCTGCGGGGTCCTGGCTGTAGACGAAAAAGGTGGCATTCGGTAAGTACCGGCCCAGGATACTGCACAGTTCGAACGTGAAGTGCCCTACCCCTGCCCTTCCCGGTCGGAGTGGGTTGCCGTATACCCCAATTCTGAGCTGCTTGTTAGACACGATCTGTGGAATTTCCATATCGTCCTGTTAATTGGTTAGGTGGCAAGGTCCATAATGGATAAGTCATTCCCAACCCCTGCGTCAACATTTTTCTGAGCAATTTGGTGCCGCTTCTGGCTCAGTGATTGCTTGTGAAAACGATGCTACTTTTATATCTTTCAGCCACAACCTAATTCAGGCATTAATATCATTTGATAACCAGCAGGATACAGTACATATGGCAGAAACTGAACCCGTATTGTCTGTCGTGGTGCCCCTTCTGAATGAAGAAGACAGTCTCCGTCCCCTGATGTCCAAAGTGACCGAGGCGATGGCGGATCTGGGCCACCCTTACGAGATCATTTTCGTGGATGACGGCAGTACNGACGGCTCCTACGAAGTGCTGGAGAAGCTCCATGCGAACCATGCTCAGGTAAAAGTCATTCGATTCAGACGCAACTTCGGGAAGGCCGCTGCCTATGCTGCGGCCTTCCCGAAAGCGCGTGGACGATACGTCATCACCATGGATGCGGACCTCCAGGACGACCCCAATGAAATCCCGAATCTCATAAGAAAGCTGGAAGAAGGCTATGATCTCGTCTCGGGGTGGAAACGGAAGCGCTTCGATCCACTGGGTAAGACCATACCATCGAAATTCTTCAACTGGGTCACCGGGCGCCTGTCGGGCATTTCAATCCACGACTTCAACTGTGGTCTCAAAGCCTATCGACGTGAAGTCGTAAATGACGTTCGAATCTACGGCGAACTTCACCGCTATATCCCCGTTCTCGCACACCTTGAGGGATACAGGATTGGTGAGATCCCCGTTCAGCACCATCCCCGTCAATTCGGGGTCACCAAATATGGCTGGGCACGAATGCTGAAGGGATTCCTGGATCTGCTCACTGTGATGTACTTGGGCCGGTACATGGGCCGTCCCCTTCACCTGTTCGGCACAATGGGCATAGTTTTCGGGCTTCTCGGTACACTGATAAATGCCTACATCACCTCAATCTGGTTCAGAGTCGGCAATATTCAGCACAGGCATCCCCTTCTCTTTCTGGGGATTCTACTTACCGTGCTTGGGGTTCAGTTCGTATGTACTGGTCTGTTAGCGGACATGGTGACCAGATCGGCCAATCCTCATGAGAAATACAACATTCGGCAGACACTTGACTGAGAACTGCAGAAAACGAATCTAACGGAGTTAAAGTGAAACCCATTCCTCTGATNGACCTGGGTGCGCAACACGGAACTATTCAGGCTGAGGTCGATGATGCCATTNAGAAAGTAATTCAGGACACTGCTTTCGTCGGTGGACCCTACGTAAAACAATTCGAGGAAGAATTCGCCTCATTCTGTGATACCAGTCACGGCGTGGGCGCAAGTTCGGGTACAACGGCACTCCACCTGGTATTTGCGGCACTAGACATTGGTCCAGGTGATGAAGTCATCACCGTCCCGAACACTTTCACAGCCACAGCTGAAACTATCGTTCAGACTGGCGCAAAGCCGGTCTTCGTTGACGTGGAACCGGTTCACTTGAATATTGATCCGGAGAAGATCGAACGTGCAATCACCGCGAGAACAAAGGCCATTGTACCCGTCCATCTTTACGGCCACATGGCTGACATGGACCCGGTCATGGAAATCGCCGGGGAGAATAATATCACCGTTGTTGAGGACGCTGCCCAGGCGCACGGTGCTGAATACAAGGACAGGCGAGCAGGCCAATTTGGTGTGGCCGCCACCTTCAGCTTTTACCCGGGCAAGATTTTGGGCGCATATGGAGATGCTGGGATGGTTGTTACATCCGACACAATTTTGTCCGAAAAAATGGTAATGCTGGCCAATCATGGCAGGCTCGACAAATATCGACATAGAGTGCCGGCATACAACTACCGTCTGGATGGGATCCAGGGCGCAATCCTCAGTGTGAAACTGAAACACCTGGAAAATTGGATTGAAAAGAGGAGATCGCTGGCTGCATGCTACGAGAAGACATTTGCGGGAACAGAAATAGAAACGCCCGCTGAGGAAGACCATTCGCGACACGTACATACATACTACGTGATCAGATCGTCCAAGCGGGACAAGATTCAATCTATATTAGAAAACTCAGGGGTGCAAACGGTGATTCACTACCCCATACCGCTACATTTGCAGCCAGCCTATGAGGATTTGGGATACCACCCAGGCGATTTCCCGGTGTCGGAACGAGAGAGCGAACGAATCTTGTCGCTTCCTCTGTATTCAGAAATGGGTGAGGATCAGATCCACCAGGTTGCCAATCTTGCAAAAAGCGTCTAGCGAACGATCTATACCTTTACTGGTTCTCGTACTACGGAACTGAGGGTAACCTCACGATCTCTCTGCAGAACCAGATTTCGAATCTGCTCTGCGCGCTGTTCATCCCCCTGGATAGCGCAGTAAAGCGCCAGATAAGCCAATCGATTCCTTTTCTCTACATCATTCTTGGAAACCATTTCTGGCCTCCTTCCTTCTAAGATGTTTGTAGCTAGGAGAATTCAATCCTAAATCATTGCAAATGGTGTGCCAAGCGGGGCTTCTTCGCTAAATTTCTTTACTTCATTGATTCCAAAGGACGTATCAGGGTCAACCGAAGGCAGACGTCCGGATAGACGCCTGCTTGGAATGGAACATTTCGATCGCTCTTGTATCAATCTTTGCCAGATCCTGGAAAATCCTGCCTAGCTGGCAGACGCTAGTCGTATATCAATTCTACCGTCGTATCCTGCATGCACTTGAATCTTTTCTGATACTCTCAATTCCAGAATGAAACTCAGCCAGGCCACATTTCTGATCCTAGCCCTTTTCGGCTCCTTTGGTGTTGTCCTGGCTGCTATGATTTTCTTCTTGCGGCCGGAAAATAATCCTGTCACCACAAGACCGAAACCCGATTCTATCCCTCGAAAGGTCGCAGAGCCTCAAGAACCAGTCCCCGACACACCAAGGAGCGATTCAACGGCCTTGAAGGGAGAGGATTCGCAACCCGCCGAGAACAGGAAGAAGATTCTGACTCCTGCCGCTCCACGACCGGCCGTTTCCGCAGAGGGCCGTCGGTTTCAGGCGAAACTGCAGCAAGAAAAGAAGGAGATGACTGCCTTAAGAAAAGAGATGGAACGGCGTCTCAAAGATCAGGTGGCTGCGAGAGAGAAGAAAATCGCAATGCTGGCGAGGAACTGCGCGAAATTGGAGCCCGGTGAAGCGGCTGGAATACTCCTTAAACTCGATGACGGAACAGTTGCTGATGTACTCCATCATATGGATAAGAATGCAGCGCTCAAGATAGCTGCAATATTGGAACGGCTCGGCAGGNAGGGCGCTCTCTTAATCAAGTAAAAACTGAGGGTTATGATGCTTGACTTAAGGTTTATACGCGAGAATCCCGAAGTGGTAAAGGAGGCTATNCGCAAGAAGCATGTTTCTTTCGATCTGGATCTTCTATTGGAGAAGGACGTTCGTCTCAGGGAGCTTCGGGTGAAGATCGACGACTTGAGAGCCAGGAGAAATCAGGGATCCAGAGAGATTTCAAAACTTCAGGGAGAAGAAAAAAAGAAAGCCATATCCGATATGCAATCCGTTGTTTGCGGATTGAAGGAGATGGAGCCCGAATACGATGATTTGGAGCGCCAGATTGGGGATGAGCTACTTCAGATACCCTTGCCNCCCGCCGATGATGTCCCCGAAGGAGAAACTGACGAAAACAACGTTGAGATCNGCCGATGGGGAACTCCTCAAGAATTCGATTTCGAGCCGAAGGACCACGTTGAGCTCTGCGAGATGCACGACCTTCTGGATGTGGAGCGTGGCGTAAAACTTGCAGGATCAAGAAGCTATATATTGAGAAACGAAGGTGCATTGCTGCACTGGGCAGTGCTGCGCCTAGCTCTTGACCATATGCTCTCCGAGGGATTTACCCCACTTACGGTTCCGGTGCTTGTTCGTGAGGAATTTATGGTTGGAACTACGTACTTTCCACAGGGCCGGGAGCAGGCATATGAGATAGAGAAAGACGAGCTCTTTCTTGTAGGTACTGCCGAGGTCTCTCTTACCTCTTACTACGCCGGGGAAATGCTCAACTTCGAGGATCTGCCAAAGAAGCTGGTCAGCAATTCTCCATGTTATCGTAGAGAAGCCGGCACCTATGGCAAAGACACACGAGGTATCTACCGCATTCACCAATTCGACAAAGTGGAGCAAGTCATTGTTTGCGAGAACGATCCCGCTATCTCCAGTGAAATGCACCAGTTCATACTGGCCAATGCGGAGCAGGTCACTCAGAAACTGGAGCTACCCTACCGGGTAATGGAAGTTTGCACGGGTGATATGGGGCTCGGGAAATACAAGATGTACGACATCGAGTGCTGGATGCCCAGCAGGAACGCCTATGGAGAGACCCATTCCTGCTCAAACTTGCACGACTTCCAGGCACGAAGACTCAATCTCAGATATCGAGATGCTGAGGGGAAACCCAAGTTTGCGCACACCTTGAACAATACGGTCCTTGCTTCCCCAAGAATTCTGATCCCCTTGCTGGAAAACAACCAGCAGGCGGATGGTAGCATCCGTATTCCAGAGGCGCTCAGGCCTTACATGGGTGGCAAGGAAGTTCTGGATCCACCGCATCCGAACATCCCGTAGCGCCTGGATTATCTTCGCTTGGAACCCCTCACATGAAACCCGAAGACGAGCGTGATTTGAGTCCGCGAAGAACGGCAACAGCTCTTGGATATGACCCTGAAGAGGATTCTGCCCCAAAGCTCCTGGCGAAGGGCCGAGGGGAGTTGGCCGACAGGATTATCGCTCTCGCCAAGAAACACAATATCCCTATTAGAGAAGACCGAGACCTGGTCGCACTCTTGTCCCAACTGAACCTCAACCAGGAAATACCGCCCGAACTCTACTTCACGGTTGCTGAAATCCTCACCTTCATTTACAAAGCGAACGACCAATGGAAGAACAGCAGAAATAAATAGAGCGGATGTCCAATGGACACCCGCCAGTTCGCACCAGAACCATTCCTCTTCCTTCACCCCGCTAGGATCATTCCCACCACGTCCTGCGCCTGCTTAACGCAATCGGGAATACCCGACCCTCTGTAGGCGCTCCCACTCAGGTAGAGACCAGGAAAAGCCGAGGCCGTGGTTTCCATCTGAGCAACCCTCTCCAGGTGACCAACGTCGTACTGTGGACGTCCCTTTATCCAGCGATTGATCCTGTAGAATAACGGATCCGCTGTGATGTTCATCAAATCAGCCAACTCGTCCCTAGCCACATGTACCATTTGCTCGTCATCAAGATCTACCAGTTCCTCCTGAGAATCTCCTCCCAGAAAGACGCGGATCAACTCCCCGTGTTCGGGCGCCCTGTGATCCAGTTTCGTAGACATCCAGGTGCACCCGGTAATCTGCCTGCCTTCGGATTTTGGGACGAGAAATCCAAATCCATTCAAGTCGTGCTGCCTGCTGATCTCTTCCTTCTTGTAAGCCAGAGAAACCGTAGCAGAAGAGACATAACGAATATCACCTAGTTGGGCAGCCAACTCGGGGGCCATTTCCCTCACAACCTGTGCGGCTGCGTTGGCAGGCAATGCCAGTACAACAGCATCGGTATCCAACAATCGCCCGTCCAGGTCTACTGCAAAACCAGGACTGCGGTAAACCAATTTCCTCACCTGGTGCCCTGGCAACATCTCACCTTTTAAACCCTTCAGTATCTCGTTTACCAATTCCCCGAGCCCCCCCTTGAGCGTCTGGAACATAGGCTTTGGCTTCTCGCTCCGACTTTGGGGACGTGTCTTTCTGGCGGCCTTCATTGCCTTCATCAGGCTTCCATGCTTCTGTTCCATATCCACGAATCGGGGAAACGTGCTCAGAAGACTCATTCTTTCGGGATCCGCGCTATGGATTCCTGCCAACATGGGTCCGCCAATCTTATTCACCGCCTCCTGACCAAGCCTCCTGCGAATGAAGGAGGCTAAGCTTTCGTCACTCTTCTCCTTCCTCGCAGGAATGAACAGGTCCATCCCCATACGGAGTTTGCCAAACAGCGAAAACAGGGGAGACAGAGCAAAGGGTAAAAACTGATTGGGAATCAAGGTGAAATCGCTGGGAAATGGTACGAGCTTCCCCTTTTGAACCAGGAATGTCTTTTGTCGGTCGCTGTTCGTGGCGATCAACTGTGCCTCAAGACCCAGGTCCTTGCACAGTTGGATGCCCCAGGGTTTCTGTGTCAGAATGAGATCCGGTCCCCCTTCAATTGTGAACCCATTAATGTTTTCGGTTACAATCTTGCCGCCAAATTCTGGATTCGCCTCCACCAGGGCATACTCCAGTTCCTTGCCCTGAGCTTCGGCGTTTTTCTGCAAATAGAACGCTGTGGAAAGACCCGCAATGCCGCCGCCTATGATCGTAACGTGTGTCATACCGAATATACTTCTCACTGTAAAAACTGAACCAAATTATCTTATCTTTTCGTCAAGAGCATCACCAAGCGCTTTGATAAACAACGGATCACTATTCATCGACTCAATTCTTTCCACTCGGATCCCGTGTTCAGCTGCGATGCTCTGAACGCCGATATCAATGTCGTAGAGGATTTCCACATGATCACAGACGAATCCAATGGGCGCCGCAAGAACCTGCTTATATCCTTCCTCGGCAAGTTGCACAATGACCTCCTCTATTTGAGGCCCCAACCATGGCTCGCCAGTGTGTGCTGCGCTCTGGTAGCAGAACATCCAATCCACTTCCCCCACTCTTTCAGCAAGCGATCTGGCGTTCTCCTGTAGCTCATCGTCGTACGGATCGCCCATCTGCAACAGTCTCGCCGGTAGACTGTGGGCGGAGAACAAAATCTTCACACGCTCCCGTTCCTTTCGCCCGAACTTATTCAATCCCTCACGCACGTGGGATTCTTGAGCTGCGAGAAGGCTTTCCTGTCTACACCAGGAATCGACGTGGGTAAACTCGATCGAACTTCCCACCAGTTTCTGGGCTTCCGCAACTTTCTCCCAGTATCGTCCCACACTCATCGATGAGTAGTGCGGTGCCATTACAATCCCAACGGCCTCCCTCACCCCATCCTCATGCATTTGGGCAACGGTGTCCTTTATCCAGGGCATCCAGTGCCGCATACCCACATACACCTNAAAATCGTACCCGCGGCTTCGCAACAGCATTTCTGTCTCCTCGGCCTGCTCAAAAGTACGCTCATTCAGAGGCGACTTACCCCCGATTTGGGCGTATCTGCTCTTGAACTCTGCAACGAATTCAGGCGACATCGGTCGTCCTCCCCGAATGTCATTCAGGTAGGCCTCCATGTCATCCAGAGAATCGGGACTCCCATACGCCAGCATCAGAACAGCACGTTTGCTCATTCATTCATTCCCTGTGTACTCGTGTACGAAGTCGACCAACGCTGACACGTGCTCGACTGGAGTATGCTGTAGAATGCCGTGACCCAGATTGAAAATATGACCCGGTCTTCCCTTAACACTATCGAGCAGCCGGGCGGCCTGGCGCTTGATCTTGCCTTCAGGTGCAAATAGAATCACCGGATCCAGGTTCCCCTGAACGGCAACATCGTCTCCAAGTATCTGCCAAGCTTTTGCCAGGTCAATCCGCCAGTCCACCCCAATCACATCTCCTCCAGCTGCCTTGATTTGGGGTAGCATTCCAGAGGTGCCCGTGCCGAAATGGATGAACGGCAGATCGAACTCCGCCTTGACCATATCGATTACGGATTGTGAATGAGGAAGAACGTAGGTCTCATAGTCGGCAGGACTCAGCGCACCCACCCAGCTGTCGAAAAGCTGAAGTNCCTGTGCGCCGGCTGCCGCCTGAGCTGCCAGATATCCCGCCACTGCCTCCGACACTTTCGTCATTAACCTGTGCCACAACTCAGGCGCCCCATACATCATCCCTTTCGCATTTATGTAATTGCGGGAGGACCCTCCTTCGATTGCATAGCATGCAAGGGTAAAAGGAGCTCCACCGAAACCAATCAAGGGAATCCGATCGTTCAGGGCGACCCTGGTCTGTTTGATGGCATCGACCGTGAATCCCATAACCTCCTCGGCTGGATGCACTTGCAAAGCTTCAACAGCGCTGGCCGTTCTTACAGGGTTGTGAATTACCGGGCCCTCTCCCTTCACATATTCCAACTCAAGACCCATCGGTTCGAGGACCGGCAAGATATCCTGAAAAATGATCGCGGCATCCAAATTGTAGGCTTCAACCGGCTGAAGCGTAACCTGTGTAGCCAGGTCAGGGGTCTTGACCATTTCCAAGAAATCGTAGCGATCCTTAAGGGCACGATACTCAGCCATATACCGACCGGCCTGCCTCATTAACCAGACCGGCGTTCTGTCCACATCCTGTTTCGAACAGGCACGCAGAAAACGATCAGCTTGTGACATCTTCTATCTCTTCCTCAAAAAATGGGGCACAGCAAGCTGTGCCCCATAGGTGTGCTATCCACATCTGCATTGCATATTGACACGCTCAAAATCAAACAATGAGCTCAGCCATCCAGATCAGTCGTCCAATTCATCGGAACTCGTGATTACCTTGCTGATCAACCCGTAATCCAATGCTTCGTCCGCCGTCATCCAGTAATCTCTGTCCGTATCCTCAACCACCTTATCCAGCGGCTGACCTGTCTCCTCGGCATAAAGTTCATTAATCCTCTCCCTGAGCTTGAGGATCTGTTCTGCCGTCCGTTTGATATCTTCCGCCCGGCCATAGTACTGCATGGAAGGCTGGTGAATCATAATTCGAGCATTGGACAGTGCGAATCGGTGTTTTTTCTCTGCCGCAAGCATAATCACCGTTGCTGCACTTGCCGACAAACCAACACTGACCACTTTTACAGCGGGCCTTACGAATCGGATCATGTCATAGATCGCGAAACCGTCGTCTGCACTTCCACCGGGAGAATTGATGAAGACTTTGATGGGTTTCTCGGCATCCTCGCTGTCCATCAATAAGAGTTGCGCGATGACCCGCGTCGTCAACTTGTGGTCAACCGGATCCGAAATCAAGATCGTCCTGGCCTTGATCAGGCTCCTGCCGAGGAATTCACTTCCTTTATCCTCTTTATTCTCTNTATTCTCGTCTTCNTCNNNCTCTATCCNNAATTCTATCCAGATCCTGGTCAAGATTTGTTTCATCCATCACTTCCACTTCCTCCACATAAAAACCATTTGAATTTAGACAAATTCGCCAATCTTTGGCTTGGTCAATTTATCCTATACCCCCTTGAAAGTCAAGGCCTTTAAGCCTGTTTGGGGTGCCAGCAAACCGGCCTCCTCTCGATGTCTCTAACGCCCTTGACAGGCAAGGTTTATACATGATATTTTTCCATAAGGACCGGATCTTGTTGAAGGTGAACCCCTATAGCTACCTCCTGAACCTGGGATACCAGACGCCGAGACGCAAATCGTGATATTCCAGGTGATGACGACAACCGAGATTTGAGTGAGGGTAATGGCTAAACTGCCGATAATTCATAAATATAGAGGTGTTTCACTTCTTGTCCGAGAACCTGATTCCAAACGGAAATTGTACCGGATGACAAAACGCATCAACATCCTTGTGGCTCTCGTACTGTTGCTAACAGGTGCAAGCACGTCCGTTGCTAAGCCTACCATTGCCGTATTGCCCTTCGCGGTTGCCAAGGAGCGTGGAAGTCTGCAGTGGCTAAGTTACGCTATTGCCTCCACATTAACGGAGAAGATGCGTCGCATCCCATCAATTCGGGTCATTCCGGTTGAGGATGTGGTCAGAGAGCTCAAATCCTCAGGTGTGAAACCAGAAAAAGCAGTCTGGACACCCGCAGTTGCAGCACAACCCATTGGAAGGTGGCTTGGCGCAACGGTTGTGGTGGTTGGCGCTGTAGGCAAATCTGCAGATAGAGCCGTAGCAAGGCAGATCCTCGAGGTATCAGGTCCTACGGACAAGAGATCCAAGGCCAAACTTTGGCTTGCAGCACGATTTATGAGAACGGACAATGGTGAAACCCTGGGCAGAGTCTTTCTGGAAGGAAATATGGATGAGATCTTCCAGATTCAGCACACGCTCATCGTGCGAATCGCCGAGTCACTAGGCATATCTCCGGAAGAGATCGCGCGGGAGGTTGTTCACAGTGCACCAACTGATCAGTTGAAAGCCTACCGGATGCTTTCCGAGGTCGCGGTTCGGATCCAGGAAATCCAAACGATGCCGGAGGGACGGAGACGTAATAGAGCCATCAAAAGAGCACTGAAAAAAGTTGGACGAACGCTCAAAATCGATCCTGAGTATTCNGGTGCTCNCGCCGCTCAAGGGGTCTTGTTGACACTACAGCAATCCACTGACGAAGCCATTTCCGCGTATACTAGATCTGCAGTTCTAGATCCGGATTTCACAACACCTCACTATGGCCTAGCAAATCTGGCATTCCGGAAAGGAGATCTTCAGGCGACATCCGTGGCCCTCGAATCGGTTATAACCACCGCGCCCTGGGACGACAATGCACACCATCTGCTGGGAGAAGTCTACAGGTCTCTAGGCGAAAAGTCTCAGGCACAGGTGTCTTACGAAAAGGCCCTCCAGATCCACCAGACCAGGCCGGAAACAAGATATCAGCTCGGTCAGATCTATTTGGAAAAGGGACAATTTCGACACGCAATAAGCGTACTAAAACCTGCCATTACAATGGTGCCGGGCGATGCTGTGTATCATGCCGCACTCGCCACCGCCTATGTGGAATCGAACCAGTTACGCCAGGCCATCAAGGTTCTTGAAAATGCTGAAGGCCTTGGCATTTCGGGATCAGACATCCTGATGGTTCAATCCAAAGTCGACTTGAGTCAGGGAAGAATCACCGAAGGCACGCTCAAGCTCGAAAATATCTTGCAGCAAGATCCTTCACGTGTGGATGTCCTGGCTCTACTGGCAAACGCGTACGTAAGGCAGGGAAGGTACGCGGAATCGGTTGTGACCTACCGTCGCGCTATGGCAGGCGGAGAACCGTTAGGTACGATCGCCGTTCATCTGGCCATGGCTTTAGAGGCCCTTGGAGAGATGGTTGAGGCAGAAAAGGTCTACCGCGATGCCCTCGCCCAGGCACCCGATCAGATAGACATACGAATGATGCTTGTTAAGCGCCTGCTTGAACGACAGGACTGGGAGGGAGCCACCGATACCTTGCTCGGCGCACTCCAGCGCTCTCCCTCAAACAAGAGCGTCCACCTCCTGCTCGGCGATCTCTACGAAAAACAGGGTGAAATAGACCGGTCCATACTGCATTACGAGCAATCTAAGGGAATCAAGGATCAAACCTCTAGAACTCTGGAGGCCCTGGGAAGATTGTACAACAGTAAAGGTGACTTTGAAAAGTCTATCACGGCATACAATGGTGCGATCGAGGCGGGTGAATCAGGCGCAGGTATCCATGCCTCACTGGCCAATTCACTCGAACTCATGGGAGATCTTCGATCGGCCCTCGGATCATATCGGGATGCGCTGCGCATCGAAAAGGCAAACGCCGAGGCATTATCGGGGGTTGCACGATTGAGGGCGGCTCTTAATCCGCCGGCACCGAAACCAGATCCTGTGCAAATCGCCGATAGAGCTCGAGACCTTTTGCATCAGGGAAACACCGAACAGGCAAAATCAACCTTCATAAAGGCTACAAAATTGGATCCCTCGAATGGGGTACTTTGGAATGACCTGGGAACCCTCCACGCCAGGGACGGTGAGTTTCAGGATGCTGTATCAGCCTTTGAACGTGCAGAGTTTGTGCCTGAAGCCCAGGTTAACCTTGCCCGGATTCTTGTGCAACAAGGTGAACCTGCCAAGGCCGCTAACGCTTACCAGAAAGCGTTGAATCTGGCCCCAGGCTATGTAGAGGCAAGGGTTGGGTTGGGTGCCATTCGACTGAACAATGGGGAAATTGAGGCTGCAATTCGGGAGTTCGAAACAGTACTTTCCGAGAACCCGGAAAATTTGGAAGCAAATCTGTTCGCCGGTAATGCATATGCGCTTCTGGGATCCGTGAACAGNGCCCGGAAGGCGTACCAAGCTGNAGCAGNCGAAGACTCAGGCTCTGCACCGGCCAGGATAGGCCTCGGCAATATCGCCCTTTCAATGGGCGACACGACTGCAGCCATAGACTTCTACTCAACTGCAATCGAACTGACGCCTGAAGACCCCGCACCACATAATAACCTTGGGACAATTTTTGCCGCTCAAGGACTTCTAGATAAAGCGATATCGGAGTATCAGGCTGCACTCGAATTGGAGGCAAGCCATTCAGGGTATTTGAACCTGGCACTGCTCTTCTACGAGTCCCAGCAACACACGGAAGTGCTCACCTACTGCAAATCCATGCTGGAGATGAATCCAGACGACCACCAGGCCAGAATGCTTATTGGCATGGTTGCTCACGATCTCGGCGAATACGACAAGGCCATCGAAGCTTATCATACAGCGCTTCTCATCCTCCCGGATTCTCCAGAGATCCATCATGGACTCGGGGCTGCTTACGAGGCCCTTGGCGACACACCTCAGGCCATCAAACATTGGGAACAACTGTTGCTTCTGGCCCAAGAGAACCCTGCATTTATTCACCAGGTGGAATGGGTTTCGCAAAGGATCAAGGCTCTCAAGGAATCCTGATATGATCTATTTCTTTGCGTGAGTCTTTAGTTCGTTAACACAAGAAGCCCCCTGATCTCCGTGGATCAGGGGGCTTCTTGTGCTGCAATCATCCGATGGTTTCGGCAAGCGCTCCTGTGGGAGCCCTATCGATCCGTATATGCGAGCATTGCGTTTAGTGCCCGGTGAATCTCCTTGAAGTATCTGTTTTCCCTCAGGCTCCGTAAAGGCTCCCACGCCTTGACATAGAGGTTATCCCAGCCATAGTCGATGGGATCGTATTTGAACTCTACACCGATCTCGTTGATCCGTCCCTCATCTTTTCCAGGGTCAACTCGTCCGCGAATGATCTCTCCCAGAATCGAGAACGATGCCGGAACACTGGGACAGTACGACTCCAGATCATTGATAAAGTGCATCCTTGGACAAAAGTGCAAGAGCAGCCCCATCCCCTCAAGCCTGGAGATAATGGCTTCGGGGGCATCCGGTATCGGTCCGTTGTCCAACAGAAAGGTCTCCAGCAAAGGGCTGTTCTGAATGCTGATCCCTTTCAAACCGAAATCCCGGACCAGCACAGGCAGTCCCGTTTGCTTCTNTATCGGGCCTTTNGCTCGAACCACCAGGTTCTCAAGACCACATCTCTTGACTCGACAAACCCATCGATAGTGGGTGTCCTGTCCCGCGATCATCCCACGGCCTACATACTGCAGGACGATAACATCTCCCTCTTTCAACCTCTCTGGGGACTTCCGATCTTTTACGTCGACTTTACCGGGACAACGGAGGTGAATCTGACTGCCATTCTTTTTGCCACTCAGACCCAGGACGGGTGTGTAGCCCAAATCCAGCAAGTCCACCGCTCCAGACCGGGTATCTCGCCACGCCTTACTAAAGTGTACCTTCTGAAGGTGGATTGGATTCGCGTTCAAAGTGCGGTGAAAGTGCGCAACCATCTCTTCAGGCGTCTCACAGTCCTGGACCTCTATCGGCACGGCCTCATCTCCAGGAAACGGGATGACTTCCGGTAACTCTTGATGGGCAGGGCCCGCGATTCTCACACGCTCTACAAAGAGATCAAAGCGGAAACTGGGCGATACCTGGGGACCAGGCACTCCTCGCAAGTGGGCGAACCGGAGGGTGGAGCGACGTTCGTTCTTCTTGACGGTACTGACGGGCGTAAGCTTGTAGGCCACAGGCAATCTTGGCTTCATGCCACCCAGTAGTTTGTCAGAAAAACGAACTCTCTGTACGACCTGGCAATCAAGACTGTACGGCGTTCGATCATGGTAGAATTTAAAATTCAGGATCTCACCTCTGCCTGAGAAAGGGACATCCTCCGCCCTAAAACCCTCAGGGGGGGCAAGGAATAGGAAATCGCCCCGTGTAAACAGCTGGTTTTGTCGCCTGTAGAATGAGACAGATCCTACTTCATCACTCAATGATCTCCCGTCTGCAGCACGGACACGGGTGCATAGCGCAGATCGAATGCCAAGTTTTGTAAGCCTGTTGATCGCCACATTCTTCTCTTGGGTCTGCGGTGAACCGGTCTTTCTGAACATTCTGGCTAACATGACATCCCCTTGTTGTCTATCAATTCCATCCGAGTAATTTTATATCAAATACTGCCATGTTATACTTATCGGTATTTTATAGAGTAATGTAAGTGAAAATGATATTTTTTTCAGGTTTCTCGCAAGCCACGTGCCAACTCCCTTGATCTCCGNCAGCTTAATTACATAAATTATTGTTTTTAAAATCTTAAAAACAAATCTATTCGGCGCATCCAGTATCCCCTGATGGGAACAAATTTCGAGAGGACGAGACCAGGAAAAGATATTTAGCCCTCCGCATAACTCTCAGAAAAAAAAATCCCGCAGGCTCGTGCCCTGCGGGATTGACTGAAAAAGTGACTATTGGTGGTCAGGTCGTCATTGCTTGAATCAGGATCTGTGAGGTGGTTGATCGCATAATGCGAGGATCGACCGGTTCTCCTGCCAGCAACTGTTCCCGGACTTGCTTCCCAGAGATAAAGACAGGCTTCTCGTCCGGATGATTGACCATCAAATCAACACGACCCAGAGATTCGTAGAATGCCGCAAATCCGACCTTCAAAGGCTTGATTGCAAGTTCACCAGGCAATGAATCGAATATCTCTTGCGCGTCGAAGTCACCCCATATTGGACTGCCATCGTGGTAAGGTGCATCCGCATGTTTGCGACCGATGATAATATCAGTAAANCCAAAATTCTGGCGGTATATCGCGTGCATGACCGCCTCCTTGGGCCCACCATAGTACATCTTGATATCCAGACCTAGCAGAACCACACGGTCTGGAACAAACTCGGATCTGGGTTTCCAGAGCTCCGGGTCACTGTCACCATCACCAAGTGCACGTGAAGAAATCAAGGCTTCATAGGTCTCCATCCTGATCTCGGCGCTTACATCATCCGACTTAGTTTCGCCAACTAGTGGATTCAGGCAGGCACCGGCATTGTGTCCCTCCCGCACCAGGGATTCGAGTCCGTAGACTAGCGCATACTCGTGGGCTCTGTGTAACGGATTCCGTGTTTGGAACGCCAAAACTCGGTCCCAACCCTTCGCCACAAGCAGTGAACGGACCTCAGTTGGTGTCAACACGTGATCGCTGAAAGCCTTGTTTCTAGGTTGGGGAAGCACCCTGATTCTCCCCCCCAACAGATGAGACTTATCGGCATCCCCGGTGAGTACCATGTCCGCACCCGGATGGTCGGCCCTGTCTGTAAGATAGACATTTTTTAGATACTTCGCCTTGTCCCACGGAAATACGTCCTCAACTTCAAGCAAAGCAACCAATTCTCCGCTGGAATTCACGAGAGTCACCTGCTCACCCATCTTAATTCCTGNGGCCAGATCACCCGAAACCGGGAGCGATATCGGAATGGTCCAGGCATATTTGCGACCGTTAGCCTCAATGAAGCATTCCTCCAGAACCCGATTGTAGGTCTCAGAATTCATCGGACCTTCAAGTGGGCTCAACCCGCCATCACCAAAGCGGTATATTGCCGATAGGTCTGCATCACTAACTAGAATCTGCTTAAGCCCGGCAGTCTCCTGCCTGAAGGTTGGGATCTCATCTTCTGGGACAGTTCGAATAACTGGTTCACTTACACCACCATGAGGGGGAATCAGGTCTTGCATTATCTATCGGGCCTCCATTTTTGAATTTGCTAATAAAGTTGATCTACTAACTAATCAATTCGGACAGTTGTATCCTAAGACACGAGCTTACACAAGGAGAATTGGACTGAGTCTGGATTTATCTGAAGGGACTGTGGCGCAGGAATGAATCGATGCTCACTTGGCAGGCTACTTCCCCGGAATCTCAAGGGTGAAGATGCTCCCCTTGCCTTCTTCGCTTTCCACCCAAATATTACCACCAAGTAATTCTAAAAGCCGCTTGGTGAGAGCCAGCCCGAGTCCGGTTCCCTCATAGCACCTAGCATACGACTCTTCCACTTGCCTGAATTCTGAAAAGATCAGTGCCTGGTGCTCCCTCTGGATTCCGATTCCCATATCCCTCACCGATATCTGAAGTTCGCCGTTGTCGATGCNCCGGGCCTTGATCTCAACCTGGCCCTTCTCAGGCGTGAATTTANTTGCATTGGAAANCAGGNTATANAGGATCTGCCGGAATCGGCCTTCATTGGCAGTAACAAGACTGATACCATCCGCCAACTCGCTTTTGATCTCAATGGTCTTGTTCAATGCAAACGGCAGCACCACATTGGTGACCTGAGACAGGCAATCTTGCAAGAGGAACTGTTCGAGAGCAAGCTCAACCCGACCCGACTCTACCTTTGCCAAATCCAGAATATCATTGATCAACTCCAACAGATAAAGGCTGGACCTGGGTTCAGTGGATCCAGCCTCAACTCAAAAAGCATGGAATAAAAAGTGCGCCCACAGGGAATCGAACCCCGAACCTACTGATTAAGAGTCAGTTGCTCTGCCAGTTGAGCTATGGGCGCGTAAATAGCTTCAACCGATATCCGCATGTTGAAACGGAAAATTACTGGTTGAGGACCCTTAGGGAAGGAAAAATTTAAAGAACGCCAGGACCTTTGTCAAGGTCTTTGTCCGGGCCCAATTCCCCGTAATTATCCTAGCCTTTCCCGTTCCCATCGAGCGTGTTCAGGGCCACCTCCAACTCCTTGTGTTTCTTTTCCAGCTTTTCCAATTCGCTGTCCAGAAGGGCACCCTTGCTTGTTGCCTCCTCTATCAGACGCTCAAACTTCTTGATTTCTTCATCGTGCCGTGATCGAATCTCCTCAATCTGCTGCAACTCTTTCCGAATCTGCTCCCGATTGCGATTGTAGTCCAATAGAATCTGCAACAGGAAAAACACACAGCCCAGGCTCATAACAATAAAAATCCAGTCGAACGAAAACCCAATATCCATAATGCCTCAANCCTTACTCCNGATGCCGAACGAAATCTCCACTNGAACCNCCTGTCTTCCNCANCAGCCGAACATTACCAATAGCCATTCCCTTATCCACCGCTTTGCACATATCGTAGATGGTCAGCAGGGAGACACTCGCCGCCAACAACGCCTCCATTTCTACACCCGTCTTGCCGGGCACCCGCACTACAGCCTCGACAGAAATCCGGTCTTCGGACACCTCAAAGGAAATGCCAATTCCGGTTACCCCAAGTGGATGACACAAGGGAATGATTTCCGATGTTCTCTTTGCAGCCATTATTCCTGCGAGTCTGGCTGTCTCCAGAACATTCCCCTTGGGCAGTTCACCACGAGCAATGAGATCGACCGTCTCTGTACTCATTCTAATCTCGCCTGCCGCCACTGCCTCCCGTGAAGTCGCCTCCTTCTGTGTAACATCCACCATCTGAACTGCACCGTCTTCGCGAATATGGGTCAGCTTCTTCATCTGATCTCCAAAGAGACGCTTCCAGGACCGAAAGCCTACCACCCTTCCAGCAGAATGATTTCCACATCCGATCCCTCTTTCAACTCCTCGATTTCTGCATCTACTACGAAGAGCGAATTTGCATTCGTCAGAGAGAACAAGTCAGCAGAACCGTGATGGCCCACCCAGTTTGCACGCCAGCGACCGTCCTCCTGGGCACTGGACGCAGGCACGAATTGCTTCCTCCCGGGAGCCTGCTGAAAACCATCCTGCAACGTCCCGGTTACAGTGGTATGGTGCAAAGGACTAAAACCCTGCATTTTCCTGATTGCCGGACGTACCAGCAATTCCAACCCGACCACCGCCGAGACAGGATTTCCAGGTAGTCCAAAAATAAGCTTTTCCCCTCTTGTACCGAAGGTAAGCGGCTTTCCAGGTTTCATCTTGATTCTGTCGAAGTGTACCGTGACACCACACGAGTTCATGGCGCCCTGGACAAGATCATACAATCCCGCAGAAACGCCGCCTGAAAGCAGGAAAACATCACACTCCTCCAGTCCACGCGAGATTACGTTCTCAAGGTCACCGGCATCATCTGGGACAATACCGAGATACCGCGCTTCCGCGCCGATATGCTCAATTTGGGCGGCCATNGAGTATCCATTGGTGTTCCTGATTTGACCCATCCCGGGAGCGTTCCGTGGTTCCACTATCTCGCTGCCTGTGGCAACGATCGCCACGACAGGCTGTCTTCGAACAGGCACGTCAACACATCCCACGGCCGCCAGAATTCCAATTTCCGGAGGTCGTATTCGGGAGCCCAGACTCAGCACCTTTTGTTCCTTCCGAACGTCCTCTCCCAGCGGTACGATATTTCTGCCCGGTGCGGAGGAATCCAGAATGTGCACGCTTCCACCATCCTGGTCGGTTATCGTATCTTCCACCATCACCACTGCATCTGCGCCCGAGGGAACAGGGGCTCCCGTCATAATTCTTGCAGCCTGCCCACTGGACAAAGTCTTGGTTGGGACGGATCCTGCCGGAATTTCCTCGATTACCTCCAACACTCGAGGATTGTCCTTAGTGGTATCCTTAATATCCGATTCGATAACCGCGTAGCCATCCATGGTTGCCTTGTCGAAGGGCGGCATATTAAGGTCGGAATGCACATCTTCAGCCAGAATTCTATCCCTGGCATCTGCCAGATCAACCCGTGACGACTCGATCAAACTTGTGGCTTCCACTACTTGTTCGATTGCATCTTCCATCGTGATCATTGCATCATTCCCAACCTAAGAAGTAAATGTGCTATTTTCCCTAAACGTACGACAATATAAAGAGAACCTGGGAGATTGTCACGGCCTTATAGCCCACTATATGTCCTACCGGGCATCGGAAAAACACGTCTTGGAAACCGCATTGAAACTGTATAGATTGTTTCCTCAGAGTGCATCCGAATGGTCACCGGCTATATTCAAGGAGCTCAGGAATGTCAGAGAACCGAACAGCCATTATTACCGGGGCAGGCACAGGAATTGGTCAGGCCATCGCCTCGGCATTTGCAGCAGAAGGAATAAACCTGGTATTGGCCGGGAGGAGGCCGGAGCCCCTTGACGAGATGATGACTACCGTCAAAGGCCTTGGGACAGAGGCGATTTCAGTACCTACTGATGTCACGGACCGGGAATCGACGCACAAACTTGCCGAAAGGGCATTGTCTGAATTCGGTGGAATTGACATTCTGGTGAACAACGCCGGCATCAATACCGTGAAACGAAACCTGAGAGACATCACGGATGAGGACTGGGACCGAGTCATTGGGATCAATTTGACCGGTGCTTTCAACGTATTTCGAGCGGTTATGCTCCATATGGAGGCCAATGGGGGAGGGCTTGTCATCAATATCTCCTCCATGGCCGGAAAAAAGGCCGGTACAATTGGAGGTACCGCCTACAGTGCCTCGAAATTTGGCATGGCAAGCCTGAATCAGTCCATAAATTCTGAATTTCGTGACTCCGGTGTCAGAGCCACGTGCATATTCCCGGGTGAAGTTGACACACCCATTCTTGACCTCCGACCAAATCCCGTTTCTCAGGAAAAGAGAGGAGCAGCACTTCACCCCGATGACATTGCGNAAGCTGCACTGATGGTAGCCAACNTGCCTGATCGGGCGATTGTTGAAGAAATCACCATATTTCCGAGACGTGCCGTGGCAAAATAGGGGACATGCGCACAGAACGGTGAGTGCTCTTTCTGCACCGGAATTGGCCACCACTTAAAGTCCTTGTCTCAACTGTACTATTTTGTTACTTTAATATCTAACCTATAGCGATCTCAAACAGTTATCGAGATTTTACTACCTGAAAAAGTGAAGAAGGGTGGAAGAAAGTTTGAAAACGGAAATCATAATCAATGTTGCATCTCACGAATCCAGGATCGCTATCCTGGAGGATGGAAAACTTGTTGAAATNCTGGTCGAATTTGCAGAAAACGAGCGTATGGTGGGTAATATATACAAAGGNANTGTTTCCGCTGTNCTACCAGGAATGCAGGCTTCCTTTGTAGACATTGGGTGTGAAAAAAGCGCATTTCTGCACGCCTCTGACATGCCGGGTTCGCCCGGTTCAATGGTGGGACTCGACGAAGACACGCTCGAAGAAGTAGACGTACGAACAAATGCTAGAGGCAAACCGATTGTTGCAATAGAGGATTTGATTCAAAAAGGCCAGGAAGTTCTGGTTCAAGTCAAAAAGGAGCCAATAGGGACAAAAGGAGCCCGTGTCACGGCTGTCCCTTCCCTCGCAGGCCGTTTTATGGTCCTAGTACCAAATGGAGACAAGGTCGGCGTCTCACGAAAAATCACCAACTGGTCCGAGAAGCGAAGGCTCAAGGATCTTGGCTGCGAAATCAAGCCTGACGGGTTCGGCATTATTGTTAGAACGGAGGCCTCGGGTAAAGGTGATCGAGAGCTGAAACGCGATCTGAAGCANCTTCTCGGNGCTTGGTCACGTATTCAGAAGCAGTCTAAGAGATCCAATGGATCAGACTTGATCCATCAGGAAATGGGAATGACCTCCAGCATGATTCGCGATCTCTTCACCGATGATGTTGACCGACTGATCGTCGACTCAAAACACGAGTATAAACAGATCCTGGCTTACCTGAAGACCACGTCTCCACATCTCAGAAATCGTGTCGAGTATTATCGGGATAAAACACCCATCTTCGACGCATTTGGTGTAGAAGAAGAGATCGAGAAGTGTTCCGATCGAAAGGCATGGCTGAAAGGGGGCGGATACCTGGTTCTGGATCATACAGAAGCCCTTGTGGCCATAGACGTCAACAGTGGTCGATATGTAGGAAGGACCAACCAGGAGGACACCGTCCTCAAGATCAACCTGGAAGCCGCTCGTGAAATTGCACGCCAACTGAGATTGCGGGACATCGGCGGCATCATCGTCATCGATTTCATTGACATGATGATTCACCAGAACCGCAGAAAGGTGGAAGAGGAATTCCGCCAGGCCATACGCAGAGATCGCTCCAGACCCAGAATTTCGGAAATCAGCGAATTCGGTCTTATGGAAATGACCCGGCAGCGCGTTCGCCCGAGCCTCCTTTTCACCTTCAGCGAATCCTGCCCAAATTGCCAGGGAACCGGAAGGGTCGCAAGCAGAGAAACCACACTTGCTCGTATTGAAAGATGGCTCAAAAGATCTCGTGCCGCTTCCGTTGAGCGACGACTCACGGTTCACGTGAATCCAGAGGTCGGTGAGTTCATACTTGAAAACCGGAAAGAAAGACTCAAGAGACTCCGCCGCTCAACCCACGTCTGGCTCAATGTCGAGATGGATCCNGACATCCCGGGGGACGCCTACAGGATATTCTCCAGGAAGCGAAATGTAGATATTACAGACCAATTTAGAACTTGACAAAACACCCTATTATTAATAACCTNTACACTCTTCGCACAATTCGATTCACGAGCAAGTCAGCAACCCGGTATTGTATTGGAGAAGAACATGTATGCAGTAGTCGATATCGCCGGTCAACAGGTTAAGGTTGAAGAAGGAGACCGAGTCCGAGTCTCCCATATTGATGCGGATGAGGGTGAGAAACTCATACTCGACCGTGTCCTGCTCATATCCAAAGATGGGGAAACCCAGGTGGGTGACCCACAGGTGGATGGTGCAGCTGTCGAGGCCAGCGTAGTTGGCCATGGCAAGTCTGAGAAGGTAATCATATTCAAGATGAAGCGAAGGAAGGGCTACAGGCGGAGAAATGGCCACAGACAGCCCTACACGGATCTGCATATAAACGGCATTGTGCCGGGGAACCCGTCATAGGTCATCGATTCAGGAGAACCTGTAATGGCGCATAAAAAAAGTGCAGGGACCTCGCGTAACGGACGCGACAGCCAGGGCCAAAGACTTGGGGTCAAGGCCTATGGGGGCGAATTCGTTACGGCGGGAAGTATCATTATNCGTCAGCGCGGAACNAGAATCCATCCNGGCAACAATGTAAAGCGGGCAAAGGACGACTCATTGTTCGCTTTGACGGACGGCATTGTAACTTTTGAGCCCATCAGAAAAAGCCGCAAGAAGGTCAGCATCTACGCTCAGGCGGGATAATACCAGAGTGAAAATCGGAGTCGTCGGAGCTGGAAACGTCGGGGCTACCGCAGCCCAACAGATTGCCGAAAGGGAACTGGCGAGNGAGGTCGTTCTTCTGGATGTGGCGGAGGGAATACCCCAAGGAAAGGGGCTCGACCTCGCCGAGTCATCACCAGTTGACCGGTTCGATACGGAAATTGTTGGCACCAGTGATATCGGTCGTTTGTCCGGATGTGATGTTGCAGTCGTCACNGCAGGAATCGCAAGAAAACCTGGCATGAGNCGGGACGACTTGCTNTCCACNAACGCGGACGTTGTTNGCTCCATTTGTGAAAAACTGAAATCGCTTGCCCATCAGGCCATTGTAATCGTGGTAACCAACCCGCTAGATACAATGGCCTATGTTGCACTTAAGAGCACAGGGTTCCCTCCTAATCGTGTCGTGGGGATGGCTGGAATCCTCGACTCGTCGAGATTTCGATACTTCATCGCCTCCGAACTCGATGTATCGGTTGAAGATGTAACCGCGTTCGTGCTAGGTGGTCACGGGGACTCCATGGTTCCTCTACCACGGTATTCGTCGGTAGCAGGTATTCCGCTGACTGAACTCCTCGACGAGGCAACAATAGATCGGCTGGTTCAAAGGACAAGAGATGGTGGCGCCGAAATCGTTGCACACCTCAAGACAGGAAGTGCTTACTACGCCCCAGCCTCGGCCATTTCCGAAATGGTTACTGCAATTGTAAGGGACAAGAAGAGGATACTGCCCTGCGCAGCATGGCTCACGGGGCAATATGGGATAAACGGCTTGTTTATGGGTGTTCCTGTAAAACTCGGCGCAAATGGCGTTGAGCAGATTATCGAAATCGGACTCACTCAGGAAGAGTCACAGGCGCTCCATACCTCAGCGGAGGACATCAGATCGGGAATCGAGAAACTGGGTCTATAGTAGAATTGCGTTAGTGTAATGCAGGACGACCGGGGGCTTGCGAGCAACCGGTTTTTTTCATTTTATGGACACCGACTATTTCTAACAGGTGAGCCAATGGATACTAATGTGAACGACAGAAGAAATATCCTCGAAGCACTAATGGGTGTCGGCACGCTTGCGACACTGATCGGCGCGATCAGCCCCGTAATCGCCTACCTTTCACCCTTATCCAGGCCATCCGGCTCAGGCAACGCCNTGGAGGACAGGGATGGCTCACCAATATCCGCCACCAGGTTGCGGGAGGGTTTTGGCCTTGTCGGACGAATCGAGGGTCGTATAGTTCTTGCCATTCGCAAAAACGGACAGATTCTGGGCTATTCCGCGGTGTGCACGCATCTGGGATGCATTGTGCGGTGGAATGCCGCTGGAAATCAGATCGAGTGCCCCTGCCATGGTGGAAGATTTGACTTGCTCGGAGAAATCACAGGGGGTCCGCCTCCGGAAGGCCTTCCTACAGTTCACCTCAAGGTACAAGGTGACAGGATCGTGCGCGCATGAAGACAATTCTCCAAATCTCCCAGTGGCTTTCGGACCGTTACCCTATCCATTCCATTTGGGCAAGTATCCAACGCCACATACGCAATCCGGTCCCCGCCCACACCAATTTCCTCTTCACGCTCGGTTCACTCGCCATGCTGCTCTTCGGCATCCAGGTAATCACCGGAGTTCTNATGATGGTCTACTACAAACCGTCGGTGCGGGAGGCCTACACAAGCGTGCTTTACATTACGGAAGAGGTCCCGTTCGGCTGGCTGATCAGGCAGACCCACTCCTGGGCCGCAAACCTGATGGTCCTTGTCGTCTTCCTGCACATGCTGAAGACATTCGTATATGGCGGATATAAGAAGCCTCGAGAAATGACCTGGGTGTTGGGTGTCATGCTCCTGGGAATTGTAATGGGATTTGGATTTACCGGTTATCTGTTGCCCTGGGACCAACTCGCGTTCTGGACCACCACCGTGGCCACCGAGGCGCCCGACTCCCTGCCCTTTGTAGGACCGCTAATCGCAGACCTGATACGGGGAGGTCCGGAAGTCGGTGAGGCCACACTGGGCAGATTCTTCGTAGCCCACGTGGTCCTGCTCCCGGTAGCACTGATCGCGGTGATGGGCCTGCACCTGCTACTGGTCCGCTTCCAGGGCACTTCGCCACTTCTTCGAACCGACGAACCCGAGCCGGATTCTGAATCGAAACTCAAGGCCGGTGGTAAACCCTTTTTCCCAAACCACGTNATAAAGGAGGGNATTGCGTCNTACCTGATCGCAGGCATTCTGCTTTCGCTTGCCATCCTGGCTCCCTTCCANCTGGGCGAGNCNGCGAACCCCTTCGAGACACCTGTCGGCATCAAACCCGAGTGGTACTTTNTGCCCATGTTCCAACTGCTCAAATATCTCCCGGAACCAGTNGCCGTGGCATTGCCTGGCATCTTCGGATTAATCCTTCTATTGNTTCCCTTTCTCGATCGATCCCAGGAACGGCATCCNCGTAANCGACCCGTTTGCCTGGGCATCGGCGCAGCGATGTTGATGGTAATTCTAGCTCTCGGCATCCTGGGACAAGTCTCTGAAACTGAAATGAAAATTTTCGACAGAACATACCGTTTCGACTCAAAGGGAATTCCTCATCCTGTTCAGCAAGTAGAGGAACCCAAACCATGACCCCCCGCCTCCTGGCAATCCCCTTATTCATCGGATTTCTAATCCTCAGCTGTCAGGACATCCTCGCATTGGGGTCTCTGGATGATGCGGAGAACGACGCNTTCCTCAAAAGTGTTCACGAAATCATCGGATGCGAAAGTTGCCATCTCCCCGGCAAGGCCGACAAGATCGCCAGGTCGGACCTCCCCGGCCTGTGCAGCGACTGCCACCCGAATCAATACAAGGAGTTTGCCAGGAGCGTTCACTGGCAAGGCAAGGGCGCGGTCTGCATCGACTGTCACGGCAGCCACGATATTCGTCTCGTGCGGAAACCGGAGAGCAAGGCCTATCGGTCTCTGGTATGTGGTTCCTGCCACATGGGCCCCAAGGAACACTTCGACCAGGGACCTCACAAATCCGGAATGGAAAAGACCGGTGCTCTCGCGTGCGCCTCCTGTCACGGTAACCACGATGTGCAGCACCCGACCATGGCCGCCATTGAGCCCGCCTGCGTCAGGTGCCACACCCAAGGAACACCTGAGTTTCAAATGGGTCAACAAGTCAAGAATCTGTTCGAAGGAATAAGAGATTCTCTCTCACTTGCAGCCTTGCAGATTGAAACGGCCGATGACCTGGGTCTCAACACCCGCAAGGCGATGGAATTTGCGAACGATGCCACTGGCAGGTTCACCAAGGCCAGGTTGATATGGCACGGACTCGATCTGAAAAAGATAGAAGAAGAGGTCCGTAGCACCAGCAAGACGACGGAGAAGGTACTGTGGACCGTATCATCCCTTCTGGATTCTCATAGACTTCGAAGAATCGGACTTGCGACAGCGTGGATCGTCATCCTGGCCAACGTGGCGCTCCTGCTCCTCAAGAAGAGCCGGATCGAGCGGGAATGAACCCAGTTCTCACTTTCTTAACTCGAAAATGCCAAAGAGCGGTCACTTGCCCTCAACTCCGGGGAGACGATCGAAGTTGCAGACCTCCCGGCGGTCCTCCAGCAGGAGGACACCCCCCGTGATGGGCCTGGAACATAGTTACGCCCATCTTTCACTGCAGGAGGCCAGGGAAACATTCGAGCAGGGATACATAAAAGAGGTCCTTACGAAGACAGTTGGAAACATCACCCACGCCTCTAAAATGGCAGGCATCGCCTGGCAGAACTTTCACCAGAAACTGAAGAAGTATGAGATCAATGCGAAATCGTTTGCGAAGGAAAAGACCTGATAGTACAGAACCTAGCAAAGAGACAGGCCCTACCAAATCTCATCGGAAGGGCCTGTTGTTATATTCGCAGCGTCGAGAATTCCTATCCCTTCAGGAACTCCCTCAGAACTGTATGTAGTATCCCGCCGTTCCTGTAATAGTCAATTTCAACAGGTGTGTCGATCCGAACTGTGGCCGAGAACTCCACCNTTGTCCCACCTTCTCCTACGGCGCGAACCGAGGCATCCTGAAGTGGCTTGAGGTCGCCGCTTACCCCTGTGATCTCGAACACCTCGCGACCACTCAGACCCAGACCTGCTGCCGTTTCACCGTCTTTATACTGGAGTGGCAAGACTCCCATTCCCACCAGATTGCTTCTGTGGATGCGTTCGTAACTCTCCGCGATAACGGCACTCACTCCCTGAAGCGCCGGGCCCTTGGCAGCCCAATCCCTTGACGACCCCGTTCCATATTCCTTTCCGGCCAGGATTACGAGTGGTATACCCTCTTCCTGATACTTCATCGACGCGTCGTAAATGTCCAACTGCTCACCTGTCGGGATATGCACGGTTACGCCACCTTCCGTTCCCGGTGCCAGGAGATTGCGAATCCGAATGTTGGCGAAGGTGCCTCGCATCATCACCTCGTGATTTCCACGCCGTGACCCATACGAGTTGAAGTCCTTGGGTTCAACGCCCTTCTCGATCAGATACCTTCCCGCAGGGCTATCCACTGCAATGCTCCCCGCCGGCGAGATGTGATCGGTGGTAACAGAATCCCCCAGCATGGCAANTACGCGTGCCCCGGNAATGTCTTCAATGGGTCCCGGNTCCGGGGAAAGGTCCACGAAGAAGGGCGGCTCCTGGACGTATGTGCTCGCATCGTCAAACTTGAAAAGGTCCTCTTCCTGACCCGATATTGCATTCCACGTTTCATTTGCGCCAAACACATTGCTATACTGCTTCTCGAACATAACTGGCTTGAGGGCCTCGGATATCGTATCCGAAATTTCCTGCTGACTCGGCCAGATTTCACTCAAGAAGACGGGCTTACCTTCCTTGTCTTCACCGATGGGTTCATTCGTTAAATCCAGATCCACTCTCCCCGCAAGCGCATAAGACACCACCAGGGGTGGAGACGCCAGGTAATTTGCCTTTACATGCGGATTCACCCGGCCCTCGAAGTTCCTATTCCCGCTTAGAACGGACGCGACAACCAGGTCCCCTTCACTAATGGCCTCGACAACAGGTTCGGGCAGGGGACCACTATTCCCAATGCAGGTCGTACACCCATATCCAACTGTGTGGAAACCCAGAGACTCAAGATATGTGGTTAATCCCGAGGCATTCAGGTAATCCGTAACCACCCTGGATCCAGGGGCAAGGCTTGTCTTGACATACTTCGGGACTTTCAGTCCGCGTTCAACCGCCTTCTTCGCAAGCAGGCCAGCACCAACCATTACAGATGGATTACTGGTATTGGTGCAGCTTGTTATTGCGGCAATCACCACTGCACCGTGACCGATCTCCGCTCTGCCATTTGCCGCCACTTCCACCTTTTTGGTGGTCTGGACATCATCCAGACCGAAACCCCGGTTGTCTACCGACTCCTTCAAAGAAGATTCGAATCCAGATTTCATCGCGGAAAGGGCAACCCTGTCCTGCGGACGCTTGGGTCCCGCCAGACTGGGCACCACCAAACTAAGATCCAGTTCGATATTGTCTGTGAATTCCGGTTCAGGTGTTTCATCCGTGCGGAACAACCCCTGCTCTCTGGTATATTTCTCAACCAGGTCGATTTCGTCGGGCGTTCTGGCTGTTTGCTCCATGTATCCCAGCGTCTCGGCATCCACCGGGAAGAACCCCATGGTTGCGCCATACTCCGGAGACATATTCGCTATTGTCGCCCGATCCGCCAGGCCTATCCCAGTGAGACCAGTGCCGTAGAATTCGACGAACTTACCCACCACACCCTTGGCGCGAAGCATCTCTGTTACCGTCAAGGCCAGGTCGGTTGCCGTTGCGCCTTCCGGCAAGGTACCGTGGAGCTTGAAGCCAACCACTTCTGGCGTAAGCATAAAGATCGGCTGGCCCAACATCACTGCCTCGGCCTCGATGCCACCTACCCCCCAACCTACAACACCCAACCCGTTTATCATGGTCGTATGTGAATCCGTACCTACCAAACTGTCTGGGAAAGCGACCTGATCCTCGCCAATCCCGTCTGTAAAAACCCCTTTGGCCAGATACTCCAGGTTTACCTGGTGCACAATTCCGGTTGCAGGAGGGACCACTCTGAACCGCTCGAAGGCATTCGAACCCCATCTCAGAAACTCATAACGCTCTTTGTTTCGTTCAAATTCGATCTCCGTATTCACCTTCAAGGCATCTATGTGCGCGAAACGGTCCACCTGCACGGAATGGTCGATCACCAGGTCTGCAGGAATCAACGGCTCGATTCGTTTGGGGTCTCCACCCATTCGCGACATTGCCGACCGTAAGGCGGCTAGGTCCACAAGTGAGGGCACGCCAGTGAAATCTTGTAGCACAACACGCGCAGGTTTGAATGGAATCTCGACCTGAGCAGGCGACTTTGCGTCCCAGTTGGCCAGCCCTTCAACATCACCTTCGCTAACCTGGTATCCATCCAGGTTCCTCAGTGCAGCTTCCAACAGCACTTTTACACTGAATGGAAGTCGTGACACCGGGCCGACACCCTCTGACTCCAACTTATCCAACCTGAAAACCGTAATGTCTCCCGCAGCGGTAGACAGCTTTTGTTTGGACCCGTAAGGGTTAGATAGGTCAGCCATGTAAAAACCCCTCATGAGAATTTCTGGGTTACATTCCCCGATTCAGGTGGACTAAAATATGAAAGAATAATGCCATTTTCAAGCTTGTTCTGGTGTGATCACCTTACCGCATTGAAGCGGCCTCCTCTTTACTTCCGATAGAATATTACCTAACTTAAAATCAATAAAAAAGCGAATCATTGTAATGATTCATATTCCAAAAAGGAATGTAAATTGATCCCCAATATCGAGGCTCTCGCTACACTCTCAGAACTGGGGACGATGACCCGTGCAGCCACCCGGCTCCGCGTCACCCAATCCGCGGTAAGCAAGCGCATAGCCGCCTTGGAGAGTCACCTGGGTCAAAAACTCGTGGAGCCCGCCGGCAGAGGAGTAAGGCTAACTTCCTACGGTGTCAGACTACTCGACAAGACCGGTCCCTTTATGGCTTCCTTGAGAGAAGCTCTGCTCGAGGAACCATCTCCCCAGGGAAGCCGGCTTGTCATTGGGATCTCCGAATCCATCCTGTCCTCTTGGGGACCCAGGGTTCTTTCCGGCGTTAAGGCCACCATCCCCAGATTGGAGCTTGTTGCCAATGCACATCGCAGTCCCGTTGCCATCGACCATGTAAGATCTGGAGAATACATGCTGGCGCTATGCGCAGGGCAGGGGGACAACACGCCCGACCTTACATGGAACACGCTCTTCCAGGAACCCATGGTCATCGTTCCTTCCGGACTTAAGCCGTTCAAGTTTAGGAGAAGGCGATCCCTATCCGTGTTCACGATTGAGCCCCACTCATCTACTTGGGGCTATCTGGACCGGAGAATCAAGCTCTACGCAGACAGATGGGGCACGAGAATAGAGGTTGAGCAAACCCTACAATCCTTTTCGTGCATCGTTCAAATGGCACGATACGGATTNGGTCACGGCCTTGTTCCGTTGGGACTTGCGCTTGCACTCGGCATCCGCCGAGAGACNCTCATTGAACTTCCCGATCCTGGCCTGTTCCGGCCGATCAGTCTGGTAGGAAGAAGCTCCACATTCGCAAGACCCTTGGTAAAATCCTTCCACCAACAACTGACCACCGACCTCTCAGACATCCTACCAGACATAACCTGATTCACTTCTGCAGATCTCCCGACCGATCCAGACAAGCCCCTTGCCTTCGTTTGGCCAAACCTGTATTATGCAGGTCTATTCATTGCATACCCAATATTACGGAATTGACCCAGACGAATGAAATCTAATCGCTTAGCCACACTGATCATACTCGATGGGTGGGGACTCAACCCGAACCCGGACCACAACGCCGTCGCCCTTTCCGACACACCCACGATGGACCTCATTTGGGCGACATATCCACACACGGCCTTAACGACCTCCGGTCGAAATGTCGGTCTCCCGGAGGGACTGATGGGAAATTCAGAGGTTGGCCACTTGAACCTGGGTGCCGGCCGAGTGGTGATGCAGGCCATGACACAGGTGGACGGTCGTGTCAACAGTGGCAAGCTTTTCGAGAATGGTGCCCTTATCAAAGCCATGGACAGGGTGGCGGGGACCGGTAACCACTTACATTTGATGGGACTAGTTTCGGATGGCGGTGTCCATTCGTGGCCTAGCCATTACCAGGGTCTCCTGNAAATGGCTGCAGCCCGAAATCTGTTACANGGCCAGGTGTTNGTGCACGCGTTATTGGACGGACGGGATACACCTCCCGTCAGCGGTATCAACAGAATAACNGACCTGTCGGAAATGCTTGAATCTGCAGGCGTAGGTCGCATAGGCACCATCTGTGGACGCTACTTTGCGATGGATCGGGACAACAGGTGGGAACGAACCCAGCTCGCTTATGACTGTTTCACNNTGGGAGAGGGGACCNNTGAGAGGGANCCGGCCCACGCCGTACGAAACGCTTACGCTCGNGGGGAAACAGATGAGTTCGTGAANCCGATCGTGTTGAGCGATCCTCAAGGAGCACCTCTTGCCAGANTTGCGGATGGTGACTCCATCATATTCTTCAACTTCCGAGGAGACCGTCCAAGACAAATCACCAGGGCATTTGTTCTGCAGGAATTCGACGGATTCGAACGTAAGGTTCATCCAGAAATCCACTTCACCTCTCTGACAAGATATGAGGAGGGTGTCCCAATAGACGGCATCGCATTTCCACCGGACGAGCTNGAACAGGATATGCCCTGCGTGTTCGGCGAGGTCGCCAGCAAATCCGGACTCAAACAGTTGCGTTTGGCAGAAANAGAGAAATATGCCCACGTGACTTTTTTCTTCAATGGACAGGTGGAAACACCATTCGAAGGCGAGGAGCGGATTCTGGTGCCTTCCCCCAAGGAAGTGGCAACGTATGATCTAAAGCCTGAGATGAGCGCCCCGGAAATTGCCGTGCAGTTCAGGAACGCCATAAAATCGCGTTCCTTCGATACCGTCATCTGTAATTTCGCCAATCCAGATATGGTAGGACATACCGGCGACCTAGATGCGGCCATGGCTGCAGTGACCACCGTAGATAGGTGCCTGGGGAGCGTTCTCGAGTCACTTATCGAAGTCGATGGATCTGCCATTGTAACGGCAGATCACGGGAACGCGGAACAAATGATTCATTACGAAACCGGAGATCCGCACACCGCCCATACTACGAATCGGGTGCCTTTCGTTCTTGTTGATCCGCACTTCCAAGGGCAGCTTCGCGAAGGGGGATCCCTCTGTGACGTCTCACCCACACTGCTGTCCATGCTGGGAGTACCGAAACCCGATGAAATGACCGGAAAGGACCTCAGGTTGAAAAATTAGGGCTTTCTATCGTATTTTGAGACACCTGCAATAGATATTTTTCTCAAAACACAGGAGACGTGCGATGAAAATACACGAGTACCAAGCCAAGGAAGTATTGAAGGAATTTGGCGTGCCAGTTCCTGATGGCGGCCTCGCAAAGACACCCGACGAAGCACGCGAAATCGCGGAGCGACTTGGCGGGACTGTGGTGGTAAAGGCCCAGATCCATGCGGGGGGCCGCGGCAAGGGCGGTGGGGTAAAGATTGCCAAAACACCTGACGAGGCCCACGAATTCGCCAACGACATTCTGGGCATGCAGCTTGTAACGCACCAGACCGGCCCGGAAGGTCAAAAGGTTAAGCAGGTGTGGATCGAGCAGGGCACAGAAATCGAGCGAGAGCTCTATCTGGGTATCGTTTTGGATCGCGAACAGTCCAGACTGGTCATCATGGCGTCTCAGGATGGCGGGATGGACATCGAGGAAGTTGCCGCGAACACCCCGGAACGGATTCTGAAGGAAACAGTGGACCCGTCCGTGGGGTTGCTGAGATTCCAGGCATCTCGCCTCGCGTTTGGTCTGGGACTCGAAGGAGACCAACAGAAGCAGGGAGTTCGTTTCATCAATGCCCTGTATCAGGCATACTCTGCCACAGACTGTTCGCTGGCCGAAATCAATCCGATGGTAATTACCAAAGACGGGGACGTAGTGGCGCTAGATGCCAAAATGAACTTCGACGACAACGCCCTCTTACGTCACAAAGACATTTTTGAATTGCGTGACACCGACGAAGAAGATCCACTCGAAGTAGAGGCCTCCAAATTTGATCTGAATTATATCAAACTCGATGGTGAAGTCGGATGCATGGTAAACGGGGCGGGACTCGCAATGGCGACCATGGACATTGTCAAGTATGCTGGATCATCTCCAGCCAACTTTCTCGATGTGGGTGGAGGAACAAATGTGGAGAGGGTAAAGAACGCCTTTCGAATCCTGATGTCGGACAAAGATGTAAAAGCGGTTTTAATCAACATTTTTGGCGGCATCGTACGATGCGATCGCGTAGCCGAGGGTGTTGTACAGGCCCTGCACAGCCTCAGTGTCGATCTGCCGATCGTGGTACGGATCCAAGGAACGAATGCAGAAGAAGGTGCGAAGATTCTTGAAGAATCGGACCTCGAATTTCGAGTTGCGAGAGAGTTGAAAGAGGCGGCGGAGGGAGTGGTGGAGGCAGTCAAGTCTACTGCGTGAAGTTACCAGGAATCGCGGGGCACATCGGGTGGGCTGCTCTATGGCAGTCCACCTTTTATATTCATGCCAAATTGGCATTAATAATGTCAAATCTGCACGGACTGGGATGGCTTTTAAACACTGCAACCAATTAACATGTAAAATAAATGCTTGTTAAATAAACTGATATGTATAATATCAGTTGTTGGTACTCATGTTGCTCACTAACACACCGTTCTGCAAATTGCATCATACCGATAGTAATGGGAGATTTTGAATGCCAACCTATGAATATGCCTGCGAAGCGTGCGACCATCAGTTTGAGCACTTTCAAAGCATAACTGCATCTCCAATCCGGACCTGCCCGGAATGTAAGAAACGAAGGGTGCAACGCCTGATTAGCGGGGGCTCGGGTTTTCTCTTCAAAGGATCAGGCTTCTACACCACGGATTACAGGAGTGAAAACTATAAGAAGGCAGCGAAAAAAGACAAGGAAGGCAGTACAAAGAAAGATGGAGACAGCGGCAAGAAAGAATCTAAATCCAAAGACACAACAAAAACCACATCATAAAAAGAACTGGAAGGGAGTCAGGTAATGGGCAAGGTGATTGGAATTGATCTGGGAACCACAAACTCCTGTGTTGCTGTTATGGAGGGTGGCGACCCCGTAGTTATTCCCAATGCGGAAGGTGAGAGAACAACGCCTTCTGTTGTGGCATTCACAAAAGATGGCGAGAGATTGGTTGGGCAGGTTGCCAAAAGGCAGGCTGTAACCAACCCCGAGAATACGGTGTATTCCGTAAAGCGGTTTATGGGAAGGCAGTTTGGTGAAGTACCAACCGAAATCTCTGAAGTGCCATATGAAGTCGCCAGCGAGAGCAACGGGCTTGCCAATGTAAAACTGGCCGACAAGTCGCACACACCTCCCGAGATATCGGCAATGGTCCTACAGAAAATGAAGCAGACGGCTGAAGACTATCTTGGAGAAACCATAACCGATGCGGTGATTACTGTTCCCGCCTATTTCAATGACGCCCAGCGCCAGGCCACAAAGGATGCCGGCAAAATCTCCGGCCTGGAAGTCCTGCGTATTGTCAACGAACCCACCGCAGCCTCACTGGCTTATGGTCTTGACAAGAAAGAGGATGAGAAGATCGCCGTATACGACCTGGGTGGTGGCACATTCGACATCTCGATTCTGGAGTTGGGAGACGGAGTATTCGAGGTGAAGTCCACTAACGGGGACACCCATTTGGGTGGCGATGACTTCGACCAGCGGGTGATGGACTGGCTTGCGGAAGAGTTCCAAAAGGAGAACGGGATCGACCTCCGACAGGACCCCATGGCGCTCCAGCGACTTAAAGAAGCAGCGGAGAAAGCTAAGTGCGAGTTATCCGGGGGAATGCAGGCGGAGATCAACCTCCCCTTCATAACTGCAGACGCTTCCGGTCCAAAGCACTTGAATGTTTCTCTCAGCCGAGCCAAGTTCGAACAACTTGTCGAGGACCTTGTAGACCGAACAACTGGACCCTGTTCCCAGGCGTTGCGCGATTCAGGACTGTCGCCTTCCGATATCGACGAAGTCATCCTTGTAGGGGGAAGCACCAGAATCCCGAAAGTCCAGGAATCTGTAAAAGCGCTGTTCGGTAAGGAACCCAATCGCGGAGTAAATCCTGACGAAGTCGTGGCGGTGGGTGCAGCGATTCAGGCCGGTGTCCTTTCCGGTGACGTGAAAGACGTTGTCTTACTGGACGTGACACCCCTCTCGCTGGGGATTGAGACATTGGGCAGCGTGATGACCAAGCTTATCGATCGCAACACGACGATCCCGACTAAAAAGTCACAGGTGTTCTCAACGGCTGCAGACAACCAACCCTCCGTGGAAGTTCACGTCCTCCAGGGCGAGCGGGAAATGGCAGTGGACAACCGAACCATCGGCAAGTTCCACCTAGACGGTATCCCTCCGGCACCAAGAGGCATGCCCCAAATCGAAGTTTCCTTCGACATCGACGCAAATGGCATTATGAATGTTGGTGCTAAAGACATGGCCACAAACAAGGAGCAAAGCATTAGGATCGAAGCCTCCTCCGGCCTGTCCGAAAGCGAAATTGACAAGATGGTCAACGATGCCGAGGCCAACGCTTCGGAAGACAAAGAGCGGCGCGAAAGCATCGAGGTCCGAAACCAGGCCGACCAGCAGGTATATCAAACCGAGAAGCAACTTGAAGAAATGGGTGACAAAGTCAGCGAAGATTCCAAGGCCAAAGTCCGGGCGGCAGTGGACAGGGTCAAGGAAACACTCAAGGGCGAGAACACCGAAGAAATCAAAGCTGCCACCGAGGCACTCACACAGACTTGGCACGAAATTGCTAGTGAACTATACCAGCAGGCATCTGCGGAAGCCAGTCCTGAAGGGGGTCCACAACCCCCGCCGCCGGGTGGACCTCAACCACCACCCGAGGGTGGAGAGCAACAAAAAGATGGTTTTGTAGACGCTGAGTACGAAGTCGTGGAGGATGATGAATCAAAGAAGTAACCTCCTTATAGAAGGCAAAGACAATGGCGGCGATCCTAAG